>NZ_VWVQ01000078.1:0-680512 GCF_015712745.1 Bacillus sp. SRB3LM
GTTTTGTAATAAAAGAAAAAGAGAGGAGAATGAAAGATATGAAAGAGCAAGTATTACAAGTAACAAAAGGTGACTTCGTAGGATCAGCAAGTGGGGCAGTAGTATTAACAGCGTTAATCGTATTTCTATCAAGCGTATTAGTATAATAGAAGTTTTAAATCAAACAAAAAAGGAAGGAGAATGAGGGATATGAACAGTGAACAAGTGTTTCAAGTAACAAAAACAGATTTATTAGGATCCTTAGGTGGAGCGGTAATAGTAACATCATTTATTCTATTCCTTGCAAATGTATTAGTATGAGATATATAAATACAATCATTCAAAAAAAATAAAGATTCTAACGTATTGGTAAGTAGTTAATATGTTGGAGTCTTTTTTATATTCTTCTTATATACCCTCAAGTATTAAAGTTACCTCATTATCCAGCATTCAATGCTAATTAAACGCTGCGGTTGAAACTTGATTCAACGAATAATCAAAAATCCATTGAATAAAATCAAGCTGTATTTCAAAGAGAAAAAAGTCGAATTTTATATGTAAGAAAAAAAGAGGAATTTGACAGAAAAGATAGAAAATTTTAAAGGTCAGAATTTGTTAGCTTGCTAACTAATTTCTATTAATTAATGTTGGAAGCGTTTTCGGTTGGTTTTAAGTATGGACCATTTAATCTATTTACAGGGGGATGAAGATATTATGAAACAAAAATCTATGGATACGCTAGCTGCACAAATGGAGGACTTTTTTCCAGTACGTGATGTAGATCATTTGGAATTTTACGTAGGGAATGCAAAGCAATCGAGTTATTATCTTGCGAGAGCGTTCGGATTCAAAATTGTAGCTTACTCTGGATTAGAAACTGGAAACCGTGAAAAGGTATCTTATGTTCTTGTGCAAAAAAATATGCGTTTCGTTGTGTCTGGAGCTTTAAGTAGTGAAAATCGTATTGCAGAGTTTGTAAAGACTCATGGTGATGGCGTGAAGGATGTGGCACTACTTGTTGATGATGTTGATAAAGCATACTCAGAAGCAGTGAAACGTGGTGCCGTCGCAATTGCTCCACCACAGGAATTAACAGATGAGGAAGGTACATTGAAAAAAGCAGTTATTGGTACGTATGGTGATACAATTCATACGCTTGTAGAGCGTAAAAATTATAAAGGGGCATTTATGCCAGGATTCCAAAAGGTAGAATTTAATATTCCATTTGAAGAGTCTGGTTTAATTGCTGTTGATCATGTAGTTGGTAATGTTGAAAAAATGGAAGAGTGGGTTAGTTATTACGAGAATGTTATGGGCTTTAAACAAATGATTCATTTTGATGATGACGATATTAGTACAGAGTATTCGGCGTTAATGTCGAAAGTTATGACGAATGGAAGTCGTATTAAGTTTCCTATTAACGAACCAGCAGACGGAAAGAGAAAGTCACAAATTCAAGAGTATCTAGAATTCTATAATGGAGCTGGTGTACAACATCTTGCTTTATTAACAAGTGATATTGTTAAAACAGTTGAAGCGCTTCGTGCAAATGGGGTGGAGTTTTTAGATACACCTGATACTTATTATGATGAGTTAACTGCACGAGTTGGAAAAATTGATGAAGAAATTGATAAGTTAAAAGAATTAAAGATCTTAGTAGATCGTGATGATGAAGGTTACTTACTACAAATCTTTACGAAACCAATTGTAGATCGCCCGACTTTATTTATTGAAATCATTCAACGTAAAGGTTCTCGTGGATTTGGTGAAGGAAACTTTAAAGCGTTATTCGAATCAATTGAAAGAGAACAAGAGCGTCGCGGGAACTTATAAGATTTGTATCCACCAGCAAAAGTCCCTTTGCTGGTGGAAATTTCATTTTTATAAGGAGGAATCAGGATGAAATTTGTTACATTTCGTCTTCCTTCAAAAGAACTACGAGCTGGATGGCTTGAAGGTGACAAAGTAATAGATATGAATCTTGCTAGTGAAGGAGAAATCCCTTCTTCTATGATGGCTTTTTTAGAGAAAGCAGATGAGTATGTAGAAGTAGTACGGAATATTAAGAATCCAAATAAGGGTATATATGCTTTAGAAGAAGTACAATTGACAGCTGCTCTTCCTAATCCGAGTAGTATTCGAGATTTTTACGCATTTGAACAACATGTAAAAACAGCTCGCGGACGAAGAGGATTAGATGTTGTGCCTGAATGGTATGATATTCCGGTTTTTTATTTTACTAATCATCGTGCTGTAATTGGTTCCGGTGATTTTGTAATTGGTCCGAAAAAGTCTAAAAAGCTTGATTATGAGTTGGAGATTGCTTGCGTAATAGGAAAAGAAGGGCGAAATATTTCTCGTGAGCAAGCAGAGGAATATATTTTTGGTTATTGTATTATGAACGACTGGAGTGCGAGAGACTTACAAGCAACAGAAATGAAAGTAGGTCTCGGTCCAGCGAAAGGAAAAGACTTTGCAACTTCTTTAGGAGCACATCTCGTTACGAAAGAGGAATTAGACGTTTATCGTAATGGTGATCGATATAATTTAGAAATGACTGCTCATGTAAATGGAAAACTATTATCAAAGGGAAACTTCCAAGATATTTACTATACATTTGCTGAAATGATTGAACGTGCTTCAGAGGACGTTACGTTATATCCAGGAGATGTGATTGGTTCTGGGACAGTAGGAACAGGATGTATTTTAGAACTGGGTACAGAAGAGTGGCTACAAGATGGAGATGTTGTAGAACTGTCGATTACTGGTTTAGGTACACTACGTAATACGATCAAAAAAGAAAAGGAAGCGGGTGATGGGCATGTTTTATCGTCACATGGGAGAACTACCTCATAAACGACATGTACAATTTCGTAAAAAAGATGGATCGCTTTATCGTGAACAGGTAATGGGAACAAAAGGTTTTTCTGGTACGCAGTCTATTTTATATCATCATTATATGCCAACAGAAGTAGGTCATTCTGCATTATCGCATTCTTGTCAGTTGCAGTATGAAGAGGATGTTGCTCTTTCTCATCGCCACTTTCGAACGAAAGAAAGTAAAAAAAGTGGTGATGCAATAAGTGGACGGAATTTCATACTTGGAAATGAAGATTTGTTAATTGGAGTAGTGAGTCCAACAGAAAAAATGGATTATTTCTATCGTAATGGTGATGGCGACGAAATGTTATTTGTTCATTATGGAACAGGAAAAATTGAAACGATGTTTGGAACGATTCACTATAGAAAAGGCGACTATGTAACGATTCCAATTGGAACGATTTATCGTGTTATTCCAGATGAAGGAGAGACTAAGTTTCTTGTTGTAGAGGCGAATAGCCAAATTACAACGCCGCGTCGTTATCGAAATGAATACGGACAATTGTTAGAGCATAGTCCGTTTTGTGAAAGAGATCTTCGTGGTCCAGAAAAATTAGAGACATATGATGAAAAAGGCGAGTTTGTCGTAATGACAAAATCAAGAGGCTATATGCATAAACATGTTTTAGGACACCACCCGTTAGATGTTGTTGGATGGGATGGCTATTTATATCCGTGGGTATTTAATGTAGAGGATTTTGAACCAATTACAGGGCGCATTCATCAGCCGCCGCCAGTACATCAAACATTTGAAGGACATAATTTTGTTATTTGCTCTTTCGTACCACGTTTATACGATTATCATCCAGAGTCAATTCCGGCACCATATTATCATAGTAATGTTAATAGTGATGAAGTTCTTTACTATGTAGAAGGAAACTTTATGAGTCGCAAAGGTGTGGAAGAAGGTTCTATTACACTTCATCCGAGCGGGATTCCCCATGGGCCGCATCCTGGGAAAACGGAGGCAAGTATAGGGAAGAAAGAGACGCTTGAATTAGCTGTTATGATAGACACATTCCGTCCGCTTCGTATTGTCAAACAAGCACATGAAACAGAAGATGAAAAGTATATGTATAGCTGGATTGAACAAGGTTCATATACTGTGAAATAAGTAAAAAAAGCATGCTCTCAATAAGGGAGCATGCCTTTTTTGTGGAATCGACATGTGTAATAATACCAAAAAGAGTTGTCGAAAGATATATAGAAAGAATGATAAGGATCGTGCATATTTAGAAGAATTTCTACTTGTTTCGACAAAAGTATTGACTAGGAAAAGCGTAATGAGTAAAATAAAAAAGCGAATTAAAAATTTTCAGAAAATTTAAAACTTGGAGGAGTGAAAGATGAAGCGAATTTTTCAAAAGAAGCCAATTGCAAAGTTAATGCAAGAAAGTAAGCAAAAAACGTTAGCAAGAACATTGGGCGCGCTAGATTTAACTATGCTTGGAATCGGAGCAATTGTTGGAACTGGTATTTTTGTTCTAACGGGTGTTGTGGCAGCGAAACATTCTGGGCCAGCTATTATATTATCATTTGCGATTGCCGCTCTAGCTTGTGCCTTTGCTGCATTTTGTTATGCTGAATTTGCTTCTTCAGTTCCTGTCTCGGGCAGTGTGTATACGTATACATACGCGACGATGGGGGAAGTATTCGCATTTTTAATTGGCTGGGATTTAATGCTGGAATATTTACTTGCTACATCTGCTGTAGCGAACGGTTGGTCTGCATATTTTCAATCTTTATTAAAGGGGTTTGGAATTCATATCCCGACTATTCTCTCCTCGGCTCCTGGTACAGGTAAGGGTGGAATAATTGATCTACCTGCAGTTCTAATTATTTTAGTGATGACAGTTCTTTTATCTAGGGGTGTTCGTGAAAGTGCACGAGTAAATAACATTATGGTATTTATTAAAATAGCAGTTGTTCTTATTTTTATCTTTGCTGGTTTTAATTATGTGAAACCTGAAAACTGGACGCCTTTTATGCCATTTGGTTTAGATGGTGTAATGGCTGGAGCGGCTACAGTATTTTTCGCATTTATAGGATTTGATGCAGTTTCAACAGCGGCAGAAGAAGTGAAACGTCCGCAACGTGATTTACCAATTGGTATTATTGCATCGTTATTAATTTGTACAGTTCTTTATATCGTTGTTTCGCTTATTTTGACAGGAATTGTTCCATACGGGCAGCTAAATATATCAGATCCAGTTGCTTTCGCACTTCAATTTATTGGACAAGATGGTTTAGCGGGGGTAATTTCAGTAGGAGCAATTACAGGAATTACAACAGTAATGCTAGTTATGATGTATGGGCAAGTTCGTGTTTCTTATGCGATGAGCCGAGATGGTTTACTGCCGAAGCGTCTAGCTAAAGTTCATCCGAAATTTAAAACGCCATTTTTAAATACATGGACAACGGGAATTATTGCGGCACTGATTTCAGGATTAATAGATTTAAATGTTTTAGCGCATCTTGTAAATATGGGGACATTGTCAGCATTTGCACTCGTAGCTGTTGCGGTAATCGTAATGAGAAGAACTCATCCAGACTTACCAAGGGCATTTAAGGCTCCGCTTGTACCATTTTTACCAGCATTAACAGTGATTTTCTGTTTATACTTAATGCTTCAATTATCGGGGACAGCGTGGATTAGTTTTGGGATATGGATGGTTATTGGTATAGCGGTTTACTTCTTATATAGCCGAAAACATAGTGCTTTAAATAATAGTAAAAAAGAAGAAGATGTTGCGAATTTATAAGCGGAAAAATCCATTCTAATTCTGTTAGAATGGATTTTTTGTTTGAAAATTTACATTTTTCCGAACTTATTATAAGATAATTGTTGGCTAACTAAAGGGGTGAAATGATGAAAAATACGTGGCGTGAGTTAAGGGAGATGGACCGTAACGTATGGATTCGATTTATTGGAGAGACGTTAAATGGAATTGCAATGATGATGTTAATGCCTTTTTTTGCATTATATTTAAAAGATAAGGTAGATTCGTTGTTGGAAGTTGGGGTTATTATGGCGCTTTCTCCAATTGCTGCAAGTTTTGGGTCACTTATAGGAGGGAGAATTGCTGACATATATGGAAGAAAGCCTATTATGATATTTTCTATGGCAAGTAATGCGTTATTAATGCTCGGTTTTCTATTTATAGAAGGATTTATTCCATATGCAATTTTATCTATTTTTTTAGGGTTGAGTAATTCTTTATTTCATCCAGCTGCATCAGCTATGGTCGCAGATGTAACGGTACCAGAAAAAAGAACAGAGGCATATGGTTTATTACGAATGGGACACAATATAGGTGCTGCGATTGGTCCGATAATGGGAGCATCAGTAGTTGTGTTGTCAAAGAACCTTGTGTTTATTATTGCCTCTTCTACAATGCTATTTTATGCGTTACTTGTATTACTTCTTATTCAAGAGACGATGCCAAAAAGGACAGATAGGGAAGAACATAAAGAAAAGGAATCTGGAGCAGTTTGGAAAATTGTAATGCAAGATAAGGCATTAATGATTTACTTATTAGCAGGTATTATCATTTCGATGGGGTTTTCTCAAACCGAAGGCATGTTGCCACTACATTTTGATAATGAAATGAAGCGTATTTTTGGAACGAATAATCCATATCCATATTTAATGGCGTTAAACGGACTATTAGTTGTTTTATTCCAGTTTCAAATTTCAAAATGGGCTACGGATAAACCAGTCGGGAAGACGATGTTATATGGTGCATGTTTATTCGGGATTGGATTATTTTTTATAGGGTGGTTACCGAAGTGGTTTGGAGAATTTAATACAAATGCTACAATTATTTTAATAACACTACTGTTCGTTTATGCTATATATACGTTAGGTGAAATGATTATGTCGCCTGTACAGATGACATTTGTAGCAAATTTGGCCCCTGAGCATTTGAGAGGGACTTATATGGGAGCTGCAAGTTTGCAGTGGATTACAGGAAGCGCATTTGGCCCACTTTTGGGAGGTTTTTTATTAGATCGATTACTTGGTCACTTTCTATTTACAATTTTAGCTGTAGGATGTGTAGTTGCAGGTATTGTATATGTTTCTTTAGATCGCCTTGTTGAGCAAAGGCAAAAAGACACACTAACCAAACAATCGTCTTAGTGAATAGGTGACATACACAAAAAAGGGGATTTCTACATATTTTAGGTACATAACTAGATTAGATTGCCATTTTATTTTGTGTACCTATATAGAAAATGAAATGAAAAACCAATAAGTGATGTTATTTAATTATTTATGGAAGTTACATTTTATTTCAAATAGGAACTACCTATTTTTATAAAAAGTGCTAAAATAGAAAAATGAAAACAATTGGTTAGGGTGATTTCATTGACGAAAATTAAATTAGGTTTATTATATGGTGGAAAATCAGCTGAGCATCAAGTTTCGCTACAGACGGCTCTTGCTGCTATTAAAGCGTTAAATCAAGATAAATTCGAGATTCATCCAATTTATATTACAGAACAAGGTCAATGGGTACGTGGTGAGCGTATTGAAGGCGAAGTAACAGATGTTGAAGCTTTAAAAATGAGCGGTGCAGAAAATGCGATTTCTCCGTTATCATTAAGTACAGAAATTATCCCATCTGCAGCTTCTGAGGAGAACGCTATTGACGTTATTTTCCCATTACTACATGGACCAAACGGTGAAGATGGAACGGTTCAAGGACTATTAGAATTAATGAATATCCCTTATGTAGGAAATGGTGTTCTAGCATCATCTGCTGGTATGGATAAAGTTGTTATGAAAAACATCTTTGCAGAGGCTGGTTTAAAACAAGCAAAATATGCATCCTTCATTCGTAGTGCATGGGAAAAAAATCGTGAGGAAGCTTATTCTAAAGTAGAAGATAAGTTAGGATATCCTTGCTTCGTAAAACCAGCGAACCTTGGTTCAAGTGTTGGTATTAATAAGTGTAAAAATCGTGAAGAACTTGAGGATGCATTTGTAGAGGCATTCCAATTTGATCGCAAAATTATTGTAGAAGAAAATATTGTAGGTCGTGAAGTAGAAGTTGGGGTACTAGGTAATGATGAGCCGAAATGTTCAGTTGTAGGTGAAATCGTTCCGAAAAAGGACTTCTATGATTATAAGTCGAAATATATCGATGGTGATACAGCGCTAATTATTCCAGCTGAAATGACAGAAGAAGAATCTAATGTAATTAAGCGTGATGCGATTATTGCATTCCAATCATTAGACGGTGCAGGTTTAACGCGAGCTGATTTCTTCTTAACGAAAGATGGAGAAGTGTATATTAACGAAGTAAACACAATGCCAGGATTTACACCGTTCAGTATGTTCCCTCTATTATGGCAACATACTGGGTTACCGTATCCAGAATTAATCGAAGAGCTAATTCGTTTAGCGATTGAACGTCACGAAGAAAAACAAAAAATTAAATATACAATCTAACAAAAAAGGAGGAAGCACTATTCATAGGAATAGTGCTTCCTCTATGTAAGGAGCGTTTCTATATGATAAAGCGAATGTTAAAGCAAGTGGAACAGATGGTAAATGGTACTGGATTAGCAGAGCAATATGAGGGAATTACTATTCAAGGCGTGTCTATTGATACAAGAAAAATTGAAAAAGGAAACTTGTATGTTCCGATTCAAGGGGAGCGCTTTGATGGACATGGTTTTGTAGATAAAGCTGTTGAAAATGGAGCTGTGGCTACATTATGGATGAAAGATGTAGCGAATCCACCTGAGAATCTTCCGGTTATTTTTGTGGAAGACACGCTATCGGCATTGCAAATGTTAGCGAAAAACTATCGTGATCAATTGGATGTTAAAGTTGTAGGTGTAACGGGTAGTAACGGTAAAACATCTACGAAAGATATTGTAACAAGTCTTCTTGCGACTAAATTCAAAGTGCAAAAAACAGAAGGGAACTTCAATAACCATATCGGATTACCTCTTACCATTTTAAACTTAGAAGAAAATACAGAAGTAGCAGTATTAGAGATGGGTATGTCAAGCCGAGGCGAAATTGAATTCTTATCTAAGTTAGCTCGTCCTAATGCAGCTATCATTACGAATATCGGTGAGGCACATTTAATGGATTTAGGATCTCGTGAGGCAATTGCTGAAGCGAAATTAGAAATTGTTACAGGGTTACAAGAAGGTGGCGTGTTCGTATATAACGGAGATGAGCCTTTATTAACGAATCGTGTTCCTGAAATGAATTTAGCAGCAGAAACGGTTACGTTTGGTGATGCAAGAGCAAACGATTATTATCCAACGACTGTAACATTACAAGCAACTGGGACACATTTCAAAATGAATAGAGATGAAAATATTTCATTCTACTTACCTGTGTTAGGAAAACATAATGTGTATAATACACTTGCTTCAATGGCAATTGCGAAACATTTTGGTGTAACGTGGGAAGAGATGAAAGAAGGTTTAGTAACACTTCAAATGACGGGCATGCGTATGGAAATTGTGAAAACAAATAGTGGTTTAACAATTATCAACGATGCTTATAATGCAAGTCCGACGGCTATGGAAGCAGCATTCCATTTAATGAATGGTTTAGATGGTTTTGCTAAAAAAATCGTTGTGCTCGGTGATATGTTAGAACTTGGAGATCAAGAAGTACAGTTCCATTATGAGGTAGGAAAATTAATCGATCCAGCAAAAATCTCGTATGTATTCACATACGGTAGATTAGGGGCTCAAATTGCTGAAGGAGCGAAAATTAATTTCCCTAATGAACGTGTAAAGGCGTATGATAATAAAGAAGAGTTAGTAAAAGATTTACAAGCAGTAGTCGATGTGAAAGATGTTGTATTAATAAAAGCATCTCGCGGTATGAAATTAGAAGAAGTAATTACGATGTTGAAATAATTGGTGTATATAAATAGGGATGATAGTTACGAAAATAGAAGAAACTTATAATAAGCGCTTACAGTAAATATAAAAAAATAAAAGTGAAGAAAAAAACTCTGAATATGAAAATAAGGTAACAGTTGGGTTTGCTTTTTACACATACAAAACTTATAATTGATAAAGTGTAATAACGTTTAGAAGTATTTTCGTGAAGAATATACGCCCGTTTATATACGTGAGCATTCAGGAAAAGGGCTTTTCCGCAAATTCGGAAAACGCCTTTTTTTAAATGATAAGTATAGGATAGAAAAGGAGAAGTAACATTGACAACATTTCGAGAATTAGGATTAAGTGATTCTTTACTGCAATCTGTTGAAAGTATGGGCTTTGAAGAGGCTACACCAATTCAAGCTGAAACAATTCCACATGCATTGCAAGGTAAAGATATTATTGGGCAAGCGCAAACAGGTACAGGGAAAACAGCAGCATTCGGATTACCACTATTAGATAAAGTGGATACACATAAAGAATCGGTTCAAGGTATTGTTATCGCGCCAACGCGTGAATTAGCAATTCAAGTTGGAGAAGAATTATACAAAATTGGTAAGCATAAACGTGTTCGTATTTTACCAATTTATGGTGGTCAAGATATTAACCGCCAAATTCGTGCTCTAAAAAAACACCCACACATTATTGTTGGTACGCCGGGTCGTATTTTAGATCATATTAACCGTAAAACACTTCGTCTGCAAAACGTAGAGACAGTTGTTCTTGACGAAGCGGATGAAATGTTAAACATGGGCTTCATTGAAGACATTGAAGCAATTTTAACAGATGTGCCAGAAACACATCAAACATTACTATTCTCAGCGACAATGCCGGATCCAATCCGCCGTATTGCTGAGCGTTTCATGACTGAGCCTCAACACATTAAAGTAAAAGCAAAAGAAGTAACAATGCCAAACATTCAGCAGTTCTATTTAGAAGTGCAAGAAAAGAAAAAGTTTGACGTGTTAACACGCTTATTAGATATTCAATCTCCAGAGCTTGCAATCGTATTCGGTCGTACAAAGCGCCGTGTTGATGAATTATCAGAAGCATTAAACTTACGTGGTTATGCTGCAGAAGGTATTCACGGTGATTTAACTCAGGCGAAACGTATGTCTGTATTACGTAAATTTAAAGAAGGTTCTATTGAAGTTCTTGTTGCAACAGACGTTGCTGCACGTGGTCTTGATATTTCAGGCGTAACGCACGTATATAACTTCGATATTCCACAAGATCCAGAATCATACGTTCACCGTATCGGTCGTACTGGTCGTGCAGGTAAAAAAGGTATTGCAATGCTATTTGTAACACCACGTGAATCAGGACAATTAAAAAATATCGAGCGTACAACAAAACGTAAAATGGACCGCATGGATGCACCGACACTTGACGAGGCATTAGAAGGTCAACAACGTTTAATCGCTGAAAAGCTTCAAAGCACAATTGAAAATGAAAACTTAGCATACTACAAGCGTATTGCAGAAGAAATGTTAGAAGAAAATGACTCTGTAACAGTAGTAGCTGCTGCTTTAAAAATGATGACTAAAGAGCCGGATACAACTCCGATCGCTTTAACATCAGAACCACCTGTTGTTTCAAGAGGCGGCGGTTCTAAAAAACGCGGCGGTAACGGAGGCGGATACCGTGATGGTAACCGTAATCGTAGTCGTGATGCACGAGGCGGTGGCGATGGACGTAATCGTGACCGTAACCGTGATGGACGTAATCGTGACGGAAACCGTGATCGCAATCGTGATGGTGGTAGTCGTGGTCGTAGAGGTGAAGGGCAAGGTCGCCCTGGTTCTTCAAATGGACGCGGCGAAAGAAAACATCATAGCCGTCCACAAGCTTAATAAAAAAAGAGAATGCCCTTTGCGGGCATTCTCTTTTTTTTATTTCTATAATTGTGCATACTACATAATAGTTATGATAGAAAAGGGGCTGTTATATGCTTGTAAGGCTTGGTTACGTTGCGATGAGTGTACATTTGAAGAATGCATCTCCATCTCAAACGATGACGTATGCACAGTTTCAGAAATTAGATGATCGTGCTGCTGCAATTCGTAAACTTGAAAGAATTGCTAATTCCAATTTAGAAAATTGTTTACGTTTATTAAAGCATAATAAAGGGCATGACATATCTTTCTTTCGGCTCAGTTCAAAGCTCATTCCTTTAGCGAATCATGAGGAATTGATAGAGTGGAACTATATTCGTCCTTTAAAAGAAAATTTAAAAAAACTAGGTGAATATGCAGTTCATATGAATATGAGAATTGATTTCCATCCAGATCATTTTGTTGTACTAAATTCACCTGAGGAGAGTGTTTTTAAACAATCTGTAAAAACATTGCAGATGCACAAAAAATTATTAAAAGGTATGGGGATTGAACATAAGCAACGATGTGTACTGCACGTTGGAGGAGGATATAAAGATAAAGAACTTGCATTAGAGCGCTTTATAGAGAATTGGTCGAATGTCCCAAGGGGTATTCAAGAAATGATTATATTAGAAAATGATGATACAACCTTTACGTTAGAGGAAACATTATATTTAGGAGAAAAATTAGATATTCCCGTCGTATTTGACTTGCATCACCATATGATGAATAATGAGCAAGAAGATTGGTATGAAGATTGGGCACGTGTCGTTCATACGTGGGAAACGTCTTTGTTGCCGGTTAAAATGCATATCTCTAGCCCTAGAGAGGGAAAAGATCCAAGAGCTCATGCAGATTATATTAATGTAGAGGCATTTTTATCTTTTTTAAGAAGGATAAAGGGAAGTGTTCCGCAAATTGATTGTATGATTGAGGCGAAGATGAAGGATGAGTCTTTATTTCAATTAATGAGAGATTTAAGTGAACAAGTAGATGTAGAAATTATCGATGGTGCAAGCTTTTATATTAAATAAGCTTTGCACCATCGTTTTTTTTTGTTAAAAAAGGGGTTAAAATGCCACCGGTTATTAAACCTGTTAAATGACTGATCGGATTGGCAGAAGGATTAAAGAAAGTAAATAGAAGTAATAGAAGTATCATAATTGAAAAAATAGCAATTTCTTTTGGTTTTGAAGAGCGGTATCGATTGTACAATAAAAATAACTGTGCACCTAATAGTCCGAAAATACCACCTGATGCACCTGCGTGAATATATTCAAGTGGCATAATAATATAAGAAGAAATATTTCCTGAAATTCCAGAGAGAAAAAATAGAATAAAAAAAGAAAAGTATCCGAGTTGCTTTTCGATAGAAGAACCAAGAGCAAACAAAAAAATAATATTAGAAAGAAAATGTTGTAAGTCTACGTGTACAAGAAGAGAAGTTATGACACGCCACCATTCTCCTTTAGCGATATATTCATTAGAGGCTGCCAGTGGGAAGAGAAAAAAGTCGCCTAATATCATCATGACTAGATGAATAAGAAGTAAGGTAAGAATAGTCGGTTGTAAAGAAATATGGGTGGATCTTATTAGCATACGGTTACTTTCACCCCTTTTGCATCAGAAAGATTCTCTGTTATTCTTATCAATATGAAAGAAGAAAGTTAAATAGAAGAAGGGGATTTCGAAATGATTATAGGGATTGGTATCGATATTATTGAATTAAATCGTATTGAAAAAATGCTAGATGGAAAGCTTAAATTTATGGAACGTATTTTAACGGAAAATGAACGTAATGTTGCTATGGGGCTGAAAGGAAGTCGCCTTACAGAGTTTGTAGCTGGAAGGTTTGCAGCGAAAGAGGCGTATTCAAAAGCTGTAGGTACTGGTATCGGAAAAGAAGTGAGTTTTTTAGATATTGAAGTGAAAAATGATGAAAGAGGTAAGCCAATTCTGATTACAAGTACAGAGTATATTGTTCATTTATCAATTAGTCATAGTAAGGAATTTGCTGTTGCTCAAGTTGTTTTAGAAAGCTCGTCACGCTAGTCTGCATATTTTATATCTTTGTCTCATATATTTGAGGTAGCGATAAGGAAGGTACATCTTCCATTCATTTATAGGGGCAAAGGGGCTGAATTGATGAAAAGGCGTCTGTTTTTAGTTCTTGTCGGTTTGTTGACCGTTTTTGTGTTGGCGGGTTGTATGGAAAAGAAGCAAGATGATGTCGTGAGAGATTTAGAATCAAAAGTAAAAGGGATGAAAAGTTATCAAGCTGAGGCAAAATTATCTATTAAAACAGGCAATGAGCCTCAAGAGTATAACGTAGAGATTTGGCATAAGGAACCGTCTTTTTATCGTGTGAATTTAAAAAATGCAAAAAAAGATCAAAGCCAAATTATTTTGAGAAATGAAGAAGGTGTATTTGTATTAACGCCAGCACTTAATAAGAGCTTCCGTTTTCAAAGTGATTGGCCGCAAAATAGTAGCCAGGCTTATTTATATGAATCACTTGTAAGAGATATTTTGCAGGACAAGAAAAACCTTACTTTTGAGAAAACAGATAAGTATTATATTTTTAAAACAAAAACAAATTATCAACATCAAAATATGTTGCCTAGACAAGAGATTACATTGAATAAGAGCGATTTGACTCCAGTTTCAGTGAAGTTAATGGATAATGATCAAAATGTTCTTGTGAAAGTAGATTTCTCTAAAGTGAAATTTGATGCGAAATTTGATAAAGGTGCATTTGATACGAAACAAAATATGTCTAGAGCGCAGGTAGATGTTCAAACTACAGCGAAAGAAGAAAAACCGTTTGCTATTTTGTATCCACTTGATACACCACAAGGTATGACTCTGCAAGATGAAAAAGAGTTGAAGACAGACAGTGGCAAGCGTGCGATACTCACATACACTGGAAATAAGAAATCCTTTACTTTAATACAAGAAAAGGCAAAAGTTGCAGAGGCTTCATCAGCGGTAAGTGTAAGTGGAGAACCAGTTGATCTTGGATTTACGATTGGTGCATTGACGAAAGACTCTGTAACGTGGTCGCATAACGGAGTAGAATATATGCTCGTGTCTAAAGGTTTAGAGCCGAAGGAGCTGTTAATGGTTGCTCGTTCAGTTACAGCGAAGCAGGTGAAGTAAACTTCTTAGACGTGGTGATATATGTGCACCACGTCTTTTCTTAGTTTGAAGGTGGATTTCATAAAAGAAGCATATAAAAGAATAAGCTTCGCATATCGTGTATAAGGAAGTGTATTTATGGAAGAAGCACCATTTTACCGTGACACTTGGGTGGAAGTGGATTTAGATGCCATTTATAACAACGTTACACATATTAAAGAGTTCATCCCAAGTAATGTAGAGATTTTTGCTGTAGTTAAAGCAAACGCATATGGGCACGATTATGTACCGGTGGCTAAAACGGCATTAGAAGCAGGTGCAACAAGGTTAGCTGTTGCTTTTTTAGATGAAGCTTTAGTGCTTCGGAGGGCTGGTATTACTGAGCCGATTTTAGTGTTAGGTCCCTCGCCGCCACGTGATGTAAATGTAGCTGCTGAAAATGATGTAGCGCTAACTGTTTTTCAAAAAGAATGGGTGGACGAAGCAATTGAACTTTGGGATGGTTCATCTGTAATGAAATTCCATATTAACTTTGATAGTGGTATGGGGAGAATTGGAATACGTGAAAGAAAAGAGCTAAAAGAATTTTTAAAGAGTTTAGAGGGTGCACCGTTTTTAGAGTTAGAAGGAGTATACACGCATTTTGCAACGTCAGATGAGGTTGAGACTTCGTATTTTGATAAGCAATATAACACGTTCTTAGAGCAGTTAAGTTGGTTGAAAGAATTCGGAGTGGATCCTAAGCTTGTTCATACAGCTAATAGTGCTGCGACGTTACGTTTTCAAGGGATTACATTTAATGCAGTGCGAATTGGGATTGCAATGTATGGATTATCTCCTTCTGTAGAAATACGTCCTTTTTTACCATTTGAATTAGAACCGGCGCTATCACTTCATACGAAAGTCGCTCATATTAAACAGGTAATTAAAGGTGATGGAATTAGTTATAACGTCACCTACCGAACGAAAACTGAAGAATGGATTGCGACTGTAGCGATTGGCTATGCAGATGGGTGGCTTAGAAGGTTACAAGGATTTGAAGTGCTTATAAATGGTAAAAGGGTACCGATTGTAGGGAGAGTAACAATGGATCAGTTCATGATTCATCTTCCTTGTGAAGTGCCACTTGGTACGAAAGTTACGCTTATTGGAAGGCAAGGAGATGAGTATATTAGCGCTACAGAGGTTGCGGAATACTCAGGGACTATTAATTATGAAATTATTGCAACGATTAGTTTCCGTGTGCCAAGAATATTTATACGGAATGGTAAGGTTGTAGAGATAATTAATTACTTGAACAATATATAGAAGGTAGTATGATTGCTTCTTGTCATTGGAGTGACTGTTCATTGCTGGATAATAAGCTCTTTTTGATGAGAAGCTTTTTACTTATAATCATTTTTTATATAAGTTGCACGTAAGTTTTGAAGAGGAGTTCTATTGTTTTTAGTTAGTTATGAGATAAAAAATTTAAGAAGATGAATGTTTTGTTTGTGAATTGGAAAACATAAGCAAGGAATAAGGAAGTCTTTGCAACAGGCTCCATACAATGGTATTATTACAATAGGTGTCATATATATATTTGGGTGTGTAGTTGACGGTGGAGGTGTATTTTTGTGTCCGAATCAAGTGTAACTACTGAAATCGTGGTTCGGTTGCCAAAGCAAATGGTAACGGAATTGGACGGAATTGGAAAACAAGAGAATAAGAATCGCCATGAACTAATTTGCCAGGCAACACAATTGTTATTGCGTCAACATAAGACGAAGAAACGCTACCAACATGAATCAATGCGACGTGGGTACATTGAAATGGGAAAAATTAATCTTGGTATTGCATCTGAAGCTTTCTTAGCAGAGTATGAAGCAGCTCATACAGTAGAACGCTTAGTTAGCGGGGGGTAATATTTTGATTGTAAAACGCGGCGACGTGTATTTTGCAGACCTTTCCCCAGTTGTTGGTTCTGAGCAAGGAGGCGTTCGTCCGGTTCTTGTCATTCAAAATGACATCGGAAATCGTTTTAGTCCAACGGTGATTGTAGCGGCTATTACTGCACAGATTCAAAAAGCGAAATTACCCACTCATGTGGAAATTGATGCGAAAAAGTATGGTTTTGAGAGAGATTCTGTTATTTTACTTGAGCAGATTCGAACAATCGATAAGCAACGCTTAACGGACAAAATCACTCATTTGGATGAAGTGATGATGAGTCGTGTAGATGAAGCGTTACAAATTAGTTTAGGACTAATAGATTTTTAAATCGGCAGTTTAAGTTGCTCTCTTTGAAGGGCAACTTTTTTTATTATAGAGGAGGTTACGGTTGTATATGGAAATGGTAGATAATCGACAAGCGTTAATGAAAATGTTAGTGAAAGAATTAGGCTTTACCGAAAAGCAAGTTCGTCATGTTATTCAATTAACAGAAGAAGGTAACACAGTTCCATTTATTGCTCGTTACCGAAAAGAATGGACAGGCTCTTTAGATGAGGTGCAAATTCGTACGATTTTAGAGAGATGGCAATATATGATGCAACTTGAAGATAGGAAGGAAGAAGTTCTTCGTCTTATTGATGAGAAGGGGAAACTGACAGAAGAGCTACGACAGCAAATTGTTAAAGCTACAAAGTTGCAAGAAGTAGAAGATCTATATCGTCCATATAAAGAGAAAAGAAGAACGAAAGCGACAATTGCTAAAGAAAAAGGATTAGAACCATTAGCTGAATGGTTATTGTTATATAAGAAAGAAGATCCGGCTAAAAAGGCAGTGGAATTTATTAATGTAGAGAAAGAAGTGCAATCTGCAGAAGAAGCTTTACAAGGTGCACAAGACATTATTGCAGAAATGGTTTCAGATGAAGCTGCGTATCGTAGTTGGATTCGAAATGTTACTTTTAGAAAAGGTGTTATGTCTTCGTCCGTGAAAGATGAAGAAAAAGATGAAAAGAATATATATGAAATGTATTACAGTTATGAAGAACCATTGCAAAAAGTAGTACCACATCGTGTATTAGCAATGAATCGTGGCGAGAAAGAAGATATATTGAGAGTTGCTGTTGTTCCGCCAGTAGATGAGATAGTAACTTTCTTAAATAAGAAAGTAATTCGTGATAACGATTCGAAAAGTGCACATTATGTACAATTAGCGATTGAAGATGGTTATAAACGATTAATTCAATCTTCAATCGAAAGAGAAATTCGTAAAGAATTAACAGAAACAGCTGAAGAACAAGCGATACATATTTTCTCTGAGAACTTACGTAACTTATTATTACAACCTCCGATGAAAGGGAAAGTCGTGCTAGCGGTAGATCCGGCATATAGAACTGGTTGTAAATTGTCTGTAGTAGATGATACGGGGAAAGTACTACATATTGATGTTATTTATCCGCATCCACCTGTTCGTAAATATGATGATGCAAAAACGCAAGTTCTTTCTATTATAGATAAATATCAAGTTGAAATGATTGCAATTGGTAATGGGACAGCATCTAGAGAAACAGAAGAGTTTATAGTAGATGTATTACAAAGTGTGAACCGAGATGTCTTTTATATTATTGTAAATGAAGCGGGTGCGAGTGTGTATTCGGCTTCTGATTTAGCCCGTGAGGAATTCCCAAATTTACAAGTTGAAGAGAGAAGTGCCGTTTCTATTGGAAGACGTCTGCAAGATCCACTTGCTGAACTTGTGAAAATTGATCCTAAATCAGTTGGGGTTGGACAATACCAACATGATGTATCTCAAAAGAGACTGAATGAGTCATTAACATTTGTAGTAGAAACAGCTGTTAACCAAGTTGGGGTTAATGTAAATACGGCTTCGGTTGCATTGTTACAATATGTTTCAGGTTTATCGAAAACTGTTGCGAAAAATATTGTGGCAAAGAGAGAAGAAGATGGGAAATTCACGAAGCGCACGGAATTAAAGAAAATCCCGCGTTTAGGTGCAAAGACGTATGAACAATGTATAGGTTTCTTACGTATACTAGAAGGAGCGAATCCATTAGATCGAACAGGTATTCATCCAGAGCAATATAAAAATGTTGAATTGTTATTGAATAGTCTAGGGTTATCGATAGATGACGTAGGACAACCGCAATTACAAAAGAGATTGGAAGAAGTAGAGATTTCTAAGTTATCTCAAGAAACAGGAGTTGGGGAGCCGACGTTAGTTGATATTATAGATGCGCTTATTAGTCCAGAAAGAGATATGAGGGATGAGTTGCCTAAACCACTTCTGAAAAAAGGGATTTTGAAATTAGAAGATTTAAAACGTGGTATGGAACTAGAAGGAACAGTTCGTAACGTTGTTGATTTTGGTGCTTTTGTTGATGTTGGCGTAAAGCAAGATGGTTTAGTACATATTTCTAAACTTAGCAAACAGTTTGTAAAGCATCCGTTAGATGTTGTATCAGTAGGGCAAATTGTAAAAGTATGGGTAGATGATATTGATACAAAAAAAGGACGCGTTGCACTATCTATGTTGCCGATTGAATAGTAAGAGAAGAGAGCAGATGAAACTGCTCTTTTTTTATGGAATAAAAAGTGTAATGGATTATGAGCTTTGATGTATTTTGCTATAATAAAACCAGCATTCATTTAATAATTTAATTTGATACCGGTTTTTTTCGAAATATGCACGTTGCATTTGTTTTTTTAGCCACGTAGGCATAGGAATCCCTCCTTGTTTAATCCTGCTCTCAAAAATCTAAAATGCTATTGATGAGAGGTTGGTGAGTGGATTTCTATTCATGTTTTGTTTTTAGAAACCACGCTTCTTACATGAGGATGGGTATATGTACTATTTAATATATGTATAAGAAGGGAGAAAAGTGTAAAAATATTTTTTTGTTTAGGAGGAATGAGAGTGGATGAGCAAGAAATTCAGGGACTAGTGGAAGAAGTGTCACTACAATACTTTGAGATGCCGTTCTTACATAAAGCAGTGTTTAATAATAGATTACGTACAACTGGTGGGCGTTATTTGTTGAAGAGTCATAATATCGAACTGAATTATCGATATTACGAAGTGTATGGTGAAGAAGAGTTAGTCGGGATTATTAAACATGAGCTTTGTCATTATCACTTACATATTGCAGGAAGAGGGTATAAGCACAGGGATAGAGATTTTCGTGAGTTGTTAAAGAAAGTTGATGCACCACGTTTTTGTAAACGAATGATTAATGAAGAGAAGGAAAAAAAGGTTTACAAGTATGAATGTATGGAGTGTTCACTTCAATATGTAAGAAGGCGTCAAATAAATACAAAAAGATATGTCTGTGGAAAGTGTAAAGGGAAACTCAAACCGATATCGAAAACATCTTGACAGTAAAAACGCAATCCAGTATATTATAAACATGTCAAGTTTGAACAAGATGTTGTTAAAAACTTCTTGACTTACAGAGAGAATTTTTATAAGATACAAATTGTCTTCATTATTCCGCAGTAGCTCAGTGGTAGAGCTATCGGCTGTTAACCGATCGGTCGTAGGTTCGAGTCCTACCTGCGGAGCCATACAGAGAAGTACCCAAGTGGCTCAAGGGGCTCCCCTGCTAAGGGAGTAGATCGCTAACGCGGTGCGAGGGTTCGAATCCCTTCTTCTCTGCCATACATATTGGCCCGTTGGTCAAGTGGTTAAGACACCGCCCTTTCACGGCGGTAACACGGGTTCGAATCCCGTACGGGTCACCACTTCGGAGGATTAGCTCAGCTGGGAGAGCACCTGCCTTACAAGCAGGGGGTCGGCGGTTCGATCCCGTCATCCTCCACCATATAATTTTATATGAATAGTATTGTCGCGGGGTGGAGCAGCACGGTAGCTCGTCGGGCTCATAACCCGAAGGTCGCAGGTTCAAATCCTGTCCCCGCAACCAAATGGTCCCGTGGTGTAGTGGTTAACATGCCTGCCTGTCACGCAGGAGATCGCCGGTTCGACCCCGGTCGGGACCGCCATTTTTACATAAAGGCTCGGTAGCTCAGTCGGTAGAGCAGAGGACTGAAAATCCTCGTGTCGGCGGTTCGATTCCGTCCCGAGCCACCATTTTGAAGTCGCAAGCCGACTTAGCTCAATTGGTAGAGCAACTGACTTGTAATCAGTAGGTTGGGGGTTCAAGTCCTCTAGTCGGCACCACTTTCAAAATGAGCCATTAGCTCAGTTGGTAGAGCATCTGACTTTTAATCAGAGGGTCGAAGGTTCGAGTCCTTCATGGCTCACCATTTACAATTTAATGCGGGTGTAGTTTAGTGGTAAAACAAGAGCCTTCCAAGCTCTGGTCGAGAGTTCGATTCTCTTCACCCGCTTTTCAATTATGGGCCTATAGCTCAGCTGGTTAGAGCGCACGCCTGATAAGCGTGAGGTCGATGGTTCGAGTCCATTTAGGCCCACCATAATTGTTCCGCAGTAGCTCAGTGGTAGAGCTATCGGCTGTTAACCGATCGGTCGTAGGTTCGAGTCCTACCTGCGGAGCCATATTTATAGAGAAGTACCCAAGTGGCTCAAGGGGCTCCCCTGCTAAGGGAGTAGATCGCGAACGCGGTGCGAGGGTTCGAATCCCTTCTTCTCTGCCAGAACTGGCCCGTTGGTCAAGTGGTTAAGACACCGCCCTTTCACGGCGGTAACACGGGTTCGAATCCCGTACGGGTCATACTAAAAGAGATAGCATAATCTGCTATCTCTTTTTTGTTGTGTAAAAGTGGACTTTGGATACTCTGCTTTTTTAGGCAATAGAAGAAATATGAAGTATGGGCTGTTGCAGTTGGGTATATAGAGCCGTAAATACAATCATGTTGTTTATTTGGGCCTGTATGAATATGAAGGAACTATCTATCTAACAAATGATACCTCAAGTTGAACTTTTACCCCAGCTGTATGGCTGTAGCCTCCTACACTTGGAGAAACCGATGAAAATACATCCGGGAGCTACTGTGGAAAATAAATAATATATAGAAGAAGCTGCTTTCTCTCAATAGGTGTGACCTACTGAAGACAGCTTTTTTATGTTGTCATTATTGTCGAGTTTTGTCGGTAAGCCGATATATTGCAAAAATCGCTGATATAATTTGAGTTACGGTCGATAAATTTTAATAATCGCTGATATATTTGGAGTTACGGTCCATATATTCTAAAAATCGCCGATATAATTTCACTTACCGACAAAAACCACAAGAAAATCCCTTTCACAATCTAAAGAAAACGCCTCCATTGAAATGGATTCCACACCTATTCCAATAACTTTACATCATATGTGAAAAAGTTCACAAATAGGTCATAATTTGTGAAGTAATTCACAATAATACGTGTTACAATATGAATGTAAAGAAGTTAAACAACATTAAATTAGTATTTTAATTAATTACTTAAACAATCATAAAAAATAGATGTGAACAATAGAGAGGGGAAATTACCATGAAAAAAGGTATCAATCGTGTAGTATTAGTAGGAACAGGAGCTGTAGGTTGTAGTTATGCTTACTCAATGATCAACCAAGGTGTAGCTGAAGAATTCGTATTAGTAGATGTTAATGAAGCAAAAGCAGAAGGGGAAGCAATGGACTTAAGCCATGCGGTACCATTCTCTCCATCACCAACAAAAGTTTGGAGCGGTAGCTATGCAGATTGTAAAGATGCAGATTTAGTAGTTATCACTGCTGGATTACCACAAAAGCCAGGTGAAACTCGTTTAGACCTAGTTGAGAAAAATACAAAGATCTTTAAACAAATCGTTCGCGGTATTATGGATAGCGGATTCGATGGAATCTTCTTAATCGCAACTAACCCAGTTGATATTTTAACTTACGTAACTTGGAAAGAATCTGGTCTACCAAAAGAGCGCGTAATTGGTTCTGGTACTACTTTAGACTCTGCTCGTTTCCGTTACATGTTAGGTGACTACTTAAATGTAGATCCACGTAACGTTCATGCTTACATCGTTGGTGAACACGGTGACACTGAACTTCCAGTATGGAGCCATGCTACTATCGGTGTACAAAAACTAGAAACAATTTTAGCTAATAACGAACAGTACAAACAAGAAGACTTAGATAAAATCTTTGAAAATGTACGTGATGCAGCTTACCATATCATCGAGCGTAAAGGTGCAACTTACTACGGAATCGGTATGTCACTACTTCGTGTAACTAAAGCAATCTTAAACAACGAGAACAGCGTATTAACTGTATCTGCATACCTTGAAGGTCAATACGGCGAGAAAGATGCTTACGTAGGTGTTCCAGCTGTAATTAACCGTGAAGGTGTACGTGAAATCGTAGAACTTGAGCTAAATGAAGAGGAAAAAGCGAAGTTCGCTCATTCTGTAAAAGTATTAAAAGAAACAATGGCACCAGTACTATAATAATTACTAAATAATTCAGAGGTGGGAAACTGCTTCTTACCTCTGAACTTATATAATTTAATATAAATTCCTTTTCCGGTTTCCCTTGTATATCCCCAATATACCCCTTTTGCTGGATAAGGGTCGTTTATAGAAAAAGAGCACTCTATTTTACGTAGAGTGCTCTTTATTATTCCGCTATTTGCCGGGCAGTAAAACCTCGACTGATTAAAGTTTCACTTTATTATTTTTTAGGCATTAATCCTAATTTCTTTAAAATATCTGTCAGTGTACCGCTTTTTGATTTTTCAGCAGCTGTTTGTGATTTAGATGCATCTAGCTCTTTTTTCAAGAAGTTCTTTTCAACGAAGCGAATATCTTTTTCATCGACAATCCCATCTTTATTAAGGTCTCCGTCTTTTACAGTTAGTCCTTTTTTACCATAGTTGCTAGCGATAATTTCAGCATCTTTAATATCGATTACTTTATCAGCATTTACATCGCCGGCAAGGTTTTCGTCAGGTCTTGCATAATAATATTGGCCAAGCAGCTTACCGTCTTTTTCAGTACCAAGTTTCGTTGTTAGGCGGCTTGTTAAATGTCCTGGCACCTCTACATATAAGTTATAGTCGCGTTTATTAACTGGAAGTCCATTTAGTTTGAAGTATCCGTATTTATCTAGTGAGCCTTCAAACTTATGACGATAAGAATCAGTCGCATATACTTTTACGCCAAGCTTTGTATAATCGAACTTTTCATCTAAATAGCCACGTTCATTTAAGAATGCACCAGGTTTAATATTTCCTTCTACTAGTGAATTTAAGGACATGACTGAGAATGTTTGATCTTGAAGTACACGCATTCTATTTGGTTCTGATTCACCTTGTTTCCAGTAAACAAAAATTGGTGACTCTAATTGAGCGTTTGCTTCATAAAATTCATCATTTTCTACTTTGAAAGTTACATCAATGAACGGGAAATCACCATCTAATCCAGCAAAGTTTTTGTCATCAATAGCTCTGCCAACTGTAACAAAACCTGTCTCTAGTTTCGGTTCATTTACTTTTGCGGTTACCCCTTTGTCGGAAGTAGCTTTTCAAAAGCAGGATTAAATTTCGCATTTCAATAACATTGTGACAAAAAATATTGAGAAACATTTTTTATGACAGATTATTTTATTTTGATTTTGAGTGGAAAATAGCATGAAAAATAGGATAAACATAATAAAATAAAGATTGAGAAAAAATAATTGGTAAAAATATAGAAGAATAATAAAGCGTTTTCAATGAATATTCGTCAAAATTCGATATTTTACACGGAAATGTGAAGAAAAACTAACATTTTTAAGAAAAAAACGAATGTTTTTTATAAATTAACAAGGATATTGCAGTTTTTCACAGAAATAGTTAAAGTATAAAAAATTCTGTCATCTAAGTGAGGTGAGCATATTGAGTGTAATAAATTGTGAAGAAGTGAAACGAGATGAGTTTCATACAGAAAAGTACTATGAAAGTTATAACATCTTTGGCGCACATGTTGTGACGGAAGATGAGATTCAAGGGGTACGATTTACAGTGTGGGCTCCTCATGCGAAAGCAATGAGTGTTGTTGGAGATTTTAATAAGTGGGATTATGAGCAACATAAGATGCTACAAGTGACAGAAGAAGGCATTTGGTCCTTATTTATACCGCATATTGAAGAAGGAGAAATATATAAATATGCGATTGAAACGTTGGCTGGTGACGTCATTTTAAAGGCAGATCCGTATGCTATATATGCAGAAGTAAGACCGAATACGGCATCTGTAGTTTTTGATATAAAAGGATATGAATGGAATGATAAAAACTGGAATCGTAAGAAAAAGAAAAAACCGATTTATAAAGAAGCGATGACAGTTTATGAATTACATTTTGGTTCTTGGAAAAAGAAAGAAGATGGAACACTATATTCTTACAGGGAAATGGCAGAAGAACTCATTCCGTATGTGGTGGAACATCAATTTACACATATTGAAATTATGCCGCTTGTTGAGCATCCATATGATCGTTCTTGGGGATATCAAGGAACGGGATATTATGCAGCGACGAGTAGATTTGGTACACCGCATGATTTAATGTATTTTGTCGACGAATGTCATAAATATGGAATCGGTGTCATTTTAGATTGGGTACCGGGGCATTTTTGTAAAGATGCTCACGGTTTATATTTGTTTGATGGCACACCGACCTATGAATATAAAGATAAAGATGTACAAGAAAATCTAGTATGGGGAACTGTCAATTTTGATTTAGGAAAGAGAGAGGTACGTAATTTCTTAATTTCAAATGCGTTATTTTGGATGAGATATTTCCATATTGATGGTTTCAGAGTAGATGCAGTTGCGAACATGTTGTACTGGAATAAAGAAGGACAAGAGCAAAGTAATGAGTACGCTGTGTCATTTTTACGGGAGTTAAATGAAGCAGTGTTTGCAGAGGATGAAGATTTTCTTATGACGGCAGAGGATTCAACAGCTTGGCCACTTGTAACAGCACCAACGTATGAAGGTGGGCTTGGATTCAATTACAAATGGAATATGGGCTGGATGAATGACGTGCTGAAATATATGGAGTGTGCGCCAGAGTACAGAAAATATATTCATGAGAAAATGACGTTCTCTTTACTATATGCTTACTCTGAAAACTTCATATTACCCCTTTCTCATGATGAAGTTGTTCATGGGAAAAAGTCGTTATTAAATAAAATGCCAGGTGATTACTGGGATAAGTTTGCTCAGCTTCGTTTATTATATGGATATTTCTTTACTCACCCAGGAAAGAAATTACTTTTCATGGGAGGAGAATTCGGGCAGTTTGATGAGTGGAAAGACCTTGAAGATTTAGATTGGAATTTACATGATTTTGAAATGCATCGTTATATGCATGATTACTTTAAAGAGCTCATAGCATTGTATAAGCGCTCAAAACCACTTTGGCAGCTTGATCATTCGCCTGAAGGTTTTCAGTGGATTGATGCTAATAATAACGAGCAAAGTATTTTCTCGTTTATCCGCCAAGGAGATAAACAAGAAGATGCGTTAGTTATCGTATGTAATTTTACGAAAGCTACATATGAAAACTATAAAGTAGGTGTACCAGATTTCGAGTATTATAACGAGATTTTAAATAGTGATGCTGAGCAATATGGCGGGTCAGGGCAAGTAAATAAGAAACGTCTGAAAGCAATTCAAGAACCGTATCATAATCAAGCAGCACATGTAGAAATTACAATTCCACCATTTGGCGTATCCATATTACGACCAGTGAAGACGAGAAAGGGGAGCAAAAAACAAGATGGCTCAAAAACAAAAGTGCGTAGCAATGTTACTAGCAGGGGGAAAAGGTAGTCGATTAAGTGCATTAACAAAAAATTTAGCCAAGCCAGCTGTTCCATTTGGTGGTAAATATCGCATTATCGATTTTACGCTAAGTAACTGTGCGAATTCTGGTATTGAAACGGTTGGGATTTTAACGCAATATCAACCACTTGAACTTCATAATTATATCGGAATCGGCAATGCGTGGGATTTAGACCGAGTAAGCGGTGGAGTCACAGTGTTACCTCCTTATGCGGAGTCTTCAGGTGTGAAGTGGTACACAGGTACGGCAAGTGCCATTTATCAAAACTTAAACTATTTAAGTCAGTACGAACCAGAGTACGTTCTTATTTTATCGGGCGACCATATTTATAAAATGGATTACAGTAAAATGCTAGATTATCATATTGAGAAGGAAGCGGATGTTTCCATTTCTGTTATTGAAGTACCTTGGGATGAAGCGAGTCGCTTTGGCATTATGAATACAAATGAAGAAATGGAGATTGTTGAGTTTGAAGAGAAACCGCAATTTCCAAGAAGTAATCTTGCATCAATGGGAATCTATATTTTTAATTGGTCAATTTTGAAAGAGTATTTAGAGATGGATGCAAGAAATCCTGAATCTAGTAATGATTTCGGAAAAGATGTACTTCCGCTTTTATTAGATGAAGGGAAGAAGTTGATGGCGTATCCGTTTGAAGGATATTGGAAAGATGTTGGAACGGTTAAGAGCTTATGGGAAGCGAATATGGATTTACTGCGCGATGAAACATCACTGAATTTAAACGATCGTAATTGGCGTATTTATTCTGTAAATCCAAATGAGCCACCTCAATATATTGCAGAGCAGGCAAAAGTAGAAGAATCACTTATTAACGAAGGATGCGTCATTGAAGGGGACGTGAAGCATTCTGTATTATTCCAAGGGGTGACGGTAGAAGAAGGTAGTATGGTTATTGATTCTGTCGTTATGCCAGGAGCAAAGATTGGAAAAAATGTTGTGATTGAAAGAGCAATTGTTGGATCGGAAATGGTTATTGAAGATGGAACAATTATTCGTCCGGAAAAAAATGTTGACGATGTAGTACTCATTGCTGAAGGGAAATAGAAAAGGGGGATGAAATGAATGGGAGAAAAAATGTTAGGAATTATTAATGCAACGGGAAGTTTTCCTTCCTTAAAGAAAGTAACAGGGCATCGTTCACTAGCGGCGTTACCGTTTGGGGGCCGTTATCGACTCATTGATTTCATGCTTTCAAATATGGTGAATTCTAATATTCATAGTGTGGCAGTTTTTACAAGTCATAAAAACCGCTCGTTAATGGACCATGTTGGTTCAGGAAAGCAGTGGGATTTAGATAGAAAAAGAGACGGACTGTTTTTATTCCCGCCAAATTGCCAATGTGACCAAGATGAATTTGGATCTTTTGCACATTTTAGAAGACATATTGATTATTTTCTAAGAGCTAGGGAAGAATACGTCGTTATTACGAATAGCCATCTCGTAACAGCATTGAATTTCCAGGCGGTGTTAGAGCGACATATACATACGGCAGCTGATATTACGGAAGTTTGCCATGAAGGGGTTTCGCTTCAAACATACGTGTTAAAGAAAAAATTATTGTTAGATTTATTTGAGTCATATAAAGATTTGGAGCAATATAGCTTATTCGATGTGGTGAGAGAAAAGCGCGGAAAATCACTGCATATTGCTACTTATGAGCATACAGGATATGTAGCGATTATTGATTCGATTGAAAGTTACTATAAACATAGCTTAGAAATTTTGCAACCTGCTATTTGGAAGCAAGTATTTAAGAAAGAAGCACCGATCTTTACGAAAGTAAAAGATGAACCACCAACTCGTTACTTAAAAGGTGCAGCCGTGAAAAATACAATGATTGCAAACGGCAGTATTATTGAAGGCGAAGTAGAAAATAGTGTTATCTCCCGTTCTGTTAAAATTGGAAAAGGTTCCATTGTTCGTAACAGTATTATTATGCAAAAGAGCCAAATTGGAGATAACTGTATAATAGACGGTGTTATTATTGATAAAGACGTGAAAATTGGTGACGGTGTTGTACTAAAAGGAAACGCTGATGAGCCATACGTTGTAGAAAAAGGAAGCGTTCAAAACAGTACGATTAATAGTTATTCTTAAAAGAATCAGTGGGGGTCTTCCTCCACTGATTAAAGTTTTAATTCAAATGAAAACTCGAAGGGAGGAAGCTGCAAGGGAAGTAGTATAAGCTTTTCGTGCAGTGGGACAACAAGTGAATATTTTATTTGCAGTATCAGAATGTGTACCATTTGTTAAATCGGGAGGCTTAGCTGATGTAGCAGGTGCGCTCCCAAAAGAGCTAAAAAAATTAGGGGTGGACGTTCGCATTATACTCCCGAATTATAGTCTTATTCCGCCAAAGTTAAGGGATGGATGTACGTTACATAAAGTAATTAATGTCCCGCTCGGGTGGAGAAATCAATATTGTGGAATTTTAAAAGGTGAGCAAGACGGAATTACGTATTACTTAATAGATAATGAATATTATTTTAAGAGAGATTCTCTGTATGGTCATTATGATGACGGAGAGCGTTTTTCTTATTTCTCAAAAGCGGTGTTAGAGTGTATTCCGCACCTTGATTTTGAAGTGGATGTTCTTCATAGCCACGATTGGCATACGGCTATGGTTAATTTCTTACTTCGTGAAAAGTATCAAGATAACCCGTTATATGAGCGTATTAAAACGGTATATACAATTCACAACTTGCAGTTCCAAGGAGTATTTCCTCCTGAAGTGATGTACGACTTGTTAGAGCTTGGTGATGAATATTTTCATAGTGAGCAGCTAGAGTTTTATGGGAATGTGAACTTTATGAAAGGCGGTATTATCGCTTCGGATCAAATTACAGCGGTGAGCCCGACGTATAAGGAAGAAATTCAATATGAATTTTTTGGTGAGAAGTTAGATGGATTACTGCGAAAATATAATGATAAGCTTAGCGGCATTGTAAATGGCATTGATACCAGCGTATATAATTCAGAAACGGATTCGTATATTAAGGCGCAGTATGATGCAGATTCATTATATGAAAAGAGTGAAAATAAACGCGCTTTGCAGCGTTATTTTGGTTTGCCAGAAAAAGAGGATACACCAATTATTTCAATGGTAACGAGATTAACGAAGCAAAAAGGTCTTGATTTAGTACGTACTGTATTCCACGAAATAATGGAAGAAGATGTACAATGTATTATTTTAGGTTCAGGTGATTCGGAATATGAGCAATTCTTTGAGTGGATGGCATATGAGTATCCGGAGAAGGTAAAAGTTTATATCGGATTTAATGAAGAATTAGCTCACCAAGTGTATGCGGGAAGCGATTTGTTTTTAATGCCATCACTGTTTGAACCGTGTGGACTTGGACAACTTATCGCATTAGCGTACGGTACGATTCCAATTGTAAGAGAAACAGGTGGATTAAACGATACGGTACATTCTTATGATGAAGAAACAGGCGAAGGAAATGGTTTCAGTTTCATGAACTTTAATGCACATGACATGCTGCATACGATTCAGCGTGCGATTGAATTCTATCACGATAAACCAGTGTGGGAGCAGCTTGTAAAACAAGCGATGACTGAAGATTATAGCTGGGAGCAATCGGCTCTTGCTTATAAGGAATTGTATAAAAGTCTCATGGAATAACATGTAGGTGGTGAAAAAATGTTTACTCATGTTGAAAGTTTTAAATCAACTTTTCTAGAAAAGTTAGAGACGATGTATGGTAAAAGTTTTAAAGATTCTACAACTCGTGATCAATATAATACGCTCGGCCATATGGTACGTGAGTATATGAATAGTCAATGGATTGCAACGAACGAGAGTTATCGATCCGGAGAGCAAAAGCAAATGTATTACTTGTCTATTGAGTTTTTGCTTGGACGTTTGCTTGGAAGTAACATCTTGAATTTAGGTATTCGAGATGTATGCGAGCAGGGGTTATCTGAACTAGGGATTTCGTTACAAGAGTTAGAAGAAGTGGAAGCAGATGCAGGCCTTGGTAATGGTGGGCTTGGACGCTTAGCAGCCTGTTTTCTCGATTCACTTGCCTCTTTAAACTTGCCAGGACACGGCTGTGGAATTCGTTATAAACATGGTTTGTTTGATCAGAAAATTGTTGATGGTTATCAAGTTGAATTTCCAGAACAGTGGCTTCTTCATGAAAACGTATGGGAAGTAAGAAGGCATGATCAAGCTGTAGAAGTAAGTTATTTCGGCAGTGTTGAACCGCTAGAAATTGACGGGCGTTTAGAGTTTAGGCATACAAATGCAGAAGTCATTATGGCCGTGCCATATGATGTGCCGGTAGTTGGCTATGAGACGAGTACTGTAAATACACTTAGACTTTGGAATGCTGAACCAGTTCCTTTCCCGCAAAACTGCAAAGATATTTTGAAATATAAGCGCGAAACAGAGGCTGTATCGGAGTTTTTATATCCAGATGATACGCATGATGAGGGAAAAATACTTCGTTTAAAACAACAGTATTTCCTCGTATCAGCAAGTTTGCAAAATATCGTTCGAATGCATAGAGAAAGATATGGTGATCTTCGTCAACTACATGAAAAAATTGCGATCCACATTAACGATACACATCCAGTTTTAGCAATTCCGGAACTGATGCGTATTTTACTAGACGAAGAAAAGTTAGCATGGGAAGAAGCTTGGCACATAACGACGCAGACGATTTCTTATACGAATCATACAACGTTATCAGAAGCGCTCGAAAAGTGGCCAATTCACATTTTTAAACCGTTATTACCGAGAATTTATATGATTATTGAAGAGATTAATGAACGTTTCTGTCATGAACTTTGGGAACAGTATCCGTATGAGTGGGATCGTATTGAAGCAATGGCGATTATTGCACATGACCTTGTGAAAATGGCTCATTTAGCGATTGTCGGTAGCCATAGCGTAAATGGTGTAGCGAAAATTCATACGGAAATATTAAAGCAGCGGGAAATGCGATTGTTTTATGAATTTTATCCAGATAAGTTTAATAATAAGACGAATGGAATTGCTCATAGGCGCTGGCTTATGAAAGCAAATCCACAGTTAACAAATCTTATTTCAGAGGCGATTGGAACAGAGTGGAAGAAAGAACCGATTAAGCTTCAAGAGCTACAATTAGTTCAATACGATGCGAGTTTCCAAGAGAAATTTGCAGAGGTAAAACAAGAGCGTAAAGAGATTTTAGCGGCGCGCATTCATAATAAAATGGGGATTACAATTGATCCTAATTCTATTTTTGATGTACAAGTAAAAAGACTACATGCTTACAAGCGACAATTATTAAATGTTCTTCATATTTTATATTTGTATAACCGTTTGAAAGAGGATGCTAGTTTTACATTTTATCCGCGTACTTTTATTTTTGGAGCGAAAGCATCACCTGGCTATTATTACGCGAAAAAAATTATTAAATTAATAAATGAACTCGCAAGAAAAGTAAATAATGACCCGTATGTCAGTCAATATATGAAAGTTATCTTTCTAGAAAACTATCGAGTTTCTTTAGCGGAAGATATATTCCCAGCGGCGGATGTAAGTGAACAAATTTCAACGGCGAGTAAAGAAGCATCGGGAACAGGTAATATGAAATTTATGATGAATGGCGCGATTACACTCGGAACGCTAGACGGTGCTAACATTGAAATAAAAGACCGGGTCGGTGATGATAACTGTTTCATTTTCGGTTTAACAGCGGAAGAGGTTCTTCATTACTATCAAAATGGTGGATATCGTGCAAGTGATTATTATCACCACAATAGGCACATTAAAAAAGTAGTTGATCAATTAACGAATGGTTTCTTTGCACAATCGGGTGCTGAATTTGAGGCGATTTACGATTCTCTCGTTATTCAAAATGATGAATATTTCGTTCTGCGAGATTTTGGTCCATATGCGGAAAGGCAAGAAGCTGTCGGTAGAGCTTATGAGAACCGAACGAAGTGGCTAGAAATGTCGATTTTAAATATTGCACAGTCTGGTCATTTTGCGAGCGATCGAACGATTTTGCAGTATAGTAATGAAATTTGGGATATCGGTAATGCAGTTAAACAGTTTTAAAGAGGTTGCTATATTGGGAGATATATTATCGATTTACCAACAAAAATGGATATTAATAAATAAAACGGGCTTAATAAAATTAAGCTCGTTTTATTTATTTTGCTTAAGAAAGAAATGGAACAGTGGTATATATGATACCTGCCCCATCATACTCTCCTGTCGCAAAGTATGAAAATGTAAAGAAACCTGTAACCGTAAAAATTACAATAAGAAAAAATGCTAAGATAAATTTTAACATGTAAGGTCCCCTCATCCAAAAATAACTTCATACATTATTATAGTATACGAATATTTTATTTCCAATTGTTTACTGGTTAAAAATGAGAAGTCAGACATGTTTTGTATGTTGTAATGGAATGATTATTTGTAATGGATTTTGTGTTTTTTGTAAATGTCATGTTGTGATGGACGTGTGCATACTCCCAATCATGATCATTAAAATTTATATTTCGGGGAGGGAGAAGTGGAACGACATCGAATAAGTTGACGAAACGAAAGCTACTAGCTACTTGTAGTTTATAATAATTTCGAAAAGCGATATCTCCTACTTTTGGAGAAGCGAATGTATAAAGTCCATACTGTGCGAAGGCAGTATTTATACGTGCATCTAATATGTGTAATGTGGCAAGCGCGCCACCTAGACTATGCCCAGTAGCTAGCAGTTTTTTATGTGCTGGCAATGATACGAGCATATCCATAATAGAATCACGACAAGACTCATAAATAGAGAGAAAACCGTTATGGACATTTCCGCCATTTAAAGCATAAGGATAAGGTTTTTGATTGACGAGAGAATCAATAATCCAATCTGGATCTGTTTGAGTGCCTCTGAAGGCAACGATAATTGTATCCTCAGATTCTAATATAAATCCGAACCATTCTGTTGTTTGAATGGCCTTTCCTTGAAAACCTTGTACATATTGAAAACCATCTGGTATTTCGAAAATACCATTTTGTTTATATTGTTCATACGTTAACTCACAACAAGAAGCTAACAGTATGGCAGTTTCTTTATCAAAGGATAAAGGAGTACGCATTAAGGTAGCCCTCCTTAAGAAAAGGTATAGTTTAATATATGCGGTGAGGAACTTGATTCATTCTTTTGGAGGTGGGGAATAGCTTGTATCGCTTACCTAAATCAGTGGAGGAAATTATAATGTCAAAATAAAACAGTGCCTGATAAGGGCACTGTTTACTCTTTTTCATCTCAAGGAATCGACTTTTTTAGTTATTCTTAATGAACTGACGCATGCGTTAGTTGCATAAGTAAGAGGTTTGAAAAAATAGCCTGTATATATTTGAATGATGAATAACTTACCTATTTTCTTGTGTTTGTTTGCGTTACATACAGAAAAAATTCGGAAAATAAAACATATTATTTATCTGTTTGTTTTTGCTTCTTTTTCAAATACTCCGTACGCAATCTTTCAAGTTGCTGCTTTTTATCAAATTTGGCAGGCTTCTGTTTTTCATGAAACTTTGCCACAGCTACCTGACTTTTGGAATCCAATTGATATTTTCCCACTTTGTTCACCTACTTTTCTTGTCTCTAAAGAGAATCTATTCAACAAATATAATATACCTTATTTTCCTGAAGTAAACCTTATTACTTTATTTTAACTGCTTTTTCTCGTTTGTAGACGTAAATTAAAACACCCTTTCACTTCAATTACTGCAAGCAAGGGTGTTTTAATTTTATTATTTTATTAGTTGATTGCCATGCCCACATAAGGGCACAGTTTACTCTTTCCCATCTAATAAACGACCAAGTCCACCTAATACACTACCTTCACCGCTGCCTTGCGCTGCTGGGCTTGTCAGGCGTGCTGCTAAGCGGCTAAGTGTTAAGGACTGAATCCAAACTGTTCCAGGTCCTTCTAACGTTGCGAAGAATAAACCCTCACCGCCAAATAGAGCTGTTTTTACTTTTCCAACGAACTCGACGTCGTAGTTAACGTCTTTTGTCATGGCAACGAGACAGCCTGTATCGATGCGAAGTTTTTCACCAGGTTTTAGTTCACGCTTATATACAGTTCCGCCTGCATGCATGAAAGCAAGTCCATCACCTTCGAGTTTTTGCATGATGAAACCTTCACCGCCGAAGAAACCAGTTCCGATTTTTTTCGTAAACTCGATTCCGATAGAAACGCCTTTTGCTGCACAAAGAAATGCATCTTTTTGACAAACTACTTTTCCTTGATATTCTGTTAAATCTACAGGAATAATTTTACCTGGATAAGGGGCAGCAAATGATACGTGGCGCTTGCCGTGACCTGTATTTGTAAATACAGTCATAAACATGCTTTCACCTGTAACGAGACGCTTACCAGCGCCCATTAATTTTCCGAATAAACCTCCAGATGGGCCAGAACCATCACCGAAGATTGTTTCCATTTCTATGTAATCTTCCATCATCATCATTGCGCCAGCTTCTGCGATCACGCTTTCTTCTGGATCTAACTCAATTTCAACAAACTGCATATCATCGCCGTATAACTTATACTCGATTTCGTGTGCTCTCATTTTTTTTCACCTCGTATGTAATAGATACTTATATTGTACAGAATTTAACAGGATTAGAATACTTTAGTTTTGTTAATTTTTAAATAAAGTGGGAGTATCGAAACTGATTATCAGCTCCCACCAATTGAGCTGTCCGCAAATGGCGGGATAAAATATGAATATGGAAATTCAACATTATATTAAAATTATAAAAAAATGGTGGAATGAAAGTGTTCTCATTTGACGTTTTGGATATAGCGTGATATAGTGAAATCACTATTGAGCTACATAATGTGGTACGGAAATAAAGCACGTTGAATTAAAGGCTGTAAGCTTGTTATACATTCATGTCCTTTATATCCACCTTTTCATGTGGATTCATAGTTTCATTTTTATTTAGGAGGTACATGACATGCAAACAGGTAAAGTTAAATGGTTTAACAGCGAAAAAGGTTTCGGTTTCATCGAAGTTGAAGGTGGAGACGATGTATTCGTTCACTTCTCAGCTATCCAAGGTGACGGATTCAAAACTTTAGAAGAAGGTCAAGAAGTTTCTTTCGAAATCGTTGAAGGTAACCGTGGACCACAAGCTGCTAACGTTACAAAAAACTAATTAGCTAGCGATAAAAAGCATTCCGATTTTCGGAATGCTTTTTTTTATTCTTTGGAGCTCGACTCATTTGAAGATAATTCACCTTTGAAGGTACGTTCTTCAAAATCATCAAGCATTTGTTCATATTCTTCATGCTCTTCTGTAGCGAAAACTTGTGGGTTTTTCCCGTACATATCCGTACCGATAAAGTTTTCAAAATCCTCCACGTAGCCTACGTTTTCTTCACTATTCACGTACATGCCATTATAGTTTTTTGAATCTTGTCTTTCTAAATCGGACGGTGTTTCAGACGTTCCGTAATTTGCGACATCTTGCCACGCATCTTCCGCATCGTACTCAACAGAATGATCCTCATCATGCTTGTGAAAAGAAGGGGATAACACTTCTTCTTCAACTGGTCGTGTATTCATATTTAACTTATTTGTCGCGTGCTGGATGCATGTTGTAGCAGTCGGCATTGCTTCCAATCTTTCAAATGGAATTTCTTCGCCAGACACTTCGCAAATGCCGTACGTACCTGCTTCTATTTTTTGCAGGGCATGTTTCGTATCCGCTAGTTGTTTATGCCAAAGTTCAATAAGCCCGAAGTCTTTTTCACGTTCATATAGCTCTGTTGCCATATCAGCTGGATGATTATCGTAGCTAGATAATTCCCCAACGGAATCACGTTCAGATGCACGATCTTCATTTTCATGTGTTTGTATCGTTTGCTCTAGTTCTTGTTTTTGCTTTTCTAAAACGGATTTAAATTGATTTATTTGTTGTGGAGTTAACATAGTCGTCCACCTTCCTACAATTCAGTTTCTTTACATAGTATGAGCGTTGCGAGGAGGAATTATGAGCTGAAATTGGTATATGAAAAAGGAGCCGCATTAGCAGCTCCTTTTAAAGGAAATATCCAAGTAATAATCCGATTCCCATGAGGAGACCGAAGATTGTGTTTGTTTTTGCTGTTGCTATCATCGCAGGTACCATTTCCATTGGAATGCTTTTGCCGATAAAGCCTTTCGTCGCTTTAAATGCTTTCGGTGCACTTAAAAATACGATAAGCATCCATGGTGATACGATGCCCACGATAATTAAAGCAATTGTCCAAATATAGGAAACGATGAACATAGAAGCGAGTACACCAACGGCTCTTTCACGTCCAACGAGAATGGCTAACGTTTTACGACCGTTTTCTTTATCGCCATCTAAGTCACGGATGTTATTCGCTAGTAAAATGGCACCAATTAAAATGGAGCTTGGAATAGATAGTAAAATGACTTCCGATGTTACAGCCCCAGTTTGAATAAAGAATGAAATCCCGATAATAATGACACCCATAAACAATCCGGCTGTTAACTCTCCAAATGGTGTATACGCAATGGGAAGTGGGCCGCCTGTATAAAGGTAAGCAACGGCCATACAAACAAGACCGATTGCAGCAAGCCACCAGCTAGAATTCATACAAATATAAACACCTAATAGTATTGCGATGCCGAAAAATCCAAATGCTAAGTTAAGCACTGTTTTTGGCTGAATGCCATCGCGAACGATAGCGCCGCCGATACCGACTGAACCTTCGTGATCGAGCCCTCTTTTATAATCAAAGTATTCATTAAACATGTTTGTTGCTGCCTGAATGAGAAGACAAGCAAGAAGCATTATAAGGAAAAGAGGGAGATGTATTTGATTTATACCTCCGACCTGCATTGCATAGGCTGTTCCGATGAAAACAGGAACGAAAGCTGCTGTTAATGTATGGGGACGTAGTAAACTCCACCAAATGCGCCAGCCTGTTTGCTTACTTGGCTTTGGCGCCGTAGGAGAGGAATTCGTTTTGACGTTCATTTCCATGTTGAATCCTCCTTTGGTCACATATTGTACACAACTAAGTGTAGAAAAAGCATCATTTAGTGTCAACGTTTATTTTCTAGGAAGAGAAGGTGAATTTCTCAGAAATGCTAAACGTTGACAGGCCTTTCGTTTGAGGTGTATCTTAAAATCAAGCGTAATTATGACTATTTTTCGCCCATAGGGGGGAGACAATTGTGATTCAAACGAAACAAATAGGCTTGCAAGAAGTTCTAAGTGCGGCCATTAAGCGTGCAACTGATGAAAAAATATTGGTGAGCTTCGTAAAACAAATAGACTGGATGGATCCGCTTCTGTTTTATGCAGCAGGAAAAAGGATTGCATTCGAAAATAGATGTTATTTTGCAGACCCAGCTCAGCATGTAATATTTGCTGGAATTGGTTCTGTTTTCACTATAGCAACTGCTTCTCACAAACGCTTTCAAACTGCTCGTGACGAGTGGGATAAAGTAAAAGAGAAAGCATTTGTACAAAGGGAAAAATACGAATTTGGAACAGGTCCTCTTTTATTTGGCGGGTTTTCATTTGACCAAGAAAAAGAGAAAACAGATTTATGGAAAGAATTTGATGATACGACATTTTCACTACCAGCATTTTTATTAACTGTAAAAAATGAAAAAGCATGGTTAACAATGAATACATTCGTTTCAGCAACAGATTGTGCAGAAACTCTTTATAACGAAATTGTTTCTTTAGAAGAGAAAATTTTTGAGAAGAGTAAATGTGCACTACAAGGATCGAAATTAACAGTTACTTCTAAAGTAGAAGTGGATCCGAAAGGCTGGATGAAGGCTATTGAGAAAGTGCAAGATGAGATGAAGCAGGGGAACGTGCAGAAGGTTGTATTAGCGAGGGAGCTAAAAGTAGAGATGGATCATCATATTGATTCTGCGCTTGTTTTAGAAGCACTTCGCATTGGGCAACCGGATTGTTACGTATTTTCTTTTGATTATAAAGGAGCATGCTTCTTAGGAGCGACGCCAGAGAGATTAATTCGCAAAGAAGATGAGAAGTTTACTTCAATGTGTCTTGCTGGTTCAACTGGTCATGGTCAATCTATAGAAGAAAGTAAGCGAAATAGTGATGCGCTTCTTCATGATGAAAAGAATTTAGCTGAACACGGTTATGTTGTGAACATGATCAGGTCGGTATTAAATGAGCACTGCGAATACGTTAATATTCCAGAAAGTCCAGGTTTATTAACAACGAAAAATTTAATTCATTTATATACGCCTGTAGAGGCAAAAGGCGATGCGAGTCTTTTAACGATGGTAGAAGAATTACATCCAACACCAGCTCTTGGCGGGACACCTCGTTTAGAAGCGATGAAATTAATTCGTGATGTTGAATTGCTAGATAGAGGATTATATGGTGCACCGATTGGCTGGATAGATGATGAAGGAAATGGTGAATTTGCGGTTGCACTTCGCTGCGGATTATTAAATGGCGAGAAGGCATCCTTATTTGCCGGTTGCGGGATTGTAATTGATTCAGTACCGCAACTTGAATATGAAGAAACAAGTTTGAAGTTTAGACCGATGCTTGGTGCTTTGGAGGAATTAATGAAATGAACAATCATATAGAAGCATTATCATATTATTTAGGCGCGTTCGTGGATGAACTGACGCGTCTAAATGTATGTGATGTTGTCATTAGTCCAGGCTCACGGTCAACGCCGATTGCTCTACTAATGGAACAACACGAAGGAATGAACACATATTTACATGTAGATGAAAGATCTGCAGGATTTTTTGCGCTCGGTATCGCAAAAGCGAAAAAACGTCCGGTTGCATTATTATGTACGTCAGGAACGGCAGCAGCGAACTACTATCCAGCTGTATGTGAAGCTTTCCATTCACGAGTGCCGCTTATCGTCTTAACGGCAGATAGGCCGCATGAATTAAGAGATGTCGGTGCACCACAAGCGATGAATCAATTTAATTTATACGGTACTTTTGTGAAACAATTTACAGAGATGGCACTGCCAGAAGCAAGTGAAACGATGTATCATTATGCTCGTATGACGACGCAGCGCACGATAGCAAATGCTTGTTTAGCGCCGCAGGGTCCTGTTCATCTTAATTTTCCAGTTCGCGAGCCACTTATACCTGATTTCTCACTAGAAAGCTTATGGGATAAAGGACGTAGTGAATATACAGGAGTAGTTCAACAAGGAAACGCGGTGATGCCGAGTGAATATGTAGATTCTCTTGTAGGGCGCCTTTCACATATGGAAAAGGGGCTTATTATTTGTGGAGATGATAGTCATGCAGAAATCGCAATGTTTGCGGTAGAATTAGCTGAAAAAACTGGCTATCCTATATTAGCAGACCCACTTTCTAATATTCGTAGCGGACACCACGATAAAACGATGGTAATTGACTGTTATGATACATTTTTACGAAATGAACAGTTAAAAGAAACATGGAAACCGGATGTTTTAATTCGCTTTGGTGGTATGCCTGTTTCTAAATCGTTAACGCAGTTCATAAAAAAACAAACGAAAGCAGTTCATATCGTTGTCGATGAATCAGGACAATGGAGAGACCCAGCTCTTGTTGCGACAGAAGTTGTGCAAGCAAGTGACATTGAATTCTGCAAGGCATTAATAGAAAAAATGCCAGTTATGAAAAAGAATGATTGGTTCCGAATGTGGCAACATATAAACGAAAAAACGAAGGAAACGCTTCGTGAAATGGAAACATATGAAACTGCATTTGAAGGAAAGGTTATTACAGATATTGTGCGCGTATTACCAGAAGACGCAACATTATTTGCGAGCAATAGTATGCCAATTCGTGATACAGACTCATTCTTCTTCACATCGGATAAAAACATCCATGTGATGGCAAACCGCGGTGTAAATGGTATTGATGGAATCATTTCGACAGCTCTAGGAGCGAGCGTTATTTGTGACCCACTTGTATTAGTGATTGGTGATTTATCATTTTATCACGATTTAAATGGACTGTTAGCAGCAAAATTACACGAATTAAATATAACGATTGTCGTTGTAAATAATGATGGTGGCGGTATTTTCTCATTCTTACCACAATATGAGAAAAAGGAACACTTCGAATCGTTATTTGGAACACCGATTGGGCTTGATTATGAACATGTTGTCAAAATGTATGGCGGTTCATTTAGTCGTGTAAATGGTTGGGAGCAATTCCGAGAAGAGGTACAAAAAGGAACAAGGGCGGAAGGTTTACACGTTGTAGAAATTTGTACGAACCGTGATGAAAACTTAACATTGCATCGTAAATTATGGGCAAAAACGCAGGACGTAATTACTGCATCGTTGCAAGGTGAATCAAAATGAACGTAACACTGCAAGGTGTATCGTATGAATATGAAGTAGTCGGAAGCGGGGAACCACTTCTACTTCTTCATGGTTTTACGGGAAGCATGGAAACGTGGCGTTCTTTCGTTCCTTCTTGGAGCGAGCAATTTCAAGTCATTTTAGTAGACATTGTTGGGCACGGAAAAACAGAAAGCCCTGAAGATGTGACGCATTATGATATTCGAAATGTAGCATTGCAAATGAAAGAACTACTAGATTATCTTCATATTGAAAAAGCGCACATACTCGGCTATTCAATGGGCGGTAGACTGGCAATTACGATGGCATGTCTATATCCAGAATATGTACATTCTCTTTTATTAGAAAATTGTACAGCTGGGCTTGAAAGGGAAGATGAGCGGGAAGAACGCTGTGAAAAAGATGAGCGACTTGCTCACAAAATTGAGCGAGAAGGCATCGAAAGTTTTGTAACAATGTGGGAAAATATTCCGCTATTTGAAAGGCAAAAAAGTTTAGAACAAAACGTACAAGAAGCAGTGCGAAAAGAAAGACTTGCTAACAATCCAAAAGGGCTCGCAAATAGCTTGCGCGGCATGGGAACAGGGGCTCAGCCTTCTTGGTGGAATGAGCTGCAAAACTTAAAAATGCCTGTTCTTTTAATGAACGGGGAGCATGATGAAAAGTTCTTTCGCATATTAAAAAACATCGAAAAATGCGTCTCTGACGCGAAATTTGTCAAAATTGATGGTGCTGGCCATGCAATTCATGTGGAACAACCGGAAAAGTTTGATACAATAGTAAAGGGATTTCTAAAAACTATGCAGTGATGCTTTTTTCAGTTAAGAATGAAGTTACACTTATAGAGGAGATCAGAAATATACAAGGAGGTAGTTGTAATGGCTATTGAATGGGTAAAAGAAGGCAATTACGAAGATATTATTTATTCAACATACAATGGTATCGCAAAGATTTCGATTAACCGCCCTGAAGTACATAACGCATTCCGTCCTAAAACGGTAATGGAGTTAATCGACGCTTTTGCACATGCTCGTGATGATGCAAATGTTGGCGTTATCATTTTAACAGGTGAAGGTGGACGTGCATTCTGTTCTGGCGGCGACCAAAAAGTTCGCGGTCATGGTGGATATGTAGGTGACGACCAAATCCCTCGTTTAAATGTATTAGATTTACAACGTCTAATTCGCGCAATTCCTAAACCAGTTATCGCAATGGTAGCAGGTTATGCAATCGGTGGAGGACACGTACTTCATATCGTATGTGATTTAACAATCGCTGCAGACAATGCTGTATTTGGACAAACAGGTCCTAAAGTAGGAAGCTTTGACGGTGGATACGGAGCTGGTTACTTAGCTCGTATGGTAGGACACAAGAAAGCTCGCGAAATTTGGTACCTATGCCGCCAATATAACGCACAAGAAGCGCTTGATATGGGCTTAGTAAACACAGTAGTACCATTAGAACAACTTGAAGCAGAAACAGTACAATGGGCAGAAGAAATTTTAGCAAACAGCCCAATGGCACTTCGCTTCCTAAAAGCTGCATTCAACGCAGACACAGACGGTCTAGCTGGTATTCAACAACTAGCTGGAGATGCAACGTTATTGTACTACACAACTGACGAAGCAAAAGAAGGTCGCGACGCATTCAAAGAAAAACGCAGTCCGGACTTCGGTCAATTCCCTCGTTTCCCGTGATCAAACCAAAAGCGGAGCCGACTGCTTAGCCCCGCTGGTTAAGGTTCTTTCGCACAGAAAGTGTTTTTTACTTTCTCGTGCGGAAGGTTCTTAGACGGAAGGGGCTAGGAGGCGCAGCTAGATGTAACCAAAAGCGAAAGTAGCTCGTTCAGAATGTGAGGGGGATGGAGCTTCTGACGTAGAGGCGCTTTTTGCCTCCTAGGAAGAAGTGAAGCCACCGAACATTCTAGCTGCTGTAGCTAGATGAAACCAAAAGCGGAAGCAGCTTGCTTAGAACAAGAGGGCGTTGGAACTCCTGACGAGGAGGCGCTTTTTGCCTCGTAGGAAGGCGTGAAACGACCGACTGTTCTAGCCGCTGTAACTAGATGAGATTAACCGGAAACAAAACAACTAAGAGACTTGATGTCATATCAAGTCTCTTTCTTTCATGAAAGGAGAATGAATGATGGAGACGATGCCAAATTGGTTAATGCAACGTGCATTTTTAACACCAGATCGCACTGCAATTGAAATAGAGGAAGAGAAAGTTACTTTTATGCAGCTGCATGAAAAAGTAGTATCTGTTTGTGAACACCTCACGCATGTTGGAGTGAAGCGTGGGCAAAAGGTGGCTGTTCTGATGAAAAATGGTATGGAGATGATTACAGTTATTCACGCCCTATCTTACGTAGGTGCAGTAGCTGTGCTTTTAAATACGCGTCTTTCAAGAGAAGAGCTACTTTGGCAAATGGATGATGCTGAAGTTATTTGTTTAGTGACGGATCAAGATTTTGAGGCTAAAGATATTCCTGTATATTCATTCGCCGAAGTGATGAATGGACCAAAAGAGGAAGCCTCTATACAAGAAGAGTTTTCTTTAGAAGAAGCGATGACAATTATTTATACGTCTGGGACGACAGGGAAACCGAAAGGCGTTATTTTAACGTACGGGAATCACTGGTCAAGCGCGGTTGGCTCTGCGCTTAACTTAGGCCTTCGTGATGACGATTGCTGGTTAGCTTGTATGCCGATGTTCCACGTTGGCGGGCTATCTCTTTTAATGAAAAATATTATGTATGGCATGCGCATTTTACTCGTTCCGAAATATGATGCTGATTTTATTCATAAAGCACTTCAAACGAGAGGCGTTACGATTATTTCTGTCGTTTCTAAAATGTTGACTGATTTATTAGAGAGACTTGGAGAAGGGACATACCCATCTTCTTTAAGATGCATGTTACTTGGTGGAGGACCAGCGCCGAAACCACTATTAGAAACGTGTGTAGATAAAGGAATTCCTGTATATCAAACGTACGGTATGACAGAAACGTCTTCACAAATTTGTACGTTATCAGCTGATTACATGTTAACGAAAGTAGGATCAGCCGGAAAACCACTATTTCAGTGCCAACTCCGTATTGAAAAAGATGGCGTAGTAGTGTCGCCATTTGCGGAAGGTGAGATCGTAGTAAAAGGACCAAACGTAACAGGCGGTTATTTTAACCGCGAAGATGCGACGCGCGAAACAATTCAAAACGGATGGCTTCATACTGGTGACCTCGGTTATTTAGACGAAGAAGGATTTTTATACGTATTAGATCGACGCAGTGATTTAATTATTTCTGGCGGAGAGAATATATATCCGGCTCAAATTGAAGAAGTGTTGCTTTCTCATCCGATGGTTGCGGAAGCAGGTGTGGTCGGGATGACTGACGATAAATGGGGACAAGTACCGGCTGCTTTTGTTGTAAAAAATGGAGAAGTAACAGAAGAAGAAATTCTTCATTTTTGCGAGGAGAAATTAGCGAAATATAAAGTGCCGAAAAAAGCATGTTTCTTAGAGGAATTACCACGAAACGCTTCGAAAAAATTGTTAAGACGAGAGTTAAGACAATTAGTGGAGGAGATGTAGGTGGAAATAAAAAAAGCGACGCTACATATAACGGAAATGCCACTCGTAATCCCGTTTGCTGCAAGCTACGGGACGTATGAAAAGCGTGAAAGTATCGTCATTGAATTAGAAGATACGGACGGATACATTGGATTTGGCGAAGTCGTTGCGTTTTCTGAACCGTGGTACACGGAAGAAACAGTGAAGACAGCGCTACATGTACTTCAAGATTTTTTATTACCGGATTTATTAAAGGCGGAGATTTCTCATCCGAATGAAGTACCTGGTTTGTTCCAACATATAAAGAGAAACCGAATGGCAAAGGCCGGAATAGAGGGGGCTGTTTGGGATTTATATGCGAAGCGACAAAAGAAGTCATTAGCGACGTTGCTTGGCGGAACTAGGACTGAAATTGAAGTTGGTGTTGTGATTGGTATCAATACAATACCGGTTATGTTAAAACAAATCGAGAAGTATGCAGAAGAAGGATACGAGCGTTTTAAAGTGAAAATAAAACCAGAGCATGACTACGAGTTATTGAAAGAGATTCGTAAAGAGTTTCCGCATATCCCGCTAATGGCAGATGCAAATTCAGCCTATACATTAGCGGGTACAGAGAAATTGAAACGATTAGATGAATTTCAATTAATGATGATTGAACAACCACTAGCGGACTACGATTTTCTCGATCATGCACAGTTGCAAAAGGAAATTGAAACGCCCATTTGTTTAGATGAAAGTATTCATAGTTTAGAAGATGCACGCGTTGCGATTACCCTTGGTAGCTGCCAAATTGTGAACATTAAACCAGGGCGAGTGGGCGGATTAACAGAATCGGTTCAAATCCATAATTATTGCATGGAGCATAACATATCAGTTTGGTGCGGCGGTATGGTAGAGATGGGGATTTCACGAGCGCAAAATGTTGCCCTTGCTTCACTGCCGAACTTTACGATTCCAGGTGATATATCTGCTTCTAGTAGGCACTGGGAGAGGGATATTATTTCGCCGGAAGTGATGCTTGAGAGCGGGAAAGTGATGGTGCCGCAAAGTGTTGAAGCTGAGTATGAAGTAGATCGCGGAAGGCTGGCGGAGATTACGAAGCAGCGGCTTGCTTTGGAGCGGTAAATTGAGTCTTTAAAATAGCGGGCGAATTTCGTCGTTAATTGTCGGTAAGTCGATATATTTCAATAATCGCTAATATAATTTGAGTTACGGTCGATATAATTTTATTTACTAAGGTTACTCCCGTGAGTAGCCTTTTCTTATTGTACAAATTGGATAGACTAGTTTACAATCGAGCGTATAAAGTGAAACTTTAATCAGTGGGGGCATCCCCACTGATTATTAGTTGAACCAATCGGGCTTTTATGGGCAGTTGATCTTCCACCTAACTTCTTTGATTCACCCGAATTTTGAGGTGGGAGTCTTACTGCCCGCAAATAGCGGGGTAAAGGGGGAGTAAAATGAAGCGCATTTCAATTTTAATAGCGGATGATGAGGCAGAAATTGCTGATTTAATTGAGATACATTTAGAAAAAGAAGGGTACCACGTCGTGAAAGTAGCTGATGGAGAAGAGGCAATTCATGTTATTGAAACGCAGCCAATCGACTTAGTGGTTTTAGATATTATGATGCCGAAAATGGATGGGTATGAAGTGACGCGCCAAATTCGTGCGAAGCATCATATGCCAATCATTTTCTTAAGTGCGAAAACGTCTGATTTTGATAAGGTGACAGGTTTAGTATTAGGCGCAGATGATTATATGACGAAGCCTTTTACACCGATTGAATTAGTTGCACGTGTAAATGCACAATTACGCCGATTTCTTACGTTAAATCAGCCGAAAGTAGCGGAGAATAAATCAGCTTTAGAGGTAGGCGGAGTCGTTATTGATCCGGAGCGAAGAACGGTAAATGTGTACGGAGAACAAGTTGAATTAACACCGAAAGAGTTTGATATTTTATATTTATTAGCGAGCCATCCGAAGAAAGTGTACAATGTGGAAAATATTTTTCAGCAAGTATGGGCGGATGATTATTATGAAGGCGGAAATACAGTTATGGTACATATTCGTACATTGAGGAAAAAACTTGGAGAAGATAAAAGAAAGGACAAGTTAATAAAAACAGTGTGGGGAGTAGGTTATACTTTCAATGGCTAAAAAGATGAGAAGTTTTCGTTCGAAGATGGTTATGCTATTTGCGTTAAGTATGATATTTGCTGGTGGCGTAACGTATATCATTTATCAAGGGTTACGGATTTATTACAAATTAGTCGTTCGTTATGAGGATCCGTTAGCGCAAGTGCGGTTCATGATAAAACAAATTGGGGATGTTAATTTCTTTTTAATTCTTTTCATCCCGCTATCCATTATGTTTTTCTTCTTCCTTACTAAACCATACTTAAAATACTTTGATGAGATTTCAAGCGGGATTCATCATTTGGCGAACGGAGATTTTTCAAATGAAGTGCGTATTTCATCAAACGATGAGTTTGGAGATATCGCACATGAAATAAATGTTGCGAGTGAAAAGTTAAAAGAAGCGGTGGAAAGAGGAGATTTTGCTGAAAGTAGTAAAGATCAGCTCGTTGTGAATTTAGCTCATGATTTAAGAACACCGTTAACATCCGTGTTAGGATATTTAGATTTAATTCTTAAAGATGAAAATTTAACAAAAGAACAAATTAAACATTTCTCCACAATTGCATATACAAAATCGCAAAGACTGGAAAGTTTAATTGATGAGCTATTCGAAATTACACGTATGAATTATGGCATGCTAAAGCTGGATAAAAAGCCGATTGATATAAGTGAGTTGCTTATACAGCTAGAGGAGGAATTGTATCCGTTATTAGAAAAACATCATTTAGAAGCAAGATTGAATGTGGATCCTCATTTACCGATGCACGGTGATGGAAAATTGCTAGCTAGAGTATTTGAAAACTTGTTAACAAATGCCGTACGTTACGGATATGATGGGCAATTTGTTGATATGAATGGGTATGTTGATAATGGAGAAGTTGTCGTACAAATTATAAATTACGGAGATAGCATTCCGGAAGAAGATTTACCGTATCTTTTTGATATGTTTTATACAGGTGATAAAGCAAGGTCAGAGAACCGTGGCGGGACGGGACTTGGATTATTCATTGCTAAAAATATTGTCGAGCAGCATAACGGTACGATTTCTGCTGAAAGCAATGTAGTTAGAACGATATTTGAAGTACGATTGCCAAAAGACGAGAATGTAACAATTTAATAAAAATTTAAACTTTACCCCACTTTTTATTTTAATAGTTTTTTCTATTCTATACGTAAGTTACGTTAAGGAGGAAATAGAAATGAAAAAGTGGGTATTTATTTCTTTTTTTATAGCATGCACAGTATGTGTAGGCGTTTATATATCACCGTTATTTCAAAAGGAAATCGATGTTAAAATTGTCGGAAAAGATGAGCTAGTAAAGGCGGCAAACAACGAGAGGAAAGAGATTACGAAGGAACAAATTTATAAGGGCGATTTATTATTAGTTAACAGGGATTATCCAGTAAAAAAAGATAGTATTAGGTCTGATATTATAAATGTAAATCATAATAGTGAATTAGTGAGAGGCTATGTAATATTTGATAGAAATCTTCGTTTATCAAAGGATGTTGTGAAAAAGTTTTTGAACGTTGTCGATGCGGCTGGAAAAGAAAGTGTTAACCATTTTTTGATTAGTAGTGGCTATAGAGATTTCCAAGAGCAAAAACAGTTATATGAAAAAATGGGATCTGATTATGCACTTCCAGCAGGATACAGTGAACATAATTTAGGATTATCACTGGACATTGGGTCTACTCAAAAGAAAATGGAGAAAGCGCCTGAAGGAAAATGGATTGAAGAGAACGTATGGAAGCATGGCTTTATATTACGTTATCCGAAAAATAAAAGTAACATTACTGGAATTCAATATGAGCCATGGCATATCCGTTATGTCGGCCTACCTCATAGCGCAATTATGCAAAAAAAGAATTTCACACTAGAGGAATATTTAGAGTTCTTAAAAGAGGAAAAAGAGATTTCAACTGAAGTAGAAGGTAAGAAATATACTGTTTCTTATTATAAAGTTTCTGGGAATATGAAAGTGAATGTTCCAGCAAATAAGCAGTATGCAATTTCCGGGAACAATATGGATGGGGTTATTGTGACGGTTCAGGAATAGAGAAAAAGGCTGTGCCATTTGGGACAGCCTTTTCTTATATAAGAAAGGAATTGACGTTTCTTGTCTGTAAATCGATATTCCTTGTCGAATCGTTGATATAAATTCCTATACTATTAGCATTTTGAAGGAGCATCTTTTGATTTACTTTTAAACATTATAACGTTATATTTACTTCTTCCTTTTTTTATGTTACGCTAAACGTGTGAAAGAGACATAAAATGAAACTTTAATGTAAGCGCATTCTTATGGCTTCTTATAGAAAAGGGTGGAAGTACAATGACAGAACGATTCGTACTACGTAATGTGAAACGTGTGAACGGGGAAGAGATTGACATTGTAATTGAAAATAATAAAATCGCACAGGTGACGAAAGCTGGTGTTGGTGAGGGTGGAAAGGTTCTTGATTACTCTGGTACTTACGTATCGAGTGGTTGGATTGATTTGCATGTTCACGCTTTTCCAGAGTTTGATCCGTATGGCGATGAGGTTGATGAAATTGGCGTTAAGCAAGGGGTAACGACAATTGTTGATGCGGGTAGTTGCGGTGCTGATCGCATTGCAGATTTAGTAAAAAGTAGAGAGCAGGCAAAAACGAATTTATTTGCCTTTTTAAATATTTCTCGCATCGGTTTGAAACGAATTGATGAATTATCCAATATGGAATGGATCGATAAAGAGAAAGTAATAGAAGCAGTAGAAAATTATAAAGATGTAATCGTTGGGTTAAAAGCGAGAATGAGTAAAAGTGTCGTTTGTGATAGTGGAATTGAACCGCTTCATATAGCGCGCTCTTTATCTCGCGAAACATCATTACCGATTATGGTACATATCGGTTCAGCGCCTCCTCACATTGAGGAAGTTGTACCTCTTTTAGAAAAAGATGATGTCATTACACATTACTTAAACGGGAAAGAAAATAATTTATTTGATGAAGAAGGTAAACCGTTACCTGTATTACTAGATGCAGTGAATCGCGGTGTGCATTTAGATGTTGGACATGGTAATGCTAGTTTTTCATTTAAAGTAGCAGAGGCCGCAAAGCGTCACGATATTGCTTTTAATACAATTAGTACAGATATTTACCGGAAGAATCGCGTGCACGGTCCCGTGTATAGTATGGCTCACGTTCTTTCGAAATTCCTTTACTTAGGTTATCCGCTAGAAGAAGTAATTGACGCGGTTACGAAAAATGCAGCAGAGTGGCTGAAAAAACCAGAGTTTGGCCGCATTCAAGAAGGAGATATTGCAAACTTAACTTTATTTACGGTGAAAGATGAGAAGGTTACGTTAATAGATTCAGAAGGGGATCAGCGCATTGCTGAAAGAAGAATTGATACGAAAGGGGTTGTAATTAATGGGTCATTCATTGAATGCTAAGTACGGATTAAAAAGAGTGATTAATGCGAGTGGTAGAATGAGTATTTTAGGTGTATCTGCTCCGACAGATACAGTTATGGATGCGATGAAACATGGGGGACAAAATTATGTGGAAATTGCTGATTTAGTAGATAAAGCAGGAGACCATATTGCAAGAATTCTAGATTCAGAGGCAGCGGTCGTTGTGAATTCAGCATCGAGCGGAATTGCGCTTTCTATCGCTGGTATCGTTACTGAAGGAAATCGCCGTAAAAGTGAAAGACTTCATCAAGAGGTAATCGCGAAAAACGAAGTGATCATGTTAAAAGGTCATAACGTTCAATACGGTGCTCCAGTTGAAACGATGATTTATTTAGGCGGAGGAAAACTTGTAGAAGTTGGCTACGCAAATGAAGGGAAAGCAGAGCATATTGAAGATGCAATTGGTGAAAATACAGCAGCGATTCTATATGTGAAATCGCATCATGCCGTGCAAAAAAATATGATTTCTGTTGAAGAAGCATGGGAAGTCGCGCAAAGAAATAACGTACCACTTATCGTGGATGCGGCAGCTGAAGAAGATATTCAAAAATATGTGAAGTATGCAGACCTTGCCATTTATAGTGGTTCAAAGGCAATTGAAGGGCCTACTTCTGGTATTGTTGGCGGGAAACGAAAATATATTGAGTGGCTGAAAGTGCAATTACATTGCATTGGAAGAAGCATGAAAGTTGGGAAAGAAACAACTTTTGGTTTACTTCAAGCACTTGATGAGTACGGAGTAAAAGAAGATAAGAGTGAGCAAGAAAAAGAGTTATTACAAGTACTTATGCCGCTAAAAGAATTAAACGGTGTAAATGTAACAATCGTTCAAGATGAAGCGGGAAGAGCAATCTTTAGAGCACGTATTCATATTAACGAAAAAGAGTTAAATAAATCGGCAAAAGACGTTGTGACAGCATTACGCGAAGGAGAAATTGCAATCTACACACGTGATTACGGAGTAAGACAAGGATTCTTTGATATCGATCCACGTCCACTTCAAGGTGATGACATACATGTGATTGAAGAAAAATTGAGAGAAATTGTAGGGGGAAATTAAAATGACAAACATTCAAAAACGTTTTTATAAAGGCCGCGTAGCATTAAATGTATTAGCAAACAATATAGAAAATGCGAAAGATATTTTTGAAGCAGCAGAAGGTTATGTAGTAGTAGGCGTATTATCAAAAGATTATCCAACAGTAGAAGAAGCTGTTACAGCGATGAAAGCATACGGAAAAGAAATTGATGACGCTGTATCAATTGGACTCGGAGCTGGAGATAATCGCCAAGCAGCAGTTGTAGCTGAAATTGCGAAGCATTATCCTGGTAGTCATATTAACCAAGTGTTCCCTTCAGTTGGAGCGACACGTGCAAATCTTGGCGGAAAAGATAGCTGGATTAATAGTTTAGTATCACCAACAGGAAAAGTAGGGTACGTAAATATTTCTACTGGTCCAATTAGTGCAGCAGGGGAAGAAAAAGCAATCGTTCCAATTAAAACAGCGATCGCACTTGTACGTGATATGGGCGGAAATTCATTGAAATACTTCCCAATGAAAGGTTTAGCTCATGAAGAAGAATATCGCGCAGTTGCGAAAGCTTGTGCGGAAGAAGGATTTGCATTAGAGCCAACAGGCGGAATTGATAAGGAAAACTTTGAAACAATTGTACGTATTGCGCTTGAAGCAAACGTAGAGCAAGTTATCCCGCACGTGTACTCTTCTATTATTGATAAAGAAACTGGCAATACGAAAACAGAAGATGTTCGTGAATTATTAGCAGTCGTGAAGAAGTTAGTTGATCAATATGCGTAAGAAAATTGCAGCGTTCGGCGAAGTAATGATGCGCCTGCAAGTACCAGGATATGAATTGTTGTCGCAAGCAAACACATTAAATTACTCATTTTCTGGTACAGGTGTGAACGTGGCAGCAGCACTTTCTCATCTAGGGCATGAAGGGCTTCTTATTTCAACTTTACCGGAAAATTCGGTTGGGGATGCGGCATTATCTTACATTCAAAAGTTAGGTGTGCAAACCTCGCTTGTTTCAAGAGGCGGCAAATATGTCGGTATGTACTTTTTAGAAAATGGATTTGGTACACGTGCAAGCCGCGTTACATATTCAAATCGATTAGAAAGTAGCTTCAATACGGCATGTGAAGAAATGTATCAATTTGAAGAAATCGCAAAGGAAATTGATATCGTTCATTTTTGCGGCATTACACTTGCGATGAATGATACGGTGCGCCATCATATGAAATCTTTGGCGAAAGCAGTGAAAGAAAACGGAGGAACTGTCGTCTTTGATTGCAACTATCGTCCATCTCTTTGGGGAGAAGACGGGTATGAGCAGGCGAAACCACATTATGAAGAAATGCTGGCTCTTGCTGATATCGTTATGATGAACGAAAAAGATGCGATGTTTGTTCTTGGAATGAAAACAGAAAAGACGGAGCGAGAGGCGCAACTTGTTGATCTTATTCCAAAGGCAGCTGAAACATATCATATCGCTACAATCGCTGGTACACATCGCTCTATTAATAGCGATAATACACACTCGCTTCGCGGATTTATATGTAAAGATGGTGCGTTCACTTTTGCAAAAACACTTACGTTTTCTGTATATGATAGAATAGGTGCTGGAGATGCTTATACGAGCGGGATTATTCATGGCGAGATAGAAGAGTTTGCACCAGAGAAAGCTGTTTCATTTGCTTCAGCAGCTGGAATGCTTGCACATACAATCGTCGGTGATACGCCAATGTCATCAGAGAAGGATATACTTCGGGCAATGACGACATCAGTAGGTGATGTAGAAAGGTAGTGGGTGTAACGGTGAACGTAACGAGAAAAAAAGGACCATTATATTTACAAATAAAAAATATTATTCGTGATCGAATATTGCATGGTGTATATGCGATTCATACAAATATTCCTTCCGAACCACAGTTAGAAGAAGAGTTCAAAGTGAGCAAAATTACAGTGCGAAATGCGATTAAAGAACTCGCTCAAGAAGGATATTTGGAAAAGAAAAGCGGTAAAGGAACGAAAGTCATCCGTAACACTTCTGCGACAAAGTTGTCAAAGGGAAAGAAATTTACTGAAGTGTTAGTGGAAGAAGGCTATAAAGTACAGAAGAAATTGCTAAAAGCAGAAATCGTTCAGAATGAAGAAGGAACAGTGCCATTTCAATTATTCGGTAAAGAGAGTTTTCGTATTGAACGTTTATATGCGTTAAATGATGCACCGTATATTCATTATACGCACTATTTCTCAGCGAAAATGGCAAGTACAGATTTATCGGATTTTGATTTACAATCGCTTTACGATTTAGTCGAGGACCGAGGCATTCATTTAGAAAACTTCAGAGATGAATTCGCTGTTGGACTTGCGTCTAGTTTCGTTGCAGAAGCGTTAGGTGAAAAAGAGGGGACAGCGCTATTAAAACGTATGCGTTATTCTTACGATGAAGTTGGCGAAGTAATTGAATATAGCGAAGGCTACTACAATACAGAAATGCAGCATTATGTAGTGAATTATGACGTATAAAAAAGAGGGTATTTGGTATTATCCCCTATAGGTAGACAGTAAAAAAAGAGTCCATCTGATATGATGGACTCAATACTGTTTTATCTGGAGGGGATTTTTTTATGGCAAGAAAAGGACAATCATTTCAAAAATATACAGAAGAACTAAAGCGAGAAGCAGTTCGTCTTCGATTAGAAGAGAGAAAATCATTGCGAGAAATTCGTGAACAACTCGGTGTGAAGAGCGATGCCCAGATTATTGAGTGGGTAAAACGTGCGCAACAGGGGGAGTCCTTTGATGATCAACGTGGTGTCTGGAATCGAAAGAATTTTAATAGTCTAGAAGAAGAAAATGCTTATTTGAAGGCACAGGTTGAGTATTTAAAAAAGCGCAATCCAAATCTACATGGGAAGGAATGGTCCTAAAGAAAGAACGATTTTCTCTTATCGATTCATTACGCCAAGCCTATCCACTCCGATGGTTGCTTCAAATCGCGGAAGTTTCTAAGGCTGGCTACTATAAATGGCGGAAATATCATAACGTGCAGCGTTTACGTCAGAAAAGGGATAGGTGGCATAAAGAACATATTTTATCTATTCATCGTCAGCACCCTTACTATGGGTATAAACGTATGACTCGTGCTTTGGCTCGAGAAGGAATGGTAATGAATCATAAACGTGTTCGTCGTCTTATGAGAGAGCTGGGTATTCAATCTATCATTCGAAAAAAACGTCCGTTTTATGGAAGAAAAACATCTGTGGTATTTAAAAATCATTTGAATCGAGAGTTTCAAGCTGAAAAGCAAAACCAAAAATTCGTAACAGATATTACTTATGTACGAATCGGAGAACAATTTGCCTATTTGTCAGCTGTGTTAGATCTATACAACAATGAAATTGTTGCCTGGAAGCTATCTTCAAGAAATGATTTAGATTTGGTTTTAACTACATTACGTCAATTAGAAGGGAAGTCATTAACTACTAAGCCCCTTTTCCATTCAGATCAAGGGTTTCAATATACATCTAAATCCTACGCAAAACAGTTAGAGAAATTAGGATTTGTCGGTAGTCATTCTAGACGTGGAAACTGTTTTGATAATGCGTGTATCGAATCATTCTTCTCACATTTAAAAACAGAGAAGTTGTATTTAGTGCGCCCAAAAACATATGAAATGGCCTACCGAGCAATTCAAGAATATATTCAGTTTTATAATACAGAAAGATTCCAAGAAAAACTTCACGGCCTTTCCCCGATAGAATATCGGGAAAAGGCCGTGGCATAATACTCTTTTTATTACTGTCTACTTGACAGGGAGATGACCATGTAGAAATTTCTCAATATTCGTCGATGAGGATGTGTGCTAAGATACAAGTGGATGTAAATTCCTTTCCGTTGTTTGTAAGTTTATATATAAAGAAGAGACGCTTTCATAAAGATTGCGTTTTTTCTTTTTTGTCTTATTATAAATTTTGAGAATGAAAAGAAAAACATACAATAGACAAAGAAGGAAGCTTACAAAAATGAGTTTCCGAATCGCTTTTATTTTTTATCTATCTTGTGGGAGCTAATAGAAAGGAATTAAAATAAAATATACTTGTTACTATGTTGTTGTACCCACACTTATATCACGTTTAGCATGGTACTACATATAAGAATAAGATACAGAAACAATCCCATGAGAAGTATATATTTCATATAAGTTGTATCATAGAAATCACTAAAAAAAATGACACTTACAATTGTAATCAACATAATAGATAATAAAACGACTGGATGCAAATTGAAGTGACCCCCGAAAAGGGGACACCAATCAAAACACCTAAACCACTTGTTCCCTAAATTCTTTAGGGGATAGGTGGTTTAATTTTTCTTGAATTCGCACACAATTGTAGTAATGAATGTATTCTAGCACAATCTTTTGCACAGTTGTGTTGGATACTTTTGTTATCTCTTGTGAATAGAAGGCTTCACTTTTTAAATGACCAAAGAAGCTTTCCATGACGGCATTATCATGGCAATTTCCTCTCCGGGACATGCTGGTGATCATGCCGTTTTCTTTGGCATACGCTTGAAATTCTTTTGCTGTATAAATACTTCCTTGATCTGAGTGAAGAAGGACATCTTTTACTTTTCGCCCTCTCATTGCTTGTTTTAATGTCTTCATCGCTAATGTCAGTGTTTGTGATTCGCTGATGACACAACTAATAATTTCACGATTAAAGGCATCCATAATCGTTGATAAATACAAGGTACGCTCTCCAAATAAGAGATACGTCACATCCGTAAACCACTTTTCATTTGGTCTGGATGCATCGAATTGGCGCTCCAATCGATGAGGGGATACCATTGGCTCCGTACCATTGATATATTTCTTTTTCTTTCGACGTACTTTTGAAAGAATGTGATTTTGTCTCATGATTCGTAATACTTTTTTATGATTGACACACAGTCCCATTTTTCGAAGAGTAGCGGTCACTCTTCGATATCCATACCGGAATTTATGCCTAAGACAAACGTCCTTTACTTTCTCTTCTATACCATCTTTCAAATCTTCCGTTCGTTGTAACCAACGATAAAATGTGGAACGGGGTAATTCTAATACGTTACACAATTCTTTTACCGTTATTTTTGTTTTTACATTTTCCCATAAAGCAACTACAGTTTCTGGTTTCAGCCCCTTTCGATTTCCAGATACTTTCCCCATACAAGTAATTTTGTTTTTAGATGTTTATTTTCTAAACGTATCTGTTCTAATTCACTGAGCTCTTTTGGTCCTTTTCCATAAGAATATTGTTTTCCTACAGGTTGTTGAAAACGATACGTTTGATCTGTACGATACCATTTCATCCATGTCTTAATTTGGGAAACATTTTTAATTCCGAGTTTCTCCATAATTGTACGATTTGAGTAGCCGTCTTTCTTCATTTCAATCACTTTCCACTTTGTTTCTTCTGGGTAATGAACTCTTGTCTTCAAACGAAAAACACCTCCAATGAATTTGCATACTTAGTATGCGAATTCAGGAGGTGTTTTTTTCATGTACCACTATTCGGGTTCACTTCAAATAGAGTGGGTTTTTGGTTACATAGATGATGTAACAAGAAAAAGAGATTACGAATAGTAAGAAAGCAACGAAATTAGATTTATACATAAGAGAATTCCTTTCTCAAAAAATGCATACAAATATTGACGAATTGTAGCGAATCCGTGTGGGATTTGTACGAAAGATGTCGAATTAAACGTTTGTTTAAAACATAAAGATTGGGATAAAAGCCCTATATCGTTGATGCATCAACATTTTATCGTCAAGGAAATCCCCTTGATAGGTAGTATGTATTCGCCATATGTTGCAATTTAATCATGGGATCATAAAAAATAGGAAAAAAGATTGAGCGAATGCGCCCAATCTTCCAAATGACAGCTTACCACAGCTTATAGAATATAATAGCAAACATATATCCATTTGTCTCAATACGTTTATTATTTCGCATCTTCAAATACATGCAATGCATCTTTACGGAGCTTATCTTTTTCAGTATCTGACCTTTTGAAATCGTATTGATATAAAGCGGATTCCCAATCCCCATACATCGGATTCGGGAACACAATAAATTTTTCTCCAAATGCTTCGTGTATCGCTTCAACTGATTGATTTCTATCTTGTACAGATTTCTCATCAAATCCTGTAAAATCAGATAAATTATCTCCAAAGAATAGAATAATATCATGTTCTGTCGCAACTTTCTTTCTGCGTTCTTCCTTCCCTTTTTCTTCTTTTCCCTGCAATAAGACATGCTCCTTATCAGCTTGCGGGATATTCAGATTCTGTAAATTTTGTAAGGTAGCATCTAATTGACTTTGTTTGCGATTTGAAATGTAGTAGATCGCCACACCTTTTTTATTTGCATATTGTAAAAAGGAAACGGCACCAGGAAGATCTTCTGCTTTCGCTTGTTGAATCCAATCCTCCCATTTATAAGGAAATCCTTTCTTCTCTTTTACTGTCATGGCTTGATACGGACTATTATCCACGACAGTTTCATCTAAATCTAAAACGATGGCAGCCTTTTTCTCGGTACCTTTGGCAAGTGCTGCGTCTAATTTCATCTTTCCGATATTATATCCTTGATGATAGAGCGCTTTGACTTCTCCAGCGGTTTGATACCAAGCATCTGCCATCACTTGTTGTTCGGTTAGTGAAAATGGTTGTTTCGGCTGTGTTTGTGGTGACTGACACCCTATAAGAGAAAGAGAAAAAAGTGTTAGAGCTATACTTGTTTTGAAAATGGGTTTCATTGTGTATCACACTCCTAGTTGTATATTTTGTATGGTATGCGCTTACTTTACGGGAATTATATTAAAAATACAATGCTCTTTTATTAGAAAAACACCTTCAATTATTTTAAAGGTTCTTATAGGGTTGTGTACTCGTTTTAATTCGTTCACATGCTTTTCCTACTCCGCATAAATTAAAAACGTTTACTAGTCAATCTGAAGAGTTTGTTTCAAGTGAGTTCGTATACAGTTGGTACACAAAACCATTCGTTTCATATAGATTGGTTGTATCAACATGATCAAAACGGTTCTGTTGTTGTTCATTTTCAATTGCATTCCTCCCCATACAAATCTCCTTTAAAGTTAACCTGAATACTTAAAAAACTTTGATACAACTTAGGTTAACCTAGTTAACATGGGTCAATTCATTTGAATCAAATAAAAAACTAGTTCAGGTAGAAACCCAAACAGAACAAATTCAATGAAAAAATTCGAACTGTATATACATTTGGCTTTTTTTAAAATAAAAATCACAAATGTCTTTGTGTAAGTATTATAATTGGTATAGAATACAAAAAATCATTTTTCTTTTAACTTGTACAAAAAGAATCTATTGTATAACTGTCTTCTTCCCGTAAAAAATATAGGAGAGGATTGGTATATTGAACAAATCATTGTCTAGTGGTTCTAATCAATTATTACAAGAAATCGATCAGAAAATGAGGATAATTGAGTCTATGCTTATCCTTCGTTATATTTCTGGGCATGTGGGCATGTGCCTACAGAAGAAGCATATGAGGTCCATCAAATGTTGATAGAAGTATCTCAATTGTTACTCACGTTGGAACAAGAGCCCAAAATGGCATCACTTGCAAAGTGTTTAAGTCTACAACTACAAACCATCCAAGAAGAATACAATAGAATAATTGGATAGGTTAAAAACGGCATTATAATTATGAATATTTTTAAAAATAAAAAATCATCACGTTGTTTTTAGCCCTTTTTGGGGAACGGCAACGATTCCTTCTTTTTGGGGCCACTTATAAAAAACACATTAAATTTCAAATACTATTTTTATCTCCAGAGGATACCTCCTTTTACGGTTTTAAAAGAAAATAGGATAAATTACTTTTGTTTTGAATTCATATATCTTTTGATAAGGATAGGAAGAAAAACTCAAAATGATTCTAATTTTTGCATTCATCTACTTGAAAGATGAATGCTTTTTTTCGTACATAATAAAAAAATAAAACATTTTTGTCACAAAACTCGTCTTTCTGGGTTCTTTATAATACAGGCATCAAATGAGAGTGAGGTTTTAACTGACATGTTAAAGATAAAAAAGGAAGAAAAGCCTGTCTCGGATCTGACATTTGAAGATTTATTTAAGCAATATTACGTTTATGTTGTGAAACAAATTCTATGGATTGTGAAAAAACAACCTATTGCTGAAGAATTAGCACCAGAAGTATTTTTACAGCTATATAGAAATGATTGGAAGACAATTGAAAATGTATCTGGTTGGCTCATAAAATCTTCTACTTATGTTGCATATAAATATTTACGATCCGAAAAAAGGCATCAGGCGAGAATAGATAAAACGATACAACACCATGAGGTTCAACCTATCTCATCATTAGATGATGATTGGATTAGAAAAGAAGAGATTACAAAAGTACAAAACGTACTTAGTCATATGAATGAACGAGATCGAACCATATTGTTAATGAAATTTTCTGGTTTTCAATACAAAGAAATCGCAGACGTACTTCATATTGACATATCTGTTAGTAACGGTGGTAAAATCCTTTATAACAACGGTTCCAAATTCCCCAAAAATAACGGACAATGGTTTCAAAACGACAATGATGGAGTGGAGAAGCTATGGTCAAGATTGGGGAATTTTTTATGATCAGAGAATTGGGTTCTGGTGCAAAGAAAGGATATGTTCCCAAGAAAGAATGAGGATTCCTACTGGGATCATTCTTTACGCTGTTAATCCAAATAATTGATGAATAAATTCTTTTTGATTTTGAACAGACTGATTCCGTAAATCAACCTGTTCTTTTTTTATCATATGCATGGCTTCTACTCCTGCAAGAATACATGTCGCTGTGGCAAAAGATTTAAATCCTAACATAGAGCGTACACGTTTTTTAATGAACCGGTGGTCTTGCTCCACTACGTTATTTAGATATTTTATCTGTCGAATTTGAGTGCCTAACGGCACTTTTTTCTCTTTTTTTAATTTGGTGATGGCAACTGGATAAGCAGGATTTTTATCAATTGTGATGGTACGAGGTTTTGAGACATGAAAAGACTGCAAAGCTTTCTTAAAGAATCGCTTTGCAGCCTTATGATTTCTAGTTTTGCTGAGATAGAAGTCAATCGTATTTCCCTTAGAATCAACCGCACGGTATAAATACATCCATTGCCCTTTTATTTTTATATATGTTTCATCCACTCGCCATGAATCATTTGTTTGTTTCAGATGACGTCGAATACGTTTATCCAGTTCCGGTCCGTATTGATAAACCCAACGCATAATCGTTGTATGAGACAAAGATAACCCTCGTTCCTTCATCATTTCTACCAAATCACGAAAACTTAAGTTGTACCGCAGGTACCAACGTACTGTTAATAAAATAATATCTGGTTGATAATGTTTCCACTTAAATAAATTTTCTGGGCCCATACTGATCACACACCTTTTTGAAGTAGTAGTAGTACCAGTATAGCCAAATTTAAAAAACACATTTCAAACATTTTGTTTTTTTGCACCAGAACCATTTCTCTTATCATATGGTGTATAGAACCAAAATATATTTTGGTGTAAGTAAGAATGAAAACGTTAAAGAAAAGGAGGAGAATTTATGTCACAACCCAATATGCCGAATATTACCCCCAATATATCATTAACAAGAGATGATGTAGTCAATTTATTATTGGCTTCTATTGCCATGGAAGAAATGGGTTTATCCCATATTATTAACGCAGAAGGAGAAAAAATTCAATTTGCTTTAGGAACGTTACCAGGCCAAACAGGTCCGGCAGGTACCTTACAAGATATTTTAGCCGTAAATGAAAGTACGCAAAGCATGATGGAGACCCTTTTCAAAAAAGAAATGATGCTAGAATCTAAAATGAAAGCAGCTGCGAATATTCCAACATTACAAGGACCCACTGGTCCTACTGGTGCAGCCGGTGACGTTTTAAGTATAAATGGTGTTACAGCAGGACCGACCGGAAATGTTGTGTTAACAGCCAGTTAAGTAGGTGCTTTTCCTTATACAGCAGTTCCTTCCAATACAGATTTGAATACGTTGACAACACCAGGTGTCTATAGTTCCAATGGGGCAGCTGGTCCACCAATTAATGCCCATAATACCAATTCAATCTGGACTGTATATGTATCTGCGATTACGCCAGGAGTGGGAAGTCCTTCTATTCTACAATTATTTATTTCAAATCCATCTATTTATGTACGAAGTCAGACAAATGGCACATGGAATCCATGGCAACAAATTGGGGCTATGGGACCTACGGGAGACACAGGGCCTATTGGAGACACAGGCCCAACCGGAGATACGGGTCCTACGGGAGATACGGGTCCAACGGGAACTTTTATGAATTCCGCTGCATTTTTTGCCCTAAATTCAAATCAGACAGTAGCAGGTGGAAATGCCGCTATTAAGTTTGATGATCAATCTGTAAATATTGGATCAGATATCACATATAACCCAGCAACAGGTCTCATAACTGTAACTGCTGGAACTTATTTTATTGAGTACAATGCAAATATAAGAGGGAACGCTGGGACAACACAAATACCTCAGATAGGCCTGCGTGACGGTAACAATGTATTTGGACGTAATAGAATATCAGTCCATTCGCTTTCTACAACAGACGTTTTCTCAATATCTGGAGGAACTATAATTACAACTCCTGCAGCTGCACTTTCATTAGTAAATTCGGGTCCTCAGGTGGGTGGAACTTATGATTTAGTTGTAGTGCAGGGTGCCACTCCAGCGGCTACGTTACGTATAATGAAAATTAGATAGAGGTATGGCAACCAAAAGCAGAATACGTGACCACATGAAGCGATGATTTTTTGTATAAAACGTTGTATACACAGTCGTTATTAGAGCAATATGTCTGGTTGGTGGCAGATTAAGCATATCATATATGGATTCTACATCAGCAATTGGCTCTTTGTTATCAAGCCTTGGGTGAACAAGAACAAGAAATTGTATCAAAATGTAATGAGAAATCGGGCTTAACCGCTCCCAAATGATAGTTTGTATGAAAATTTAAATTGGTAGTGGGGAAACTTAGACAATTCGGCTCTGCCGTCTTTGATGGCAGGGTTGAATTTATTGGAAAGTATGATGTTCCACATTTTTTTGAATCCACAGTTAATGTTTTGAGAAATGATGTATTGGAATGATTCCGTAACTTATCATTTCTTTAGTCCCTATTATAAATTTCATCATCAAAATACAGCTTATCCATAAAATTATTCACGATACCATTGAAATAGGGAAATTTTTCTTTTTTATGCGGACCTCAGCTTTTATTTTCATCGCAAATTCGTTCGTAGCCTTTACACCAATATGTAATTCTTGTTCTTTATCAAAAGCGGTTTGCCCTGTTATATGATTCACTACACGTTTACAATGCTTCACTACTTTCCAAAATTCTTGAATGTTTTTCGCTTTTGAATAAAAAGCAGAGGCTAAAGAAACAAAACGCTCTGGTACCTAGTGAGCAACGAAATCAGCTTGTTCAATATTCTCTTGTGGAGTATTGCTATGCTTATTACTATTACGTTTGTTTATATCTTTTATATTTTGTTTTAATGGTAGGAAACTTTGTAGGAATTTTTGTATCTACCTTGTCGGACACTTCTTCCACAATTGGTTGAATGATAATAGCATTAGAAGTTTGAAGCATATCTTTTTTACGTTTCATTGCTACTTGAGGTGGTACAGTAAAACTGGAACACAGTATAGAGATAAATTATTCTATATAAGAGGTGTTTCAGATGAAAAAACAGTATGATGAAACGTTTAAAAAACAATGTGTTGAATTGGTAATCAAAGAAGGGCGTACAATTTCCAGTATTCAAAGAGAATTTGATCTAGGACATGGGACTCTTAATTCATGGATAAAAAAATATTCTTCTCCACTTTTAGATAGTAAGGGAACTGATATGGCAGAACTACGTTCTTTACGAAGAGAAATCCAGGCATTAAAAAAGGAAAATGAATTTTTAAAAAAGGCGGCAACCTTCTTTGCCAAAAACCAAAACTAACACGTTTTCAGTTTATCAAACAATATCACCACATATTTGGAGTGCGCTGGCTTTGCTATCGATTACAAGTGTCTGCGAGTGGTTTTTACGACTATTTTCATCGTAAAGCCACTGAAGGTCAGAAACAACGTAAAAAGACAGCGGCTTATATTGTCATGCAATTTAAACGTTTAAAAGGTAGAATGGGGTATCGAAAACTGTACCGTTATCTTATAAATAGAGATGTTATGGTGAGCTTATCTCAAGTAAGACAAGCTTTATGTCGAGCTGGATTAAAGTCAAAAGTTGTCACGTATTATAAAAAAAGAAAGCAAGACCATTATACATTCCCAAATGTACTAGAGCGCTCCTTTAAACCTGGTAAGAAAGACGTTCCAACAGTTGTATGTGATATTACAGAATTTCGTTTAGTAAATGGATTGAAAGTGTATTTTTGTGCTGCATTAGACATTAGCACCCGGCGGGTGCTTGGTTACTCTTTGGATACTCACCAAGATGCGCAATTAGTAAAGGACACAATTCAGCAAGTTAAAAATGTTTATGGAAGTCACAAAAAGATTTTATTTCATAGTGATCAAGGATCCCAGTTTGCCAGTTATACAGTTACTGATTTTTGTAAGCAACAAAAGATTCAACAAAGTATGTCCCGCAAGGGGAACTGTTGGGATAACGCTGTGATCGAATCATTTTTTAGCATCTTTAAACGTGAATGTTTGCATGGAGAAAAACTGATTTCTCTCGCTCAAGTAACTCAGTTAGTAGCTGAATTTATTTATATGTATTACCATTCCATTCGTCCGCACTCATCATTAAATGGAATGACTCCGTATCAGTATTCAAAATCAATTGCATAATCTATTTCATGTTCCAGTTTTTCTTGACCAGGTCAAGATTCTTCATTAAACGTTGTACAGTTTTATATGAAACTTCCATTATGTCAGCAATTGAATTTTTGCATAGGAAACTAACACTTACATATTTACAGCTGTGGCGTTTTAAAATTTCAAGTAATGTAATGAGTTTAAATTGTACGTCGGTACGCTTAATGGACATACGGATATTATCTCTGTATGCACGTATAGGTTTGTTTAGTTCTTCTACTTCTTTGAATGTAGAAAGGTTGTGGAAGGTTTCTTTCGTTGCGATAACATTGATTGTCTTTTTCATAGACTAAGAGCTCCTTTGTATAAACAAAAAGCAACGTCACCAATAATTTGGTAAACGTTGCTAAAGAAACCCTACATGATGTACAATAATTCATGAGAGTATGGCCAGTGTTTACCTGGTTGTGTCAGGTGAATGGTATATATAGTGTGGGTCGCACTGTACATATACGCTGTACTTTTTATTATTAAAATTTAACCTTGTAGGAATACATCATACATAAGTGACTTTCTAATAATGGGGCTGCCCACAATTTGCCCACATACTAATCATTTTGTAACTTTTTTAATCCGTAACAGTAAAAAACATAAAGTAAATCATTGTTAATTTATAAGGGTTTTGATAAGTTTTTCGGTTAGTATCTTAAGACGAAAAAGAAAAAGTATTTGTGTCAAGAAAATATGTTTCTTCATAAAAAAAACATTCCCAATAACTACTTATGTTTAAAAGCATTTCTTTATATCTCCTTTGATGTAAATATTAATAAAAAAAAGGAGATATACAATGTATACTATGATTAAAGAAATATTTATAAGAACTCCATTATGGGTATGGATATTATTATTCATTTTAATAAAAAGGGGTATTGCTATTTCTCAAGAAAGACCAATTAATTTATCTAAAATGTTCCTTGTTCCCAGGATCTTTATGATATGGGGATAGATAAAATTATCACTAAATTTTCTTACTTAGGATATTGTTTAATAAGCTATACGATTTTCATTCTTCCAGGCATTTTGATTTGCTATTTGTTATATGCAAAATATCAAATTTTATTCAAGCAAGAGACGGTTACATTCAGGAAGAAATGTTACCTTCCATTAATAATTATATTGATTAATTTCTTTGTAAAATATCTCTTAAATGTAACTTTAAGAATTTGTTCATCATATTATAAAAATATTTCGTTTAATATAATTTATTCTGCCATAAGTGGACTATCTGTAGGCTTATTTTTTGGAGGAATATTCTACACATTTTATATACAATCAAAATTAAATAACCTTATCTTAAAATCATAAAAAAAGAAGGGAAAGACTTTATTGAAACTAAAAAATCGACTGCATACAGGTTTAGGAACTGGTTCATTTATATACATGATAGTTTTACTATCAAGAAACTATAATATATGGGATATGTGTAGCAATGGAACAAAATCACGCAACAAGCATTAGCGGATATTAGGAACCTATTCGTATAAAGAATTAGGTTCCTTTTTGTTTGTTTCTTCATATGTTAATGTACGTAATTGCCCATCTTTTACTTCTTCTGGGAGAACAAATGAATACCGACCTACTATGTTAATGCGTTTATGGCTTAATGGTGAAAGTCTAGATATATCATCATTATCAATTGTATAACCGCGATTTCGGAGTACTTGTAACGCAGATTCTATATATCGTGTATTCCATACAATAATTGCATTTACTACTAAACCTAATGCGCCTAATTGCTCTTCTTGTCCTTCTCGATAGGGTTGATGAAGTTCTCCATGTTTGCCGTAAAATACAGCCCTCGCTAAACTATGCCTTGCTGCTCCTCTATTGAGTTGATTTAAAATTTTAAGACGATAATTTTCATCATGTAAATATAAGAGTAAATAACGTGTTTTAAAGAGGCTCCCCAATTCTCCAATTGCTCGCCCTAACATAGTTGGTTTCCCATTGACTTCGTTTATTTCGATAACGAGAAAAGCTTTGAGCATCTAGATGAAGTTGATTTGCCATATATGTAATAACCGATTGTGGTACATTTGTAGGATCAGATAAAAATGTTCCTAAGAACCTAACGGTTCCTAATTGAACAGCGAAACCAAGTTGATTATGCTCTCCACGACGATTCCATATCAGTTCTTTGTCTGTATCATCTAACCCAAAATATTTTGCTAACTGCTCTGATGTTGGGGGGGACACAAAAACAACCATATTTTTCTTCTTGTTCAGGTGTTAAAAAATCTACAGGCATAACCCTTGTTCCTCCTGTTACAATTCTTAGTTTGTATCACATGACCAAATGAATAGGATGATGTGCATTCTTTAGTGCCAGGCAATTTTTTCTACTTCTCCCTGTAAGTCTTCTTGTGTAGCTCTTACATAAATCATCGTGGTATTCAAGTTATCGTGTCCCATAATTTGTGCAAGACGATGTAATGGTGTGCGTTCAGCCATCACATAACCAAAGCGATGCCTTAAATCATGGGCACTAAATCCTTCTAACTTTGCAAGTCTAATATACTTCTGAAGAATATGGCGGATCGCTCTTTCTTGTAGGCGTTTTCCTGTTTTAGAAGAAGGAAACAAATAACTCTGTGAAATCTCACTTAATCTGATATGTTCTTCTAGTGCACAACGAGCTGTACTATTCAAAGGCACTTCCCTCTGTTTATTTCGTTTTCCAGATCGAACAACAACATAGCCGCCTCTTTTTTTCATGATAACATCCTCTATTTGAACATCACAAACTTCCATTGAACGAAGGCCAGTATGAAGCATAAAAATAATCATTGTCCTGTCACGTAGTGTGCCGTATTTTTCAACGGCATGCATTAAAGTGGCTTCTTCTTTATCTGACATGCGTTTGGGACTCGTTTTTTCTGTTGGTACAAACTTAATTGATTTTGAATAATTTGTTTGTACCAGTCCTTTTTGCTTAGCCCAGTCAAAATAACGTTTGATTGAATTAATGCGCCGGTTAATCGTAGAAGGTTTTAGTAATCTTGTAACTTGCATATGCTCTCGATATCGAGCGATAGTGCGAGCGGTAACTTCTATTGGATGAAAAAGAGTATCCTCAGCATGTTTTCCCCACACATTTTCAAACCAAAATACAAAATCTTTTAAATCACTCGTATATTCTTTTAGTGTTTTTGTATGCAAATCTCCTTCTTGAGATAAGCTAGAAATAAAATCGGAAATCAAAGATGTTGCTTGTATAGAAATTGTTTTAATAGAATGCATAAATACCTCCTCTTTTATTGACTTACATTAGCGGACATGCTATTTTAATCTTATCAATTTATATTAGCGGACATCAAACATTTATTTTCCCACACTTCATGTCCACTAATATTAATTAGTGGACATTCAAAATAAAACTGAAGGTAGGTGCACCACATGGCTATTCGTAAAGATGAGTTGTATCAATTGATAGATCGTCTTGACCGACAAGATGAAAAAGCAGCGTTTGATTTTTTAGAATTTCTTGTTCAACGCTCAAAAAAGAAACCTAACGATTGGGAAAAAATTGATATGGCGGATTCAGATCATGAACCATTGTCTACACAAGAAATAGAACAACTAAATAGTGAAGAAGGATATGTATCAGGGGAGGACGCAAAACGTGAATTCGGACTACAAATTGATTTACCATAAGTCCGCGGTGAAATTTATTGCAAAGCAAGAAAAAGGAATACAAAAAAGAATTGCTGAAGGATTGAAGGGGCTTCTTGAAATCCCTCCTGAAGGAGATATTAAAAGTATGAAGGGTTACACAGATCTATATCGATTACGGGTTGGAACCTTTCGAATTTTATTTGAAATAAATCATGATGAGAAAGACATATACATACAAGCCATTGGAAATCGTGGTGACATCTATAAATAGTACTTACATGCATTTTTAAAAAGGAAGATGGTCATCTCCCTGTCAAGTAGACAGTAATAAAAAGAGTATTATGCCACGGCCTTTTCCCGATATTCTATCGGGGAAAGGCCGTGAAGTTTTTCTTGGAATCTTTCTGTATTATAAAACTGAATATATTCTTGAATTGCTCGGTAGGCCATTTCATATGTTTTTGGGCGCACTAAATACAACTTCTCTGTTTTTAAATGTGAGAAGAATGATTCGATACACGCATTATCAAAACAGTTTCCACGTCTAGAATGACTACCGACAAATCCTAATTTCTCTAACTGTTTTGCGTAGGATTTAGATGTATATTGAAACCCTTGATCTGAATGGAAAAGGGGCTTAGTAGTTAATGACTTCCCTTCTAATTGACGTAATGTAGTTAAAACCAAATCTAAATCATTTCTTGAAGATAGCTTCCAGGCAACAATTTCATTGTTGTATAGATCTAACACAGCTGACAAATAGGCAAATTGTTCTCCGATTCGTACATAAGTAATATCTGTTACGAATTTTTGGTTTTGCTTTTCAGCTTGAAACTCTCGATTCAAATGATTTTTAAATACCACAGATGTTTTTCTTCCATAAAACGGACGTTTTTTTCGAATGATAGATTGAATACCCAGCTCTCTCATAAGACGACGAACACGTTTATGATTCATTACCATTCCTTCTCGAGCCAAAGCACGAGTCATACGTTTATACCCATAGTAAGGGTGCTGACGATGAATAGATAAAATATGTTCTTTATGCCACCTATCCCTTTTCTGACGTAAACGCTGCACGTTATGATATTTCCGGGTTCTGGTGCAAAATTTTTAAAATATTTGAAAACGATCTTCCCAACTTGGTCATACTGGTACTACGACTTTAAAAAAGGTGCGTGATTAGTATGGAAAAAGAAAATATGTTTAAGTGGAAACATTATCAACCGGATATTATTTTGTTAACGATACGTTGGTACCTGCGGTACAATCTTAGCTTTCGCGATTTGGTGGAAATGATGGAGGAAAGGGGTTTATCCCTTTCTCATACAACGATTATGCGTTGGGTTCATCAGTATGGGCCAGAGTTAAATGAGCGTATTCGAAAACATTTGAAGCCAACAAATGATTCCTGGAGAGTGGATGAAACATATCTAAAAATCAAAGGAAAGAAAATGTATTTATATCGTGCGGTGGATTCCGAAGGAAACACAATTGATTTTTACTTAAGTCAGAGACGAAATGCAAAAGCTGCCAAACGTTTTCTAAAGAAAGCTTTGGCAGCTTGTCATGCGAAAAAACCTCGTACAATTACGGCCGATGGCGATAAAGCTTACCCAGTTGCGATATGGAAATTAAAAGAAGACAAGTACCTACCACACGATATTCCACTTCGTGTGAAAAAATATTTAAATAACATCATTGAACAGGACCATCGGTTTATCAAAAAACGCATCCGAAATATGCTTGGATTAAAATCATACCAAACAGCTAGAAAAATGATAGACGGAATAGAAGCTATGTATATGATCAAAAAAGGACAAACTTATCAAGGGGCGAGGTCTGTCCAAAAACAGAATATCTTTATTAATCAACTGTTTGGATTAACAGCATAAAAAAGATTCCGGTAGGAATCCTAGCTTTTTGTTTCATTTATCATTTATTTGCACCAGAACCTTTAGGTTTTCACTTCAAAAACTAACCTTCTTCCCTTTTATTGCATATTGTATGTGTATATACCTAACTGAAGAAAGGAGGATTTCTCACATGTTTCCGAAATCCCCTACAAGGCAAATGTATCCGAATCCAGGGCAGCAACCTTATACACCATATCCAATTCCACAACTACCACCAATGGCACAAAAAAAGAAAGGTTTTCTTGCCAAGCTTTTTAAAAAACACGATCCAACCGAGCCTTTTATGCAAATGGTTCCACCTTACCGACAAATGGAAGGGCAACCGATGATGCATCAGCAACCACCGTCGCCGCCGCAATATCAACAGCAATATCAGCAGCAATACCACCAACAATATCCGCAGCAACATCCACAATATCAACCATACATGCAGCAACACCCTGAGCAAATGATACCGCCTCAAATGTATGAATCAAATGAAACGCGCGGCGGCGCAACTACAGCTGCGGCAACAGCAAGCAGTGGCATCGGCAGTTTTTTTTCGAACTTAATTTCGAATCCAACTAATATGATAAATAACATCGAAAAAGTATCCCAAGTCGTTCAATCTGTAGGTCCTGTTGTCGAACAGTACGGTCCTATTATGCGTAGTCTACCAAGCATTGTTAAAATCCTCACCTCTGGAAAAAGCACGGAAGAAAATCAAACAGAAAATGTAACAGAGCCAGTTGAGGTAGAAAGTCCGCCTCCTGCACGTCAAAAAAAGAAACGAAAACGAAAGAAAATAGTGATTGAACCTGTAATACAAAAAGAGTTACCGAAAGAACCAGTTCAACAAACAGCAACAAAACCAAAACTATATGTGTAACAATCCTTTGTTTTCTATCCACTCCTCCTTTATAATGTAAAAGACTATGCACAAAAGTATCCCTTGTTTAGAAGGAGAGGATTACTCATATGAAAATTGTTAAAATTTCCCCTCGTGGTTATTGCTACGGTGTTGTCGATGCAATGGTAATTGCACGTAACGCCGCATTAGATAAATCATTGCCGAGACCCATTTATATTTTAGGTATGATTGTTCACAATAAACATGTTACAGACGCTTTTGAAGAAGATGGAATCATCACATTAGACGGTCCAAGTCGCTTAGAAATTTTAGATAAGATTGATTCTGGTACTGTTATTTTCACAGCACACGGTGTTTCTCCAGAAGTTAAACAACGCGCAAAAGAAAAAGGTTTAACAACAATCGATGCCACTTGCCCAGATGTTACCAAAACGCATGATCTTATCGAAGCTAAAAAAGCGGAAGGATATCATGTCATTTATATCGGTAAAAAAAATCATCCTGAGCCAGAAGGCGCAGTTGGTATTGCACCTGACATCGTTCACCTTATCGAAAGAGCCGATGATTTAAAAACATTAGAAATCCCAACAGATAAAATTTTAGTAACGAATCAAACAACGATGAGTCAATGGGATGTTCAACATTTAATGGAGGACATTCAAAAAAAATTCCCAACAGCAGAATTCCATAAAGAAATTTGTTTAGCAACTCAAGTTCGCCAAGAAGCTGTCGCTAAACAAGCTGATGTTGCAGACTTAACAATTGTTGTTGGTGATCCGAAAAGTAACAATTCAAATCGCCTAGCACAAGTATCACAAGAAATCGCGGGTACAAAAGCATATCGAGTTGCTGATGTAAGCGAAATTCAATTAGAGTGGCTACAAGGTGTAGAAAACGTAGCTGTCACAGCAGGTGCTTCTACACCAACGCCGATTACAAAAGAAGTTATCGCGTTCTTAGAGCAATATAATCCAATGAATCCCGCTACATGGGAAAGAGTTCGAAAAGTACCGTTACAAAAGATATTACCTCGCGTAAAGGTGAAAAAAGAACAATAATAAAAACCGTTGCCCTAATGGAGCAACGGTTTTTATTTTTCTTATACAAATGTGAATGGATCTGTATGTAACTGCGAAGCATGAATTTGAACATTGAATTTCTTTGCATCTACTTTTTCTTGCAGTTGCTTTTGTACACCTTGCTTCATTACTTTTTCAACATTATGTCCTGGGTCAACTATATTTAAACCAAGCATCATCGCATCATGAGCAACATGATAGTACATGTCACCAGTTACATATACATCTGCTCCTTTAAATTTCGCTTGGTTTATATATTTATTACCATCTCCACCAAGTACAGCTACTTTACGCACTTTATCATCTAACTTACCGACAACTCTTGCACCCTTAACATCTAATGATTGTTTCACATGTTCTGCAAATTGACCAAGCGTCATTTCTTCTTGTAAATATCCTATTTTTCCTAAGCCTAACGTTTCACCTTTATTATCAAGCGGATACACATCGTATGCTACTTCTTCATAAGGGTGCGCCGTTACCATTGCTTTAATCACTTTTCGCTGTAATGAAGCTGGAATAATCGTTTCGATTCGCACTTCTTCTACACGTTCTAACTGTCCAGTTTCCCCGATATAAGGATTTGTCCCCTCTTGAGGTACAAATGTGCCTGTACCCTCGCTACTAAACGTACAGTGGCTATAATTGCCGATATGACCAGCACCTGCGTCTCCTAATGCTTTCCTTACTTCTTCTGCATGAGTGACTGGCACAAACACAACAACTTTTTTCATTTCTTCTGCATATGTTGGTGCCAAAACTTCTGTATTTTGCAATCCTAACGCCTCAGCAAGTAAATCATTTACCCCGCCCTTAGCAACATCCACATTTGTATGCGCTGCATAGATTGCAATATCATTTTTAATACACTTTTCAATAATTTTCCCATACGCCTTATCTGTATGAATCGCTTTTAACGGGTTAAAAATTAAAGGGTGATGAGCAATAATGACATTTGCCCCTAATTGAATCGCTTCTTCCACAACTTCCTCCGTTACATCTAAAGTAATCAATACGTGCTGCACAGGTTGATTAAGCGCTCCAATCTGCAAACCAATCTTATCACCTTCCATCGCTAAATGCTTTGGATACATACTTTCAAATAAAGAAATTATTTCATGACCATTCGGAATTTTACTCATGATAAAATCTCCCCTATCATTTTCATTTTCGCTTCTACTTCTTCACGTTTCGCTTTTGTTTCTTCAGAATCAGTCGCACGTTCTAACTGTTTTAAAATATTTTGGAAGTTTTTTAATTCTCCTTCCCATTTTTCAACAAAAGCTTCACTTTTTTCTTTTATTAAAAATGGTCCCATAAACAATTCAGCTTGTTTATTTTCAGAATAAGGCAACGCGATGTTTCCCCGCTCCCCTACTAGAATTTCATAAATTTTTCCATCTTCTTTTACGATTTTTTCATGGATAAGCTCCCATCCATTCTCAATAAACCATTCACGAATGTGATGCGCTGCAATATTCGGCTGTAAAATTAAACGCGTTACACCTTTTAATTTTTCTTTACCACTTTCTAAAATATCACGAATTAACGCTCCACCCATCCCAGCAACCGTAATTACATCTACTTCTCCTGGCGCGATAACAGCTAATCCATTCCCTTTACGCACATCTATCTTATCTTGTAAGCCACTTTCAGCTACAGTTGCTTGTGCAGAGCGGAATGGTCCATCTACAACTTCTCCTGCAACTGCTTTTGTAGCAATATTATTTATAATTGTATAACACGGTAAATACGCATGATCCGATCCAATATCAGCAACTGTAGATCCTACTGGTATTTCACGCACAACTTCTTCTAATCGTTTTGAAAGCTTTACTTCATTCATGTATTTCCATTACTCCTTCTCTTGTCAGTCTGTCTCCATGATAATGAATTTATAGTAGTTGTTGCAAGCCCATAACAACAATTCATCACTCTATCATTCATCGTATTTTAGAAAATATAGAAAAACAAGCCCTTTGCATAAGCAAAAGGCTTGTCATACGGAACTTTATTTTTTCTTCGATAACCAATCAGCTACTTTAGCAGCTTGATCAGCTGGAACTATATTGGCAGGCATATTGCCTTTTCCTTTCGAAAGAATTTCTTTAATTTCATCCTTTGAAAGTTTCCCACCAATTTTTTGTAAGTTAGGTCCAACTGCCCCTTGTAACTGATCACCATGGCAGCTCGTACAGCTTTGCTTCACAATATCCTCTGGTTTTGATGCTGTTTGTGCTGGCTTCCCACCATTTTTTGCATCAGCTAACTCTTTAGATTTATTTAGCCCCTGAAATGAAAATACAAACATAACGATAATACCCAATGCTGCAATAAGAGCGAACGGAATCAGCGGATTACGTTTCATATCTCTTCTCCCCCCTCTATACCCCTAAATAGTTAGATGATTCAGTCATTTATATTGTACTTGAAAACGCTCTATCAGAAAAGAGCAAACTACTACTTGTTAAAAATATTCCATAAATTCAGTTTATTGTTTTTTATTGTCATATCGCTTATTATTTCGATAATTATTAACGTTTCTCATCATATTTTTCGCTTTTCTACATATATTTTTGTATATAATAAACAAAATTAATCGAAAAATCGAAAAATGAGCATTTGCAAATCAAAAGACAATTCTGTAAAATAAATTACAAGAAATTGTAATCGTTGCCCACAGCTAAATTTTAACAAAAATTAACAAAATAAAAAAGTTTACTTCACAAAGGTGAAGTAAACTTAAAAAATAACCTATTCTAAGAAATCCTTAAGACGCTTACTACGGCTTGGATGTCTTAATTTGCGAAGTGCTTTTGCTTCAATTTGACGGATACGCTCTCTCGTTACGCCGAATACTTTCCCAACTTCTTCAAGCGTACGAGTTCGTCCATCATCTAAACCGAAACGAAGACGTAGAACATTTTCTTCACGATCTGTTAGCGTATCTAACACATCTTCTAATTGTTCTTTTAGCAATTCATAGGCTGCATGGTCCGCAGGCGATGTTGCTTCTTGGTCTTCAATAAAGTCACCTAAATGGGAGTCATCTTCTTCACCAATTGGTGTTTCAAGAGAAACTGGCTCCTGTGCAATTTTTAAGATTTCACGTACTTTTTCTGGAGCAAGATCCATTTCCTCACCAATCTCTTCAGGAGACGGTTCGCGACCTAAATCTTGTAATAATTGACGTTGTACACGAATTAACTTATTAATCGTTTCAACCATATGAACTGGAATACGAATTGTTCGCGCTTGGTCTGCAATGGCACGTGTAATAGCTTGGCGAATCCACCAAGTTGCATACGTACTAAATTTGAAACCTTTACGATAATCGAACTTTTCAACAGCTTTAATTAGACCCATATTACCTTCTTGAATTAAGTCTAAGAAAAGCATACCACGGCCTACATAGCGCTTTGCAATACTTACTACAAGACGTAAATTTGCTTCTGCAAGACGACGTTTCGCTTCTTCATCGCCTTCTTCAATACGCGTTGCAAGTCGAATTTCTTCTTCTGCAGATAGTAAGTCTACACGACCAATTTCTTTTAAATACATACGAACAGGATCGTTGATTTTAACCCCAGGTGGTACACTTAAATCATTGAGGTCAAACTCTTCTTCTGTTTTTGAAATTTGGCGATTATTAGGGCCTTCTTCGTTGTCATTATCACCAACTAAGTCAATGCCTTGTTCACCTAAATATTCATAGTATTCATCCATTTGATCGGATTCAATTTCAAATCCATTCATGCGTTCTGCAATCTCTTCATATGTAAGAACGCCACGTTTTTTTCCGAGCTCAGTGAGTTGTTCTTTCACTTGCTCAAGGGTCATTTCAGTTTCAATTTGTTTAGAACGAGCTGGTTTGTCAGCCATCTGTTCCCCTCCTTACGCGAGATACAAACATTCATTATACTAAAAATTTATCAAAAAAGCTATTTTCTCGCTTTTTGATTTTGTAAATATGCTACATAATATTTAGCAGCCTCTACAGGATCTGTTTTTTCCATTTGTTTCACTTTAAAGATGATCTCCATCTTTTCAAGTTTTTCCTGATGCCGTCTAAGCGTCTCCAAATGGCCTTGCAACACTTCTTCAGTGTATTCTGGATTAATAAATTCATCCGTCGAAATATCAGTGATAATATTTTTCAACTTTTCATCAGAGAGCCAACTTAAAAATGTTCCGACTGAAGGTTCATTTCCCTTTTCATAATATGCGTATAGTTCATATAAAATCCCTTTATGTTCTTCTGTATGAAAATCTTCTATATGGGATTCCATACGAACAGCTACTTCTGCACTTTGCAACATATGGTAAATAATTTCTCTTTCCGCTCTTTCAAAACCTGTTAACTTAGGTTTTGTTTGAACGACTTGAGACGGTTTAGCAACCTGCTTTATTTGTTTTTGCTGTACCTTTTGTTCTTTGCGATATTGGTGCAATTGGTTCAAAAGTGTTTCCATTGAATACGAAAATTCTTGCGATAATGACTTCAAATATGACTCTGCCTGCATCGCATCTTGTAACAACGATAACTCTTTTAAAACACTTTTCACATATTCTTCTTTGCCAGACTCATCTTGCAAATTTTTCCCTAAACGCAAATAATTTATTTTAAAACCAACAAAACTCACACTTGATTTCACAAGATTTTCAAAAGCAGTAGTGCCATATTGTTGCACATATTCATCAGGATCAAGCTTATCTGGCAAGGATGTGACTTTCACTTGGCAACCAACTTTTAGCAATAATTGCCCTGCTTTCATCGTCGCTTCTCGCCCTGCTTTATCACCATCATAGCAAAGAACAACAGTTTCAACGTTACGTCGCAGAAGTTTTGCTTGTTCTTCAGTTAAAGCTGTTCCCATTGTCGCAACAGCTTCTTCCACACCACTTTTTACCGCAGCTAGCACATCGGCATATCCTTCAAAAAGAACCACCTGCCCACGCTTTCTAATAAACGGTCTTGCTTGGTGAAAGTTATACAACAATTTACTTTTGTGAAAAATCGGCGTTTCAGGGCTATTTAAATATTTCGGAGTGTCATCTCCTAACGCCCTTCCACTAAATGCTATTACCTTACCTTGTAACGTATAGATCGGGAACATAACTCTTCCGCGGAAGCGATCGTAATGACTACCATCCTTCTCACTTCTTATTAGAAGGCCAGCTTGTTCCATACTAGACAGCGATAAACCTCTTTTTTGTAAAATTTTCGTCGCTGCGTCCCAAGCAGGTGATGCATAACCAATTTCAAACTTCTCAATCATTTCTTTCGTAATACCACGGTTTAATAAATATGAAAGTGCTTCATTTCCCTCTTCCGTATTTACTAATAAATGATGATAATACTTTTTCAATAATTCATGAGCTTGCTGCATGATGACAGTGTCATCAGATATGTCTTCTTGTTGTCCTTGCCCTGATGTGTACTCTGCAACCGCAATTCCATTTCTTTCGCCTAGCTTTTGAACAGCCTCGGTAAAAGCCAGTCCTTCCATTTTCATTAGAAAGGAAAATACATTTCCACCTTCTCCACATCCGAAGCAATGAAAAATTTGCTTATCGGATGAAACAGAGAATGAAGGAGAGTTCTCACCATGAAATGGACAAAGGCCGAAATAGTTACGCCCCTGTTTTCTAAGTTGAACGTATTCACCAATGACTTCTACAATATCGGATGATGTCCGAATTTGTTCAACAACTTCTTCGGGAATTCTGTTCCCCATAACTCCATCTCCGTGTCGTATTTTGTATTCGATATAAATTAAAAAATTCCTTTATAATTCGACAATATTTTTCTAAACTTGTTAGAAAGTGTTGCCGATTACATTGTATAAACGATTTTGAACCTTCCTACAGGTCCTTTATATGCATAAATCGCATATACATACTTGCTATATAAAATTGTATACATTTGCTCATCTGTTACAAATGTATCTCTTAGAAACAATACATATAGACCTTTTTACAAGAACAGTAGCAAGCCACATATACTGTTTGACCTTGAGATCTGTAACTTTTTCATGTTGATCCATATAACAATCAACTACATTTTGTTCAGTATCTACAAAGATCCAATTGCCTTGCTATTTTCCAAAAGGATGAGCATATGATGCGACAAACAAAATTCCGACATGAAATTCCGCTCCAACTTGCACAACTTCAGCCTTCACGGGACATACATATACACCAACTGATATGTTGTTGATGTTTTGCATATTTCTGTATTCTACATCCCTTCTGTGAATCCTTCCATAATGTGCGTTTTCTTGTATAGATTTTGTCGATTTAACGTAATTACATGTCTTTTTCGTAAATCCTATCCCTAGTTTATTCTGAAAAATTAAAGTCTAAACGTAAAATATAGGTTTTTATCACAATTTTTTATTATAATATATTTTCTTCAACTACGCTACATATCCCTTTATTTTTTCATCTTACATTTCAGGATGACAAACTCACACCTTGAATATACTAAAAGACAAAGGAGTATAAGTATAACCATTACAATACAATCTATTACAAAATCCATAGGTGTCATATTTCACACGAGCGAAAAAAGCACATTCACCTTTGGTAAATGTGCTAAAACATTTTTTGGTTTTGCACTGCATTCACAATAATATTTGCTGTTTCTTCAATCGCTTTATTCGATACATCGATTACTTGGCAATTTATTTTACTAATTACTTCCTCAAAGTGATCAATTTCTTCTTGAATACGATTAATATTTGCATATGTTGCTCCGTCACTTAATCCAAGTGATTTTAATCGCTCTTTTCGAATATGATTTAACTTATCTGGCGTAATTTTCAAACCGAAACATTTTTCTTTTGCCACTTGATATAGTTCTTCAGGTGGGTCAACTTCTGGCACGAGTGGTACATTCGCAACTTTCAAGCGTTTGTTATGAGCTAAATATTGGGAAAGTGGTGTTTTTGATGTACGCGAAACACCGATCAACACGATATCTGCTTTTAAAATACCTCGTGCATCTCTGCCGTCATCATATTTCACAGCAAACTCAATCGCTTCAATCTTTTTAAAGTATTCTTCATCTAACCTACGGACAACACCTGGCTCATATCTCGGCACTTGCCCCGTAATTTCTTCAATTTGATCAATAAGAGGGCCAATAATATCGTATGCCTCTACCCCTTCTTTTGCAGCCTCTGTTACTAAATACTGGCGCATATCAGGCTTAACTAACGTAAAACATATAAGTGCTTGATTACTCTTAGCAATCGAAATCACTTCTTTTAATGTCCCTGTATCTTCTACATACGGTACACGTCTAATATCAGGAGCAAACGGGAATTGCCCCATTGCTGCTCGAACAACCAAATCAGCCGTTTCCCCTACAGAGTCAGATACGACATATACGATTTTATTATCCATTACATTACCTCACTTTAAACAAATTACACTTATTCGTTATTTACTAAATTTACAAACGCACGTGTAATATTTGTTTTTGTAATTCGCCCAATCACTTCTAAACCTTGTTTCGTATCTTTTACAACTGGCATTGCATCAATCTGTCTTTCTATTAATTCCATCGCAATATCATATAAAGAATCCTCTCTACGACACATCGCAATGTTTGGCATCCTTGTCATGATAATATTAACCGGAAGAGAGGTTAAATCCTGCTTTCCTAAGCTCGCTCTTAATAAATCTTTACGAGACACAACACCAACTAATAGAGTCATCTGATCTACAACGAACAATGTACCAACGTCCTCTAAAAACATCGTACAAATTGCATCGTATACGGAAACATTTTTATCAATTACAACCGGTCTAGATTGATAATCTTGTACTTTAATTTTCTTAACAGCTTCAGATAATAGCTGCCCCCCAGTTTTACCCGTATAAAAATAACCTACGCGTGGACGTGCTTCTAAATAACCAGCCATCGTTAAAATTGCTAAGTCTGGCCTTAGCGTCGCACGTGTTAGACCCAATTGTGCTGCAATTGATTCCCCTGTAATAGGACCGTGATCTTTTACAATCTGAATGATATGTTCTTGCCGTTTATTCAGCTCTATGATAATCACCACCTTTAATGCACAACGAAAAAAGTTATACTATCTCTTAAATATTATATACTAAATATGCTATTCGAAAAAGAAAGTATGTAAAAAGGACCGTATACGGTCCAAAATTATATTTGAAACTTATCAAGTTGTTCTAAAAAACGTCTTGATTTCAAATAAATTCCGCAATATTCATCATAATATGTATTCAATACTAAACGCATTTGTTTTTTTGTGCTATCCTTTACCGATACATTTCCGAGCCTATGTAAATCGAAATGGAAGAAAAGACGTAATAATTTATGAACAGCTTCTCCTACCGGTATACGATATGGGTCTTGCTCTGCATGACGTGAGCACAGAAAACCGCCTTCCCTGACGGAGAAGGCGACAAAGTCTGTTTCTTGATGACAAATCGCACAAGTATCAAAGTACGGGCGCATCCCTAATACTGGAAGCATTTTCGTTTGATAAATTAATGATAATACTTCTGAATCAACACCCTCACACATATAATGCAACGTTTGATATAACATTTCAAATAAGTACGGATTATGTTTTTTATCTTCTGTTGCTTTATCAGTTAACTCAACAATAAATGATGCATAAGCAGTTAAAAATATATCCTCGCGAATTTCTTTCATAGTTGAAATAATCTCGCCTTGTTGCAATGTTCCAAGCCCAGATCCCATTTGAATAAGAAAATGGCCATGTGTCATTAATTGCGACACAGATGCTAATCGGCTTTTCGGTTTTTTTGCTCCTCGTGCCATTGCACTTACCTTACCAAGTTCTCTTGAGAATATTGTAACAATCTTGTTCGTTTCTCCGTAATCTGTCGTACGGATAACGATGCCCTCAACTTTTTGAAACATGTTCGTCACCATCCAAGGTTTGAACAAAACGGGTCAAGAAATTGGAGAGTCTAGATGCGCTAGCTCCTCTTCATGTTGATCCATCTCATCGTTTACGTCTTTTTCCATTTCTTTCAAAAGCAAGTACGTTTCAATGCTTCCTGTTTTGGAGAAAAACTTCCAGGTAAAATCTAGCATAAGAATCCACCTTTCTCAATAAGCGTAGCCTATAAACCAATTTCCTTTGTTGTTATTAAATTGACCCATTTTGTCCATTTTCATGTGAGAAAAATTTTTCCTAATTTATCAAAGTTCATAAAAACCAATAATCAGCGGATGAACCAACCATCCACTGATTACAGCTTGACTCTATTTTAGTACTCATCCTCGCGGAAACCTAGGTCACGAAGCTGAGACATTTTATTACGCCAATCTTTTTGCACTTTTACCCATACTTCTAAAAATACTTTAGAACCAAGTAGCGCTTCAATATCAAAACGAGCTCGTTTACCAACTTCTTTTAACATTTTTCCTTGTTTTCCGATGATGATTCCTTTTTGTGATGCACGTTCAACAACAATCGTTGCATTTATATAAACTGCCCCACCCTCACGCTTTTGAATCGCATCGATAACAACAGCCACAGAATGCGGTACTTCTTCACGTGTTAAATGTAGTACTTTCTCACGAATAAGCTCTGCAATAATAAATCTCTCCGGATGATCCGTTACTTGATTATCTGGATAGTATTGTGGTCCTTCTGGTAAATACTTTTTAATTGTTCCAATTAAAGCGTCCACATTATTACCGTCTAACGCAGAAATTGGTACAATCTCTGCAAACTCATGTAGTTTACGATATTGATCAATTAACTCTAGTAATTGCTCTGGATGAAGTTGGTCAATTTTATTAATTACTAAAAATACTGGTTGTTTCGTTTCTTTTAATTTCTCAATGATGAATTCCTCACCACGACCAAAGCCTTCGACAGCATTAACCATAAACAGAACGATATCAACTTCTTTTAATGTCGTTTGCGCCATCTTCACCATGAAGTCGCCTAGTTTATGTTTAGGTTTATGTATTCCTGGTGTATCAATGAAAATAACTTGTGCATCATTTTCTGTATATACACCTTGAATTTTATTACGAGTCGTTTGTGGCTTATCACTCATAATAGCAATTTTCTGGCCGATAATACGATTTAAAAATGTAGATTTTCCAACATTCGGTCTGCCAATAATAGAGACAAAACCTGATTTATAACCTTTTCTATTCATGTAAATCCTCCGCTAAAAATGCTCCTGGTAACAATTCTCCGACTGTCGTCTCTTGAACGTCACCATGTAAATTTGATAAGTATACTTTCGTATCCTGTTTACATAATTCTACCATAACTTGTCGACATGCTCCACAAGGAGGTACTGGGCGCTTTGTATCTGCTACAACCGCAATGGCTACAAATTCTTTATCTCCTTCAGAAACCGCCTTAAATAAAGCTGTTCTTTCAGCACAATTACATAAGCCATATGATGCATTCTCAACATTACACCCACGATATACTTTTCCACCGCGCGTTAATAATGCTGCACCTACTTGAAATTTAGAATATGGTACGTACGCTTGTTTACGCGCTTCGATTGCTTCTAGAATTAATTGTTTACTATTCATATTCCCGCATCCTTCCTGTTCACAGCTATGAAGAGATACACTCTCTCATTAAAGGCCCTTACGGCACTTCCAAAGCTTAATAAAAGCTTCGGAATGCAACTATACCATATACGGTAAAAAGATAATAGCACCAATTATAACAGCTATAATTGTAAATAATAAAACCGCTCCTGCCGCAACATCCTTTGCAATTTTTGCAAACGGATGAATATCGGCAGTCGCTAAATCTACCGTTTTTTCCACAGCCGTATTTACCATCTCTAAACTCATTACAATCCCTATTACAATAAGTAATATCATCCACTCTATTTTCGTAATATGGAAATAAAAGCCGCAGCATATAACAATGACTGCGGCTAAATAATGGATTTTCATATTTCGTTCATGACGAAAACAAAAGAATATACCAGCTATAGCATATCCAAAACTATCTATAAGTTTTCCTTTTTTCATCTTCCTAATCCAAAAGCTTCTAAAATTTCTTTTTGTCTTCCGAACATTTCTTTTTCATCTTCTTCCGTCATGTGATCATAACCAAGTAAATGTAAAAAGCCATGTAACGCCAAAAATCCAAGTTCACGATCGAAAGAATGTCCGTACTCTTCAGCTTGCTCTTTCGCCCTTGGAATAGAGATAATAAGATCACCTAACATGCGCGGCATCTCTGCACCAACGATCTCCATTTCTCCTTCTCCCATCTCTTCCATGGCAAAAGATATTACATCTGTAGGTTGATCTTTATCTCGGTAATCACGATTAATTTCTCTAATGCGCTCATTATCTACAAATGTCACCGATACCTCCACGCCATCCTCGATATTTTCCATTTGAGCTGCTTTTTCTAACACTTCACGAATTAAACTCATATACGCTTCTTTTACTTCTTCTGTTTCATCAATAAAATCAATTAACAAACTCATTCTTTCTCCTTTTCTTCCGGAAGTTCCGGATATGTAATACGCGAATGGAAAATACCATTTAACGTTTCACACAACGTTTTCCCAACGATTTGTAGTTCTTTAAACGTCAAATCACATTCACTAAATTGACCGTCTTGCAATCGATCTTTAATAATACTTTGCACTAAATTATTAATTTGTTCTGGCGTTGGGTGATTCATAGAACGTACCGCAGCTTCTACACTATCAGCAATACCAACAATTGCCGATTCTTTCGAAGTTGCTTTTGAACCTGGATAACGGAACATCTCTTCTGTATATTTTTCTTTATCTTCTTTAATTGCTTTATAATAAAAATATTTCAGTAACGTTGTACCGTGATGTTGCCCAGCGATATCAATAATTTCTTGTGGAATATGATATTCTTCGAGCATTCTTACTCCATCCGTTACGTGAGCAATTATAATATCTTTACTCGTTACAGGATCTAATTTATCATGCGGGTTTTCAATTCCCATTTGGTTTTCAATAAAGAATTGCGGTTGTACTGTTTTTCCTACATCATGATAATATGCACCTACACGTGCTAATACACCATTTGCCCCGACTGCTTCACACGCAGCCTCAGAAAGATTCGCTACCATTACACTATGATGATATGTCCCTGGCGCTTCTAACAAAATTCTACGTAAAAGCGGATGATTTGGACTTGATAGTTCCATAAGCTTCATACTTGATACGATTCCAAGTCCACTTTCTAAATATGGTAAAATCCCCATAGCCAAAACGGACGATATAATCCCTGAAAGTGAAGCCATTAATAATTGCGTACCAATTTCAAGAGGCGAAAAATTCCCATTACGTAATAATAAGAGCGCCGCCAATACGACTACATTTAATACAGAAACGAGTATACCAGCTTGTAAGATCATTGTACGACGATTTTTTTCTCGCAAGAAAATACTAACCGATAATGAACTTAACAATACGTAAATCCCTACACTATAATTTAACGTACTCGTTACTCCTTCATTAAACATAATACTTCCGCATACAGAAAAAATCATACTCGTTAAAAAGACAAATCGATCACCAATCATTAGTTTTACAAGTAATGTTCCCATCGCAACTGGGACAACATATGCAATCCCTGCGTATTCAAGTTTTTGAAACAAACTAATGATTTTCATTAAGACGATTGTGATAGACAAAATTGTAATATACGCTAAAACATACGGTCTATCTTCTCTTTTTCTCTTTAAAAACAATTCAAATTGTTTATGCATAAAGTATAGTAACACACTAATGAGTACCGCTAATCCAACATAAGGTTGAAAGCCATTCCCTTTTTCTAACAAACCAACTAATTTCAACTGATTATACACATCACTTGAAATTGTTTCACCTTCTCTAACAAGAACTTGTCCTTGAAGAATATAAACAGGTGGAACTAAATCTTCCTCTGCTTTTCTCTTCTCTTTCGTTAAGATCGGGTCATAAAAATAGTTCGCTGAAATTGCATATCTTCCTAGCGCCTTAATTGACTCTTTTAAACCATTATCAACATTAACACTATTCATCTCACTTACATATCGTTCTTTCGCATCTTTCAATTCGTCCATTTTAATATGCTCAGTCATGATACTATTAATCGCTGTGACCGCAGCATCTTTCGCTAATACTAATTGGCCCGAATCTGCATTAATCAAATTTAGTAAGTTTGAATCAGATAATTCTTTCGTTAAGTCAGCAGGTAGTTTCTTTTTTAACTTATCCACTTTCTCAGCATCAGTAATCTTTTTTTGATCATCCGGTCCAACAGCTTTAATCTCTTGCACCACTTCATCCACTTTAGCGAAGACGTCATTCACAATATCAACTTTATTTTGTTTATACTCACTTTTATATGTATATTGATCTTCAACTTTTGTAGCGGCTTCTTTTTTCTTTTTATCCGTTGTAACTTTATCTTCAATTTTTATAGGAGAATGGATTGTCTTTTTCGCAATAGAATACATGTTAACATCTAATTGCTCTGGTTTTACATTATTCATAAGCGCAAAAAACAGCACTGCTCCTAATACAACGTAAGAAATCCAACTTAGTTTTTTCGAATGTTGTAAATTACGAAACCACTTAGAAATTTCTTGAGATCTTGACATGATTTCAATACTTCTCCTCTCCAGAAATAAAGTGAAACTATTTATAGCTTTCATTTCTTCTACCCAACGATACTTTGAGGCAACATTTTATACACCAGTACCTATAGTTTATTTTCCTTATCTTTCATGATAGTAAAAAATATGACGTTCGCCAACCTTATCATACAAAAAGAAATGATCCTGACAAATAGGATCATTCCATTTTATCATATGCCTCAATAATACGTTGCACCAATGGATGTCTCACAACGTCTGTTTGTTCTAATGTAATAAATGACAGACCTGATACACCAGATAAAATATTAGAGGCTATAGATAGCCCTGATTTTACCCCTTTTGGCAAGTCTACTTGTGAAGGATCCCCTGTAATAACCATTTTAGAACTAAAACCTAATCTCGTTAAAAACATTTTTATTTGAGCACCCGTTGTATTTTGAGCCTCATCTAAAATAACAAATGAATCATCAAGCGTACGTCCCCTCATATAAGCAAGTGGCGCGATTTCAATTACTCCTCGCTCCATCATACGCTGCGTATATTCTTGTCCAAGAATATCATGTAAGGCATCATATAATGGACGTAAGTATGGATCAACCTTCTCTTTCAGATCCCCTGGTAAAAAACCTAAGTTTTCTCCAGCTTCTACAGCAGGTCTTGTTAAAATAATTTTCTTTACATATCCTTGTTTTAAAGCCCTCACAGCCATTACTACAGCTAAGTATGTTTTTCCAGTTCCTGCTGGCCCTATTCCAAAGACAATATCATTCTTCTTCATCGCATGAATATATCGTCTTTGCCCCATTGTTTTTACACGAATGGATTTACCTTTTGCAGTCTTGAAAATTTCTTCTTCATATAACTCTTCAAATTGAGCAATTTTCCCTTGTTGTGCGAGCTGAATTGCATACGCAACATCTCTCTCCGAAATTGATATACTTTTACGAATTACAACAAGTAATTGCTGTAAGATTTTTTCTACGAGTGTTACCGTTTCAACTGCCCCAGATACATGAACAGTTTCTCCTCTAGTTACGATCGATACATTGAGTTCTCGTTCAATTACTTTTAAATGCGCATCATTGACTCCAAAAAGAGCGATTGCTTCGTTAGTATTTTCCAATTGTTGGTTCATTTCTACTAATTGTTCTGCCATTACTCAGTCTCCTTGAATATCGGATTCAGATATTGGTTGTGGCTCTGCAATATTTTCAACTACAGTATAATGCAATGTGACCTTTAGTTGATCCGCCTCAACCTCTTTACTCAAAATCTTATCACTTACAATCATAGCATGTTCATCCAATTTTTTCTTTAGTTCTTTTTCGGCCATCTCTTTCGCTACTTTTAACGCTTGCTTTTCTGTATATTCTCGATTCGCTTCTTCCTCTTCTCTCACAACATCTTTTTCATATGCAATCGGCAGTGTAAAACCAAATAATTTCACATCGTGCTTTACACTTTCAGTACGAGAGCGTTTATACTTATCATGTTGAAATCCCCATATTTTTATTTTCGTATCCCCAAATTTAAGAAAATGTTCATTGTATACATTACCAGTATACACTTGAAATTGCGTCTTTAACGGGACATTCACTTTAGAGGTATACCACGTTTCGCCATACACAATACCTTTCGCTGAAACAATTGTCGGGCTTTCCTCATTACCATATATTCCAGATACGAGAATCTGCCCTTTTTCCACATGATCATTTTTCAGTACAACCGGTTTTCCAACTTCTACAAACGTTTTTGTAATAATCGCTTCTTTTTTTGCTACTAAATTTTGTGGCCTTTGTTCCTTTTCTTTTTTCGGTTCGTTTTTTTCAACAATTTTAAAATGATACGTCGTTCCTCTTACTTCTAGTCCCGCCCAAGTAATGGCATTAATATTATCTGTCAAATGGCGTTGTACATCCTCTACATTCGGCATTTGAAACTGTAGTTTCCCTTTTTTAATACCCATTTTATCCAATTCTTTCATTAATATATATTCTGTTTCAGGTTTTGCTCCTGTAATTTCAATTTTCCAAACCATATTTGACATTGCAATCACACCAAAAAAGAAAATTAAAAACCCAATTAAAAATCCACTATTTTTAATTAAACGCTTATTCCAAAAAGGAAAACCATAACGTCCAATAAAATATAATTTACATTCATTTTTTCTATAAATTGGTTTTATTTTTTTCACATCGCGTAACAATATACAAAAAACTAACGTTTCATCAGCTATCTTCTTAACATCCCAAACTAATAAATTCCTCCGTACACATTCATTAACAAACCGTTCTGCCCCTCTACCTTCAATTCGCACTTTTACATACCCAAGCCACTTTATAAACCATTTATTTTTCATTTACCACCTTCACTACCTTTCTAAAAGTAGGTATACGACTTTTTATTTGAAGCATTAAAATAGCTCGTACTAAAATGAAACAGAGTAAAACTGTAATCAGTCTCTATCAACGGAACTTTTACAGGATAAAGAAGAAAAACTTCACAAATGGAAGTTTCACTTCAATCACCTTTTTTTTCATTTTCTAAAAATGTTACTTGCTCAATTATACCTTCGAGTAAAAGCTCTTCTGGAAGAATCGTTTTAATAACAAAGGATTGTCCTTTAATTAATAATTGACCATTTTTTAAAAGTAATCGCACTTCTTTATCTGAAAACACTAATAACCCCCGATGATTTTCTATATAAATATGTATTTGCCCAACAAGAGTAATCCGAGGCAGATCCATTAATACATCCACTGGTAGATCTACTTGTTTTGTTAACCAATTTTTCATTTGTTCTAATTTCTTCATCTCGAAAGACCCCCTCCTCATCCCATATATATATGTATTTCTTCACAAGTGCCTATCGTGTTATAACGACTTCACTAACATAACTATATTCTGTAAGAGTTCATATCATGTTAATTAAAACAGTCGCTATATGAAATCATATTTGTCAGGACAATGATGGATCAGAGGATATTACCTTTAATAATAGAAGTATTAATACAAGAATATGCGCCCCTACAGGATATCAGTACAAGTTACATTAAGAAATTGAGCCTAGCGAGAAGTTGGAAACTTGAAAAAACCTGTTACAATTCGTTCTGGACGTGACATACTGACCATAGAATAAGTAGTTGTCATTTATTGGACAAATGAGATAAAGTGAAACTTTAATCAACCCTCACCAATCGGGTTGCCTGTTAATGCGGGATAAAATTCAAAAAAGAAAATTTCCCCGCTCTGAATGTTACGTTGTAAGTAAGAATATTTTATAGATGGTTGTTATATGAATTTCAAAAAATATTAGGGTTCATTAAAAGATGAATTAATAAATGAGGAAATACGAAAGTAAATTGGCTTTGGTCAAGAAATTTTGAATGCTATAAAACAAGTTATCGACAGTCATATCCGGCCATTTTATGCAACTGATGCAAAATCTAATATAGTTAGAATCTCTTTTGTTACCTTCGAGGATTATGCTGAAGAGCACGCTATAAAACTTCAATCTGAGTTTCAGAAGGCTCGGTACTTAGCTTTTATTTGCGAAAGAAGTTTTAGTCAAGGAAGTAAGAACAGGTGTAGAATCAGAATTATACAAGGAAATAATAAATTGAAACTTTAACTAGAGGGGTTTCTATCACTTACAGAAACGCTTTTAAGCAATATAGCGTTTCGTCCTTAATAAGAACAATAAAAAAACGTCTCATACGAAATGAGACGTTTTTTTATGCTAATAGCTGGATAACCAGCTTATTCACAAGTGATCCGTCTGTTTTACCTTTTACTTTCGGCATAACAGCAGTCATCACCTTACCCATATCTGCTTTAGAAGTCGCACCAACTTCAGAAATAACTTGCTTGATTACATCAACTAGTTCTTCTTCAGTTAATTGCTCTGGCAAATATGCGCTTAAAATCTGAATTTCACTTTGCAGTTTATTAACAAGGTCTTCACGACCAGCTTTTTTAAATTCAAGGAGGGAGTCCTTATACTGTTTTACTTCACGAGCTAAAACTGTTATTTCCTCTTCTTCAGTAAGAGTATGTTGCAGTTTAATACCTTCATTTTGTAAAGCAGCCTTAACCATACGAATAACGGTTAATTTTTCTTTTTGTTTATTCTTCATCGCTTGTTTCATATCATCGTTTAAACGACCGAGAAGACTCATAACTTACACCCTCTCTTAGAATTTACGCTTTCTTGCCGCTTCAGATTTCTTCTTACGTTTTACACTTGGTTTTTCATAAAACTCGCGCTTTCTTGCTTCAGCAAGTGTACCAGTTTTAGAAACCGATCTTTTAAAACGGCGAAGTGCATCCTCCAAAGACTCGTTTTTACGAACGACTGTTTTTGACATTCTCTTTCCCTCCCTCCGAAACATCACACTTACATACTAACTTCAGCATGCAAAAAGAAACACTTCTTCAGCATGTCTTTTACGATTATAATACATTTTATCACTTCAGGTCAACTATTTGGCAGAATAAAAGAAGAATAGAAGCATTTCCTTTTCAAAAGTTATGGCAAATAGCTAGTATCCTTCACTGATGAAGACAACTATATTTTTATCATTTCATCTTTTTTCATACAGGGATGCATGAAACGCCTCCACGCCCTCTAGTACTTAACCGATTCAAATAAAGAAAGCATGCAAACCGTTTCCGGTTGCACGCTCTTTTTATGCACTAGCTGATTCTTTTTTTACATCATCTTCAAGAACACGAACAAATTGCGCTTCGTTATATGGATAACCAGCTTTCGTAATTTTCACTTTCACTAGCTTACCAATTAATTCTTCTGATCCTTCAAATACAATTTTCAAGTAGTTATCTGTATAACCTACATATAACCCTTCACGGTCGCCCTCTTTAAATTGCTCTTCCGGAATGATTTCAAGCACTTCACCTTCAAACCCTGATGCGTACTCTTTCGCTAATTGATTAGATAGCTCAATTAAACGATGAACACGATCGTTCTTCACATCTTCAGGAACTTGATCTTCCATGCGTGCTGCAGGTGTTCCTGTACGTTTTGAGTAAGGGAACACATGTAACTCAGAGAAGCGGTTCTCTTTAATGAAATTGTATGTTTCCATGAATTCTTCTTCTGTTTCACCTGGGAAACCAACGATTACATCAGATGTAATCGCAAGGCCTGGTAACGCTTCTTTCAAACGATCTAAACGCTCTTGGAAGAACTCCATCGTATATTTACGACGCATACGTTTTAATACAGTATTAGAACCAGATTGCAACGGAATATGCAAGTGGCGTACAACTACTTCAGATTTATCTAACACTTCAATTACTTCATCTGAAATTTGACTCGCTTCAATAGAAGAAATACGAAGACGTTTTAATCCGCCTACTTCCGCTTCCATATCACGAAGTAATCCAGCTAAGTTATAATCTTTTATGTCTTCGCCGTATCCACCTGTATGAATACCCGTTAATACGATTTCTTTATAGCCTGCATCCACTAATTGTTGTGCTTGTTTAATAACTTCTTTTCCATCACGAGAACGCATTAAACCACGCGCCCAAGGAATGATACAGAATGTACAGAAGTTATTGCAACCCTCTTGTATTTTTAAAGACGCACGTGTACGATCCGTGAAATAAGGTACATCAAGTTCTTCGTACACGCGTGTTTTCATAATATTGCGGACAGCATTAATTGGTTGACGCTCTTTACGAAATTCTTCGATGTAACCTAACATCTTTTCACGATCCTGTGTACCAACTACAATATCCACACCTGGGATTGCCATAATTTCCGCTGGAGATGTTTGTGCGTAACATCCCGTTACACAAATAACTGCATCTGGATTTTGACGCACAGCACGTCTAATTACTTGACGACTTTTTTTGTCCCCAGTATTCGTTACTGTACATGTGTTAATAACATATACATCAGCTTTCTTTTCATATTCTGTTCTTTCATAACCACCTTGTTTAAACAATTGCCAAATGGCTTCTGTTTCATAGTGGTTTACTTTACAACCTAACGTATGGAACGCAACAGTTGACATTGATCATCACCCCATCAATTCAAAATGATACGAAGCAGCACTTAACGCGTATAATGGCGCCGTTTCTGTTCTTAAAATTCTTGGTCCTAAACTACATGGTACAAATTTATGTTCACGAAGCGCTGTAATCTCTTCCTCAGCTAAACCGCCTTCTGGGCCAAATACAATCAATAGCTTTTGACCTGGTTTCATTGTCGTTAAAGCTTTCGCAAAATTAGATTTCTCGCCTTGTTTTGCTTCCTCTTCGTAAGCAACAAGACAAACATCATACTCACCACTCATTGAAAGCAATTGCTTAAATGATGCCGGAGCATGTACTTCTGGAATTTCACTTCTATGTGATTGTTCCGCAGCTTCTTTCACAATTTTTCTTAAACGCTCAACTTTTTTATCAGCTTTTTTCGCATCCCATTTTACGATAGAGCGAGATGCTTGAAATGGTAAGAATGCAGCTGCCCCAAGCTCAGTTCCTTTTTGAAAAATTAACTCTAGCTTGTCTCCTTTTGGCAGTCCACTTGCAATCGTCACGAAAACAGGAAGTTCACTTGACGCCTCTACCCATTCTACAATAGTCGTATTAATAAATTCACTGGTAATTTCATCAATTGAACATACTGCTGTTTTTCCGTTTACACAGCAATAAATATGATCTCCAGCTGACATACGCATCACTCTTGCGATATGATGTACGTCATCACCTACAATACGAATACTTGTCTCATTTACATATTTCTCTTCTACAAAATAACGTTGCATATAATCACCTTAGTAGAGTTTCGTTCCTTTCGTAAGTCAACACTTACGAAAAGAACGAAACGTTATCATTTTTCATATAACAAACGGCAAGTCCCTCACCTTATAGTGAGAGACTCCCCTTTTCATTATAGACTAAAATCTATATTACGCATTTCGTGCAATAATTGCTACCCAATCTTCCATTCGTAACACTTCTTCAATTGTAAATCCAGCTTTTTCTAGCGCCTCAGAAATTACTTTTTCCTTCGTAGCAATAATGCCCGATGTAATAAATAATCCACCTGATTTCACAACTCTTGCTGCATCTTCAGGGAATAATAGAATGATTTCTGCTAATAAGTTAGCTACGATTAAATTAACAGGACCTTCAATACCTTCTAAAAGACTATTTTGTCCAACAGACACGATATCATCTGTTTTATTTAAACGTACATTCATTTCTGCACTTTCAACCGCAACCGGATCTAAATCATATGCTTGAACAGAAGACGCACCTAATTTTGCCGCTGCAATACTAAGTACACCAGAACCTGTTCCTACATCAATAATAGTGTCACCTGGCTGTACTGTTTTTTCTAAAGCACGTATACACATCGTTGTTGTTGGATGAGTTCCTGTACCAAACGCCATACCCGGGTCTAATTCAATGATTTTTTCATCAGGAGAAGATGGTGTATATTCTTCCCAAGTCGGTACGATTGTGAATGTATCAGAAATTTGTACTGGATGGTAATATTTTTTCCAAGCAGTAGCCCAATCTTCTTCATTGACTTCGTTAACGGTAATATTTCCAGTACCAATTTCGATGTCGTAAGATGGAAGCACATCAATAGATGATTTTACACCTGCAATCGTTTCATGTAAAGAATCGGTTTGCGGGAAATATGCTTTTATTAATACACCTTCCGCTGGATATTCATCGGGATTCAATGCATAAATTTCACCATATTGTTGCTCGCGCTCTTTCGTTAACTCCGCTGGGTCCTCAATCGCAACTCCGCTAGCACCAGCTTCGTGTAAAATATGAGAGACAGCTTCTACTGCTTCTTCTGTTGTATGAATACTAATTTCTGACCATTTCACAATTTACCAACTCCATTTTTTATTTCCATTATTCCCCTTTGAAAGCACGTTTAAGCTTTCCGAACAAACTATCATCCTGCTCTTCTTGTCCTGCAAATTCACGTAATAAATCTTTTTGCTGTGAAGTCAATTTCGTTGGTACAACAACACGAACGACTACATATTGATCTCCTTGGCCGTATCCACGTACGTTCGGAGCACCTTTTCCTTTTAAGCGGAATTCAGTTCCAGTTTGTGTTCCTGCTGGAATTTTCAGCTTCACTTTACCATGAACAGTAGGAACTTCCACTTCATCACCAAGCGCCATTTGCGCAAATGTTAATGGCATTTCGCAAATAATGTGATCTCCTTCACGCTCGAAGAATTCATGATTTCTTACATGAACGACAACATATAAGTCTCCTGCTGGTCCGCCATTTACGCCGGCTTCACCTTTTCCAGACACACGAATTTGTTGACCATTATCAATACCCGCTGGAATTTTAACATTAATTTTTTTACGTTTACGAACTTTACCTGAACCGTGACATGTCGTACATTTTTCTTTAATAATTTGTCCAGTTCCTGAACAATGACCACAAGCTTGACGGTTTACGATACGACCAAATGGTGTGTTTTGTTCAACACTCACTTGACCAGAACCTGAACAATGTTTACATGTTTCTTTTGAAGTTCCTGGTTTTGCTCCACTACCTTTACAAGTATCACATGGATCTTCTACTGGAATTTCCACATTTAATTCCTTACCAAAAATAGCTTCTTCAAAATCTAAAGTGACTTGATATTGTAAGTCAGCACCTTGGCGCGGAGCATTTGGATCACGACGTCTGCCGCCGCCACCGCCAAAGAAAGAACTAAATATATCTTCAAAACCGAAGCCACCGCCGAAGTCTCCTCCGCCGCCAAATCCACCGAATCCTTGATTTGCACCAGCATGACCAAATTGATCGTACTGCGCACGCTTTTGATCATCACTTAACACTTCGTATGCTTCTTGTACTTCTTTAAACTTTTCAATTGCATTTTCTTCTTTACTTACGTCTGGATGGTATTTTTTAGCCAAACGACGATACGCTTTTTTAATTTCATCTGTTGCAGCGCCCTTGCTAAGTCCAAGGACCTCATAATAGTCTCGTTTACTCATAAATTTACAACCCCCGAATCTTTCACATAAACGTAATTTTAACACCGAAAGAAAGTGCTTTGCAACAAAGTTTCCTCACTTACAGTATGCAAAGCGAAAAACTTAAGATCCTCACACATCGCTTCTCATTCGTGAAAAAAGCCAAAGTCAAGGCACGCTTGACTTTGACTTTTTGTCATCTTACTTATTATGTTTACAGTTGAATTACTTGTCTTCTTTTACTTCTTCAAACTCAGCGTCAACTACATTATCTTTCTTCGCGCCAGCGTCTTGTGCACCTTGCGCACCTTCTGCTTGACCAGCAGCAGCTTGAGCTTGCTCGTATAATTTAACAGTTAACTGTTGTACGATTTCTTGTAAAGCATCTTTTTTCGCACGAATTTCTTCAAGCTCGTTTTTCTCAATTGCAGCTTGTAATGCTTCTTTTGCTTCTGTTGCTTTTGCAACTTCAGCTGCATCTACTTTACCTTCTAAATCTTTTACAACTTTGTCTGTTTGGAATACAAGTTGGTCAGCTTCGTTACGAAGTTCAACTTCTTCCTTACGTTTTTGGTCAGCGTCAGCATTTGCTTCCGCTTCTTGTACCATACGTTCTACTTCTTCATCAGAAAGACCTGAAGAAGATTGGATTGTAATAGCTTGCTCTTTGCTTGTTCCTAAGTCTTTCGCACGTACGTTAACGATACCGTTCGCATCAATATCGAATGTTACTTCGATTTGTGGAATACCACGTGGTGCTGGTGGAAGGTCAGTTAATTGGAAACGACCTAACGTTTTGTTGTCAGCTGACATTGGACGCTCACCTTGTAATACGTGAATGTCTACTGCTGGTTGATTATCAGCAGCTGTTGAGAATACTTGTGACTTACTTGTTGGAATTGTAGTGTTACGCTCGATTAATTTCGTGAACACGCCACCCATAGTTTCAATACCTAAAGAAAGTGGAGTTACGTCTAATAATAGAACGCCTTCTACATCACCAGTAAGTACGCCACCTTGAACTGCAGCACCTAATGCTACAACTTCATCAGGGTTTACACCTTTATATGGCTCTTTACCAGTTTCACGTTTAATAGCTTCTTGTACAGCTGGGATACGAGTAGATCCACCAACAAGAATAACTTTATCTAATTCGCTTGGAGCAAAACCAGCGTCTTTTAATGCACGACGAGTTGGCTCTAATGTTCTTTCAACAAGACCTGCTGAAAGCTCTTCGAATTTCGCTCTTGTTAACGTTAATTCTAAGTGTAATGGACCAGCAGCTCCAGCACTAATGAATGGTAATGAAATTTGAGTTTGTGTTACACCAGAAAGATCTTTTTTCGCTTTTTCAGCTGCATCTTTCAAGCGTTGAAGCGCCATTTTATCTTGGCTTAAATCAATGTTATTTTCTTTTTTGAACTCAGCTACTAAGTGATCGATGATAACTTGGTCAAAGTCATCGCCACCAAGACGGTTGTCACCAGCAGTTGAAATAACTTCGAATGTGCCGTCTGCTAACTCAAGGATAGATACGTCAAATGTACCGCCACCTAAGTCATATACTAAGATTTTTTGTTCTTCATCTTGTTTTTCTAAACCGTAAGCAAGTGCTGCTGCTGTTGGCTCGTTAATGATACGCTCAACTTCTAAACCAGCGATACGACCAGCATCTTTCGTTGCTTGACGCTCTGCATCGTTGAAGTATGCAGGTACTGTAATAACAGCTTTCGTTACTGTTTCACCTAAGTATGCTTCAGCAGAAGCTTTTAAGTTTTGTAAAATGATTGCAGAAATTTCTTGAGGTGTATAATCTTTACCTTCAACTTCTACTTTGTAGTCTGTACCCATATGACGTTTAACAGACATGATTGTATTTGGGTTTGTAATTGCTTGGCGCTTTGCAACTTCCCCAACTTGACGTTCTTCATTTTTGAAAGCTACAACAGAAGGTGTTGTACGATTTCCTTCTGGATTTGGGATAACCTTTGGTTCTCCACCTTCCATAACAGCTACACAAGAGTTTGTTGTACCTAAGTCAATACCGATAATTTTACTCATGGCGAATCCTCCTAGTTTTATGTAAATTATTGATTTACTTTTACCATTGATGGGCGAATCACACGGTCTTTTAGTTTATAACCTTTTTGGAATTCTTCTACAACCGCGTTTGATTCAAATTCACTATCTTCCACTTGCATAATAGCTTGGTGTTCATTAGGATCAAACTGTTTACCAACAGCTTCAATCACTTCCACACCTTCTTTATTCAGTGCTTCTAACAATTGACGATGCACCATTTCCATACCTTGTAACAAGGATTTCGTTTGCTCATCAGTCGCTTCCACTTGCATCGCTCTTTCAAAATTATCAAGAGCTGGCAAGATGTCTGAAACTAGACTTTGTGCTCTATATTTTTCAGCAGCCTGTTTATCCATTTGGACACGGCGCTTATAATTTTCAAAATCAGCTTGTAGACGTAATGTGCGACCTTCCGTTTCCGTTAGTTTCGCTTGTAACTCATCTACTTTTTCTTGTAAAAGAGCAGCCTCACTTTTTTCTTCTACAGTTTCTTCACTGTTTTCTGGCGTGACAGCTTCTTCAACTTGCGCTTCTTTTACTTCTTCTACCACTTGTTCGTTACGCTCTTCCACAATATTCACCTCCTTAAAAGGTATTAGGTATCATGCATAGCATGATTACCTAAGGATTATATATTACACACAGCAATGAAAATTTCATCACTTGAGCGAATGTATTACTCTCATTTACTTTTTAAGCCCATCAGTAAATTGTCTCGTAAATAACTGTAACAAACTAATTACACGAGAATATTGCATTCTCGTAGGACCTAAAATAGCAATTGTTCCAAGTTGCTCTTCGCCGATCGAATATGTTGCAGAAATTAAACTACAATCCTCCATAGCCGTCGAAGAATTTTCCCTACCAATTTTCACTTGAATCCCGACTTGTTTATGACGCAAAATGTCATAAAATTCGGCTTCATTATCAATCATGGTAAGTAAAGATCTAACCTTTTGAATGTCATGGAACTCTGGCTGCGAAAGCATATTTGCTTTTCCTCCAAAGTATATCTTTTCCGATAACGGAACTTGAAATGTACCATCCAACATTTTTATTGCACTATCGTAATTATGAACATACCCACGTAAAACTGTAACAATCTCTTTAAAGATTTTATTATGAAGTTCTTCCATCGGTACGCCAGATAGCTTTTCATTTAAAATATTAACCATTTTTTCTAAATCTGATAAATCAACAGATTCCGGAACGGTAATCGTTTTACTTTGTACATGCCCTGTATCAGTTACAATAATAGCGACTGCAGTTTGACGATCAAGCGGCACAATTTGTACATTTTTAAGTTTATTTGTACTTAACTTCGGTCCAAGAACAATGGCCGTATAATTCGTAAGTTCTGATAAAATTTGAGCAGATTGCTGTGCAATTTTTTCCGCTTCAAAAATTCTTTCGGCAAATAAATCTTTAATTTGTACAATTTCAGCATTTGGTAAGTTTTGCGGCGCTAAAAGATGGTCTACATAAAATCGGTAGCCTTTCTCAGAAGGAACACGTCCAGAAGAACTGTGCGTTTTTTCAATAAAACCTAATTCTTCTAAGTCCGCCATTTCATTTCGAATAGTAGCTGAACTAAATGTAATTTCATCTTTTTTAGCCAACGTTCTAGACCCAACGGGCTGCGCTGATCCAATAAAGTCATCAATAATTGTTTGTAAAATTAAGAGCTGACGTTCCGTAAGCATCTCATCATCACCTCTGTTAGCACTCTTTGTCTTTGAGTGCTAAATCTATTAATAACTTACCAAAATTGACATTCAATTGTCAACGGAAACGTCACGAAATAATGAAAATTTTTCACACCTATGGAACATTTAATTAGTCAATCAAAAATGATTGGAATACTTCATTCCCTAATAATTTTCCTTTTCGCGTTAAACGTACATGTCCATCTTCCTCTTCAAGCAATCCCTGCTCTTGATTGCTTTGTAACTGCTTCGCGAAAACTTGATCCATCTCCACATTAAATTTATTGCGGAACGACGTTTTAGAAACACCTTTTGTTTTTCGAAGCCCTAAGAACAGTTCTTCTTCCATTCTTTCTTTCTCCGTCACTTTGTGAACATCTAAATACGGAAATCTTGTTTCATCAATTTTATTAAAATATTGCTTCAGGGGACCTACATTTTGAATACGTTCCCCGTTCACATAACTATGAGCTCCAGCTCCAAATCCATAATACTCTTCATTATTCCAGTATGTGAGATTATGTCTACTTTTATTGTCACCTTTTGAGAAATTACTAATTTCATACTGGTTATAACCGTGTTTCTCCATTTCATCCATTACTATTTCATACATTTTCGCTTCATGGTCTTCACCCGGAAGACGCAATTTCCCTTTGTTCATTAAGTTATAAAACACTGTTTTTGGTTCCACAATTAATGAATATGCCGAGAAATGTTGTACACCAAGCGTAAAAGCAATATCTAATGTTTCTTTTACATCTTCTATCGTCTGTCCTGGCAAAGCATAAATAATATCTACATTAATATTTTTAAAGCCTACTTCCTGTGCTTCTCGAATCGCTAGGAATGCATCTTCCCTCGTATGCTTGCGCCCAATTTTCTCAAGCAGTTCATCACGGAACGTTTGCACACCAAAACTAATTCGATTCACTCCACCTTCTAGCAGTACATTCAACTTCTCTTTCGGTAGATCTCCTGGATTCGCTTCAAATGTTAATTCACAATTCGGGGCGAACGGACGCAAATGACGATTAATAATCTCGAGTAATTTTTTTGTCTGCTCCATATTTAACGCTGTCGGAGTTCCCCCGCCCACAAAAATCGTTTTCATACTATCAAACGGAACTTTTTGAACCGTATTTATTATTTCCTTCTCTAGATAATCTAAATATTGATCAACCGGTTGGCGTTCAATAAACACTTTATTAAAATCACAATAGTGACAAATGTGCTGACAAAACGGAATATGAATATATGCAGCTTGTACCAAATATAACTCCTACCTTTCTAAAAAGAAAACCTCCGCACTCCGGAGGGTTCTCTACTTCTCTAACGTATTACGAATTTGTTCCATTCGCATTTTTCCCCAATCATACATCATTTCAACGATCGGTAAAAGTGACATGCCTAGTTCCGTCATATAATACTCAACGCGAGGAGGAATTTCGGGATATACTGTCCGATCAACAATCCCATCTTCCATTAACTCTTTTAATTGGTTCGACAAAACTTTATGAGAAATGCTTGGGAATAACCGTTGTAATTCACTGAAACGATGCGGCCCTTCCACACCAAGATGCCACAGTATCACAACTTTCCACTTTCCACTAATAATAGAAAGCGTCAATTCCTTTTCACAATTAAAATTACCATTTTGTATTTTATCTTGAATATCTTTTCGAATATTTTCGGACATTAACAGTCTCCTAACTCTATATGAACTAAAAAGCTCTCTCATTATTGTAAATGAGAGCTGCTCAGATGTCTAAAAAGTAATTATACAGAAAAAAGAAGCCGCACAAACGACTTCTTTTTTATTTCAAATATTAGTTGTCATCCATTTTCAGTACAGCCATGAATGCCTCTTGTGGTACTTCTACAGAACCAACAGACTTCATACGTTTTTTACCTTCTTTTTGCTTATCAAGAAGTTTACGCTTACGAGAAATGTCACCGCCGTAACATTTTGCAAGTACGTTTTTACGCATCGCTTTAATTGTAGAACGTGCTACAACTTTATTTCCGATAGTCGCTTGAATTGGCACTTCGAACTGTTGTCTCGGAATTAATTCTTTTAATTTCTCTACGATTACTTTACCACGGTCATACGCTGAATCACGGTGTACGATAAATGATAAAGCATCCACTTGTTCATTATTTAAAAGAATATCCATTTTCACAAGTTTAGATGGTTTATAGCCAATTAACTCGTAGTCAAATGATGCATACCCTTTCGTATTTGATTTCAATTGATCGAAGAAGTCATATACGATTTCTGATAACGGGATTTCATATGTTAATGTAACACGCGTTTCATCTAAATATTGCATATCAATAAACGTTCCACGTTTACCTTGGCAAATCTCCATTACAGCTCCAACATAGTCATTCGGAACCATAATTGAAGCCTTCACAAACGGCTCTTCTACACGATCGATAGACTGTGGATCTGGCATATTAGATGGGTTATCAACTATAACATCTTCACCGTTAGTTAAATAAACTTTATAAATAACGCTTGGCGCTGTTGTAATTAAGTCAATCTTAAATTCACGTTCAATACGTTCTTGAATGATTTCCATGTGAAGAAGTCCTAAGAAACCACAACGGAAACCAAATCCTAGCGCTTGAGATGTTTCTGGTTCAAACTCAAGAGCAGAATCGTTTAACTCTAATTTTTCTAATGCATCACGTAAATCGTTATAACGAGCAGAGTCAATTGGATACAGACCACAGAATACCATCGGGTTTAACTTACGGTAACCTGCTAACGGCTCTGCAGCTGGACGTTTCGCATGTGTAATCGTATCACCAACGCGTGTGTCACCAACATTTTTAATCGATGCTGCTAAGAAACCTACATCACCTACTGTTAACTCGTCACGTTGTGTAGTTTTCGGTGTAAATACACCTACTTCTGTTACTTCAAATTCCTTACCCGTTGCCATCATACGTACTTTATCGCCAACTTTTACTGTTCCATTTACAACACGGATATAAGCAATTACACCGCGGTACGGATCATATAAAGAGTCGAAAATCATACATTGTAACGGCTCTTCTGAATCACCCGCCGGAGCTGGTACTTTTTCAACAATTTGCTCTAAAATTTCTTCAATACCAATTCCAGCTTTCGCAGAAGCAAGTACCGCTTCTGATGCATCTAAACCAATTACGTCTTCCACCTCTTGACGTACACGTTCCGGATCCGCACTTGGTAAGTCGATTTTATTAATAACTGGTAAAATTTCTAAATTATTATCAAGCGCTAAGTATACGTTTGCTAACGTTTGCGCTTCAATACCTTGCGCTGCATCTACTACAAGAATCGCGCCTTCACAAGCCGCTAAACTACGTGATACTTCGTACGTAAAGTCGACGTGTCCTGGTGTATCAATTAAATGAAGAATATACTCTTCACCATCTTTTGCTTTATAGTTTAATTGTACTGCGTTTAATTTGATTGTAATACCACGCTCACGCTCTAAATCCATAGAGTCAAGCAACTGAGCTTTCATTTCGCGTTGTGTTAACGCGTTTGTTTTCTCTAAAATACGGTCTGCTAACGTTGATTTTCCGTGGTCAATATGAGCAATAATAGAGAAATTACGAATTTTGGACTGTCTTTTTGCTCTTTCTTCTTTATTCATCTATGTTCTCAACTCCTAATAGTCTCGCCAATATACACTAGCACTGATTATATCAATAGAGCAACAAAGATTCAATGAAAACTCGTGCTGCTTACGATACAAATCATTCTATCTATATCTTATGCGAATAAACCATAAGAGACAAACCCTTTTCAAATTTTAAAACGGCTGTCTTACAAATCAGTAAAACAACCTTCTCCCATGTTACTCTTAGCTAAAAATTTCTTTTATTTTCCCAACAACTATATCCGTTCCGAACTTCGTCATTTCATAAGCTACACTTGCTACAGCCATCCCAATTCCTTCTACAACATTAAAACTTCTTAAACGTTCTAATTGTTGTTGTTTTTCTGAGGCCGAAAACGAGCTACCCAAAATTTCTGATTCAGCACCTGTACTTTCTGTCCCTGTCATATGAGCGATTTGTTCATATGACAATTGCTGATAGCCTTTCATACTTTTCAAACCATGATTAGTAAGTGCCACTCCTGCTATCATCATAAGTAAACATAAAGCTACACTACATATACACAAAAGCGTAAAGCGACTCAAACGATAATCATCTGTTCCCCTCAATGTGTATATGCTCCTGTATTATCTTGATCAATTTGATGATGCAGCGCCGCATTTAAACCACTCGCTATTACATTCGCCATATCCTCAATAAAAGTATCTACTTCTTTTGGGGTTACCATTAAATTATGACCAAGAGGAGATAGCACCTCATAAATCAGCCTTCTTTTTTCTTCTTCTTCTAACGTACCAACAGCACCTAAAAACATATTTCTGCTCTTTTCATCCGGCATATCTTCTTCTGTTAATTTTTTCTTTTCTCCAAATAAAAATCCCGCTGGTAACAAAGATCGTGAAGGTTTATTTCCTTCTTTCATCTCCCGGCCAAAATGTTTCAAAATAAAATCAATCGTATCACTTGTAATCGAAACAGCATCGACCACAGTCGGAACACCAATTGCGATAACAGGGATACCTAATGTTTCTTTACTTAGTTCTTTACGTTTATTCCCAACCCCCGATCCGGGATGAATTCCAGTATCAGAAATTTGTATCGTGCTATTTACTCGTTCAATAGAACGGGCAGCTAATGCGTCAATCGCAATTACAAAGTCCGGGTTCGTCTTCTCAATAATCCCATAAATAACATCGCTCGTTTCGATCCCTGTAATCCCCATTACCCCCGGCCGAATTGCACTAACAGGCCTAAACCCTTCTTCTACACTTTCAGGCTGTAATTGAAACAAATGTCTCGTTACTAATACATTTTCTACAACTATCGGTCCAAGAGCATCTGGTGTTACATTCCAATTCCCAAGACCTACAATTAAACAGCTTGCTTCTTTTGTAACGCCAATCTCTTCTAAGAAATAAGAAAATTCTTTTGCAAAAATACGCTCCACTTTTTGTTGAAGTTCTGTATCTTGCTGACGTATACCTTGAACTTCAAGCGTTAAATAATTTCCAGGCTTTTTACCCATCGCTTCAGAGGCAGCCTCATCAATTGTTACTTTTGTAATTATAGTACCTTCTTCTTCCCTCTCTTTTACAATAACTCCCTGTATCCCTTTTTGTTCTTCTTGGCTTTCTTGCAACATTTGATGAGCTTCTACAGCTAGGTCAGTTCTAATGCTATATTTACTTAAATCTAATGGTTCTTTCATCGTATCTCCTCCGTAATTCATAGTAAATATCGTTAGATTTCCCAAAGTTATATAAGGTCATTCTTTCCTTTACGTGAAATTTCATGGATATACTATTGCAATTCTCTTCACCGTTTGATAGAATATCACTTGTTCTATGTAAGAATCGAGTCATTCGATTGCACCAGGGAGGTGAAAAGTATGGCAAACATCAAATCTGCTATCAAACGCGCTAAACTTAGCGAAGAGCGTCGTGCACATAACGCTTCTATCAAGTCTGACATGCGTTCTGCTGTTAAAACTGTAGAAGCTTTAGTTACTAATAACGATCTTGAAAATGCTAAAGAAGCTTTCAAAACTGCTTCTAAAAAACTTGACAAAGCAGCTCGCAAAGGTCTTATCCACCAAAACGCTGCAGCTCGTCAAAAATCTCGCTTAGCGAAACAAGTAAACGCGTAAGGCGTTTAAAAAACGATCCATTTGGATCGTTTTTTTATATACAAAAAAGTTCATATACTTAGTACATGAACTTTTTTGTGTCATCACATATGATTTAATCGCATTAAGAAAAACTCGAGCACAAGCTTCTTATCCATCTTTCCCGTCTTCATACTATAATCAGCTTCCGCTAATTCTATAATCACTTTTTTTAATTCTTCAAAAGAGAAAAACTTCGTTTGATTCATTGCCAACTTTACACGATACGGATGTACACCAATATGAGATGCAATTTGATTTTGGCCATAACCACGTTGCTGTAGCTCTTTCACTTGATGGAGCAAGCGGAATTGACTCACTAATAACGCAAGCAATTTAATCGGTTCTTCCTGCTGCGTAAATAATCCATCCAAAATTTGCATTGCACCTGCAATATCTTTTTTCACCACTTTTTCTGTCAAAGCAAATACATTTTGCTCAACTGATTTTGGCACAAGCTCTGCAACAAGTTTCGTCGTAATCTCTCCGCCCATACCAACGTATAACGTTAACTTGTCCATTTCCTTCGCCAACATTGTTACATTACTCCCCACAAGCTCTAGCAACAAACTAACAGCCGCGTTATCAATATGCACATGTACTTCATCTGCACGAGCAACAATCCACTTCTGAACATCCTGCACTTGCATCGCATTTGCTTCTACTACATCTGCTGTTTTCTTTAATAGTTTTGTAATTTTTTTTCGCTCATCAAGTTTTTCGTAAGGCGCAACAAAAACAAGAATAGAAAATGGGGAAGGTTCACCAATGTATTCTTCTAAAATTTTTATATTTTGCTCTAACTTTTCTTTTTGCGAAGTCAAAAATAGCGGTGACTTTATTAACAGTACTTTCCGTTCTCCGAAGAAAGGAAGCGTACGCGCATCCTCAACCACATCTTCTAAATACGCTTCTTCTAAATCGTATGTCACAACATTAAACTCTCGATCTTCTTCTTCAAGTGCTTCTGTCGTAATAAGCTTTATCGTTTCATTTATAAAAAAAGCTTCCGTTCCATATAGTAAATATAACGGAGCAAACTGTTTCTTTTTAATTTTTTTATGTATATCACTCATACTTTTTCCTACTCCCTAACTTGGCAATATATATTTATACTAATGCCCTAGCTTTTGTTTTACAAGTACAAAGGAACAGGCTTTATAACCCGTCCCTTTATTTATATTAAACGCCACGCAATAAGCCCCGGGTTTCTTATTGGTGTGCGGTAATCACCTTCCCTTTATTATTCACAATAAAAATTTGAGTATAAGTGCCAACTGTTAACATGCTTGGAAACGAAAAACTCACATTACTTCATGATTTAAAAGTAACAAAAAAGCTCGTTTTCTCTTCATATGGAAATTGTAGATTTTTTTCTGACAATATTTTATACTAAAGTGGAATGTTGGGGAGGGATTCTAAATGAATGATTTTGAACAAAACGTTCAAAGTAAACGCAATGACGCTATTGATTCAGGGGTAGGATTTATCGTCTCATTTGGTTTTTTCGCAACACTTTTCATCATTGCAACTGTTATTAAATTTATCGGTTCTTAAAGACTGCCACTTCATGGCAGTCTTCTCTTTTTCATCTATTATGTGTTTTATCATATGTGATTTTACTTTTAAAGGTTCCATTTTTCCCTTTAAAAACATAGGAAATAGCACCTTGCTCGTCCGTGCGCCATATCGCACTCCCCATCTTCTCAAAACGCTCTATCACTTCTTTATGCGGGTGTCCATACCTATTCTGCTTACCAACAGATATAATCGCTACACGAGGCTGTATGACGTTCAAAAAAGGCTCTATAGATGACGTATTACTCCCATGATGAGCAACTTTTAAAACATCTACTCGTAAATCTGGATATGCCTCTACTAAAATCTTCTCCCCGTCTTCTTCCAAATCGCCTGTAAATAGCCACTTCAGCCCTCCAAATTTTGCCCATATTACAATTGAAGCGTTATTTTCGCTTTTTTCTTTTCCTTTTGGAGCTAAAACGAAAAATTCTGCTTCATTTACACTCCAATTCTCCCCTTCCCCCACTTCAGTTATTTTCATTTCCTTTTCTAATGCCTGTTTCTTTACTACTTTTTCTAATACTGCATCTTTTCCCTTCCGGCCAAATACCACTTCTTTTACAGGTATATATGATAATAATTCTTGCGCAGCACCTATATGATCTGCATCTCCATGCGTTACGATTAATTTATCAATTGTTTTAATACCTTCTTTTTGTAAATAGGGTATTAAAATATCATTCCCAACAGAAAATTCATGCTTTTTTTGCTGCCATTCTTCCTTATTCACACGAAGCGTTCCACCTGTATCAATAAGATAAATTCCATTATCATACGGAAGGCGAATTAATATTGCATCACCTTGTCCAACATCAATAAATGTTACACTTCCGCTTCCTCTAAAATATGGATATACATAATGACATGTGCTAATAAAAAGAAATACACTGGCAACTATACAAACTATTTTTTTCGGCGCTCTCCTTTCCCAAACCATCAATATACTGACAATACTCGCGCAATATACAGCTACAAGATTGAAGGGCGTTTTCCCGAAAATAAGCTGGGTAAATGGTAAACTTTCACAATAACTCAGAAAATCATTAGACATACTCAAGCCTATTGATAATATATCCGCAAATTCTTTTGCGAGAAACGGGACAATTGGCATACACAGTAAAATAATAATGCTACATGGTAATACAATGATAGATAAAAACGGAACGTATAAGAGATTGAGGAGAATGCTATATGGAGAAAAATAACCAAAGTGATATAACAAAATCGGAGTACTAACGAGCTGTGAAATGATAGAAATATAAATAGAATTTCGGATTACTCCGTTGCTACTCCCTAACAATAACGGAGCAGACAAAAGTAAAGCGAAGCTACCTACAAAAGAAAACTGAAATCCAATATTAAAAACAAGATAAGGGTCATATATAAGCATACATATAGCTGTTACACTTAAAGCATCTAAACTAGATAAACGAATCGAGCACATAAAAGCAATCAACATCAAAACTCCTGTTATAGAAGCTCTTATAACAGAGGGTGACGCCCCTGCTAAAACCATATACAAAGGAATACAAACGATAAGGCAAATTGTTGCTACCTCCCTTGTCACACCGCTTCTTAGCAAAATAAAATATACTATCACCATTAACAATACAATGTGCGAACCTGAAATTGCTAACAAATGTACAAGACCAAATTGTTGATATTGCTCTTCCACTTTAAACGTCATTTGTTGTCTATCACCAAATAGTAATGCATTCATAAAAGCACCTGATTGCTCTGGAAACATTTCTGTAACTTTCGAGATTGCTTGTTGCCTCAAAAGAAGAATCCATTGCGTGAGCGATAGTGATGTTTTATAGCATTCAGAAATATATGTAGCCTCAAATGTGAAATAAATATGTTGTTTGTATAAATAATCACGGTAATTAAAACCATGAAAATTCCGAGCTGTTTCCGGTTCTTTCCTCTCACCCTCGAATACACATGATATCCCTATGTATAATTGTTGCATTTTTTTCTTTTCCAAGGCTGATTTGATTCTATAACTTAACTGCACTATATTTTTATTCTGATCTTCAAATTGAAAAGATAGGCGATCCCCATTAACAAGCGGTGTATTTTGTATAACCCCTCTTGTAACTCCATAGGACTCCCCTAGAGGCTTATTCCACGTTTGAACATAGGAAGTGTATATAGCGCTACTAAAGCACGCTACAATACAAAAAATGAAGGTTTTACGCGAAGTGCGATATAAACAGAAGAAAACATTTAAAAAGAGGCAAAAAACTATCAATAAAAGTGACGAGGAAAAGGCAATTGCAACCCCTATTATAAACGAGATTGCAACATACCCCCATTGTTCCTGCAACTTATACTCACTCCTTATAGCATCATTTTTGCTTTCGTGAATACATGCTGTAATTCTTCCATTGATAAATTATCTTTTTCTAAAGGCGCAAATAATTCTTTTAACTCCTTATAACGTTTTTGCTCCTCTAATGCAGCAATATCATATTCTAGCGGAACGTGCTTCACTGTTACATTCGCTTGTTCGAATAATTCTATGGCGTATGGATGATTTTTATAATCCTGCGCATAATAAACCGCTGTAATACCACTTTGAATAATTGCCTTACAACATTGTAAACAAGGGAAATGCGTAACGTAAATTTCTGCTTCCTCTGTTTTCGCACCAAACTTGGCACATTGTAATAAAGCATTCATTTCGGCATGAATTGTCCGAACACAATGATTATCGATTACGTAACAACCATCATCTATACAATGTACACCACCTTTAATTGAACCATTATATCCACCCGCAATAATTCGTTTATCGCGAACGATTGTTGCTCCTACCGCAAGCCTTGTACATGTACTACGTAACGATAGTAGATGGCTTTGCGTCATAAAATATTGATCCCATGAAATTCGTTCCATATTTTCACCTACTTTTTTGTCTACTTGTAGTGTAGCGAAAGAAGAAAAACTTCGTCAATCTTTTACGGAATAATAATTTGATCTTTTATCTTTTCAAGAGATTTCGCACCAATCCCATCAATCTCTAATAAATCTTCTATTTTCTGAAACGGACCATGCTCTTCTCGATATTTCAAAATACTTTCTGCCTTTCTAGAGCCAATCCCTGTAATTTTTTCTAATTGCTCTTTCGCCGCTGTATTTATTCGAATCTTGCCATCTTCCTTAGAAGAAGTAAGCATCCCTTGTTCTGACTCATTTTTACTCGGTATATAAAGAAGCATTTGATCTTGTACAATTTGTGCTAAATTCACTTTTTTCATATCTACCTCTGATAAAAAACCACCAGCCTTTTGAACCGCATCCTTTACGCGATCTCCTTCCTCCATTTCATATACCCCTTCTTTATTAACCGCTCCTTTCACATCAATTATAATTGTTCTTTTCTGTTCCTTTGTATCCGACATTTTCGGTTTACTCTTTTTTTCTATATCCTTCTCTTGTACATTCATTGTAATAGGCGTTCGTTCTACACTCTGATTCGTTTTCCAAAAAACAAGAAAAAGTAAAGTTCCAATAATAGCTACTAAACCTAACCACTTTTTCGGAAAATCCCACATCATTTTACACCTCTAATCATAAATTTATAACATCATTCATATTGTTTAGGAGAAAGCTGTTACGAAGGAGGGATGAAACTTTGAACATAGGAATTATAGGGACAGGAAACATGGGGAATATACTAATCGATGCATTTTTAGAAACCCGTGCTGTCAAACCTTCGTGCCTTACAATCATTAATCGGACGCCTGCCAAAGCATATCATATAAAAGAAAAATACCCTTCTGTTCATATAGCAAAAACTATCCCGGAAATAATCGAACAATCACAACTGATCTTTATTTGTGTTAAGCCGATAGATATATACCCTATCCTAAAAAAATACACTGAACATTTTTCTGATGACACGTGCTTAGTTTCTATTACAAGTCCAATATCTCCATCACAATTAGAGACTCTCGTACCTTGCCACGTCGCGCGTATCATTCCAAGTATCACAAATCGCGCGCTCTCTGGCGCCTCACTATTTACATTTGGAGATAATTGCTCTGAAGAATGGCAACAAAAACTACTTCGTCTATTCAAAAATATTTCGACACCTCTTGTAATAGAAGAAGATATAACGCGCGTTTCATCTGATATAGCAAGTTGCGGTCCTGCTTTCTTTAGTTATTTACTACAATGCTTCATTAACGCTGCTGTAGATAAAACAAATATTACACACGAAGAGGCTACTACTTTAGTAAGTGAAATGGTCGTGGGGATGGGGAAATTACTTGAAAAAGAAATCTTCACATTACCTACCTTACAAGAAAAGGTTTGCGTGAAAGGCGGCGTTACTGGGGAAGGCATCCGGGTTTTAGAAGAACACGTTGGAGATATGTTCCATAAGTTAATTGAGCGAACACATGAAAAATTTGATGAAGATTTAGAATGCGTTGATCAGCAATTCAATAAACACACATAATAAATACGTCATTTTCATTCCAAATCCTTTTTATAAATACTTACTTTTTTACAATACATTTTCACTTCAACTACTATTCCCACACTTTACGCATACAATCTTCAGATTATGCTAGAACTAAAAATACATCTTCTTTATAAAACAAAAGCAACCTTCTCGGTTGCTTTTGTTTTATCCGTTTTTCTTCGCCATGAAGAAAATACGCTCTGTTTGTTCTGTAACTTCAAGTCGCTCAAAATCACCTGTTACACGAAGCACTGTAAAACCTGCTTCTTCAAGCCATTTCGTTAACTCTTCCACTTGATATGCACGTTGCACGTGACATTCGTCAAACCGATGGTACACATCTTCTTCCGGATCTTGAACAAAGAATGTTAAATCATGCTCTACACTATTTGATTCTTCACCAGGGAAGCAATTCCAAATAAGAGATATTTCTTCTCCATTTACTGTATACGTTTCATTTTGAAATACATGATGTATTTTATATAAAGAATGTACATCAAATAAAAACAAACCATCTTGACGTAAATGGTGAGATACTCTTCTAAATGTTTCTTGTACTCCATCTTCTTGCAATACATAATTTAATGAATCACAAAAGATGGTTACACAATCAAACTCACCTGGAACATCAAGCTCGCGCATGTCTTGTTGATAAAAAGGAATAAAGTATCCCTCTCCTCCTAGTTTTTGCTGAGCGACTGTTAACATTTCTTCCGAAAGATCGACACCTATTAAATCGTAACCCTTTTGCACAAGCGGCAGGGTTACATTACCCGTACCGCATGCTACATCAAGAATTTTTGCCTCTTTCATATCTGCCTGCTGTAAACTTTCCTCTGTAAATTCCACCCATTTATCATAAGGGACATCATTCATTAGTTCGTCGTACAACAATGCAAATTGTTCGTATTTCATTTGCCTAACTCTTCTGTAATATCTTCACGTGGCACATCGCCCCATAGACGCTCTAAATTATAGTGATTACGCTCATCTTTATGGAATACATGAGCAACTACATCTCCAAGATCAACTAATACCCAACGTGCTTCGTCAAATCCTTCCATACGTTGTACGTCGATTTGGAACTCATGTGCTTTTGATTTAATTTCACGTGCAATTGCTTGCACTTGTTTGTCTGAATTTCCGTGACAAATAATGAAATAATCTGCAATTGGTGAAATACCTTGCATATTTAGGACAACCATATCTTCTGCTCTCTTATCATCAGCTGCTTTTGCCGCTAATACTAATAAATCTTTATCGTTCATTTACTCATTTCCTCCTTGATAACTGCATTGTATGTTTGGAATGTTAATGGATAAATCGTCTGATCTTTTTCCATTAAAAATTGAATTGTTCTCTTTAACGCAAATAATAAAGCTTGATTTATATCCGTATATGCGAGTTTACGAGCCTCTTCCACTCCTGGAAACTTTCGCCCAGGTTCAATGTAATCAGCTACATAAATCACTTTATCTAACATCGTCATATTCTCATGACCACTTGTATGATATGTAATAGCTTGCAAAATTTCAGAATCCGTAATGCCTACTTCTTTTTCTACTAAGTATGCCCCAACAGGTGCATGCCATAACTCTTTGTTATAGCAAAGTAAATCTTTCGGCAAATCTTCACGTTTAATAATCTCTTCCATTTCTGAAATTGCTCTACATTTCGCATAATCATGGAATATAGCTGCCATCTCTGCTTTTTTCTCGTCCACACCGTATAACTTAGCAAGCTCAATCGCTGTCTCCATTACACCAATTGTGTGTATATAACGTTTTTCATGCATTTGTTGTTTGACAATATGCAGTGCATTCTCACGATTCATACAACCCATTCCTCTCGATATATACCTGTACTTTTTCAGGAAGTAAATATTTACACGTTTTCTTCTCTTTATATCTCTCACGTAATAAGGATGAAGAAACTGCAAATTCCGGAATTTCCACTGTAGTAATCTTATATGGTGTATGCAATGTATACCCAGGTCTTGCAACTCCAACAAACGTTACAAGATTAAGTAAAGCTTCAATGTTATACCACTTCGGTAAATACTCAACCATATCCCCACCAATAATAAAGTGAAACTGCACATCCGGATACTTCTTCGTCAATTGTAACATAGTGTCATACGTATAAGATGGGCCCTTCCTACTTAGCTCTTCTAAACAAATAGAAAAGTGTTCTTCTGCCTCAGTCGCGAGCTCTAACATATGTAAACGACTTTCCACACTTGTAATATTCCGCCCTTGTTTATGTGGCGGAATCTGGTTTGGCAAGAACCATACTTCTTCCAAGTTCAAAGCGTGATATACTTCATTTGCAATTAGCAAATGTCCATAGTGAGGCGGATCAAATGTACCGCCAATGATGCCAATTTTCCTCAAAAGAAACGCCCCTTCCTTTTACATACAGCAACTCTCCTCGGTTAGGAATGAAGAGAGTTGCTATTAATAAAAGTTCAATTGGTTTCGCTCTGTACATCATTACGCATCAGCAATAAAAATAGCGCATGCTAGTCTTTTTATCGAGGAAGCTTAATTTGTTTATTTTCTCTTGATTCTTTGTATAAAACGATTGTGCTTCCAATTACTTGAACGATTTCAGCACGTGCACCTTTTGCAAGTTCTTCTGCAACCTCACGGCGATCGAATTCACAGTTCTGTAGCACACTTACTTTAAATAGCTCACGAGCTTCTAAAGTATCTGCGATTTGTTTAATCATATTTTCATTTACTCCGCCTTTTCCTACTTGAAAAATTGGTGTTAAATGATGTGCTTGTGCACGTAAAAATCTTTTTTGTTTTCCTGTTAACATATATGTTAGCCTCCAAGCTTTTCTATAACTAATTGTTTCATTCGTTCGATATTTGGTGCGCGGCCTGTCCACATTTCAAACGCAAGTGCACCTTGATAAACAAACATATCAATACCATTTTGAATGATTGCACCTTGCTCTTTCGCCTCGCATAAAATTTTCGTTTCAAATGGGTTATAAATTATATCTGATACAATCGTTCCTTTTTTTAACGAAGAAATTTGTAACGGCGTATGTTCAACGCGTGGATGCATACCTATCGTTGTCGTCTGAATGATAATATCATAATTCCCTTGCTCTTCTGTTGCTTTTTCTAAAGATAAAGGAACAGAATGAACAGTAGCCGTACATGCAACAATAAGTTCTTTCGCCTTATCTACTGTACGATTGGCTACATCAATCTCTTTCACACCTACATCGGCAAGAGAAAAATAAATCGCTCGACTAGCACCACCTGCGCCAAGCAATAAAATACGTTTCTCTTGAAGTGGTTCACTACTAACGGACTGCAATGCTCGGACAAAACCAATTCCATCTGTATTGTAGCCAATCAACTTTCCACCCTTATGAACCACTGTATTTACCGCACCAATTTGTTTTGCTAGCGGGTCAATCTCATCCAAATAATCCATAATCGCAACTTTGTGCGGAGTTGTTACATTAAATCCTGAAATACCTAATGCTTTTAAACCTCTTACTGCTTCCCCTAGCTCTTCCTCTTTAACAAGAAAGGCATGATAATGGGCATCCATATTCAAGTGTTCAAATGCATCGTTATGCATAACGGGTGATAGTGAATGTCCAATTGGATTTCCGATTACACCATATAATTGTTTCATAAATCCCTCTCCATATTAAATTAAAGATTTACGCAATGAAACACTTACTCCTTTTGGTACGTGTGCAACAATTTTTGCTCCCGGTTCGTTCACAGTAACCCATCCTAATCCAGAGAATACAACATCCGTTTTTGGTTCACGAATATTAAACTCGTATTTCACTAGATCTGGCATATTTTCTAATTCTTCTGGTGTTGGCGGGCTTAGTAAATCTCCAGCATGATTTTTATATAATTCATCTGCTTTCTCAAGCTTTGTACGATGGATTGTTAAACGATTCGAGAAGTGACAAGTAAATGCACGACGACCACCACTTACATAATCAAAACGTGCCAGTCCACTAAAGAACAATGTTTGTTCTTCATTTAATTGGAACACCATCGGCTTAATTTCTTTTGTTGGTGTAATAAGCTTTAAGCTTTGTTTTCCAACATAGTGAGCCATTTGATGGTGGTTAATAATACCTGGCGTATCATATAAAGAAGATTCTTCATCTAACGGGATATCAATTAAATCAAGTGTTGTTCCTGGGAAATGAGATGTTGTAATTACATTTTCAGTCTCATCACTAAATTCTTTAATCATACGATTAATAAATGTCGATTTCCCTACATTCGTACATCCAACAACATAAACATCTTTGCCGCCGCGATAATACTCAATAGCCTCTGCTAGTTCAGCAATTCCTTGTCCCTTCGCTGCACTAATTAAAAAGACATCTTCTGGTTTTAATCCTAGCTGCTTTGCACTATAGCGCATCCAATGCTTTACTTTATCATGTTTTACTGACTTTGGAATTAAATCAGCTTTATTTCCAACAAGTAATACTTTATTATTTCCTACGAAACGATGTAAGCCAGGTAACCAGCTACCATTAAAATCAAAAATATCTACAATTTTGACTACTAATGCATCTGATTTTCCAATTCCATTTAAAATGCGTAGGAAGTCATCATCTGTTAACGATACATCTTGAATTTCGTTATAATGTTTCAAGCGAAAACAGCGTTGGCAAATGACTTGTTCTTTTTCTAAAGATGAGGCAGGAGCATACCCCACTTCGTTTTTATTTTCTGTTTGAATTTCTACACCGCAACCAATACATTTAATTGTTTCAGTCAAACTTTATTCCTCCCAGTTAATTAAACCTTTTTTCTTCATGTTTTTCATAATTCTTCGTTCGATTTTTCGATTAAAGCGCGTTACTAATCCGTCCGTTTGTGCCACCGGTACAACTAAAATTGTATGAAGGCCTACTCGGTTTCCACCAAGCACGTCAGTCAGTAACTGATCTCCAATTACTACAACTTCATCTGGCTGCAAACGCATCTCTTGTATCGCACGCTTAAATGCGCGAACAAATGGTTTACGTGCACTATGAATAAATGGAATACCTAATGGATCAGCAAAATCTTTCACACGTTGCTCATTATTATTTGAAACGACCGTTACTTGGATGCCTTGCTCTTTCATCTCCAAGAACCATTTTTCAAGTTGCGGCGTTGCATTAGGACGATCCCATTCAATTAAAGTGTTATCTAAGTCAGTAATAACGCCTTTAATCCCACGTTTTTTTAAATCTTCTGGTTGAACATGATATACATTTTTTACATATTCATTTGGTAAAAATAGTTTCAATTTCTTTCACCTCTTTGAGGATTTTTCATAAAATTTTTCGACAACATTTTTCGATATATAACCTGTGGATAAAATTGTACACATTTTCCACATTAATTTTTCAGTTAATTTGGAATTTACTAACAAACTATACACACTTTATCCACCTAGGTATGTGGATAACCACTCGTTTGTGGCTGTCATATTTTTTTGGTACATTAAATGCATCAACGAATCAATCCTTATATTATTAGGAGGTGACTCACCTTGAAAACAAAACATATGGAACAGTTATCCACTGAGTTACTCACTGAGTCTTATTATAAAGCAAAAGAACTAAAATTAAATCCCGACTTCATTTTACTTATAAAACAAGAAATCATTAGACGCTCATTAGAGGACAAGCTTGTCAAATCATCTTGATTACATATAGAGTGAAAGTTTAATCAGCCCGTACCAGTTAAACAGTTAAAGGATACATTATTGGATGCCCTGTAAAAAGAGCCATCCTACGATGGCTCTCGAATAAACAAGTACTCCCATCTAGGGGATTTCATCATTAAGTATCTTTGCCCATAACTCTTACTTACGGTTATAAAAGCTTTTCTTTATTTATGAGCTAAGCGAGTAGCTATTTTTTCACCAAGACGAAGCTCTTGTCCACTCTTTAATTCCTGCACTACTTCTATCATATCTTTTTCAAACAATAACACAACTGTTGAACCAAATGTAAAGTATGCCATTTCTTCACCTTTTTGAACAGTGTCTCTCTCATGCAAAAGCTCAATACTATTAACAAACATGGCACCTACTTTTACAAGAGCCATATGCTCGCCATCACTGCTTACTTCTGTAACAGAACGATAATTTTTTGACAGTGGTTCTTTCCCGTATTCCATACCAGCTGCATTTACCGGATATGATTTTCTACCGAGTACAAATCTTTCAGTCACAGAACCAGAAAGCGGACTATGAATACGATGATAATGACTTGGGCTTAAATAAATAACCATATATGTACCACCTGCATATCGCTGTGCACGTTCTTCATTACCTAGCATATCCACAATCGAATAACGCTTTCCTTTAATATCAAATGTTTTTGTATCCTCAATAGGACCATGATCTGCAAAAACACCATCAACAGGACTAACGATACTCGATGCATCTGCATCAATGCTACGCTTTCCTTCTTTTAGCTTACGCGTAAATAATTCATGCAATGTTCTATATTCCTTCAAACCCTTTTCCATCTCATCTTGATTAATTTGAAAAACTTTCGCATACGATGGAATAATGATAGAGCTCAAACGAGATTGTGCAAATTTACGTAATATATAAGAAGTAAAGCGACCATTTGTAAGTTCTATCATAAGTCGATATAATGTACGTCGCAAATTGCGAAACCCCCTAATCAGTCTATAACTTTAGTTTTCCCTTCTTTTCTTTCTATATCATATGTAAAATTGGTTCTTATTCCCACATATCATATAAAGCAGCCTTATTATACATACAGAAAACTAAGTATGGTATTATTCTTAAATTATTTAGCACCTTCTAATATTACAGATAGAATCCGTCATTTTCAACAGTGAACATGTATTTCTTCTTAGCATAACGCGTTTTCTTTTCTTATTTACAATAAGAAAAGCAGCCCATTTTAAAATATGGCTGCTTCTAATACACTTTACTCTTTCGCTTTTTTCTCTTTCTCTGCCCTTACAAACTCGTGGAACATTTTCATTAAAGCACGCTTTTCGATCCGTGATACGTAGCTTCTAGAAATACCAAGTGCCTTAGCGATTTCCCGCTGTGTTTTCTCCTTATCTAGCCCAAGTCCAAAACGTTTCACAATCACTTCTTTTTCTCTTTCGTCTAAAATATCGATATACTCTTTAATTTTTTCTAACTCCATACTAAGCTGAATCATATCAATTACATCTTCAGACTCTGATTTTAATATATCAATAAGCGATATTTCATTGCCCTCTTTATCTTGCCCGATTGGATCATGAAGTGAAACATCTTTTTTCGTTTTCTTTAGTACACGTAAATGCATCAAAATTTCATTTTCAATACAGCGTGCTGCATACGTCGCAAGCTTCGTTCCCTTTCCTGCAGAATAGCTCTCGATCGCTTTAATGAGCCCGATCGTACCAATTGAAATTAAATCTTCTGCATCTTCTCCTGTGTTCTCAAATTTTTTAACGATATGAGCTACAAGCCGTAAATTATGTTCAATTAAAAGATTTCTCGCTTGAGCATCACCTTGCTCCATTAACTCTAAGTACTTTCTCTCATCATCTGATGATAACGGCTGCGGGAACGCATTATTCTTTACATAAGAAACAAAGACAAACACTTCTCGAACCATGTATCCAATTGCGGCGAATAGACTCAAACCTTTCACCTCCGCCAAAATAGTGGTCTTTATTATGTGTATGTGGGCGTGAGGTTGTTTGTGTCTGTACAGTTTATTTATAAAACTCAACACTTCCAACATTTAAAATATTTTATCGTTATATTATAATTAAATAAAATTGTTATTTATATGAATATGCTATTAAAGGGGACACTATTCATGATTACATTAGATAGATTATTAAATGTAACAATTTATTTAGGGGTATTTTTACTTTTCATTTCGTTCATTACTTTTGTTATTAAAAGAGGGCCGGATTTATTATTTTTTCAATTTGGAATTTCTTTATTTTTTGGAGCTCAAATTATAACTGGAATAAATTTTTTTCATAACTATGGTTTCTCGTTTCACTCAAAACTAGAACTACTTTTCTTTATTTTCTATGTAATTGGAATTATTACATGTATACTACTGTTCTTTCACTTTCAAAATCCGTATCGAATTTTTTTATTAATTTGTAGTTTTTTATTTTTAACTGGTTCCAATTATTACTTTAAAGAAACATTAAATTTTAGTAAAAAAACTCCAAATCAACATAAAACTTTTTTAAGTACACAAGAAGACTCTTTTCCAAAAGAAGTCCGTAAATTTTCAGAGGATTATAATAACATAATAAGGAATGATTTTTATGAAATACCGATGATTCCTACTGAATTACAGATTACAAGCAAAAAAGATTCTTCCCATAGTACATCTTTCTTAGTTGAACTTCATAATAGCGAGAATGAAATTACTGATGACTCTGTACAATTAACTCCATCAGACCGTTTTTATATACTGTTAAATACACAAAAAACAAAAATATCAAAAATTGTATATGAAGGGCAGAATTTCTTCACATTTACAGTCACACTAAAAGCTTTTAATTTACAGCAAGAACCAGAAATTCATAATATGTTTTTAGAAATAGATAAACGTAGAGCGATGAATCTTCTTAATTTTGAAATTAAAGCCCATACTAAAGAATGGAACGTAATATTTAAAAGTGATAATTCTTCTTCCCATCTTCCTATCACATTTACTTTTGAAAAACGAACAGGCAAAGTATAAAAATAAAAAGAGTTATTTTCTTTGAAAAATAACTCTTTTTATTTTACTTACTCCAAATCTTTCTCCCAGTTTTGGCATCAATATAACGAATTTCTCGACTACCGTCGAAGAACTCTTTATAATTCTCATCCGTTGTTTGTTTATACAGCAATTGATATACCGTTTCCTCTGCATCATGATCTACAAACCATTCTAATTTAACTCGGATAGCCTCTCTGTATATTTCTAATGCTTTTTCTTTTGTTACTTTTGGTGTTGTTTCATATGTAAGTAATTCTTTTATAAAGTTGCCACACTCTCCAGAGTAGTGCATCACAGCACCATTTTCTGCATTGATGTTGATCATAATATATTTCCGCTCTACATGAATGTCATTTACATAGATTGAAAAGGAAAACCTCTCTATCCCCTCTTCCTCCTCATAATTATCCCAAAGTTGAACATACTTTGTCGCATCTGGGATAATATGCTCTAAAAATTGAAGTGCCTTGCTTAAACATTGCTCTCTTGATAAGATTGTTTTCCTTTTTTTCTCATCCTTCCACATAAAAAAAGAAAGCAATTGATTTGTTTCTTTATCTAGAGTAATTACAACGAATTCATCATGTTTCAACATTGGAAAATGTTTTTTATAAAACTCATCCATTGAATATGAATCCTTCTCTTCTATTTCTTTTTGTAATTCTTCTTTTAATACAAATTTTATCCGGACTTCATCCTCATCTACTTTTTCATCTATTTTGACAAACTTCCCCTTGCCCCAATCAAATAAATCAAACACATCTTTTTTTTGACTACTCTTTAGCGGTTTATCAACAAGTACTGTAGAAGGTAATTTATAATGTTCTGGCCCGTATAAATCTTTGCCTGTACTTGCATCAATAAATGCATGACTAGGCTCTGGTTCATATACAAGATGGTACCCTTTTACTTCTTCCCCGTTTTCATACTCCCACGAAGAGTATGTTAAATCTACAAATACAAGTCTCATATCTTGTCTAGCTTTCAAATTTTCTAAAACGACATTCTCCTCAACAATTTCACTTGGCCATGACGGCTTTTTCTCTATCGCTTTTTGTCCATTATAATGGAAATTCACAATATTTCCTGGAGGATGAACTCGCACAACACACCCTGTATTCGGCAATGGATAGCCATTCACTTCTTGCATATAATTTACTTCTTTCCAACTGCGCCTGTCATCCTTAACAGTTACATATGTATAAAATTCAGATCCTTCTTTTGTATATTTTTTAAGAATGTATTTGCAATCGCTCTTGCTTTATTTTCCTCTATCGCTTCCTCACCGCTCGAAAAAGCTTTTTCATCCTCTATCCTAAGGTCAACTAAACTACCAGTATGTCTATTCAACGTAATCTGTATTGTTCTCTCCTCATCCGCTTTATGCTCCCACCATAATAGATGATATGGGTCATCCACACCTTCTTGATCATCTACAACAAGCCTATAATCATCTGGAATGTTAATAATATGAGCCACCTGCTCTTTTCTTTCTTTATCTTTTTGATTCATCATACCGCTCCCTTTATTACAATTTAAGGTAATTATAACAAACACAACCAAAAAATATAAACAAAAAAAGACTAGAGATATCTCTAGTCTTCTACTTCGTCTCACGATGCAACGTTACTCGCTTTAATCGTGGACAATATTTTTTTAGTTCGATGCGCTCTGGATTGTTTCGTTTATTTTTTTTAGAAATGTAATTACGATCACCGCACTCCGTACAAGCTAGTGTAATATTTACACGCATATGTAATTCTCCTTTCTTTTTAAGATTGCAAACTAAAACGTAATGATTACGATTTATATATTATATAACTTCATTCTATTTGTCAATTACAAAACAAAAGGGTCTAAATAGAACCCTTTTGTTTAAGTAATCTATGCTTTGTATTAAAATGTTTCGTATGTAACAAACTCACTAATCGGCTTTCGATATCCTCGTGGGCGAGTTTTAGTCGTATCACTTTTTCCTATCGTAATCATTAAAACAGGTACTATATGCTCCGGCATATTTAATTCACTTTGTACTGCTTTTTCATCGAAACCAATCATTGGACATGTATCATAGCCATAATATTTAGCTGCGTACATAAAAGTCATCGCGCTTAACGAAGCATTTCTAATCGCTTCATCCTCCATGAAACGCTCTCCTTTTCCTTCATATAAACCTTTCGTTTGCCTAATTGTATCTTCATATTCACATTCATCAATCATTTTTAAAACTTTCATACCGAAGTAAATATTTTCAACATTTTGGTATGCTTTTTTATCACCACAAACGAGCACTACCGCTGATGCACTCGATACTTTATATTGACCGAAAGCTAATTCTTTTAATCTTTCTTTTCGCTCTTGATCACGAATTACAACATAATGTGTGTGCTGCAAATTATAGCAAGATGGAGAAAGCTTAGTTAACTCAAATATTTTTTTAAAGTCCTCATTAGAGATTTCTATACCTTGTATAAATTTCATTGCAGAACGTCTAGCAATTGCTAATTCTTCAAAGTTCACCATATATCCTCCTCAATAACTATAAATTTAACTATAAATTTAAATATACATTAATTTATACAAATAGATAAATAAAATAAAAACACTTTAAATTCGAATAATAATTATGATTAACAGCAAAAAAGACAAAAAGCTGAAACAATTAGTTCATACGAAATTCACACGAATCTATTACTATAGAAACTGTACATAGTGAACTTATTAACAATCACGTTTATTTATATAAAATCTTACTCGAAAGGAGTTGAAAGTATGAAAACTAAATATCGCTTTATGATCTCATCATTTGCTGCTTGCGCTTATATGATTTGGTATTTAGTATAATAACGACCTCACTTGCAAATAGGAAAAGGTGTGTATATAAATGGAATATAATCAATCAACAGTTAACTACTGGAAAGCTTTTGTATTACCATATACATTTGCTTTAGAAGAGTTAAAAACTAAATTTGAAATTATGAACCGGGAAGCTCAATTTCTAGAGGATTACAACCCGTTTGAACATATAAAAACAAGACTAAAACAACCTGAGAGTATTATTAAAAAACTAGAGCGCAAAAGCTTATTACCAACAGTTGAAAACGCTCAAACACATTTACAAGATATTATTGGTATTCGTATTACATGTTGCTTCGTAGAAGATATCTATCATTTGAAAGAAGTCATTCAAAAACGCGAAGATATGGAAGTCATAGAAGTAAAAGATTATATCGCTAACCCAAAACGAAACGGATATAAAAGTTTACACATGATTATTAAATACCCTTTATCATTAAATTCTGGTACAAAAGATGTATTTGCAGAAATTCAGTTACGTACACTGGCAATGGACTTTTGGGCAAGTTTAGAACACAAACTTTATTATAAATATGAAGGGAAAATACCGGAGTATTTAAAAGATGAACTACATGATGCAGCAATGAAAGCTGAAGATCTTGATAATAAAATGGCCACAATTCGTCAAGATATTGATGATATTGAGGCATGCTCAAATCAAATTATGCTACCACTATAAAAAAAGGTTCTCGCCAATGAGAACCTTTTTTTATACCATTTTGGGAAATATGACTCCTACACTTATTAAAGTTTCACGTTATTTTTTCTCTATTATTCGAACCTCTTCAATCTTCCATTTATCCTCTTCTTTTCCAAGGGCATACTGTACTTTCTTTTGAAGAGTAATGCTGTCGTCTACTTCCTTTTCTTTCGTTTCAACAATAACATACCCTACTTTACTAACTTTCATATCTATATGTTCCAATTCAATTTTCTTATTTCCCTTTTGAAATGCGGCTTCTTTTTGTATTTTTAAGTCTTCGGCACTAGGCATCTTCTTTGAAAATAACTCCATATGTTCTGCAAGATTTTTTTCATTCGTCGTTCGCACAAATGCATTAATAACATCTTGAATAGATCTCTCTTCTTCTTTTGGTATTTGTACCTTTTCCTCAGTTTTTTTAGTAGTAGATTTTTGTTCTACGTTATTCTCTTCTTGTTGACATCCAACTAGTAATACTACAAATACTAAAAGGAACCTTAATTTTCTAAATAATTTTTCCATATTCCCAACTCCTAAAAAGAAAAGTGAGGCATTTCGCCTCACTTTCGCTCTTAATTAGCGTCTTCCTTTATTCGGATCGCCACCGCCAACAATATCAAAGACACGTTTCGCTATATTTGTATTCTCTTGAACGCCAGAGAACAAGTATTTACCTGGACCAAATGCATACACGTTCACATCTTCCCCTGTATGTCCACCCGTTGTCCAGCCTGTAACCGAGCGCTTATTGAAAATATCTTCAATTGCATTATCAATCTTTGTTACATCTTTTGACGGAGCTATATCATTTACAGCTTGAATTTCTTCTGGAGTTAATTGTAAATCAATATACTTTTTCAATGTTTCTTCTACATTTGCACCTTTTGCAATCTCATTTGCCATAAAGTCTGGTGTGCGCTTTGCAGCTTTAATTGGTTCTACTTTAAAGTTATACTCGCCATTGGCACCTAAAGATAAGCCACCAGTAGCGTGATCTGCCGTTGCAACAACTAACGTATTTTTATCTTTTTTCGCAAACTCAATCGCTGCTTTGAAAGCTTTTTCGAAGTCTTCCATTTCACTCATTGCACCAACAATATCATTATCATGTCCAGCCCAGTCGATTTGACTTCCTTCCACCATTAAGAAGAAACCATTTTTATTTTTGTTCAAACGCTCAATTGCTGCATTAGTCATTTCTTCTAATGAAGGTGTTTTTTCATTACGGTCAATCATTTTATCTAATCCACCTGGTGCAAATAAACCAAGAATTTGATTATTTTTATCATTTAACAATTGATCTCTATCCGTTACATAGCTATAACCAGATTTCTTAAACTCTTCTGTAAGATTACGATCTTTTCTAACAAAGTTCTTTACGCCGCCGCCAAGCATAACATCTACCTTATGCTTCCCTTTAATTTTCTCATCAAAATAATCATTTGCAATTGCGTCCATATTTTTACGGCTAATGTCATGCGCACCGAAAGCAGCTGGTGTTGCATGTGTAATTTCAGAAGTTGCAACGAGTCCCGTTGATTTCCCTTTTTCTTTCGCTTGCTCAAGAACTGTTTTCACTTCCGCTTTATCATTATCAACTGCAATTGCAGCATTATATGTTTTAATCCCTGCTGACATAGCTGTTGCTGCCGATGCAGAGTCTGTAATATTTTCATGTTCATCTTCTGGGTATGTTTTTTGTGTTCCTACAAGATGCTTATCAAATTCTGTAGATTCCATTTCAAAGGTTTTCGGATTATCTTTCATATAACGGTGAGCCGTCATATATGAAGGGCCCATACCATCCCCAATTAATACGATAACATTTTTAATCTTTGCATTGCTTCCGTTCTCATCTGCATTAACCTCACTAGAACGAGTAAAATTCCATGTTGCTACCGAAGTAACTGCTAATGATGCCACAACTGCAAATGGCCATGCTTTTTTCACAAACTTTTTCACTGTCTTGTCCCCCTAATTAGGTTATTCATTTCCCACTATCAAATTTAATGGAAGACTATTAAGAGAAAATTAGCTGTATGTAAATTTTTTGTTAACTTATGTAAATATCAGTTATAATTTGTATAACTTTGTCTTTTGGTATCAATCATCCCGCCCTTTACAATTTAAATATAAACAAGTTGGATTTCATTTATTAACCTAAATCTCTTTTTTACATTTTGACTCTATTTTTATGAAAATAAATAGAAATGCGGTGAGCCTTTATGAAAATAGTAAAGCTAAATGAGTCTTTTATTTTTGAATTACTTAATCTTTGCAAATCTGTTGGATGGTTACACGATGAAATTTTTATGAAAAAACAATTCGAAATGTATCTTTCTATCGGCACACTTGTAGGTTACATTCATGAAAACAAACTCATTGCGACTGGAGGAGTATTTCCCTTTACACGTAACTTCGCTTCCATTGGTATGTTAATCGTTCACCCTAATTTTCAAGAACGAGGAATAGGGCGCATGTTGCTAAATCATTGCTTGGAACAAATTCATCCAAAACAACCCATTGCACTTATTGCGACAAAAGCTGGCGAACCTCTATACACATCATGCGGATTTCAAACAGCAACAAAGATTCATCGTTTTGAAAAGCAAACTATTAAGACGGACCCTTCTCACTTACAAGAAGTACAAGAAGAAGACCTTATATCTCTTACTTCTCTCGATCAAATTGCAACTGGTATGAATCGTTCTCTACTTTACTCTTTGCTACTACCAAGGGCCGTACACTCTTTTAAAATTGAAAGAAATAACTGTATAGAAGCTTTTTCATTATGCATACAAAAGGGCAATATATTATGTATCAATCCACTTATCGCCAAGCAAGAAAAAGATGCTATTCAATTATTAAAAAAGATATGTGAATGTTGGAATGGTATAGTACGAATTGATGTCCCACACTCACAATTTACATTTCGTAAATTTCTTCAAACAGAAAATTTCCAAGAAACGCTCCTTTCACCGCTTATGATAAAAAATGGTAGCCGACTTCCTGGAAATCGTAATATGCTATTTGCTATGATAGATACAGCGTTATGTTAGAAAGGAGACACCTAATTGAAGCGATTTAGCTATTTTATGGTAGGTTGTCTTACTCTTACACTATTAGTAGGATGTAGTGCAACAGAAAAGCCAGTAGAACAAGTAAAGCAAGTGAAAAATACAATTACAGCGAAACTAGCTACCGAGGAAAAAATGGTAGAAATAGATGGTCAAACCATTTACTTTAAAAAAATTGGTAATGAAAAACCACCTTTACTTATGATTCATGGCTTTGGAGGGTCATCAGATGGTTTTCAAAAGATTTACTCCGATTTAGCAAAAGATCATACAATTATTTCTGTAGATGCTTTAGGATTCGGGCGCTCATCTAAACCAATGGATTTTTATTATTCTTTTCCAACTCATGCAAATTTGTATTATAAATTAATGAAAAAACTAGGGTATGATTCATTCGCAATACTGGGTCATTCCATGGGGGGAGAAATTTCTCTAAATTTAACATATTTATATCCTGAAGCAGTTACTCACCTTATTTTAACTGATGCTACAGGTGGCCCTCATACATTCGTTAATAAACAAGGCTCACCAAAACCACAATTGTCGACTGATTTAAATGCCGTTTCTTCTATTGCAGATTATGATAAAAGCAAAGTGAAATTCAAACGTAATGATGAAGAGCATTATAATAAAATGAAATTATGGCCTAGGCGTCTTAAAATTAATGCAAATGAAATGAAACAGCCAACTTTAATTATATGGGGAAGAAATGATAGTAGCGTTTCATGGAAAGAAGGAGAAACGTATCATCAATTCTTAAAGAATAGTACCTTCCATATTATCGAAAAAGGTTATCATGCACCGTTTCGTCAAGAGCCACAAGAATTTGTTGGTTATGTAAAAGAATTCTTTAAAAACAATCCGATACAATCTGAAAAATAACATAAACGGGTATCTCATTTTGAGATACCCGTTTTCATATATTAAGCAGCTTGCTTTTGGCGTTTTTGAGTTTTTGATCCTAATACTTTTGGGATAACGAAGCCGTCAATTCCAAATTTACCAGCATTCATACCAGAAACCAGAACGAACATAGATAAGATAACCATTTCAGGATTCACTCCAATTGACCCACTAAACATATAGGAAAAGTTCATTACAAGACCAAAAAAGACCGCTGTTTTTGTTAAACAGCCTACAATTAAACCAATTCCTACTAAAATTTCTCCCCATGTTACAAGTGTATTAAACAAATCTACATTTGGAATTGCAAATTCTTGTAAGAATGATGCCCACCAAGATTGAACAGCCGGTTGTGCACCTTTAGATTTTTCAATTGCACCTTGCAAATAACCTGTTGCATCGAATCCTTTCCCTTGTAGTTTACCGATTCCAGCCATTAACCATGTGTAACCAAGATATACTCGAATTACTGCTAATACAAAAGAAACTGCTTTGTTTTCTCTTAAAAATTGAATAACCATATCTTCCTCCTAAAGTTGTAATTAAATTAGTTACAGATAATATAATAACATTAGTTACTTATTTTTCAAACGTTAATTATGAATAATTCGTGACATGTGTATGAAACATTAAAAACTAACGTTTATATAGTAACTTTTATTACCTGTAAAAACTTGAACATATCATACCACAGGTGATAATCATTTTCATTGAAAAAATTGTAAAAAAAATGTGAGTTAAATGTGAAACACGTTTATTCGAATATAGAATAAACGTGTTTCACACTAATTATAGAATCGAAATGTATGTGTCTCCTCATCAATTAAACTTGCTTCTTGAAACGCTTCTTCTAACGTTTTCCCATGGTTAATAACCCCATAAAATAAGCGTATAGTAAACATAAGTGCTGCATTTCCATCTACATAATCAATCGATCCAATATACGATTTGGCACCACTATGTAAAAAAGATTTTGCTAGATTTTGCTCCCCTAACGTGCACCCGCTATTTACAATATGTGTATTATGCAATTTTGCATATTCATAAATTTCTTCTGTACCAAAATACCCTCTCGGTTCATCTTGTTCATATACTTCTTCGCGTAACTCTTCCATGACAAACTTCCCTTCTTCACCATGAAAGCAAAAAATAATATAATTAATACCATTAAATAAGTTCTTTCCAGAAAGAACTTCCACAAAATCTTTCGGTCTACCAATCCAATATGTCACAACCCTTGCACCAAAATATTCAAGAGATGCTCGGATTGATTGCGCCTCTAAATCCGAATTAAAACCAACTACTAATGCAATATTCAACATACAACCCCATCCTATAATCAGCCCTTATCAATCAGAATTTTATTGTATAAATCCATTTCATATATGCCCGTTTCCTGCAAAAAATCTGATCTAGTTAAAACGACTTTCTGTAAATATTGCCTATATGCTGTAATTGTTCCATCGTGGGATACAATGCAAATTCTTTCAACACTCAGTTCATAACACCAAAGAAGAAATTCATCTACTATTTGCTGAAAACTATTCTTTGAAATAGTGTTTATACCTTCCTTCCATAACTGATTATTTGAGCTTTTCTCTATCGAAAAATGCGGAAATAACTTTGTTATCATTCCCTGATCTACTATATAATCGCACGGTAATGTTCTCGCTTCTTCTCGATAAGGAAAAATACGCGGGGATACATATGGATGGACGATTTTTTGACAAGCTACCTTCTCACTCCATATTGTCGCCGTTTGTAAAGTTCTAAGTGTAGGACTAGCAATTAATATATCCGTTTCTTGCAATGGCACATTGCATTGAAGTAATTTAGCCTGATTCCTTCCCTCATCCGTTAATGGGGGATGCAACACTTGTAAACTTGACGGCAAGTCCTTTGTATGTTCTCCTTCACCGTGCCGAACAAAAACGATTTTCATATTCAGTCTCCTCTTACTATAAAATCCTCACACATATTTCTTCCCTATTGCATTCTTTATTCCTGCTGTATAAAAACCGATATGTAAAAAAGGTTTGACACGAAGGTTTGTAAAATATTACAATATTACATGTAAAATACTTTTTACACCGAAAGGAGAATTACATATATGAAATGGATAATTGTCTTTATTGGAATGATTGTATGGGGATATATAAACGGCTTCTTTAGTAGTGATAAAACTGCTAATCCTTGGATTGCAGATGATGAACGTGAAACAAAAATTAAACAAAAAGCAATTACGGCAAGCTGGTCCGGTGTTTTTATGTTTTGTACTATTAGCCTCTTAAATAAATGGTTAGGTTTAAGCACAAACGATAAATCACCGTACTTACCAGACCCTATCGCAGCTTTTTTAAAAGAAAATGTAGAGATACAAGTTTTACTCATGCTATTTGTTATGTATGGAATATTTTACTTACATTATCGAAGAAAATTAAGTGCCTAATTTCTAACTCATGATTATCCTCCTAAATGGTTATAGTAATCATGACAAAATGAAAGGAGAGATATAAACATGAGTAACTCGAATGAATTTTTAGATACACTACATGAAAAACAAGCAAAAGATGAACAAAATAGAAAGCGACAAGGGAACGGAAACCCAGCGAAAAAAAAGCCAAATAAAACACATAAATAACAATAAAAAACTGCCTAAAATGATTTTTTAGGCAGTTTTTTTATTGTTATTTCACCGAGATAACATTTCCCCAATTCCATTTCTCATAATACCACGCTGGTACATCTATATTTTCAATCCACTTCTTTTCCTGTTTCCCATCTTTATGAGCAAGCCATACATCCGCTTTCTTACGGTCTGAACGTATCCAAATTAATTGATTACTCTTCTTCATGAAGATCGGGTGGTAATCCCCTTGTTTGTTCGTTTTCTTTGTGATTTGATGCTGTGCATTACTTGTACTATCGACCTCATATAAAGATGGTAGTGGCCTTTTTTCTGGTGGAGTTTCTATTCCTGCCTCTTTTGCTCGTGAAACGATAATTACTCTATCGTTCTTCCATACAAAATCCCAATCAACATATCCTTTCGGCGTAAATATGTTCTGCTGAAGTGCTGGCAATTCCTTTACTTTTAAATGTTTATTTTCTAATGTAACTCTTCCGCTCCCTTCAATATAAGCTAATATATTTTTTGATGGTGCCCATTGAAACCATTGTTCGTTTAATAACATTTGATCTACTTTTTCAAACCGACTTCCATCTGCACGAACTAAGCAAAGCGTATTACTATCAGCTGACCATGAAGCTGTCGGTACCGCTAAAAATGAAATCCACTTTTGATCTGGTGACCACTTAAAGCCACTTGCTACTAGCGCTAGAAAATCATCATGTTCATTTGGCAATGCATACAAATGCTTCATTTTGTGAGGATTCATATGTGCATCTTTTTGCACTTCATATAGCTGAGCCCCTGTCCATCCTGTTGGAAGTAAGTTCGCTTCAGAGGATACAAGAAAGTTCTTTCCATCAGGGTACCATGCATAATCCCCTACACCAGCCGATACATTTTCAAAATCTGCATTCTTTTTTTCTACATCAAATGTATTTAATGTACCTGTAAATATAAATGCAATTATATTTTCTGTTGGTGACCATTGATAATTCGATGCTTCTGAGTGAAACGGCGTAACTTTTTTTCCATCTTTCAGCCGATATAACTCAAGAATACTTTGTTTCTTCCCTTTTACATATGCTAGCCACTCCCCGTCATATGACCACTTCGGCCCTGTTATGTACTCTCCTTTTGTAATCTGTATTTCTTTCCCATCAACTTTAATCCAAAGGTTATGATGACGAATAAAAGCAACTTTCACACTATTATTTTCTGCACTAGTAATAGTGATAGAACATAAAAACATAAACAACACTACACTACCACTTACCATTAGCCTTTTCATACCATCACTCCATTTCCCTCATAGCATTCCTCACTTTCTTCCTACAATATGTGAAAAATATCGATTCGACATAATCAGAAAAAATTCCCCAAGAAATTTTCAATTCATAGAGGATTGGTATGAATTATGTCGAAAGTATAGTTTAGCCAACATTTATATTTATAAGTTCTAACTAAAATGTAAGATTACATTTCTGAATATTGGCACTTTTTTATTAGGGGGAGTATCAATGAAAAAAACTACATCTACACTATTAAGCATGGCGCTTGTCTTTTCTAGTTTTGGAGCTTTAAGCGCTCATGCTGAATCACTACAAAAGGAGAAGCAATTTAGTCCACAATTAAAAACAACGATTGAACAGTGGGGAGAACATAAAATTGCTCAAAATGTTGAAACGAAAACAACAAAAGAAATATCAGTAATTGTAGAATTGCAACATGCACCTCTCGCTGCTCAAAGTAATATTCAGCATGCTCCAGATTTACAAAATAGTAATGCGCAGCCTTATCATGCTGAGCTAAAAAAAGCACAAGAAGATACGACTAAGAAAATAAAAGAAAAAGCACCTGGTGCAAAAATTAAAGAAGTGTATAATACGTTATTTTCCGGATTCTCTATTTCAGTTCCTGGAGATCAAATTACCTCTCTTGCCTCTTTACCTGAAGTAAAAGCAGTCTATCCGAACTTAACATATAAATTGCATGAAACATCAAAAAGTACTACTAACGAAGAAGCACCAAATATCGGTGGACCGACAATTGGTGCACCTGACGCGTGGAATTTAAAAGATCCATCTGGCAAACCGCTTGATGGAAAAGGCATGAAAGTAGCCATTATCGACTCTGGCGTAGACTATACACACCCTGACTTAAAGGCAAATTATATCGGTGGATATGACACGGTTGATGAAGATAGCGATCCAATGGATGGTAACGTACATGGTACTCATGTAGCTGGAATTATTGCGGGTAATGGAAAAATTAAAGGCGTTGCTCCAAACGCTTCTATTCTAGCCTATCGTGTAATGAATGACGGTGGAACTGGTACAACAGATGATATTATCCAAGGGATTGAGCGAGCGATTCAAGATGGTGCGGATGTGTTAAACCTCTCCCTTGGGCAGGATTTAAATGTACCTGATCAGCCTGTAACATTAACGTTAGAACGAGCAGCGAAACTTGGTGTTACTACTGTCGTTTCAAATGGAAATGACGGACCAAAACCTTGGTCTGTTGATGCTCCCGGTAACGCAAGTAGTGTCATTTCTGTTGGAGCATCTACGGTTTCTATCCCGTTTCCAACATTCCAAGTAGCTGGTTCCAGCAAAATATATCAAGGGTTACCGTTATCAAAATCCGATTTTCCAATAGGAAATGATTCCCCTCTTGTATACGTTGGTTATGGCAATCCAAGTGATTATGCAAAACAAGATGTGAAAGGGAAATTCGCACTTATTTTACAAGGTACTTCTAGTACATTAGTAAAGGCAGAACAAGCGAAACAAGCTGGTGCACTTGGTGTGTTATTAATCTCTAGCGAAAAAGAAATTAATATGATGCTGGAATATTTTTCACGTGAACATCTAGCTGTCCCAGTAATGCAATTATCAAATACAAATGGGGAAGAATTAAAAACTTTAATTACAAAACGAAAGAAAAATATAAAAATTGGACAACCAAAGCAAACAGAACTTATCAGTAACTTTAGTTCAAGAGGACCATCACAAGGAAGTTGGCTAATAAAGCCTGATGTTGTTGCACCTGGAGTACAAATTACTAGTACAGTACCGCGAGGCGGCTATGAATCGCATAACGGAACAAGTATGGCTGCTCCGCAAGTAGCTGGAGCGGTTGCCCTCCTGCGTCAAATGCACCCTGATTGGACGACGGAACAATTAAAAGCATCACTTGCCAATACAGCAAAAACTTTAAAAGATGTTAATGAAAATACGTATCCTGTTATGGCACAAGGATCTGGTTTAATTAACATTCCGAAAGCAGCTCAAACAAATGTATTAGTAAAACCTAACAATGTCAGCTTTGGTCTTATTAAGCCAAATAGCGGAAAAGTAAAACTGACGCAAAATGTTACATTACAAAACCTTTCTAGTAAAAAGAAAAGTTTTTCAACTCGTGTGGAGTTACTAGATGCAAACACAAACACAAAAGTAAAAGCTTCTGTCCCTTCATCGATTAGCATTCAACCGAATAGTAGTACCGAAAAACCATTTACTATCACTGTAGATAGCTCACTACCACAAGGTGTGTATACTGGAAATGTATATGTAAAAGAACAAGGGGCAAAAGAAGAAATTCGAATTCCATTCACATTTAGTATCGAGCCTAAAGATTATAAACGTATCGATGGACTTGAAATTATTAATTCTACTTTTAGCCCAAATGGCGACCACGTACTAGATGATAATCTCATCAACTACTATTTAGTTGCGCCTGTGGATGATGTAACATTGCATGCAAATTTAGTTACGAAAGAACGTGTAACGTATCAAGGGATTATCCATCAAGCTAAAAATGCAACTCCTGGATACAAACCTTTCAAATGGAATGGTACAAAAGCAGATGGCACTCCTTTAGCTGACGGGCTATATCAAATCGAAGCAGTTGCTTCTAATTCTGGCGGAGAAACAAAACAAACAGCTGCTGTATTTCTTGATCGAACTGCACCTAAGTTAACATACGAAGTTGACCAAGAAAATCTCGTAATTAGAGGAAAAGTTGATGATATTCTACTAGATTGGATGTCAGAATCTGGTTGGATAGCACCTGGCATTCCAGTGAGAATGCAATATGAAACTAACGGAAATGGTGTATGGGAACAGGCATTCCTGAACCCTTGGGAGAAAAGCTATGACATTTATTTCGATCGTACTCAATTACAAGAAGGAAAAAATACTATTCACATTGTAGCAACTGATGCAGCTGGCAATACCTCTAATTTAACTGTTAATTTAGAAGTGAAATAAAGTGAAACTTTAATCAGTGGAGATTTCATTCATCCCCACTGATTATTAGCCTTCACCAATCGGGGGTTCACGAGCAGTTAGGCTCCCATCTTACTTCTTTACTTCCACTGAATTTTGAGGTAGGAATTTTACTGCTCATTAACACGGGATAAAAAATTTTTGTTGACAATTTTTTTAATATAGTTTTATAATACAAAACATAGTTTAGTTGAACGAATTATATATCGGCTTTGAAGGAATACTAGTAGCGACTTATATCACTGTCTCAGAGAACTGATGGTTGGTGCGAATCAGTACATATACAAGCGTGAATTACAATTCTGGAGCTTCTTTCCCGTAATGCTTTTTATGCATGAAGAGAAAGACGGATCTTTCCGTTATCGTAAAGTGAGTGGTAAACAATTAGTTGTTTACAAATAGGGTGGTACCGCGATTTTTATCGTCCCTATCGGATTTTCCGATAGGGACTTTTTTGCATCCATCCTCTTACACAATTTCATATATACGCGTTGAAAGAATCGCAGTAGTATCTTATATCCCTGTTACAGAGAGCTAATGGTCGGTGGAAATTAGCACATATATAAGTATGAATTACAATTCTGGAGCTTCTTTTTCGTAGTGCTTTTATGTATGAAGGAAAAGACGGAATTTTTCCGTTATCATTAATTGAGATGTAAGTATATTTTCACTTACAAATAGGGTGGTACCGCGATTCTTTCGCCCCTATCGGATTTTCCGATAGGGGCTTTTTCTATTTCTCATAGAAACATATGTTAAATAATTCCGAATCTTATGATAAAATTTTATAAGCGCTTACAAAAATGAAAGGAGGTGATACAAGCTATACGAAATCGATATTCAATTTTATTGAAAAAAAGGAGGATGTCTAAATGACAAAGAAAACAGAAATTCCATCGCATTTAAAACCATTCGTATCCACACAACATTATGATCAATACACACCGGTGAATCACGCTGTGTGGCGTTATATTATGAGACAAAATCATAGCTTCTTAAAAGACGTTGCTCATCCAGCCTATGTGAACGGACTACAATCATCTGGTATTAATATAGATTCAATTCCAAAAGTAGAAGAAATGAATGAGTGTTTGGCACCAAGTGGCTGGGGCGCTGTAACGATTGACGGACTTATTCCCGGCGTAGCATTCTTCGATTTTCAAGGACACGGATTACTACCAATCGCAACAGATATTCGGAAAGTAGAAAATATCGAGTACACACCAGCTCCAGATATCGTACACGAAGCCGCAGGACACGCACCGATTTTACTTGATCCTACATATGCAAAATATGTGAAACGTTTTGGGCAAATTGGTGCAAAAGCTTTCTCTACAAAAGAAGAACATGATGCATTTGAAGCTGTTCGTACATTAACGATAGTAAAAGAAAGTCCTACTTCTACTCCTGATGAAGTTAAGGCTGCTGAAAATGCTGTAATTGAAAAACAAAACTTAGTTTCTGGTTTATCAGAAGCTGAACAAATTTCACGTCTTTTCTGGTGGACAGTAGAATATGGATTGATTGGAAATATAGATGATCCAAAAATATATGGTGCTGGTCTCCTTTCTTCTGTTGGCGAAAGCAAACATTGCTTAACAGACGCTGTAGAAAAAGTTCCATTTTCTATCGAAGCATGTACAGGGACAACTTATGACGTAACAAAAATGCAACCACAACTATTTGTTTGTAAGTCCTTTGAAGAATTAACAGATGCGCTTGAAACATTTTCTAAAACAATGGCCTTTAAAACAGGTGGAAAAGAAGGTTTAGAAAAAGCAATTCGCTCTGAGAACTATGCAACAGCTGAGCTAAATAGCGGATTACAAATTACAGGTACATTTAGCGAGACAATTGAAAACGATGCAGGTGAATTAATTTACATGCGAACAAATTCGCCAACAGCATTAGCGCTTCATAATAAACAGTTAGCGAATCATTCTACTTCTGTACACAGTGACGGATTTGGAACACCAATTGGATTACTCACTGAAAATATTGCATTAGAAAATTGTACAGACGAACAACTACAATCATTAGGAGTTACAATTGGAACTATCGCTGAGTTTACTTTTGCAAGTGGTATTCATGTAAAAGGAACAGTAACAGATATTGTGAAAAACGATAAGAAAATTGCCCTTATTTCCTTTATCGATTGTACAGTTACTTATAACGCCCGCGTTTTATTTGATGCTTCATGGGGCGCATTTGATATGGCTGTTGGCTCACAAATCACTTCAGTCTTCCCAGGTGCCGCAGATGCAGCAGCATTTTTCCCAATGGATGAAAAAGTTCAAGAAATTCCTGCTCCACTTGTACTGAATGAACTTGAACGTATGTATCAAACAGTTCGAGATATTCGAAGTGAGGGGATTTTACATGACGCGCATATCGATCAATTAGTAGCAATTCAAGAAGTATTAAATAAATTTTATGCGAAAGAATGGTTGCTGCGCCTTGAAGTATTAGAGTTACTTTTAGAGCATAACAAAGGGCATGAAACATCGGCAGCATTACTACATCAACTTTCTACTTTCACAACTGACGAAGCTGTAACACGCCTTATTAACAATGGTCTTGCGTTACTTCCAGTAAAGGATGTGAAAAATGATGCTAAGATTAACTGAAGAAGAAGTTCACGAGGAATTATTGAAGGTAGATAAATGGATGGTAAAAGATGAGAAATGGATTGAACGAAAATATATGTTTTCCGACTACTTAAAAGGAGTCGAATTTGTCTCTGAAGCCGCCAAACTATCAGAAGAACATAATCACCATCCATTTATCCTTATCCAGTATAAAGCAGTTATTATTACTTTGTCATCTTGGAATGCAAAAGGTTTAACGAAACTAGATTTTGAGCTTGCAAAACAATTTGATGAACTATTTTTACAAAACGAAAATGCAATTATAAGAAAATAAAAAAGAGAAGCCTTTTTAGGCTTCTCCTTTTATTTTGAAATGGATACAATGTCCAAATGGATCCTCGACTTGTAATATTCCATCTTTGTACGTAGCAATCTTGCCAATATTTTTTAAGCTTTCACATACTTGCTCTTTTTGTTTTTCATCCGCTAGTACAATTGTGAAATATTTTAAACCAACAGAACCTGGCATTTGCGGTGGCACCCCTTCACCTTGCCACGTATTTAAGCCGATATGGTGATGATAACCACCTGCTGATACGAACAACGCTCCATTACGAGCTGGGATCGTTACTTCAAAACCAAGACCATCAACATAGAAACGTTTCGCTTCCTCTAAATCAGCTACATGGAAATGAATATGCCCCATCACAGTACCAGATGGAAATCCATTCCATGTACTTCCTTGCTGTAATAATTCTTCACCAGCTAACGGGTTACTAACAAATGGGAGTTCTCCATTCTCATCACGCCAAACTTCTTTTTGTCGATCATGATAAATTTCAATCCCGTTTCCATCTGGATCAGCTAAATAAAGAGCTTCACTAAAGTAATGATCGGCTCCGCCATGTAGTGGATATACCATCTCTACAAGATGACGAAGAACATTCGCTAAATCCTGTCTACTTGGTAATAAAATTGCGTAATGATATAACCCTGTTCTTGCTCTTTGCTTCGGAAAAGCTTCTTTCTTTTCTTCAATGATAAGAAGTGGTTCATCATTTTCATTCCCAAATGTAACGACTGCTTCTTCTTCTTTTAGCACCTTCATACTTAGTACTTCCGTATAAAACTCTAGTGATTTCTTTACATTAGATACGTATAAATGAACAACATCAAGTGTTGTATCGGGATGAAGTTGAAAACTCATCTTGTTAGCCCCCATTTAAATTAGTTCTTCTTTGACATTTTTTCTTTTAAGAAATTATCTACAAAACCATCAGCTTTTGCAACAAATAAGTATGCACCCATTGCTAATAATGCAAGTTCTAATTCGAAACCAGGATTTTTTCCATCTCCCAATAAACCAGCTGACCATTTCACTTTTACGATTGCTCCAACCATAACAAGTGCAAATAATAATCCAATATATCTTACACCTAAACCTAGAATTAATAATAGGCCTCCAACTAATTCAAATGTTGCTACACCGTATGCAAGTCCTCCTGGTAAACCAATGCTTGTAAACCACCCTGCAATATTGTCAATTCCTGATTGGAATTTTGTTAAACCGTGCATGAAGAATGTTACCCCTAACACGATACGAATAATTAAGTTACCAATATGTTGATTCATTTCTTTCTCTCCTTTATAGTTTTCTTATACAAAACTTTTATTTACATTACAAAAAATACACTAATTTTTTTTATTCGTCAATTCATTTTCACTGGGAAAATATATATTTTTTTTGCTATGATACAAATAGTTGTTTACAAAAAGGAGCTTGATTTTATGAATATTGGTTCTGCAATACGTGAAATTCGTCAACGTAGAGGCATAACAATCGCACAAATTTGCGAGGGAACAGGTCTTTCTAAAGGATTTATGAGTCAGGTTGAAAATAATAAAACATCACCATCTATTTCAACTTTAGAAACGATCTCCAACTTTTTAAACGTTCCCCTTCCCTATTTATTGTTAGAGCAAAAAGATCGATTAAAAATTGTCAAAAAAGAAGAACGGAAATACAGTGTATACGGAAAAGATGAACAAAGAATTGAACATGTCGCTGAGCAAGGGGGCCTTCGCCTATCTTTAGTAGAAATACCTACTGGATTCCCGAAAGAAAACTCACCAAATGCCCATGAAGGGGAAGAATGTCACCTTGTATTACGCGGAAAACTAGAAGTTCAGCACGGTGAAGATATTGCAATCGTAGAAGAAGGTGATTCTTTCTCATGGAATGCATGCGTTCCTCATATTGTTCGTAATATAGGAGAAGAAACTGCATTACTACTCATCTCTAGTTATGCGGAAAATCGAAAACGTGTTTACTAAATAATAAAAAAGAAGCCTGCTAAACAGGCTTCTTTTTTATCCCCTTATAATTCCATAACTTGTCCCCACTAGTACAGTCTTTTCGTGTTGATTGCGATAAACTGACTCGATTGAAACTTTTTTATAGCCTTCCATTTGCTCAACATTTGTTAAAGTTAATTCACAAGTGATTGTATCTCCTGTGAAAACTGGTCTAATAAACTCACTTACTAATTCTCTTGCTATGTAATGTAATTCTTCGCCTACTTTCGTTCCAATGCTAGCAGTCAATAAACCATGGACCATTAATCTTCCATTTTCATCATATTCCACATGGTGTCTGCCTTTATCTCCGGTAATATTTGCAAATTCAAAAACCTCTTCCTCAGTAAATCTTCTTTCATATTTAAATACATCCCCAACTTTTATGCTCATTTTTATCCCCCTAACAATAAACAGAATTTTCTTTTATTTTATCATAAAATGAGCCTCAATCCATTCTCTATTATCAATAGCCTCAAAATTACCTCGCTAAACTTTTTACTTTTCATTCATTTATCGGTGACCATCTCTTCTCGCGACTTGATATCCATAATACGCACATGTTCCATTTCTCGATAGCTCTCTAACTTCAAATCCACAGCTTCTATAAAAATCAAAATTGTTCGCAGAAGTATGTGCAAACCAGTCACCATGTGGTAGCTTTTGCAAACAAAGAGCGACAAGTTTCTTACCTAATCCCTTCCCTCTATATTCACATTTCACAACTAAATTTACTATGTTCGCGACCATGATTCCATCAGAAATGACTCTAACCATCGCAACCATCTCTTCTTCATCCCAAATTGTGAATGCCCATGTTGAATTTTCAAATGCTATCGTGAATTTTTCAATTTGCCAAGAAGGGATATTATCATTGCTCCAACCGGCATCTTCGAATAAAGTCTTAATTGCATATGCAGGTACACCATTCGTTCCCTCACGAATAATAAGTCCATTATGATAAATGTACATGTAATCCCCCCTTTATTTTTATATACCATTCTTCAAAAAATGAAATTAACCTTTTTTCATCCAATGCGCCTAATGGAATAAACGAGAACATCCATCCCATGAAATGAAGTTGTTTTCTCATAACTAAGCCCCGTTTTTCTAGCAACAAAGATTGAGGCGGGGTGGTCCGGATTAATAAGAGAAATTAATTTATTCATTCGTAACGCTTGGAAGCCATAGTCTCGAAATGCTGCCGCTGCTTCTTTCGCATAGCCTTTTCCCCAATACTGAGGTAATAACCAATAACCAATTTCAATTTCCTCTTTTCCATCTATCTGCTGCTTTACTAATCCTGCATGACCAATCCGTATCCTCGTTTCCTTTTCAATTAATACAAATAAACCGAGGCCATTTTTATAGCTAGGAATTACCCACTCCTCCAAACTTTTTTTACATTGCATATATGTTTTTAACGTCCCATTTCCAATATAGCGCATTACTTTTTCGTTTCCCCATAGTGAAGCGTAGAACTGTAAATCATCCATTGTATATTTACGAATTTGTAAACGGTCTGTATGAAACATTCCTTCACTCCTTTCTACTAATTTCTTCTTAATTTCACGATCATATTTTGTATGCACAATAAATGTTACCATTTATTATAAATGAATCAACTACATAACGCAGAATATTCAATCTTATAGAAACAAAAAAAGCAGTAGACAAATATTGTCTACTGCATCCATATCATAACTAGCATAAAGAAAACTACAATTGAGGGGGGTGTAGGATTTTCAAATATACTAGATACTTATCCCGTTCTAACGGGCGGTAAACTTTCCAATTTTTTCAAGTGAAAAGTTTACCGCACATAAGAACTTCCTTCGTTCATTAAGATAGTATTGCTAAATAATCATATACACGCTTAGCTTTCTCTCCACCCATTCGTGCATGCTGAAGAAGAGAAATACCATGAGGACCAGATGCACGTAATGCTTCTGGTTGAGCTACTAAAATAGCTTGTACGACTTCTAATTCCCCAAGCATAGCTGCCGCGAAAATATCCATACGAGCACCCTTTTCTAGTAAATAAAGAGCAATATCTTTACGACCTACATGTGCCGATGCGCCTAACGCACTTTCCCAATCTGATCCACCCCAATTATAAGAGGCGTGAAGTAAGCTTGGTGATTCAACCAATAGCTCTTGTACTTTCTCTAAATCCCCGTGAGCTGCCATAACAAATTCTCTTACTAATTCAGTGGTAATACGCTCTTCTGTTTGCATCGCTCTTCTCCCCTTTTAAAAATTCGTTTCGGTGTAAAAAAAGGCTTGTCACTTCCCTGAAAAATATCTACATCTATGCCAAATACATGTTGAAACATTTCATGGCATAGTACTTCTTCTGGTATACCATCATACTGAATTTTTCCTCGCTTTAATACAAGTAAACGATCGCTATATTGAGCAGCTTGGTTAATGTCATGTAAAACCATTATAATTGTCATTCCAAACTCCTCATTTAATCGTTTCACAAGTTCCATTACTTCCAACTGGTGAACGATATCTAAAAAGGTTGTTGGTTCATCCAATAATAAGACATTTGTACGTTGCGCTAGCGTCATCGCAATCCAAGCACGTTGCCGTTCCCCTCCTGATAAAGAATGTAAAAGACGATATTCATACCCTTCAAGATTTGTAACAGACAATGCCCAATCAACAATTTCTTCATCTTCTTTATTTAAGCGGCTACTCCATGATTTATGTGGACCTCTTCCGAACTCAATTAGTTCTTTCACTGTTAAATCTAATTGATGATCATGCATTTGTGGTAACATTGCTAATTGCTTCGCTACATCAGCACTCTTCATCATATGAATATTTTTCCCATCTAAAATGATGTCCCCTTCGCTTTGTTTCAGTAGCCTTGCTATTAAACGAAGCAAAGTAGATTTTCCCGATCCATTCGGACCAATTAAACTAACGATTTCTCTAGCCTTAATATGTACATTCATATTTTGCATTTGAAATCTTTCAGAGTGTGCGTAAAACACTTTGTTAACGGAAATCACTTTGTTTTCCTCCTCTATGAATTAAATATAAGAAGAACGGACCACCTAAGAAGGACAGTAAAATACCAACAGGCAATTCGATTGGGTCAAACCAACTTCGAGCTATTGCATCCGCAAAAACAAGTAATACCCCGCCGCCAAGGCATGATAAAGGTAGCAAATATCTATAATCATTTCCAACTAATAAACGTAGCATATGTGGTACGACAAGACCGACAAATCCAATAAGACCAGACACACTTACTGCAATTCCAGCTAATAATGTACTTACTACGATTAAATAAAACCGACTTTTTTCCACATTATGTCCTAATAACTTTGCCATTTCATCTCCAAGCATTAACACTCGAATATGCTTAATACCAAAGAAAGCTAATATAATGGCGAATATTGCATAATAAATAATTATGTTTAAATGTGCCCAACTTACACCACCAATACCGCCCGCTAGCCACGGTAACACCGATTGTACTTTGTCACTATGTAATAACATTAATGCTGACGTTGCTGCACCAATTAATGCATTGATCGACACCCCTACTAAGACGATTCTTGAAGGTGGTGCCCCTTTTTGCCATGATAAAGCATAAATAACCATCGCTGTTATGAAAGCTCCTAAAAACGCCCCTAGTGGTAAAAAAGCTAGATGCTGTGGGAATAAAATCATGATGACAATTGCTACAAGGCCTGCTCCAGATGAAACTCCGATAATACCAGGATCTGCAAGAGGGTTTCTCATAACTCCTTGTAGCAGTGTACCAGATGCAGCTAAACATGTTCCTACTATAAACCCAATGAGCACTCTCGGTATGCGAAGATCCCATACAATTCGATGAACTGTCGAACCTTCATCTTGTATACCTGTTAAAATATCTCGTACAGAAAAGGATAAACTTCCTGCGAAAAGACCGTAAAAGAGACCTAGGATTGTTAATACAACTAAAGTAACTGCTATTATCCATCTTTTTTTCGCAAAAGGATGTTCCTTTTCTCTTACTACTTCACTACTTTCCATACGTATCATTTCCTTACATCTTGTATACTTTTATACATAAAGTCCATTGCTTCTGTAACTTTTGTACCAGGATTAGATCCAAATAAATCAGGTGGCAAAATAACTACGCGGTTTTGTTTTACTGCCTCTAAATTTTTCCACGCTTCATTTTTCATCATTTCGCCTTCGAATGCTTTTTTCACACTTTTTGGATCTCCGTGTGTAATTAAATAAATCACATCTGGATTCGCCTCAATAATACGTTCTACACTTAGCTGTGCATATTGCGGGTATTCTTTCGTTTCTGGAAAATCAGAAGCAATATTTTTTCCGCCTGTTTTTTCTAAAATATCACCTGATAAAGATGTTGGTAATGCCGCTAAATAAGTTCCTGGTGCGCCATACACTAGCAAGGCTTTCACATCGCTCTTTTTCTCATATTTCTTCATTTGATCATTCATTTTTTGATTAATTTCTTTTGCTTTATCTTCTTTCTTCATTACCATTCCATATAATTCAATATTTTTTTGAATATCTTGTACAGAATTCGCAGAAGAAATGATAACTTGTGTTCCTTGTCCTTCAACCGTTGGCACATTCTTTTGGAATCCATTGTTAGCAACAAGTACATCGGGCTTTAAACTAGCAATTTGCTCAAAGTTCGGTTGATGTGCATTCCCAATTACTTGTGCTTTCTTTAACTCCTCTGGAAGAGTTAATTTCGTATCTGGGCGACCTACTATGTTTCCACCTAAAGCATGAATAATATCCATGTCTCCCATACTTAATGTTGCAAAACTTTCTGGCACTTTATCGAATGTTACCTTTCTTCCTGATAGGTCGGTAATTTCGATTTTCTTTTTTCCTTTTTCTGTTTTGGTTGCAGACGCTTTTCCGTCCCCTTTGGCACTGCAACCTATTAACAAGAAAAAAATAGATAAAATCGCTGTAAATAGCGTAATAGATTTTTTCATTTCTTCACCTCTAATTGATAATGATAATCACTAACCACTACTCTACTTTAATTGATAAGGATTATCATTGTCAACACGAAACGCATACATTTTTCTACAAAAAACAAAAAGCGTGACAAAAAGATTTTTTCTTTTCGCCGCGCTCTAGTTAACAATATTATTCACATTCATTTTCCTCTAGCTGTTCACGCATCACTTTCACACGCTGAAAGAAAAAGAACGATAAACTTAAAAATATAACGATGCTCCCCATCATAACAAAAAATTGGATTGTCTCTTTTGCTCCACTCGGAATCAATAAGCCAACCATTAACAATGTACTTACAGCGAGAAGCATTTGTCCAAACCGAGTATAATCTTCTATTTTTCCTTTTAATTCTTTCATTATATTCTCACTCCTCCATTTCACTGTATCATATTCTATGAAACTGAAAGACCAGTAAATACAGCCATTCTGGGAGATGTTTTCCAATAAAAAAAGAGCCGCTTTTACTGCGGCTCTTTTTTTATCATTATTCACCTTTATATGCTTCCATATAAATTTCTTTCAGCTCTGAAATAAGCGGTAACTTTGGATTAGCAGTTGTACATTGATCTTCAAAAGCTCTTTCTGCTAATACTCCAACAACCTCTTCAAATTGCTCTTTATCGACTCCTTGTCCCGCAATACTCATATTAATATTTAAGCTTTTTCCAAGCTCAATAATTGCTTGGACGAGTGATTCCACCCCTTCTGCTACCGAACTTGCTGGAAGCCCGAGCATTCTCGCTATATGTGCATATCTTTCATCTGCCACAAAGTGCTCATATTTTGGGAACAATGCGTGTTTTCTTGGCTTAATAGCATTATAGCGGACTACGTGCGGCATTAGAATGGCATTTGCGCGTCCGTGCGGAATATGGAATTCTGGTCCAATCTTATGTGCTAAGCTGTGATTAATACCGAGGAAAGCATTTGCAAATGCCATCCCTGCAATTGCAGAAGCGTTATGCATTTTTTCTCTTGCTTCTTCATCATTTCCATCTTTATATGCTCTCAGTAAATATTTGAATACGAGATCAATAGCTTTTAATGCTAATCCATCTGTATAGTCATTTGCCATAACAGACACATACGCCTCAATTGCATGTGTTAAAACATCCATACCAGTATCTGCTGTTACATTTGGTGGTACTGTCATTACAAATTGTGGATCAACAATTGCTACATCTGGTGTTAATTCATAATCTGCGAGCGGATACTTTATATTATTTTTCTTATCTGTAATAACCGCAAATGGTGTCACTTCTGATCCCGTTCCTGATGTCGTTGGAATCGCAACAAACTGCGCCTTATTTCCTAATTCCGGATATTTACATGTACGTTTTCTTATATCTAAAAATTTCTGTTTAATGCCATAGAATGTCGTTTCTGGATGCTCATAGAATAACCACATTCCTTTTGCTGCATCCATAGCTGAACCACCACCAAGTGCGATAATTACATCTGGTTTAAAGCTTTTCATCATTTCCGCACCTTTGAAAACAGTTTCATCTGATGGATCTGTTTCGACCTCAAAGAAAACTTCAACTTTCACATCATTTGCATGCTTGTTTAAATAGTGCGCGACTGTATCGACATAGCCATGTTCAACCATTCCGGGGTCCGTTACAATAAATGCACGTGAAATGTTAGGCATATTTGCTAAATAAGCTGTAGCATGTTTTTCAAAATAAATTTTTGGTGGCAGTTTGAACCACTGCATATTCTTTTTTCTATTTGCCAGCCTTTTTATATTTAATAAATGAGTCGCTGTTACATTTTGGGAAACTGAATTCTTTCCGTATGAACCACAACCAAGTGTAAGTGATGGAATAAATCCATTATATATATCCCCTATTCCACCTTGTGATGAAGGTGCATTTACAATGAGACGGCAAGCTTTCATACGTAACCCAAATTGCTTTTGCACATCTTTATTTGTAGAATGGATAACTGCTGAATGTCCTAAACCACCGAGGTTCAACATTTCTTCGCAATATGTAAATCCTTCTTCTAATGAATTTGCCTTCACACAAGCTAATACTGGACTCAGTTTCTCACGGGATAACGGATATGCTGCTCCGATACCTTGAATTTCAGCTACAAGCATTTTTGTATGTCCAGGAACAGTGATCCCAACTAAACCGGCAATATACTGTGCTGATTTCCCTACAATATCACTATTTACTGCACATGTATTTTCATTTATAACGAGCTTTTCTAATTTTTTTCTTTCTTCTTCTGTTACAAAGTAACAACTGTTTTCAATCATTTCTGTTTTAACATCATCATAAATTTCTTTATCGACAATGATTGCTTGTTCCGATGCACAAATCATACCGTTATCAAATGTTTTTGATAAAATTAAATCATTAACAGCTCGTTTTACATGTGCTGATTTTTCTATATAACACGGTACATTACCAGGACCAACGCCTAACGCTGGTTTTCCAGTAGAGTAAGCTGATTTCACCATACCAGCGCCTCCAGTTGCTAGAACGAGTGCTACACCATCATGGTTCATCAATTGTTTCGTCGCTTCAACAGACGGTCTTTCAATCCATTGAATACAGTGTTTTGGGGCACCAGCTTTCATCGCTGCATCATATACGGTTTTCGCTGCTGCCACAGAACATTTTTGTGCGGAAGGATGAAATGCGAAAATAATTGGATTTCTTGTTTTTATCGCAATTAACGCTTTAAACATTGTTGTCGACGTTGGATTCGTTACTGGTGTTACTCCAGCTACTACACCGACAGGTTCCGCGATTTCTATTATTTCTTCATGAGGATCTTCGTGAATAATCCCTACCGTTTTATCTTGCTTTATACTATGCCAAATATATTCAGTGGCAAAAATATTTTTAATGCATTTGTCTTCATATACACCACGGCCAGTTTCTTCAACTGCCAATTTTGCTAGCGGCATATGTTGATCAACACCTGCTAATGCCATTTCATGAACAATGTTGTCAATTTCTTCTTGTGTAAAACTTTCTAATGCTTGTAAAGCTTGTTGACCATTATTTACTAGCGTATCAATCATCTTTTTTACTTCCTGCATTTCATTTACAACTTTCTCTTTGACTACCATGTGAATTTCCTCCTATTCTACTATTACGGTCCTTATATGTCCCTGTAGGTCAAAATAAGTCCCAATTAACACAAAAAAATAGAGATGCTTTCCTACATGAATTTCATTGTTTGTGAAATATTTCACAAGTTTATTTGTGAGTAACATTTCCTGAATTCAATATACACGAAATCATTTCGTTTGTGTATGTCTATTTTGTGAAATGTTTCACAAAATAACATAATACAAAATACACTGCTAATATTAGCAGTGCATTTTGTATTATGCTAGCGCTTGTGCTAAATCTTCAATTAAATCTTCACCATCTTCAATACCGACAGAAATACGAATTAATGTATCTGTAATTCCTAATTCTTTGCGGCGATCCGCTGGGATTGATGCATGTGTCATTTGAGATGGAATAGAAATTAAACTTTCTACCGCTCCTAAGCTTTCAGCAAGTGTAAAGTATTGTAGTTTCTCAAGTACTTTATTTAATGTTTCTTCACTATCTACATCAAATGAGATAATAGCACCAAATCCGTTTGCTTGTTCTGTTGCTAATTCATGATTTTGATGTGATTCAAGACCTGGGTAATATACTTTATTTACTTTTGGATGATTATTTAAGAACTCAGCAATAGCACGTGAATTCGTTTCATGTTCTTCCATACGAATTCCTAATGTTTTTAAACCGCGAAGTAGTAAGAAGCTATCTTGTGGCCCAAGAATACCTCCTGTTGAGTTTTGTACAAAATGAAGATCTTCTGCTAGTTGTGGGCTATTTACAACTACTAAACCTGCAACTACGTCACTATGACCTCCTAAATATTTCGTTGCACTATGAAGCACAATATCTGCTCCTAAAGAAATCGGCGACTGCCAATATGGCGTCATGAATGTGTTATCAATAATTGTTAATAGGTCTTTCTCTTTAGCAAGAGTAGATATTTTCTTAATATCAGTAATTTTTAGTAGTGGGTTCGTTGGTGTTTCCACATAAATTGCTTTCGTATTTGGACGAATTGCTTCTTCAACTTCCTCTAAGTTTGTTGTATCTACAAATGTATGCTCAATACCGAAACGGTTTAATACTTTCGTAATAACGCGGTATGTTCCACCATAAACATCATCTGTTAAAATAACGTGGTCACCTTTTGAGAACAACATAATTGTCGCTGTAATAGCAGCCATTCCTGAACCAAATGCAAATCCAGCATGCCCGTTTTCTAATACAGCAATCATTTCTTCTAAAGCTGCACGTGTTGGGTTACCTGTACGTGAATATTCATATCCTTGATGCTTACCAACTGCTTCTTGTTTGTACGTACTTGTTTGATAAATCGGTACGTTTACAGATCCAGTTGAAGGTTCTCCTATGCGAATACCATGAATTAACTTTGTCTTTGCTCTCATTTTTTATTCCCATCCTTTGTATATGTCTTTACTTAAATAGCGCTCACTGCTATCAGGAAAAATGGTTACAATATTTGTACCTGGTGGTGCCTTCTCTGCCTCCAGTAAGCTCGCATGAAATGCTGCTCCTGAAGAGCTCCCAACGAGAAGTCCTTCTTTTTGCGCTAATTCTTTCACTCGTAAAAATGCATCTCGATCAGAAATCGTATGAATTTCATCAAAATAAGATGTCTTCAAAAATGGCGGGATAAATTCCAGTCCAATTCCTTCGGTCTCATGTGAACCAGCCTTACCACCATTTAAAATAGATCCTTCTGGCTCTACGATAACTGTTTTAATATCTATATTTTTTTCTTTCAAATAAGATGCAGTCCCCATAAACGTACCGCCAGTTCCTGCTCCAGCAACAAATATGTTAATCTCTCCATTCAATGCGTCCCACAATTCAGGTCCTAATGTTTTAAAATATGCACGAGGATTTGCCTCATTTGCAAATTGACTTGGAGAGTATGAATTCGGTATTTCATTTACTAACTCTTTTGCTTTTGCAATTGCACCGGTCATTCCTTGCTCAGTCGGTGTGTGCACGACCGTTGCACCTAGCGCTTTCATTAATTCTTGTTTTTCAATACTAAATTTCTCTGGTACACAAACAATAACACGTAAATCATATTCTAATGCTGCAAGTGCCAGTCCAATACCAGTATTCCCAGCAGTGGGTTCAATAATTGTTCCACCTTGGGTAACAAGCCCTTTTTCTAGCGCATCTTCGATTAATTCTCTTCCTAAACGATCCTTAACGCTTCCGCCTGGGTTATAAAATTCAAGCTTTGCAAATAAACGGACCCCTTTCGGAAGTGGAAAACGAGTAATTTCTACAATTGGTGTATGACCAATTAACTCATGAACTCCACGATATACATTCATCGTGTTCTCCCCCTTGTTTGCCAATAAAGAAAAGGCAACTGTATGTATTTTCTTTATATGAGACAGTTGCCTTTTTGTTACATTACTTTAACTCTTCTAACACTTTTACGATAAAGTTTGTAGAATGAAGAGCTGCTTGATCTAAAAACTGATCAAATGAAACATTTGATTCTTTACCAGCAATATCAGAAAGTGCGCGAATGATAACAAACGGAATTTCATATTGGTGGCATACTTGTGCAACAGCTGCTGCTTCCATTTCTACCGCATAAAGATTTTCAAATTTATCACGGATGGCTGCAACGCGGTTCGGATCACTCATAAATGAATCACCTGTTGCAATCATACCTTTTACAACTTGAATATTTTCTTCAGCCTGCATACATTTCTCAGCTAATGCAACTAACGCCTCATCAGCTTTAAATCCAGGCGGCATTCCTGGTACTTGACCATATTCATAGTTAAATGCTGTTACATCTACGTCATGGTGACGAACTTCAGTGGAAATAACTACATCACCAACGTTTAGAGAGTGATGGAATCCACCTGCTGAACCAGTATTAATTACTTTTTCAGGCTTATATTTTTCTAATAAAATTGTCGTTGACATCGCTGCATTTACTTTACCAATACCAGACTTTAACAAGATTACTTCATGCCCTGCTAATAGCCCTTTCGTAAATTCACAACCTGCAACCGTTTCTGTCTCTGCTTGTTCTAATTTGTCACGTAAAATACGTACTTCTTCTTCCATTGCTCCAATTACAGCAATTCTCAATCTAATCCCTCTTTCTATTGCTTAGTTGCCTCCATTACCCAAACGAAATGATTTAATCTCGTGAACGTTACATGGAAGCCATTGTTTTCAAAAATAGTCTGCATAACTGGAATACGTGTATAGTATTCCGTTTGCAAATCGTTTGCTAACTGGTGGAAACCTCTTTGTTTTGCTGTTTCAACAGTTTTATCATATGCATCTTGATCTGCAAATATCGTATCAGCAAACACTATTTTACCACCTTTGTTTAGCAATTGACTATACTTCGCAATCGCTACATTTTTTTCATCATCTGTTAAATGATGAAATGCATAGGTGCTTACAATGGTATCAATTGAATTTGGAACTTCAAATGAAAGAAAATCACCGTCTGTAATTGAAAATTCTTTTGGCAATTTCTCTTTTGCAATCATGCGCATTTCACGCGACGGTTCTATACCGTAAACTGTGCGGCCAGCAAGTAATAATTTATTTGTTAAATTACCTGTACCGACACCAAATTCTAATACATTACCAAATGACTTGTTAACTACATCCTCTAGAATGTCCTCATAATGGGCGAAAACTTCTTTATATTGTATATCTTCGCCTTGTACAAATGAGTCGTACGTATGAGCCCACTCATCAAATAAACCATTAAATTCTGTACCCATAAAAATTCCCCTTTTTCTTATCGGTTTTATCAGTATGATATTCCCTCTTTCTAAAAATGTCAATTGAAATGTACATGGTATTTCCTTCTTTTCTTTGTTACACTATAGTTGATTACATAGGAGAGGGGCCGTCTTCATGTCATTTACCTTTGAAATGTTAGAAGATAAAGTAGAGTTTTTTGAAGCGGGAGACTTAGCTTCTTTAGAACGAAAAATTAGTGAACAAATTGATAATAATAAAGCACTTATGCTTGAAGTTCATCACATCTCACATCAAATGGTTATGGATCCTGAAAGCAAAAGACCGTATTATAGCGCGGTTGTTCATTTTAAATTAAAGAAATTGCGTTAACAAAAAAGAGAAGCTCCTAAGGAGCCTCTCTTTTTTAGTTTAGAGTTTGAACAAGTACTGGTTTCCAGCCCTCATTGTCTACCCAATCAATATTTACATAATATCTTTTCCCACTTTGCTTATCTTGAACATCACCATAAGCTTTGCTCTTTCCAGTTTTGTCTCTTCCAACAAAATGGAATACTAATTGCTCTTTCGGTACTTCAATACCCGCAGCAATTGCACTTTGCATCTCATTCCAATCTGATGACCCCTGTTTAAACGTCATCGCCGGTGATGAACCTTGTTCTGTTCCTACAGCTTTCCAAGAAGGTTTTGTGTAAGCCTCTTTTGCCTTGGATACAGTTTTTTCAGCTGATACTTTCTCGTTAGCTTTCGCTTCTTCTTCAGCTTTTTTCTGTTCTTCTTCAGCCTTTAACTTCTCTTCTTCAGCTTTTTGCTTAGCTTCTGCTTGCTCTTGTTCTTTTTCTTTTTTCTTAGCAGATTCTTTATCTTCTGATTTTCCAGCTTTCTCATTCTTTGTTGTTTGTTGAGAGACTTTCTTATCAGTAGAAGATGCTTGCTCTTTCGTACTAGGAACGAACAATTGATATGCTACAATAGCTACTAATAGTAATACAATAGCGATTGCAATATTTAAAACACCGTTTTGACGACGTTTTTGTTGTTTCTGTTGGAATCTTGATCCTCCTGCCATTCTCCAAACCTCCATGCAGTTTTTCCTAATTGCTATTGTAACATTAAATCTAGAAAGGTTGAACATTTACAATGATATTTTCATGAAATGAAGACATTTCACTATAAATTGCAAGATTACTTTTCATTCTCCAATTGATAGATTGCTCCCACCATATCTTTAAAAATAGGTGTAACTTTATTCACTTTGCTATCAGTCTCTAGATCAACAACAACTAAAGCATATCTTGGATTCTCATACGGAAAATAACCTGCAAACCAGCGATTCACCCTCGTCCCTTTCCCTGTTTGCGCTGTCCCGGATTTTCCAGCGACACTTAGTGGCAACGAACGGAATGCCGTTCCTGTTCCTTTCTCCCTTGTTACAACGCCTCTTAATAACTCTTGTAATGTTTTCACTGTTTCATACGAAAGCTGTTTTCCATTTAACGTATGGCTCTCAAATGTAAAAAAATCCGCTCCATTTTTATATACTATTTTTTCAACTGCTTTCACTTCCATCTTTTCTCCATTCCTCGCAATCGTCGCCATCATATTTGCAATTGCTAGAGGTGATATACGTACATCTTTCTGTCCAATTGCTGTTTGTTCTACCGCTTTTTTACTATTTTTATTTTCTTCATTCCCCCAAATAGTAGTACCCTTTTCTTCTGGCATTTGCTCAAAATGAGGTGTATGAAATACAGAACCTTTCCATCCAACCTTTTCATTTGCTCCTAAAGCTGCTACGTATGTTTCTAGCACCGTCTTATCCTTTTGTAATAGCTCGTTACCTAACTCGGAAAATGTCCTGTTACAACTCCTAGCAAAGCTCTCTTTAAAGTTAAGTGTACCCATCCTAACTTGCGGGTCGTTTTCACCATATAAATCTTTATTACAGTTAAATGTCCGATTAAACAAATTTACTTTTTGATCAATGACTGCAGCTGCAACTACTGTTTTAAAAACAGAGCCTGGAAAATGTGGCGTTAACATTTGATTTTCAAGTGTAGTTTTATATAAATTCTCATCCCTTACTTGTAAAGACGGCTTACTAGCCATCGCTAATATTTCATTTGTCTTTACATCTAGTAATACTAGTCCCCCCTTCTTTATTTCGTTCGCTTCAATCACTTCTTCTGCTTTTTGCTGCAACTCTTTATGTAAAGTAGTTTGAATCCTAACTGGATAAAATGGATTTCCTGGTGAAGTGTATTTCGCTTGCTTTCCGAAAATTGGTTCTCCTTGCCGATCTACTTGATATAATACTTTTGCCTCTCCATCAGTCAATAGAAATTCATCAAATGATTGCTGTAATCCTGAAATACCTATCGGCGTTTGTTTTGAGATTCTTTTCAATTCTCCATATCGCTTTTGAAACTCCCTTTCGTTCTCCCCTACATCACCAATTAAATGATTTATCTCTCCAGTTTGTTTTAATCGCACTTCAGCTGCTACAATACCTAATACATGTAATTCATTTACCTTCTCCATCTGCTCTCGTGTCACTCGAAATGGAGCAGTTTCTCCTTGTAGTGTAAATGCATTTTTATTATTTTTCATTTGTCTTCTAATCTCTTGTCTCGACACACCAATGATATGCGCGATTTTCTCTAACATGTCATTTTTTATTTGTAAAAATGGAAAAATAATTAAAACAGGATATTTTTCCTCACCTATTTTTTTACCATTACGATCTATAAACTGCCCACGTCCATCGTCTACTGTAATGGATTGTGTGCGTTGCGTAACACTTTTTTCAATTAAATTTATTTTGCGATCAGTAAATGATTCTGTATCTATAATTTGAATTTGGATTAAACGACAAAGCAATACAAACATAACGCACATAAAACAAATTAAAACAATTGTAATTCTCCGTTTTATTTTCATAAAAAACACCTCGTCTATTGTAGTTTAGACGAGGTACTATTTTATTTATACAATCTCCAAAACAAAAACAGATATTATATAAGGCTATTATTGTTTCTTTGGCTTCTCTAAAAATTTCATAAGAAGCGATCTAAATTCAGTTTCATTCACTCCAGTGTTTTTAGCAACTTCAATTACAGTGGTTGTTACATTAGCCGTTATTTTTAAATAATCCTTACTAAGATTATCCATTTCATTTCTTTTTTCTTTTGCATTCTCAACTGTTACAGAATCAATACAAGTAATCATCTTATCTACAATATGTAAATAATTATTTTGTGCATCTATTATTTTTTGAATATCATCTTTATTACTTACTTTCGATTGTTTTAAATATGTATATGCTTGATTCACTTCATCTTTTAAAATTTTATCATTATTCTTCGCCTGTTCTTGTAACATATTCTTCATATCATCTATTGTTTTTTGATCCATCGAATCTCGCAATAAATAATCTGGATTCCCAATTGCGTAATCATACTTAATCGTTACATCTTGAAATATTTTCATGACAATAGCTAATTGATACGCTACATCAAAATCATTAAATTCCTTTTTATCTTGTGGATTTTCTAAGGTTTTTGAACTCTCAGTTGCTTTAATATCCTTTTTTTCTTCTTGCTTTACTTTTTCTCCCTTTGATGATGTAGTTTCTTCATTCGTTCCGCATGCAGCAAGTCCTAATATGGATATACTACACACCAATCCTGTAAAGATTTTATGTTTCATAATTAGCCCCTTTTCCCTTTTAAAACCTATATTCTCCAATTATGATATCAAATCTTAAAGTGTTTTTTTGACATTTTTTGTCGAATCACTCTAAGGTTTACACAATTTTTTTCATTCTACAGAAAAAAAAGATTCTCCCGATAGGAGAATCTTTTTTTTATTTTACAGAGACAATCTCTACTTGCATTTCTCCGCCTGGTGTTTGGATTGTTACTTTCTCACCAATTTGCTTACCTAATAAGCTTTTTGCGATTGGAGAATCGTTAGAAATTCTTCCTTCAAATGGATCAGCTTCCGCGCTACCTACGATTGTATACGCTTCTTCATCTCCGTTTGGTAATTCTTTAAATGTTACTGTTTTACCTAATGTAACAACAGTAGATACTTCGCCAGTATCTTTAATGATAACTGCGTTACGAATCATATTTTCTAATTGTGTAATACGTCCTTCTACGAACGCTTGCTCATCTTTCGCTGCATCGTACTCAGAGTTCTCAGAAAGATCCCCGAAGCTACGTGCGATTTTAATACGTTCTACTACTTCTTTACGTCTTACTGTTTTTAATTGCTCAAGTTCGTTCTCTAGTTTTTGCTTACCCTCTTGCGTCATAGGGTATGTTTTTTCTGTTGACATATTTTCCACTCCTTTTATATACCAATCCCCTGAAAAAAAGAGGAGTTCCATATGAAAACTCCTCCGCTTCCATTGTTAGCGGAGGTTTCTAGTACCCTTGCACTAGCGGAGTTGTCACATACAACCCCGTATTTCCAATTCTTCTTTATATAAAGAAGATATGTATGGAAAGTTGATATAAATATGCCCTCACCTATATATAGATGAGGTTGCATGTTTCATTGTATTCGATAAGAAGGGAAAAAATCCCTTCCTACCGTATATCTTTTACTATGCTATTACAAATTTACTTTTTGTTCAAGAATTGTTGCAATTTTTGTCACCATAATATCAATTGCAACGTGGTTTTGTCCACCTTCAGGGATAATAATATCCGCAAATTTCTTAGAAGGCTCAATAAATTGATTGTGCATTGGACGTACAACATTTACGTACTGATCGATAACAGAATCCATCGTACGACCGCGCTCTTTAATATCACGTTGCATGCGGCGCAGAATACGAAGGTCAGCATCCGTATCAACGAATAATTTAATGTCCATTAACTCGCAAAGACGTGGGTCTTCTAAAATAAGAATTCCTTCTAAAATAATTACATCTTTCGGCTCAACCGGAATAATTTCTTCTGAACGCGTATGCAATGTATAGTCATATACAGGCTTATCAATTTGCTCATATGCAAGCAACTGCTGCAAATGTTCAATTAACAGATCATTATCAAACGCAAGCGGATGATCATAATTTGTTTTTAAACGCTCTTCCATTGGTAAATGGCTTTGATCTTTGTAATAATAATCTTGCTCTAAGATTAAAATAGAATGACCTTTAAAATGGTCAAAAATCGCTTTCGTTACACTCGTTTTACCTGATCCCGAACCACCAGCAATTCCAATTACAACAGGCTTATTCGTCCCCATTCGACTATCACTCTTTCTTATTGAAGTATGCTTTTGCGCATCATATTATTCACATACACTCGTTGATCCACTTTGAATTTCACGATTTGCAACGGATGTCTCGCTGCATCTAATTCGTTTCCATCCTCATCCCAAATTTTCTCCACCGTTTGCGTAAAGTTTTCTATTTCTGGTCCAAAGAACTCCACTTCATGTCCTGGTTTGAAATGATTACGTTGCTCAATCGTTACGATGCCCGTTTCTTCATTATAATCTAACACTAAACCAGCAAAATCATACGTTGTTTTCTTACTATGATTTCCAAACATTTGCTCTTGATGTCCTGGAACCCCTTCAAAGAATGCAGGAGCTGTATCACGATTTGCACATTTATCAAGCTCATCTAACCATTCTTGTTTAAACTCAAAGTTATCTGGATCAGCACAATAAGCATCAATTACTTTACGATATACAGTTGCTACAGTCGCTACGTAATGGATTGATTTCATACGTCCTTCTACCTTTAAGCTATCGATTCCGATTTCAATCATTTTCGGAATTGATAAAATTAAATTTAAATCTTTTGGACTCATCGCAAAGTGAGCATCTCCTTCTTGGAATAGAGGAAGCTCTTTTGCATCTTTATGTTGTGATACTGTTTGAACTAAATCATAATCCCAGCGGCAAGATTGGCAACAACCACCACGATTAGAATCACGCGCTGTCATATGGTTACTTAATGTACATCTTCCTGAATATGCGATACACATTGCACCATGTACGAATGCTTCAATTTCAATATCCACTTTTTCTTTAATTTCTTTCATTTCTTCATAGCTTGCTTCACGAGCTAATACAAGACGATGTAAACCTTCTTCTTTCCAATACTGTGCTGCTTTCCAGTTGGATAGTGATTGCTGTGTGCTTAAATGCACCTCAACAGAAGGCGCTACGCGTTTACAAGTCTCAATGATAAGCGGATCAGCAACGATAATTCCCGTTACGCCAGCTTTTTCAATCCCTTTTAAATATTCCTCTAGCCCGTCCATATTTTCATTATGTGCAAAGATATTTGTTGTTACGTATATTTTTGCTCCATACTTCTTTGCAAACTCAACGCCTTCTGCCATTTCTTCTAGCGTAAAGTTACCTGCATTCGAACGAAGACCAAATTCTTGTCCACCTAAATATACAGCATCTGCCCCGTAATGGATAGCTACTTTTAATTTTTCTAAGTTACCCGCAGGGATTAACAGTTCAGGTTTCTTCACAATAACACGTTTGCCATCGATTACTCGTGAAATTTCTTGTACAGTCATTTCCTACACCCTCCTCGTTTAGTAAACCGTTTCTTTAAAGAAGAATCCTGTATCTAACGGACGATTTACTGGTTGCATTTCTTCTATTTCTTTATATAGATCATCTTTCACGTCATAATATGCATCACGATCTTCTACGCATAAATCAATTGCTTTACGATATTTTTTCGTTACTTCAATAATGTATTCAGAGGTTTTTAGTACTCCGTCGATTTTTAAGCTATCAACTTCAGCTTCGATTAGTTCCTCTAATTCATCGATGAAACAAATATCGTTCGGACTCATAATGTGAGTACCATTTTCATCTTCATAAATTGGATATTTATTGTTACGCTCTGGGTCATATAAGAACATATTCTCTTCATATTTTTTCTTTTCAATGTCTAGATTACGTCCTTGATACTCAAAGTAGTTTCCTACTAATGAACGCTTCGATTGGAACATACAAGTCATACCGTGAATTTGTACTTCCAGTTCCACTTCAGCATTTTCTTTTAAATCAACAATTTCATCTAAGCTCAGCTCACGAGCTAATACAGCACGCTTCGCTCCTCTTTGTCCCCAGTAATTACAAGTGAACCAGTTTGTTGCTGTCGTTTCTGTATTCCAGTGCAACTGCATATTTGGCGCTACTTCGCGAACAGCCATTAATACCGCTGGATCTCCGAAAACAATTGCATCTACATTTACTTCGTTTAAAAATGAAACGTAATCTGTTAATTCTTCTACTTTATCGTTGTGGAACATAGCGTTCATGGCTACGTATACTTTCACACCATTTTCATGTGCAATCTTCACAGTTTGTTTTACATCTTCACGTGAAAACTCCCCTGCTAAACGTAAACCAAACTTTTGCTCACCGATCATTACCGCATCTGCTCCTGCTTTCGCAAGTTGTTCGATATCCGCCACCGCTCTTGGCGTTACTAACAATTCAGGTTTCTTCATACCTTGGTCACCCTCTCTTTTTACTAACAGCTACTCCATCACCAATTGGGAAAATCGTTGTATCGTATCCTTCATGGTTCATAAGCCACTCATTGTACGTCTTAATACGACGGATTAAACCTCGTGTACGTCTGTTTTCAATTTTCTCTTTTGTCGTTACAAGACCGTGATACATAACATTATCTGAAATAATTACGCCACCAGGATTTAATAACGGTTCATATAAGTCAAAAAAGCGACGATACTGTCCTTTTGCTGCATCAATAAAAATAACGTCAAATGTCCCGTGTTCTTTTACTTGTTCACCTGTCTCTAACGCATCACCGTAAATAACTGAAATACGATCTGTTACTGGGGAACGTTCTATATATTCAAGTGCTTTTTCATATCGCTCACGATTGCGCTCAACTGTCACAATACGTGAATTTGGAATAGCTTGCATCATACGAATACTAGAATAACCGATTGCTGTTCCAAGTTCTAAAATGCTTTTCGGTCCAATTAAACGTAAAAATTGCAGCATAAATTCCATTCCAAGTCGATCCATAATCGGCACATGATTTTCTGTTGCATATTCTTCCATTTCAAGAATTAATTTATCTTTCGGATCAATAAATGATAATAGGTACTCGTTAACTGCATCCTCCATAAATGGTCCTCCTTATTTACATGGAGAAGTGCCTCTATGACGTCTTTTCACACATAGAATGCAATAAAAATACAAGCCAGCTTTATCCTTAGCTTGTACGTCCCGTTTTGATATTAAAAACGATTCTTCTGCCAGTTTTTAACCCGATATATTTTACCACAAAAAAGAGGGATGTGCGACTTTTTTCGCTATCCCTCCCCATTTCACTATTTTTTCGTAATGTATTTTTGCTTTAATGCATTATGCTCTTCTAATGTTTTCGCATAGTACACTTCACCACTTGGTGCGGCTAAGAAATAATAATAATCTGTTTGCGCAGGTTCTAACGCAGCTTCTACTGAATGTTTACCAGAGTTTGCGATTGGCCCTACCGGCAATCCTTTTACAACATACGTATTGTACGGTGAGTTGACCTTTAAATCTTCGTATAATACACGTTGTTTATGCTTTCCAAGTGCATATAATACCGTTGGATCCGTTTGAAGCGGCATACCTTTTGCTAAACGATTATAAAAGACACTAGAGATCTTTTGACGATCTGTAAAACCAGTTGCCTCTTCTTCAATAAGTGAAGATAATGTTAAAAGCTGATGAACATCCCAATTCTTCGCTTTCATTTTCGCCTCATTTTGAACAATGATTGCATTTGTTTTCTCAAGCATTGGAATTACAATTTCTTCTAACGTTGTATCTTTCTTATAAAACGAATACGTTGCAGGATATAAATAACCTTCTAATGGGTATTTAATATTACTATCAAAGATTTTATCCGTTAATAACTTCGGATACTTTTGCTGCATTTTTTGAATAAATGCTTTATCGTTTAATTGACGCGTAACATCATCTTTATTCCACTTTAGTTCTGTCGCAATCGTTTCTGCAATTTCAGTTACTTGCGCCCCTTCTTTAATCGTCACTTTATAAAGAGCTGGACGATGCACGTTGCCAGATGACATTTGTTCGATCACATCTTCAGCATTCATTGAAGGATTTAATAAATATGTACCTGCTTGTAAACTTTTCGATTTAGCCTTTGTATAAAAACTAAAAACTGTACCGTTTTTTACAGCGCCTTTTTCTTCTAAAATTTCTCCAATTTTACTTGTAGATGATCCTTTCGGAATTTCTACTTCAATCTCTTTTTTATTCCCGCTATCAACTGGTCCTAATGCGGATGAAATATACGCATAGACTGAACCACAAACTAAAAGCAGTGCAATAATCGAAAATAAAAAGATGCGTCTACGCTTCTTTTTCACTTGATTCTCTATCAAAACATTTCCTCCTTACTTAATTGTAAACCGTATGTACACCTTTCTATACAGCACGATGTAAAAACGCAACAAATTCACTTATCTTTTTTAATTGACACTTTATTTTTCTACAATCCGTCTCATTATACTACAAAGACTTACACAGTTTCGACAAAAAATCTTTCATTTTACATATAAATACAAAAAAAGATGGACTGTATGTCGTCCATCTTTTCAGTACTTATTATTCAGCTTCTTGCTCATCAGCAATAGTGTTAAACGTTTCTTGTACCATTTCCCACTCTTCTTCTGATTCGATTGGAAGTAAAACTCCGCCCTCTTCTTCATTTTGCTCATAGGCCATTGCATCATAAATTGGGTCTCCATCTTCATCTACTTCACCGATTGGAGAGAAGATTACGTATGATTTTTTACCAAATTTGTCAGCATCAAAAGTGAAAATAATTTCACATAAATGTTCGTTACCTTTTTCGTCTACAATTGTAATTTGACGTTCTTCCATTTTGGTCACCTCTTATTTTCTATCTAAAAATCCTTGTAAGATTACGACTGCAGCCATCTTATCGATTACTTGTTTTCGCTTCTTACGACTTACATCAGCTGAAATGAGTAGACGTTCCGCTGCCATTGTTGACAAACGCTCGTCCCACATTACAACGTCTAATTGTAACAGCTCTCGTAGGTTTTCTGCAAATTGTTGGCACGCTTCGCCACGTGGGCCAATTGTACCATTCATATTTTTAGGTAAACCTACTACTATTTTGTCCACATTGTACTGCTTTACTAACTCAGAAATACGATCAAAACCAAAGTGACCTCGTTCTTCGTTAATCTTAATTGTTTCTAATCCTTGTGCTGTCCAGCCCATTTCGTCGCTAATTGCAACTCCGACTGTTTTTGTACCTACATCTAAACCTAATATCCGCATAAACTACTCCTCACGATGATGTTTCAAGTAAGACTTCACAAGCTCTTCAATTAACTCATCACGTTCAAGCTTGCGAATGATGCTACGTGCATCTTTATGGCGAGGTATGTATGCTGGGTCTCCACTTAATAAATAACCGACGATTTGGTTAATCGGATTATAGCCTTTTTCTTGAAGTGCATCATACACAGTTAAAAGTACATCATTTACATGGACACTCTGTTTTTCATCTTGAATGCTAAACTTCATTGTTTTATCAAAACCGTCCATTTCAAGCACCTCACTTATATAGTAAGTATAGGGAGAAGAACTTCTCCTCTCCCTACCATTGTACACTACTATCTCTTTATTTTGAAACAGATTTAACGTACTCTTGTACAAATGCTAAAGCTTCCTCAACTTGCGCTGGGTTTTTACCGCCCGCTTGTGCCATATCAGGACGACCACCACCGCCACCGCCACAACGAGAAGCTACTTCTTTCACAAGTTTACCAGCATGGTATCCTTGGCTAATTAAATCTTTCGTTACGCCAGCTAAGATGTTTACTTTGTCATCATTTACAGACGCTAATACGACAACTGCAGATTGTAATTTATTTTTTAGGTCATCCATCATCGTACGTAAGTTGTTCATATCTGCAACATTTACTTTTGCCGCTAATACGTTTACGCCATCAACTGTCATTACAGAATCAGTTAAGTTTCCAGCTTCGATATTGCTTAATTTCGCAGCAAGAGATTCATTTTCTTTTTGCAGTTGTTTCACTTCAGCAAATAGACCATCAACTCTTGTTAAAATATCTTTCGGATTTGTTTTCATTTTTCCTGCTGCTTCTTTTAATAAACCTACTTGATCGTTCATTAATTCGTATGCAGACTTACCAGTTACTGCTTCAATACGACGAGTTCCTGCACCAATACCAGACTCAGCAACGATTTTGAAAATACCGATAGAAGCTGTATTATCAACGTGACAACCACCACAAAGCTCTAAGCTGTAATCGCCAACTTGTACAACGCGTACAACATCTCCGTATTTTTCACCGAATAATGCCATTGCGCCCATTTCTTTCGCTTCTTCGATTGCTTTTTGAGAAATCTCAACATCAATACTTTCCCAAATTTTTTCGTTTACCATACGCTCAATTTTTTCTAATTCGTCAGCTTGTACTTGACCGAAGTGAGAGAAGTCAAAGCGTAGACGTTCAGAAGTTACAAGAGAACCTGCTTGGTTAACGTGTGTTCCAAGTACGTCTTTTAATGCTTGGTGTAGTAAGTGAGTTGCTGTATGGTTCTTCACAACGCTACTACGGTTTTTCGTATCGATAATAGCTTTCACAGCTGCATCTTTCGTTAATGTACCTTCTTCAACAACAACTTTGTGCAAGTTTTGTCCGTTTGGTGCTTTTTGTACATCTTTTACAAGAACTTTCACGCCATCAGCAAGAAGGTAACCACGGTCTGCAATTTGTCCACCGCTCTCAGCATAGAATGGTGTTACATCAAGCATTAATTGTCCTTCTTCACCTGTTTGTAAGCTGTCTGTGTATTCGCCATTTTTCACAAGTGCAACAACGTTACTTTCTGTTGCAACTGTACCGTAACCAACGAATTCACTCGCTACTTTCACTTCTCCAAGGACACCGCCTTGAACTTGCATAGAATCAACATCTTGACGAGCAGCACGTGCGCGCTCACGTTGTTTTTCCATTTCATTTTCAAAGCCTTCATGATCAACAGTCATACCAGCTTCTTCTGCATATTCTTCTGTTAATTCAATTGGGAAACCGTATGTGTCATATAGACGGAACGCATCTACTCCAGAAATAACAGTTGTTTTTTCTTCTTTAGCTTTTGCGATAACTTCAGCTAAAATTGCTTCACCATCATGAAGTGTTTCGTGGAAACGCTCTTCTTCATTTTTCACAACTTTTGCGATGAAATCTTTCTTTTCAAGTACTTCTGGATAGAAGTCTTTCATTACTTCTCCAACAACCGTTACTAATTCAAACATGAATGGACGGTTGATGTTTAATTTCTTCGAATAACGAACCGCACGGCGTAATAAACGACGTAATACATAACCACGGCCTTCGTTAGATGGAAGAGCACCGTCACCAACAGCGAATGTTACTGTACGGATATGGTCAGCAATTACTTTGAATGCCATATCTTTTTCTAAATCGCCATTACGATATTTTTCACCAGAAATTGTTTCTGTTGCACCAATCATCGGCATGAATAGGTCTGTATCAAAGTTCGTAGGTACATCTTGAACGATAGATGTCATACGCTCTAGACCCATCCCTGTATCAATGTTTTTCTTAGGAAGTGGTGTATATGAACCGTCTGGATTATGGTTAAATTGAGAGAATACAAGGTTCCATACTTCTAAGTAACGCTCGTTTTCTCCGCCTGGATATAATTCTGGGTCACTAAAGTCATTACCGTAAGCTTCTCCGCGGTCATAGAAAATCTCTGTATTCGGTCCACTTGGCCCTTCACCGATATCCCAGAAGTTTTCTTCTAAGCGGATAATACGCTCTTTTGGAACGCCCATTTTCTCATTCCAAATTGTGAATGCTTCTTCATCTTCTGGATGGATTGTAACTGATAGTAATTCTTTATCGAATCCGATCCATTTGTCGCTCGTTAAGAATTCCCAAGCCCATGTAATTGCTTCTTCTTTGAAGTAATCACCAATTGAGAAGTTTCCTAACATTTCAAAGAATGTATGGTGACGAGCTGTTTTCCCTACGTTTTCAATATCGTTTGTACGAATTGATTTTTGAGCATTTGTAATACGTGGATTTTGTGGGATTACACGTCCATCAAAATATTTTTTTAATGTAGCTACACCACTATTAATCCATAGAAGAGATGGATCTTCATGTGGAACTAGTGATGCACTAGGTTCTACTGCATGTCCTTTTTCTTGGAAAAAGTCTAAAAACATTTGACGAATTTGTGCGCCTGTTAGTTGTTTCATTGTATTTTCCTCCTTAAATATAAAAAACTCCCGTCCCTATAAAAGGGACGAGAGTTAACTCGCGATACCACCCTAATTATGAATTGATTACAATAACAATCAATTCATCACCTCATGGTGCCGTAACGTGGCAAGACGGCAGTGATTAGCTGCTCTCAGGATTAGCTTTCTGTTACCCTTCATTTAAAGCTTCTTTCAGCCATATGGAAGCTTCTCTCTATAAATGGACTGTAACGTACTTGTTCCGTCATTGATTTAATGTATTATATGACTAAATATAATAGAATTCTCTTAAGTTTGTCAATGTAGATAATCATTTATATTGTATTAATTGCTTATTAATCATAGGTATTCTACTATTCATTCTTAACAGCCTTTTCATATATTATGCGTTTATTAACAAATCGGAATCTCCTTATAAGAATGATTTATAAAAATTTCTAAATATTACTTTTTTTGCTACAATTAAATTATTGTTAATAAAATAAAGGAGCGATCACAATGACAACCTTACTTAACAAAGCTAAAAACATATTAGCGACTGACGAAACGATATTATTTTACGCAGCATGTTCATTAGACATATTTATTTATCCTTCCGTCGCAAGGCCAGGATTGCTAATTTTAACGAACAAAAGACTATTCTTTTATGGGCCAGATGTAAGTAAGAATCCAATATTTGAAGAGTACTCTTTCGCAAAAATTTCTAATCTAAAAGAACAAAAGCGTCTTTTCAACAATCAAATTATATTTATGTATGATAACGAATGGAAAAAAATAAAACATATTCAAACAAATGATGTGAGCTCCCTCATTCAAAAAATACACGAGCAACTTTCTAAATAAATATATGATTAGCCCTCTATTTCTTACATAGAGGGCTTCTATACTTACACATCTTCTTTTTTCAAGAGCGGTCTCACATGAACAATGACAGTGCGAATAACTGCTAAAATCGGAACCGATATTAGCAATCCTACAATCCCAGCTACCTCTCCCCCAACTAGTAAGGCAAGCATAATAATAACGGGATGCATACGAAGTGACTTACCAACGATGTAAGGCGATAAAATGTTACTCTCCACAAATTGCAAAATCGCAATCGTGATCCCCGCCTTAATAAGTAAACTCGTTGATACTGTTGCTGCAATCATTAACGTCGGGATCGCTCCTAAAATAGGACCGAAGTATGGGATTATATCCGTTACCCCAATAATAATGCCAAGCAATAATGGATATTTCATACCGATAAACCAAAAAGAAAGAGCTGATACTCCCCCTAATACTAAACAAACAAATAACTGTCCTCGAATATAACTTCCAAGTGACTTATCAATTTCTTTCGCAAGCATTTGCCCCGTACCTCGCCATTTACTTGGGACTAGTTTCCAAAAGATATGATAAAACTCACCATAATCTTTTAATATGTAAAATACAATGAACGGTATTAAGAAAATAATGAGCAATGAATCGAGTACACCACGAGCTGTACTCATCACTTTATTTAAAAGCGCTTGAATCTTCGTTTCCACACCTACAAAAAGTTGTTTCACCTTTTCATGAATGAACGAAGGGAAATTCGCTGTTTGTTCTGTAACGCCATCCATCCACGAATCGTACATCTTTGTAAACTGGGGAAATTGTTCATTAATCTCTTGTAACTGTTTAATAACGACTGGTGTTCCTTTATAAATCCCATAACCAATTCCGCCAAAGAAAAGGATATAAATGAGCAAAATAGCAAGTGTACGGGGCATCCCTTCCTTATGAATTTTTTCAATTAAAGGGTGCAATAAATACGCAATAAAACACGCGATAAGAAACGGCGTGATTGCTACTTTAAATACAAAAATAATCGGTGCCCATAGCGGCTTAATTTTTAAAAAGACGAGCAGACAAAGAAAAACAAGTAACAATAATCCTAAACGATATATCCAAATGATTTTAAGATTCTTCACATGAAAAACCTCCTCCACCTTTATTTTGAAAATAAATGGGGTAGGTTATGTGCGAAACTTTTAAAATCTTTTCATACGGACCATACTGTTTTTTAAAGACGTACATATAAATAACATAACAAGGACAACCACCCTGAGAATACAGCATGAATTAATATAATCAGGAGGGCTAATTATGGTTTTGTTTATGCTTGGATTATCAGCACTTTTTATGATTCTTGAATGGATTTGTATCGGGTTCGGTATTTGGAAGGGGTTCTTTATTCATTCCTCACGTAAAGAAAAAGCGAAGCAATTATGGCAGTATGGAATACTTGGCGTTGGCTGCTACGGTCTATCTTATCTTTTCTCAGAAATCGGACTTTTTTATTTACATATGAGTGCATAAAAAAACTCCCTTGTCTATAAGGGAGTTTTTCACTTTATCGAAATGATTATAAGTAAGACTTAATCATCTTACGTGCTTTTTTCATATTGCGTTTTGAAAATACATCTTGTTTACGAGCATATTGATATGCTGCAGCTCCAACACCTAATGCGATTAATGAATTGCGTAGATTCAAAGTAAATCCCCCTTTTCGTTATCCGATCGTTCTTTCATTCTCATCAAATAAATCATCAAGAGAGCTTAATGAACCGTCTTCCTCAACTTGATGTGTATGGATTTTCCCCTTTGAAACCGATAATTCGATATAACAATTCCAGCAATAAAATTGGTTGACACCTATTTTTCCAATGTCTTTCCCTTTGCAATTTGGACAAATGAACATATGGCTTTCATCTCCTTACAGTCTCCCAGATTCTATTCGCCATTATGTCCAAACTGCATTCATTTATACATTGCTGGAGCCTTTCAACGCTATGCGTTTGAAAGTTTCACTATATAATTTCACCTTGTTACATGAAATCATACGGTGAAATGTTTTCCACGTCCATTTCCTCGCCATTAACTGTGACCATCTGTACTTCTCCTTGTGATTCTTGCAAGCGACTAGCTAAGGTTGTTTGACGCATTGCATCATCAAGGCGATTTACACCAGATTGGAAAGCTGCTTCCTCTCCGCAAATAATAAGGAACTTCTTACTTCTTGTAATGCCCGTGTAAATTAAATTACGACGTAACATACGGTTGTAACTCCTCACGATTGGCATAATAACAATCGGAAATTCACTACCTTGTGATTTATGAATGGAACAACAATATGCATGCGTAATTTGATTTAAATCGGGCTTCGTATACGTTACCTCAATTCCATCAAACGAAACGATAATCATATCTTGTTGCTCAACGTTTTCTTTCGCATAAAACACCGAAACAATTTCCCCAATATCACCATTAAACACTTGGCTCTCCGGCTGATTCACGAGTTGCAGTACTTTATCGCCTCTTCGGTACACAACATCACCGTAAGCAATTTCTTTACTCTTTTCCCTCTTCGGATTAAATACTTGTTGCAGCGCTTCGTTTAATACATTAATACCAGCAGGCCCGCGGTACATCGGTGCTAATACTTGTACATCTCTTGCGCTAAAGCCTTTTGTTTTAGCATTTTCACAAACTTTTTTCACAACCTCAACAATTTGAGCTCCTGTACAGCCGATAAATGAACGATCTTTTTGATTTTGTGCTAAATCTGGTGGTAGAGTTCCATTTTTTATCGCATGGGCAAGTTGAATCACTGATGAGCCTTCCGCTTGACGATAAATTTCAGTAAGCTTCACTGTCGGAACTGCGCCTGCATTTAATAAATCTTTTAATACTTGTCCAGGTCCTACAGATGGCAACTGATCTTCATCACCTACAACGATAACTTGAATGTTCGTCGGCAACGACTTAAATAGCTGATTTGCAAGCCAAATATCAACCATTGAAAATTCATCGATAATAAGGAGCTTACCTTGGACAGGATCCGTTTCATTACGCTGGAACGATCCTTCTGGCGTCCAACCAAGTAAACGGTGAATTGTGCAAGCTGGAAGTCCTGTTGATTCACTCATTCGCTTCGCTGCTCTTCCTGTTGGAGCTGTTAATAGTATTGGAAATGGATTATCATCACTGTATTCATTCGGATTTAACGATAACCCGTGTAGTGATGCATACATTTCAACAATCCCTTTAATAACTGTTGTTTTCCCTGTTCCTGGTCCACCTGTCAATAACATCATCGGTTTATGAAGTGCCATTTGAATTGCTTCTTGCTGAAACGGTGCATATTGTACGTTCAGTTGTTCTTCAATTTCACCTAACGTTTTTAACACTTCTGCTTCTGGAAATGAAGGTGTTTCTTCTTGATTCATAAGCCTGCGAATAGACTTTACAACACCTTTCTCAGAGTAGAATAACGTTGCTAAATACACTCGTTCTTCTTCTATGATGACTTTCCCTTCGCTTTGCATCGTTTCAATACAACCTATAATATCTTCCTCAGTCACTCTTCCTTCTTGATTGTTTAAAAGTGACATCGTTTCTCTTACAAGTTGATCTTTCCTCATATAAACGTGACCAAGTTGTAATGAGACATTCTCTAATGTGTAAAAACATCCTGCGCGTACACGGTCGTCATGATTACCCGATATCCCTAACGCACGCCCTATATCATCTGCTCTTCCAAAACCAATCCCATCCACTTCTTCGATAAGTTGATACGGATTATTACGAATCACTTCTAATGTCATCTCTTTATATTGCTGGTAAATCTTAATAGAAAGTTTCGTTCCAAAACCGTAGCCATTTAAAAAGCTCATTACTTTCTCTAGCCCTTGATGTTCAACAATTGTCTCATATATTTCCTGAGCCTTTTGTTTATTAACAACACCATTTAATGCCTCAGGGTCATCCATAATTTTCGAAATAGCATGTTCTCCGAGATGGTCCACAATTTTTTCAGCTGTACGCTTTCCTATCCCTTTAAATAAATCACTCGCTAAATATTGCACCATACCTGCTTTTGTTTGCGGCAATTCTTTTTTAAATGTTTCAACCATATATTGTTTTCCATACTTTGGATGGTCCTTAAAGTGACCTGTTAATGTAAACACTTCATCTTCATGCATGCGGGGAAAATGACCGTTTATCATTACTTTCTTTTCGTCATATGTTTCATTCGTTTCAATGACTTTCATACTGACAACGGAATAGAGGTTTTCTTCGTTGTGGAAAATGGTATGAAGAACTTGCGCTTTTATAAACTTTTTCTCTTCCTCAAACAAATCCATTGCATGTTGATTTCCCATCTTTCCTCTCCTTTCCGATATTTTCACTTTAATGAGCAGTACATCCCCCACCTTTTTAGATGAGGGATAACTACCCATTAAACTATATTTTTATCTTATTCAGCTTCTTGCTCTAATAAACGAATGCCATTCCCCGCTAAAAAGTGATCTGGCTGAATTTCAGTTGCTTTCTTAAATAAAGCGAGAGCCTTCTCATTATCTTCCTCAAATACGTACGCAACACCTAAATTGTAATACGCATCTGCATGCTCTTCATCCATTTCTAATACCTTTTCAAAATAAGGTTTCGCCTCTTGAATGTGTTCTAGTCGCGCGAAGCAAAGTCCACACTGGAATACAGCTTCTACATCGTTTTCATCTAATTCTGTTGCTCTTTGTAAGAATGGTAGTGCAAGACGATCATTTCCAAGCTGCACATGTGTGATACCTACCATAAATGTTACATCAGCTGATTGTAACCCAGCTTGCATTGCTTGTTCAAATACAGCTTTCGCCTCATTAAATTGCTCTTGGCCGTAATATACGTTTCCTAAACCATAATAGGCAGCTGCAGATTTATCATCTAACTCTAGTGCACGTTTATAAAATAAAATCGCTCGCTCACTATCACCTAATACGTCTAATAAATTTGCAAAATTAATGTATCCCAGCGCATCTTTCGGATTTTCTTCGATTGCTTCTGTAAAATTTTTAGCTGCTTCTTCCCAATTTCCTTCTTGCATATATTGAATACCTGTTTCAAGTTTGTTTGACATGTCCTTCACCTCTACAACAAATTATAACAAAGAATGTATTTTCCAAGCGAACGAAAATTCGCTTTATGTAAAAGAAACCTCTAACCGCTAATCGGCAGAGGCTTCTCGTTTATCCTAAATAATCCAATTTCTTACCGCTACGGTATACTTCATCAATTGTAGCACCGCCTAAGCACTCATCTCCATCATAGAAAACGACTGCTTGTCCTGGTGTAATTGCACGAATTGGCTCATCACAAAGAATACGAACTGTATTTTCATCAACGATTTGAACCGTTACTTTATTGTCTTCTTGACGATAACGGAATTTCGCCGTGCACTTAAATTCTGTTTCTTTTTCTTTGTTACTTACCCATCCTACATTGGTGGCAATAACTTCATCACCATATAGAAGTTCGTTATGGAATCCTTGATCAACATATAAAATGTTTTCTTTTAGGTTTTTCCCAACAGCAAACCATGGATCACCATTACCACCAATTCCAAGGCCATGACGTTGTCCAATTGTATAATACATTAAACCGTCATGCTTCCCTTTCACTTCACCAGATAATGTTTGCATTACACCTGGTTGTGCCGGTAAGTAGTTACTTAAGAAATCTTTAAAGTTACGCTCACCAATGAAGCAAATACCTGTACTATCTTTTTTCGCCGCTGTCGCTAAACCAGCTTCTTTCGCCATTTCACGAATTTGCGGTTTCTTTAATTCACCTAACGGGAACATTGTTTTTGATAATTGCTCTTGGCTTAATTGATTTAAGAAATATGTTTGATCTTTATTATCATCAACACCGCGAAGCATTTTATATTCGCCGTCCATATAAGCAACGCGTGCATAATGGCCTGTTGCCACATAATCCGCACCAAGCGCAATTGCATGCTCTAAAAATGCTTTAAATTTAATTTCTTTATTACACATTACATCTGGGTTTGGTGTACGACCAGCTCGGTACTCATCTAAGAAGTACGTAAATACTTTATCCCAGTATTGTTTTTCAAAGTTTACTGCATAATACGGAATACCAATTTGGTTACACACTTCAATTACATCATTGTAATCTTCTGTTGCTGTGCAGACACCATTCTCATCTGTATCATCCCAGTTTTTCATAAAAATTCCGATTACATCATAACCTTGCTCTTTTAATAAAAGTGCTGCTACAGATGAATCGACGCCACCGGACATTCCGATGACAACGCGTGTTTCGTGAGGTAGTTTGTTCATCATGTCACCTCCCATGCTAATTTTGTGTTAATCGCTTCACGATTTTCACTGTTTCGTACGCCGCTTTTTCAATTTGCTCTTTCGTATTTCCAAGTCCAAAACTAAAGCGTACGGATGAACGTATTTGATCGGAGTCTTTCCCAAACATCGCTACTAATACATGTGATGGATCAATCGAACCAGCTGTACAAGCAGAACCACTTGATACTGAAATGCCAGCTAGGTCTAAGTTCACAAGAAACGGTTCAATGTTCATTCCTGTAAAACTTATATTAAGTACATGCGGTAAGCGATGTTCTAAGTTTCCGTTTACCTCGAAAGTAATGCCTTCATTTTTGAAGACAGATACCATTATATCTTTAAACTCTTCATATTGGGCATTTTTTTGCTCACGAGTTTTTTCAGCTATAAGAATTGCATGCTGAAGCCCAGCAATACTAGGAACATTTTCCGTACCAGCACGGCGTTTTCTTTCTTGCTCTCCGCCTATTAATAACGGTTCAAATTTCACATTTGCACCAGCGTATAAGAAACCTATACCTTTTGGCCCATTAATTTTATGAGCTGAAATTGATAATAAATCAATACCAAACTCTTTCACATTAATTTCTACTAAACCGTAAGCTTGTACCGCATCTGTATGGAAATACGCTTGATGCTCTTTTAACAGCTTTCCTATTTCCACAATCGGTTGCATCGTCCCTACTTCATTATTCCCAAACATAACAGATACAAGAATCGTCTTTTCTGTTAATGCCTTTTGTATGTCAGAAACTTGAATGCGCCCTGTTTCATCGACAGGTAAATATGTCACTTCAAACCCTTCACGCTCTAACAATTCGCACGTATGCAAAATCGCATGATGTTCAATTTGCGTCGTTATTATGTGGTTACCTTTATGACGATTCGCACGTGCTACACCTATAAGCGCTAAATTATCAGCTTCTGTACCACCGCTCGTAAATATAATTTCATTCGGATTCGCATGAATGCTGCGTGCACACACTCGTCTCGCCTCATCTACTGTGTGACGAGTTTGACGTCCATAAAAGTGAATACTAGACGGGTTCCCGAATATTTCTGTCATATATGGAATCATCTTTTCGACCACTTCTGGGTGAGTCGGAGATGTCGCAGCATGATCTAAGTAAATGCGTTCCATTAAATCTCCTTCTTTCCAAATCGTTTCACAAGGAATTAAATGTAAAACATATAGCCCCCGTGATTTTCTTCCTCATAACGTACTAAATCTTCTAACGTTGTACTATCTAACACTTCTTGCACCGCATCACGAACACGCATCCATAACTGGCGCTGTGCTGGCTCTTCTTCTTCTATCATTTCTACAACACTAATCGGTCCCTCTAATACACGTATTACATCACCAGCTGTAATGTTAGCCGGTTGATCAGATAATACATATCCGCCATATGCCCCGCGCGTACTCTTTACAAGACGAGCGTTACGAAGCGGTGAAATTAATTGCTCTAAGTAATGCTCGGATAAGTCATGCGCCTGCGCAATTGATTTTAATGAAATCGGACCTTCACCAAACTTTTTTGCAAGATCAATCATAATTGTTAAGCCATAGCGGCCTTTTGTTGAAATCTTCATCTATTTTGCACCTCGTTTCAAATTTTCACTTCTATTGGTTATATCTTATTTATAAAAAGAACACAATTTAAAATCCTATGAAATTATAGCATAATATAGTATTATAAGAAATTTCAACTTGTGTATCAAAATGATAACATAAAATCACATTGAAAAACTCGGAAATTATTACAATTGAAAGAAAAATGAAAATATTATCCTTCATTTTTCCCATAAAACAGCATCCTATTTCAAATTTCGTAGAAAAAAATGATACGATAGAACGAGATTATATATTAAGGGAGACGGTCCAAATGAAACAACCACTCGCACATCGAATGCGCCCTACAAATATTCAAGAAATTATTGGGCAACAACATTTAGTTGGTGAAGGAAAGATTTTATGGCGAATGGTCCAAGCCAATCATTTTCAATCTATGATTTTATACGGTCCTCCAGGTACAGGAAAAACATCCATTGCCAGTGCAATTGCTGGAAGTACCGGTACCCCGTTTCGTCTATTGAACGCTGTTACTCACAATAAAAAAGATATGGAAGTTGTCGTGCAAGAAGCGAAGATGCATCGACACCTCGTTTTAATTTTAGATGAAGTTCACCGTCTAGATAAAGCAAAGCAAGACTTTCTATTACCTCACTTAGAAAGCGGACTTCTTACTTTAATTGGTGCAACGACAAGTAATCCATTCCATGCAATAAACTCCGCTATTCGAAGCAGGTGTCAAATTTTCGAATTACACGCACTAACAGAAGATGATATTTTAATTGGGTTAAAAAGAGCTTTAGAAGATAAAGAAAAAGGCCTTGGAGAATATGCTGTAACGGTAACAGATGAAGCACTACATCACTTTGCAAACGCCTCTGGTGGTGATATGCGTTCCGCTTATAACGCACTTGAGCTTGCTGTATTATCTAGCTTTACTACAGACGATCAAGCGGCTGAAATCACACTCGAGATTGCGGAAGAATGCTTACAAAAGAAGAGCTTCGTTCACGACAAAGGCGGCGATGCTCATTATGACGTATTATCAGCATTTCAAAAATCAGTGCGCGGAAGTGATGTAAATGCAGCGCTCCATTATTTAGCACGCCTTATTGAAGCAGGTGATTTACAAAGTATTGGCAGACGCCTTCTTATTATGGCTTATGAAGATATTGGACTTGCTAGCCCACAAGCTGGACCACGTACACTAGCTGCAATTGAATCAGCTGAACGAGTTGGATTCCCAGAAGCACGCATCCCACTTGCAAATGCCGTTATCGAGCTATGCTTATCACCAAAATCAAATTCAGCTTATAAAGCACTGGATGCTGCATTACACGATTTACGCAACGGTCAAACAGGTGACATTCCAAGCCATTTAAAAGATAGTCATTACAAAGGCGCAGAATCACTTGGAAGAGGCATTGGATATTTATATCCACACGACCATCCAAACGGCTGGGTAAGGCAACAATACTTACCTGATAAAATAAAAAGCAAGCAATATTATAAACCGAAAACGACAGGGAAATTTGAGCAAGCACTTTCTACTGTTTATGAAAGATTACAAACTTCGAATAAAACGAAAAATAAAGGGTAACATAAACGAAAACGTCACCATTATGGAGGCTTCGCTTATGAAAACACGTCAAGATGCATGGACAAAAGAAGATGATCTCCTTTTAGCAGAAACTGTTTTACGACATATTCGCAGTGGAAGTACACAAATAAAAGCATTTGATGAAGTCGGCGATACGTTGAACCGGACTTCAGCAGCTTGCGGCTTTAGATGGAATGCTGAAGTAAGACCGAATTACGAAGATGCTGTGCAGCTTGCGAAGAAACAACGTAAAGAATTAAAGCGCTCTGAAGCTAAAATAGAAAAAAATCAGTTCACGAAAACGAAACAACTCGTAATCGATGCTGAGTTTTCTGAAGATATTACGCCAAGTAAACAAGATCTTACAATGCAAAATGTCATCTCATTTTTACAAAATTTAGAACATAACAATCCTTCACTTGCAAAGTTGCAAACTGAAAATGATGTATTACAAGCTCAGCTCACTTCTCTGCAAAAAACGAATCATGAACTTGAAACGAAATTAGCGGTACTCACAAAAAAACAACAAGCAATCGAAGAAGATTACGCGATGCTTGTTCGAATTATGGATCGTGCTCGAAAACTTGTTTCAGTCGAAGAGCAAGAAGAGCAAATTGCCCCGATTTTCAAAACTGATCAAAACGGGAATTTAGATATTATTTATTCTGCAGAGAATTAAAAACAGGGATGTCACTTTTTTAACTGAGTGACATCCCTGTTTGTTTTTGGTGAAGCGTACATATATATGCGCGTGTCGGTAAATGAAATTATATTAACGATTTTTCAAATATTTCTATCACAACTTGCAATATATCAACGATTCGACAAAGATTGACAATAACACTCCTCCCTGTCATACAAGGAAACTCCTAATGTTTATTAGATAATTTTTACTAAAATGTTATTGTAAACATATATCTTTAAAGGGAGATGGTTGCTATTTCATTCATAATCTTCAAAATAACTCTTGGCCTTCTCATCCTGACTTTAGCTCTTTTCACCATTAAAAGTCTACACAAGACGTCCGCCTATAAATCAGATAAATATGATTATTACTTACTAACCTTACTTACATTTGAACTAGTAGTGATGCAAATATCCATATTTCTTTAATACATATAAAAAAGCATATATCCGAAATGGATATATGCTTTCACTTTATTCTTGCCCTACACGCTTCACTTCTACGTTTTTAATACGTTCACGTACAACGTGACTTGCCATAATTAGGCCTGCCACTGATGGTACGAATGCATTTGATGAAGGCGGTAATTTCGCTTTACGAATTTTTGCATTTTCGTCTGGTACAATTTCTTTACGTACCTCTTCACGAATTACGATTGGGTTTTCGTCAGAAAAGACAACTTTTACACCTTTTTTAATACCCTCTTTACGAAGCTTCGTACGAATGACTTTCGCAATTGGATCTGTATGTGTTTTAGAGATATCTGCAATACGGAAACGAGTTGGGTCCATTTTATTTGCAGCACCCATACTTGAGATAATTTTAATTTTGCGACGTAAGCACTGTTTAATTAAATGAATTTTGAACGTAATCGTATCAGATGCATCCACTACGAAGTCCAAACCGTGCTTAAAGAACTCTTCATATGTTTTATCTGTATAAAACATTTCTAGTCCAATTACTTCACACTCTGGGTTAATGTCTGCGATACGCTCTTTCATTAATTCTACTTTTGAACGTCCTACAGTAGATACTAAAGCGTGAATTTGACGGTTTACGTTTGTAATATCTACAACGTCTTTATCAACTAATACGAGACGTCCTACGCCAGAACGTGCTAACGCTTCAGCTGCAAAAGAACCTACGCCGCCAATTCCTAAAATACCGACTGTACTATTTTTTAATATTTCAAGTCCTTCTTTACCGAAGGCTAATTCATTACGTGAAAATTGATGTAACATTCAGCTCTACACTCCTATTACAAAAATGGTCTACCATGTATTCTAGCGTTTTTCCGACTATTTGTATAGAAAAAGTTATAGAATTCCTAAAAATACATATTTCGAGAATGAAAACATAGACCAGAATTTTCTTTCTTCCTAAATACACGTTTGATTCAGAGAACCGAACAGATCGAGGCACGTATGATAGGAGAAGCGTAGTGTAGAGTTACTACTCGAGCACCGGACTAGCATACATAACGATGAGATGCGACAGTTATCTGAACCGGACTTTTTTAACTTCCTTCCAAAAAAAAGTCTAGATGGTATTAGTATAACCATCTAGACCCTATTCTTACTTCTCTTCTTTTAAGCTTAATTTTAATTTTAAGTTTAACTCTTCAAGCTGCGCTTCTGCAACTGGGCTTGGAGCTTCTGTTAATAAGCAGCTTGCGCTTGCTGTTTTCGGGAATGCAATTGTATCACGAAGGTTCGTACGGCCTGCAAGTAACATAACGAGACGATCTAAACCTAATGCGATTCCGCCGTGTGGTGGTGTACCGTATTCGAATGCTTCTAATAAGAATCCGAATTGCTCTTGCGCTTCTCCTTGTGAGAATCCAAGTGCTTTGAACATTTTTTCTTGTACGTCACGCTCGTAAATACGAAGTGATCCACCACCAAGCTCATAACCGTTTAATACAAGGTCATATGCTTGTGCACGTGCTTTTTCTGGTGCTGTTTCTAGTAACTCAACGTCTTCACGGAATGGCATTGTGAATGGGTGGTGAGCTGCGAAGTAACGATCTGCATCTTCATCGTACTCAAGAAGTGGCCAATCCGTTACCCATAGGAAGTTAAATTTACTTTCGTCAATTAGCTCAAGCTCTTTACCTAGACGTAAACGAAGTGCGCCTAAGCTATCTGCAACAACGCTCTTCTTATCTGCTACGAATAGTAATAAGTCGCCAGCAGTAGCTTCTAATGTGCTCATTAACACATTTGCATCTTCTTCACTGAAGAATTTCGCAATCGGTCCTTTTAGGCCGTCTTCTTCCACTTTAAGCCAAGCTAAACCTTTCGCACCGTATACTTTCACGAATTCAGTTAATGCATCGATGTCTTTGCGAGAGTATTTGCTCGCAGCGCCTTTTGCATTAATTGCTTTTACTTGTCCGCCGCTTTCTACAGCACTTGTAAACACTTTAAAGCCACAACCTGCTGCAAACTCAGATAAGTCTGTTAGTTCCATTTCAAAGCGTGTATCTGGCTTATCAGAACCGTAGCGAGCCATTGCATCAGCATATTTCATACGAGGGAATGGTGCACTAACTTCTACACCCTTTGCATCCTTCATAACTTTCGTCATCATACGCTCCATCATATCTAAAATTTCATCTTGTGTTAAGAATGAAGCTTCGATATCGATTTGCGTGAATTCAGGTTGACGGTCTGCACGTAAATCTTCGTCACGGAAACAGCGTGCTACTTGATAGTAGCGCTCAAATCCGCCGACCATAAGAAGCTGTTTAAATAGCTGTGGAGACTGTGGTAACGCATAAAATTCACCATCATGTACACGACTTGGTACTAAATAGTCACGAGCTCCTTCTGGCGTGCTTTTCGTTAAAATTGGTGTTTCTACTTCTAAGAACTCTTCTGTATCTAGGAAGTTACGAATTGTTTTTGTTACGTCGTGACGCATTTTGAATGTGTTGAACATTACGGGACGACGTAAATCTAAATAACGATATTTTAAACGCACATCTTCTGATGCATCTGTATCATCAGCAATGATAATTGGCGTTGTTTTCGCTGCATTTAGTACATTTACTTTTATTGCTTGTACTTCAATACGACCAGTCGCCATATTGTCATTAATTGCGCCTTCACCACGTTCAACAACTGTACCTTCTACGTGTAATACGTATTCGCTACGGATTGTTTCTGCTACTTCTAACGCTTCTTTTGATGTTTCTGGGTTAAATACAACTTGTACGATACCTGTACGGTCACGTAAATCGATAAAGATTAATCCACCTAAGTCACGGCGTTTTTGTACCCAACCTTTTAATTGAACCGTCTGTCCAACTGCTTCTACTGTTACTTTTCCACATGAATGTGTTCTTTCAGCCACTGTAAGTTCCCCCTATATTAATTTCTCTGCTACGTATGAAGCAAATACATCTAATGCTACTTCTTCTTGTTCGCCCGTTGCCATATCTTTTAAGTTAATGATGCCTTTATCTAGCTCATCTTCCCCTAATACAGCTACAAATTTCGCTTTTAGACGATCTGCTGATTTAAATTGTGCTTTCATTTTGCGGTCTAAATAATCTTTCTCAACTGATAATCCAGCTTTTCGAAGATCAAACGCAACTTTTGCAGCATGATCTTTTGCTTTTTCACCAAGCGCTACAACGTAACAATCAATGCTATGTTCAATTGGTAATTCAATATTTTCAGCTTTTAGCGCCATAATTAAACGTTCAATACTCATCGCAAAACCGATACCTGGCATTTCTGGTCCACCGATTTCTTGTACAAGTCCGTTGTAACGTCCACCACCACTTAATGTAGTGATAGCACCGAAACCTTCTGCCTCACTCATAATTTCAAATACAGTGTGTTGGTAGTAGTCTAAACCACGTACTAAGTTCGGATCTTTTTCAAATGGAACATCCATCATCGTTAATAGTTCTTGAACTTTGTCGTAGTATACTGCTGAATCTTCGTTTAAGTATTCTGTAATAGATGGTGCTGTTCCCATTAATTCATGGTTACGGTCCTTCTTACAATCTAAAATACGAAGAGGGTTCTTTTCTAAACGAGATTGACAGTCAGAACAGAACTCACCGATACGTGGCTCAAAGTGTGCGATTAATGCATCACGGTGTGCTTGACGGCTTGCTGTGTCACCTAAACTGTTTAATACAACTTTAATATTTTTTAAGCCCATGCCGCGGTAAAATTCAACAGCAAGTGCAATTACTTCTGCATCAATTGCAGGGTCATTACTGCCGATTGCTTCGATACCGAATTGTACGAATTGACGATAGCGACCCGCTTGTGGTCTTTCATAACGGAACATTTGACCGATATAATATAATTTCGTTGGTTGTGTTGCGTCACCGAACATTTTATTTTCAACGTAAGAACGTACAACAGGTGCAGTGCCTTCTGGACGTAATGTTAAGCTGCGCTCTCCACGATCTTGGAATGAGTACATTTCTTTTTGTACGATATCTGTCGTATCACCAACACCACGTAAAAATAACTCAGTGTGTTCAAAAATCGGTGTACGAATTTCTTTATAATTGTAACGACGGCAAATTTCGCGTGCTTGCCCTTCGATATACTGCCATAACTCAACAGTGCCTGGAAGAATATCTTGCGTTCCCCGTGGGATTTGAATAGACATATTCAGTTCCTCCTCAAATTGTTTTAATCTTAATAAAAATAAAAAAACTCCCGCCTCTACTGTTTGAACAGTAGGGACGAGAGTATTATACCCGTGGTGCCACCCTAATTGAAGCACGTATGCTTCCACTTTTTTAATAACGCTTAAATGTGCGTTCATCCCTACTAAGCGTATATGCCGTTCAAGTTGAAACCTCTAGAGTGTCATTCAATCAGTCATCATGTAGAAATGTTTTCAGCCTAAGACATTTCTTCTCTTTCCATGTGTGTCTCATTTACTCTTCTCTATCAACGGTTATATTCATATGTAAATATAAAATTACTATACGTTTGTTCAGTAGGATTGTCAAGTGCTCTAAGAGCGTTCAATCTGCTTCTTTAAACGCTTTACATCTTGAAGAGAAATCCCAAACTCGGAAGCAAGCTCCATTGAAGTATTGTTTTGCTCTTTTGAAATAAAATCATGAAAATTCACGTTAAATAGCTGATTTGCACCATTTGTAACAGAATGCCCTTTTTCATTCATACGCATACGTATATCCCTCACATTCAATATGGATGTTTTACTTTTTATTGTTCCATATTGATGAGAGAGTTATACATAACCGAAACTGCTATTGATTCCAAATAAACATTAGTATTCGATTTACAACAATAACAATAGCCAGTCCACTTGCTAGCATATGATGCTTCAAATGATATAACGCTACAATACCTACTCCAAATACGATAATTTCTAGTAATACATGTAATATACCTTGTACTTCCCATTCTGCATGTGGAGCTCCAAATAGCCCCCAAATGACAGCAAAAACAATTGGAATTATAATAGCAAGTGTAATTTTTATAGCCATTGTTGTTCCTACTCGAAACCCCCAGTATCCAACAATCCCAAGAATACATAACTCTAGCATAAAACGTAAAGCTATATTAAATTCTTGAAGCATACTACACCTTCTTTTCCTTTTATTCCCCTTTAAATTAATCCTATGATAAATGAACAAAACATACAACAATGTATAAAAAAGAGAGGATTATATAACCCTCTCTTTTTTATCAACACTATTTACTTTCTACAATTAAGGTCACCGGACCATCATTGATCAAAGAAACATCCATCATTGCTCCGAACTTTCCTGTTTCCACATGTAATCCTTGTTTACGAACTTCTTCATTAAAGAAATCGTATAAACGCTCTGCATAGTCAGGTTTCGCAGCATCCATAAAGTTTGGACGTCTTCCCTTGCGGCAATCTCCGTATAATGTGAATTGCGAAATAGATAGAACTTGTCCTTCTACATCAAGTACAGAATGATTCATCTTTCCGCTCTCATCTTCAAAAATACGTAAGTTCGCAATTTTTTCTGCAATGTAAGTTGCATCTTTTTCTGTATCTTCATGCGTAATGCCAACTAGTAATGTTAAACCGAACGGAATTTGTCCTACGATCTCACCGTCTACTGTGACAGACGCTTTCTTTGATCGTTGTAAAACAACTCTCATCTTTCTACACTCCCTATTAATGCATCATGCGTCGTACTGCATAAATTTCTGGAACGCGTTTAATGCGTTCTACTACTTTTTTCAAGTGTTGTAAGTTACGAATCGAGATTGACATATTAATTGTTGCCATCTTATTACGGTCACTTCTACCAGAAACAGCTGAAATGTACGTTTTCGTCTCTGTAACAGCTTGCAGTACTTCATTTAATAAACCACGGCGATCGTAACCTGAAATTTCAATATCAACGTTATACTCAATTTCTTTTTCAGGGCTACCTTCCCACTCTACTTCTAATAATCGTTCTACAGCTTCTTCTGTATGAACGTTTACACAATCACGGCGGTGAATCGATACACCTCGACCTTTCGTAATATACCCAACGATATCATCACCTGGAACTGGGTTACAGCATTTCGATAAACGGATTAATAAATTATCAGCACCGCTTACCTTTACACCAGAATCCCATTTTCGAATTTTCATCGGTTTACGAACTTCTTTAACTTCAACAATTTCTTCTTCTTCGCGTTGTTTGCGGAACTTGTCCGTTAGTCGCGTAACAATTTGCGAAGCTGTAATTCCACTATATCCAACTGCTGCAAACATATCTTCTTCATTTGCAAAGTTAAATTTTTCAGCGACGCGTTTTAAGTTATCAGGCGCTAATACTTCTTTCATCTCATACTCTAGACCACGTACTTCCTTTTCAACAAGTTCACGGCCTTTTTCAATATTTTCGTCTCTACGTTGTTTCTTAAAAAATTGACGAATTTTATTTTTCGCATGAGATGTTTGAGCAAGTTTTACCCAATCTTGACTTGGGCCATATGAATGTTTCGACGTTAAAATTTCAATGATGTCGCCTGTTTTTAATTTATAATCCAGCGTCACCATTTTCCCGTTTACTTTTGCACCAATTGTTTTATTCCCAATTTCCGAATGGACACGATACGCGAAATCAATCGGAACCGATCCAAGTGGTAATTCCATTACATCGCCTTTCGGTGTAAAGACGAACACCATGTCAGAGAATAAATCAATTTTTAATGACTCCATAAATTCTTCTGCATTAGAAGCTTCATTTTGCCATTCTAATATTTGACGGAACCATGTGAGTTTCTTCTCTAATGTACCTGTTGTTTCTGCGGTTTTTCCTTCTTTGTACGCCCAGTGTGCCGCGATCCCGAATTCTGCAATTTCGTGCATTTCTTTCGTTCGAATTTGCACTTCAAGTGGATCACCTTTCGGTCCAATTACAGTCGTATGAAGAGATTGATATAGATTTGCTTTTGGCATTGCAATATAATCTTTAAAACGACCTGGCATCGGCTTCCAGCACGTATGAATAATTCCAAGCACCGCATAACAATCTTTAATACTATTTACAACGACACGTACAGCTAATAAATCGTAAATTTCATTGAACTGCTTATTTTGCAGTGCCATTTTACGATAAATACTGTAAATATGTTTCGGTCTTCCAGAAATCTCAGGTTGTATCGCAACTTCGTCTAATTTCTCACGAATACCAGTCATTACTTCCTCTAAATATTCTTCACGTTCTGCACGTTTACGCTTCATTAAATTTACAATACGATAATATTGTTGTGGATTTAAATAGCGAAGTGACGTATCCTCTAGCTCCCACTTAATAGTACTAATTCCGAGTCTATGTGCTAAAGGTGCAAAGATTTCTAACGTTTCATTCGCTATGCGACGCTGCTTCTCTTGAGGCAAATGTTTCAATGTACGCATGTTATGAAGACGATCAGCTAGTTTAATTAAAATAACTCGAATATCTTGAGCCATTGCAATAAACATTTTGCGATGGTTTTCTGCTTGTTGTTGTTCGTGAGATTTATATTTAATCTTCCCAAGCTTTGTAACACCATCAACAAGCATAGCAATTTCTTTGTTAAATTCCCGTTCAATATCTTCTAACGTAATCTCTGTATCTTCCACTACATCATGTAAGAAACCTGCTGATACCGTAGCTGGATCCATGTGTAAATCAACTAAAATACCTGCAACTTGAATCGGATGAATAATATACGGTTCACCCGATTTTCTATATTGTTCGCTATGCGCATCACGTGCATATTCATAGGCACGTGCCACTAGCTCAATATCTTCATCCGCTAAATATTGACTTGCTTTCTCGAGTACCTGTTCAGCTGTTAGTACCTGCTCATTTGCCATCGAATCACCTTTTATTGAAAATTGACTTTATCTTTATTTAATAGAATAAATTATATTCTATCATTATAACCCAATGATTGTGAATTGTGAAAAGGAAAAGATTTTACTGACATTTCACCATGATTTTTTGTTCAATTATACAAAAGTACCCGCTCCTCTCCAAGAGATTCACGGGTACTTTTTATCACCGTAGTTTTACCTATATAGTGATTAGTATTTTTCTAATACTAATACATCGTAACCATCTAACATTTTACGACCATCTAAGTAAGTAAGTTCTACTAAGAATGCAATCCCTGCTACAACTCCGCCAAGTTCTTCAACTAACTTAATTGTCGCTTCGATTGTTCCACCTGTAGCTAATAGATCATCTGTAATTAATACGCGTTGACCTGGCTTAATTGCATCTTTATGGATTGTTAAAACATCTTTACCGTATTCTTTACCGTAGTCAACTGTAATTACTTCACGTGGTAATTTTCCTAATTTACGAACTGGTGCAAATCCTACTTCTAACGCATAAGAAACTGGGCAACCGATAATGAAACCACGAGCTTCTGGTCCTACTACAACATCGATATCTCTTTCTTTTGCGTACTCAACGATTGCATCTGTTGCTGCTTTGTATGCTTTACCGTCATTCATTAAAGGTGTAATGTCTTTAAACACAATACCTTCTTTCGGATAATCCGGTACAATTGCGATATGTTGCTTGAAATCCATATTTCTGAATCCTCCTCAGATCTAAAAGGTTTGTAAATACAAATCCTTTACCCTAACTGTTCTACTTCTTTATGATTACGAATCGTTTCAAACCATGTATATAGTTGCTGATATGTGCTATAAACCAATTCTTTTTCTAATTGTAAGTGGTTCATTTTCTCACGATATGTGTTCGATTCAATTAAATCACGCTTTTGTTTTTTGTCTGCCATAAAAATGACGCCATCTTTTATTGTAACAAATTCTAACTCAAAAAACACCTGTGTCATAAAATTTACTGTATCTTTTGACCAACCTTTATGACGACATAGTTGTTCTCCATATTGTCTTAAAGAAAATGGTGTTTTTTGGCTTAAGAAAGAATAGTACCATTTAAAGTGTTCTCTCGTCGGAACTGTACTAAATAAATGGTTATTCTCTTGATAAAATAGCGTATAAATTCGCGCTGGGAATCCTACCTTAAATAGCTCACGTAATTCATCTGTTCCTTTTGGTAAATCAAGTAACACGATATATTGATCATCTAAATGCGTTACTTCTGAAGCATGCATGAGCTTTTCTTTATAGCTCTCTAAAGAAAATTTATTCAATACCTCTTCAGAAAAATACACCATTGTTATTTTTTCTTTCGGAAGTTCTGCTAAATTTGCTTCTGCATTACGCATACTACGCCAATCAAATAATTGCCACGCCTCTACAGCAATATCTTGTACCATTAGTTGTGGCTTCTTAAAATTATTCCATTCATTAATGGACGCTTCTCCTATTACAGATACTTTTGCAACTGGAGAGATTTCTTTCGCATATGCACCAAAACCAAATCCAATTGTATCCAGTGTTGCTTGTCCATCACGAAGAGCCATTTTTAAATGAGAGCCATCTGATCCGATTGCGCGAATGCTTTCTAACTCTGCATCTTTTACTGCAATACGTGGTTTCGGATTTCCAACACCAAATGGAGCTAGTTTTTGCATATCTTCAATTGCCGCTAGCGTTACATCCTCTACTTTACAAAAAACATCAACTGCTGTAATTGGAATAAAATCTTCTTCTGTTAAAATTGCATCTGCTTGTTCATTTAAGCGGCGACGTAATTCATCTACATCATTCATATGTAGCGTCATTCCCGCTGCCATCGGATGCCCTCCGAAGTGTGGTAATAACTCTCTACAATCTGATAAATTTGCAAACAAATCAAATCCTGCAATACTACGTGCTGAGCCTTTTGCTGTTTCTTTTATAGGATCAATGCTTAATACAATCGTCGGACGATAAAAACGTTCAACTAATTTAGAAGCAACAATTCCAATTACCCCTGGGTTCCAGCCTTCTTTTGCAAGTACTAATACTTTGTTTTCTTCTGGCGGGAAGTTATTTTCAACTTCAGCGATAGCCTCTTCTGTAATTTGCTTTACAATATCTTTTCGCAGTTTGTTCAGCTCATCAATTTCTTCAGCTAGCTCCTTCGCTTCCTCTGGATCATCTGATAATAAAAGGTGTACAGCCGGCGCTGCATCTTCTAAACGCCCGACCGCATTAATACGCGGTGCAATTGAGAAGCCAATACTCTCTTCTGTAATTTCACTTTGCGAAACGTTAGCAACTTTAAACAATGCCTTCAAACCAATATTTCTCGTCATACGCATATGTTTTAAACCACGTTTCACTAGCAACCTATTTTCACCATGAAGTGATACTAAATCGGCTACTGTACCGATTACTGCAATCTCTAATAAATGTTCTGGTACACGGCCTAATAATGCATGCGCAACTTTAAACGCAACACCTACACCAGCTAAATAGTGAAACGGATATACGCCACCTTCTAATTTCGGATGTATAATCGCAAGTGCTTCTGGCAATTCTGGCGGTGGCTCATGGTGATCTGTAATAATTAGATCTATTCCAAGCTCCTTCGCTACATTCGCTTCATGTACTGCTGCGATGCCCGTGTCGACCGTAATAATCAGTGAGAACCCTGCGCTATGCGCCCAACGAAACGCTTCTTCGTTCGGTCCATACCCTTCTGTAAAACGATTTGGAATGTAAAATTCTACTTCTGCACCTAATTCTTGAAGAGCAAGATATAAAACCGTCGTACTACTTACTCCGTCCGCATCGTAATCACCAAATATTAATATTTGCTCTCCATTTTGAATCGCCTTATTTACACGTTCTACCGTTCTATCCATTCCTTCTAATAAAAATGGATCATGAAATTCTTGATTTTCTGTATTTAAAAAATCTAAAATCTTATCTTCTGTATCTAGTCCTCTACCGAGGAATAATGAAACGACAAGTGGCGATAACTGTAATTTACTTGCTAATTCACTCACTCGCTCGTCATTATATTCTTTTTCTTTCCAACGCGTCTTCGGTTGTAACACGAAATCACCCCTTAACCTGTTCATTATACAAGACAGATTAAGGGGTGACAATATAATGCAAACTACGATGCAATATCTATATACTAAAATGTTAATGATGTTTAATTTGGAGAATACGGATTTATATGTACGAATACATTTTGTACATTATCTTGTTTCATAAGTATTTCTTTCACATGTTTTCCAATACGGTGTCCTTCTTCTACGGTAATGTATGGGTCTACAGACACTTTAATATCGACAATAACATAATGACCATGCTCCCGTGCATATAAAGAACCAATTTTTTTCACACCATCTACTTGAAGAACTGCTTCCCTAAGCGGAATAACATCCTCCTCATGAAGAACATGGTCAAGCGTTGCATGAATTGCTTCCGCTCCAATGCTCCATGCCATTTTTACAACAAGAAGTGAAACAACTAATCCCGCAATCGGATCGGCATATACAAGCCAGTCTATACCAAGCTTACCACCGATTATAGCTGCACAAATACCGATTAAAGCTGCAATTGAAGAAAATACATCCGAACGGTGCTCATATGCATTTGCAATAATTGCATCACTGTTTACTCTTTTCCCTAATCGGAATTTATATTGAAACATTCCTTCTTTCACGACGATTGAAAGAACAACAGCAAAAATCGTAATTCCTTTTGGCGGTTCTAGTTCTTGCGAAAAAGCTTTTATAGACGAAATCGCTATCTCGAGTCCCACAATAAATAATAATACCGCAACAATAATCGCTGAAATCGATTCCGCTTTACCATGACCATACGGATGATCTTCATCAGGTGGCTGCTTTGCCGCTCGCAATCCAAAAAGTACAGCTAGCGAACCAATTACATCTGATGCAGAATGCACAGCATCCGCTAACAGTGCTTTACTGTTCCCAATATAACCAATTACCGCCTTTACAATCGCTAATATAATATTACCAACGATCCCGACAATAGCACCAAACTCGGCCTGTTTAAAACGTTCATCTTTTTCCATAATTAAAATCCCTTCTTTTCTTAACCTATCTTTTTATTTTAACAAATACAGTGATAACACCACCACTTTCTTCCATCTTCTTTCTGTAAAAAAGTTGCTATCTTATTGTATCCACAAACGAAAAAAGAGATGCCTCATAAAGAGACATCATCTTTTCTATACTTGCGGTTCAGATTCTACTTTCTCAACCTTCTTCTTGTTTCTTCCCTTTTTCAAACGACGGTTTTCAAGCATTAACCAAATTTGAGAGGCAACGAAAACAGAAGAGTACGTACCTACAATTAATCCAACAAGTAACGCAAACGAGAAGTTACGTAGTGACTCACTACCGAAGATAAGCAGTGCAATTACTGGGAATAACACTGTTAATACGGTGTTAATCGAACGACCAAGCGTTTGGCGAATACTTGCATTTACGATTTCTTCTAGGTCTTTTATATCGCGCACTCGTTTTTTCTGTTTGTATAATTCACGGTTTCTATCAAATGTAACAATCGAGTCATTAATAGAATAACCGATGATTGTTAATACTGCAGCGATAAACGTCAAGTCTACCTCTAGTTGGAAAATACTAAACATAACAATCATAACGAATGCGTCATGTAATAATGCAAGTACTGCAGATAACGCATACGTAAATCGGAAACGAATACTTACGTATAAAATGATAACCGCAGAAGCAATCAGTACAGCGATAAATGCATTTCGTGCAATTTCTTTACCGATTGTCGGTGAAACTGTACTTACGTTTGGATCTGTACCATATTTATCGTGGAAGAATGTTTTTGTTTTCGCAATTTCATCTTTTGATAAAACACCTAATGTACGAACTGCGAAACCTTTATTGTCATCTCCAGTCGGTACAATATTTTCTTCCTTCACATCAATGTTCAATTCTTTAAAATCTTTATGAACATCAGACACAGTAACGGCTTGTTTTGATTGCAAGTCAATACGTGTACCACTCGCAAAGTCAATACCAAGATTCAATTTGAAAATTGGTAAAATAATTGCTCCTGCAATTACAACTACAATCGAGAAAATAAGGAATTTATGACCGATATTTACGAAGTTAATACGATCAAATCTTGTCGGTGGATGTACTACACCTTTTGTTAATGGAATAATATCCTTTTGTTTCACACCAAAATATCCTGGTTTTTTATCAAAGTAACGGCTCTTTACAAGTAAACCTAATAAGAAACGAGTACCGAATACGTTCGTAATAAAACCAACTAAAATACTTACGATTAAACTTGTTGCGAATCCTTTTACAGAGCTATTACCATACACGAATAACACACCAGCTGCTGCAAGTGTTGTAACGTTTGCATCTAAAATTGTTGCTAATGAACGATGGTTACCAGCACGGAATGCTGACATCATTGACTTACCAATTTTCAGCTCTTCTTTCAGTCTCTCGTACGTAATAATATTCGCATCAACAGCGATACCTACCCCGAGCACTAACGCCGCAATACCCGGCAGCGTAAGAACTGCATGCATCCAGTTAAAGACAAGTAACGTAACGAAAATGTATAAACCTAACATAATAACCGCTACAAGTCCTGGTAAACGGTAGAATACAAGCATAAATAAGAAAATAAGAGCGATACCAATCGCACTAGCGAAAATCGTTTGCTCTAACGCTTGTTGACCAAACTTCGCTCCAACAGATGTTGAATACATTTCTTTTAAATCAACAGGAAGTGCACCTGCATTTAATAAAGATGAAAGTTGTTTCGCACTTTCAACTGTGAAGTTTCCACCTACGATAGATACTTCAGCTTGGTTAAATACTTGGTTTACTGTTGCTGCTGATAAGAACTTCGGATTCGGTTTTGCAGATTCTGCTTTGTACGAATCTTTTCCTTCTTCAAAATCAAGCCAAATTACCATTAAATTCGTTGGTGGTGGCATTTTTGAAATTTTTTCAGTTACTTCACGGAATTTTTCAGCGCTCTTTAGTGTAAGACCTACGCTCGCACGGCCTTGCTCATCAAATGTTTGCTTCGCTCCGCCGCCTTTTAAATCCGTTCCGTCCATAAGAAGATTATCATCTACATCACGGAATGTTAATTTCGCTTGTGTTGATAACATTTCACGTGCTTTTTGCTGATCTTGTACACCAGCAAGCTGTACACGAATTCGATCTTGCCCTTCGATTTGAATGTTCGGCTCACTTACACCGAGAACATTGACACGATTTTCAAGAGCACCTACTGTACTTACAAGTACATCTCGATCGATTTTATCACCTTTTTTGGCTGGTTTTACTTCATACAGAATTTCAAAACCACCGCGAAGGTCTAGTCCTAGACTAATTCCTTTTGCTATGTCTTTTCCTGCCGCACCAATTACTCCACCGATTAATAAGACGATGAGGAAAAAGGCGGCAATTCTCGTACCACGCTTTGCCATATGTACCCTCTTTCTGCTACTAACACTTTCAATAAATCTCTTACGATTCACTGCTATACGTGTGCATACGCCTAGTTAGTAGACTTCCTTTCTATAATTTTTGCTAGTTCATCACTAGCTCTATAGGTAAGCTTTTACACTACCTACACTTCCATCATTTATTTTCCTCTTCACTACCTCCTTTATATATAATCTTAGACATAATTATTTCCTCTTTATCAATACATATCATTATACTGCAAAAGGAAGAACAAACCAATTGCAGTCGGTTATTTATTTTCGTACTCATCAAATGACCAAAGTGGCGCTTGGTAAGCTTCAACAGTTAAATATGTCATATATTCATTAGCACTTACTGTTAATACGTCATTAACTAATTCATACAATCTAACATCGCTGTCTATCTTCTTCCACTTTTTCACTTTAAGAAACTTCCAAATGTCATCATCTGTCACTCGGTCGTAACCGAACATTTGAAACTCTTCTACTTTACTTTCTAAAACGACTTGTAACTGTCCGCGGTATGATTCTACCAAAGCCTCTCTATCTAACATCTATAAACATCTCCTTCTTATTTCAGCACGAAAAAGTCGCTTTAATCCCGCTCTAATGGACAGCAATAACTACTTTCAAGAGCACTATCATACTTCACTCTCTTAAATGCTTGTCATTCTTGTCTCGTACGTGCATATAAATTATTGTAAATCATTCCATTGATTTTGAGAAGGTAGGAGAAGAACATGACGAGACAAAGCTTTTTAAAAGGCGCATTTATTTTAATGATAGCCGGCTTTATTACAAAAATACTCGGCTTTATCAACCGCATAGTAATGGCACGTATTTTAGGAGAAGAAGGCGTTGGTCTTTATATGATGGCCGTTCCTACATTCATTTTAGCAATTACATTGACACAAATTGGTCTTCCTGTCGCAATCGCAAAATTTGTAGCAGAAGCGGAAGCTGTGAACGATAAACAAAGAGTTAAAAAAATATTAACCGTATCACTAGCTGTTACATCCGTTATTAGTATCATTTTAACAATCGGAATTATGTTCCTCACACCTATTTTAGCAAAAACATTATTAACCGACGAAAGAACGTACTACCCATTAATGGCCATTTTGCCCGTTGTTCCTGTTATTGCTGTTTCTTCTGTTTTGCGTGGTTACTTTCAAGGGAAACAAAACATGAAACCTAGCGCTTATGCGCAAGTTCTAGAACAAGTCGTCCGCATTACCATTATTGCTATATGCATTCAATTATTTTTACCTTACGGCATAGAATATGCTGCAGCCGGCGCTATGTTATCAGCTGTTCTCGGTGAAGTTGCATCGTTATTATTTTTACTCACGTTATTTCAGCGAGAAAAACATTTATCAATACGCTCTGGATTTTTCACTACTGTAAAGGAAAGCAAAGGGACATTTTATTCTCTGATGGATATTGCCCTTCCAACTACAGGAAGTCGTTTAATCGGCTCCGTTTCATATTTTTTTGAACCTATTGTCGTTATGCAAAGCTTAGCAATCGCTGGTGTCGCTGCTTCTGTTGCAACCCAGCAATACGGTATATTAAACGGTTATGCATTCCCGCTCCTATCACTACCCGCCTTTATTACATACGCTCTCTCTACAGCGCTCGTCCCTTCTATTAGTGAAGCAATGGCAAAAAGACAACATAAATTAGTGGAGCACCGTTTACAACAAGCACTTCGAATTTCATTAATTACCGGCGGATGGTCTGTCGTTATATTATACGTATTCGCTTCTCCTGTTTTAACTCTTATGTATGGATCAGACAGCGCAACAGCATTCATTCAACTTCTTGCGCCTTGCTTTTTATTTCATTATTTCCAAAGTCCACTTACCTCTGTTTTGCAAGCTTTAAACTTAGCAAGAGCTGCAATGATGAATACATTTATTGGTGCCATCGTGAAATTAATCGTTATTTTTGTACTAGCCTCAAGGCCAGAGTTTCAAATGATGGGGGTTGCACTTGCTATTGCTGCAAATATTGTAACAGTAACATTTCTTCACTACGCTACTGTTTTAAAAAAGATTACATTTACCATTTACGCAAAAGACTATATTTTCGGCGGACTTGCCATCGGTATCGCAGGCGCCTTCGGTTTTTATCTTCATAAATATATTATTTTCTCTCATTCCCTTGGCATACAAACATTATGGGAAATCACTTTAACAACAATTGTTTATATCGTACTTCTCTTCACTTTCAAACTCATTCGAAAAGAAGAGTTAAGTCGTCTCCCTATCATTCGTAAGCTTTCATTTTTGAAATAAGGTGAAACTTTAATCAGTGGGGTAATCTCCACTGATTATTAGTTATACTAATCATTCTTACTCTTCCAAAGGATAAGTCTCTAATTTTCTTTTACATCAACAAAAAATTGTCCATTTTGAAAACTACAGTATAAAATTTGTGTTATATCGTTATAACCTAAGTTTTTTAATTTCTCAATAAGCCATTCATCTGTATGCTCAATCATTTGTAAATGACTAGATTGAATTTCTCCATCAATAATAAGAGGAAGCGTAAACTGCAATGTATCTTGTTTATTTTTTTGTTTTTGAAAGACAGATAACTTCCCAGACGGTTCCAAAATAGCATATTCTACATCCCGAATATCTCCAACTCCTTGTTCCCTTAATTGCATCATTAAATCATCAATATTATATCGTTGGTTTCTCATCTTTTTTTCATCAATCTTTCCCGCATTAATAATAATTGCTGGTTCACCTTCTATTAAATGCCGAAATCGTTGAAACTTTAATGAAATGACTGACAAAATGATTTGTATGCACATAAGAAAAGTCATCGGAACTAATTGATGCCAAAGTGATTTATCAGTATTTTCAATTGCTACTACAGCCATTTCTCCAAGCATAATAAATACGACTAAATCTAATACACTTAGCTCTCCTATCTCACGTTTACCCATAAGACGAAAAATAATTAAGATGATGATATACAAAAGCATTGTCCGTCCAATTACCGATATCCATTCCACTTCTACATCTCCTTTTTTACGTATAGACTCCCCTATAAAAAAGAAACTAGTCTAACTTGAGCAAAAGGAAAATATGCTTGTATTAAAAAGGGGGAATGCATAAATGGATGGAACGAAAAAATTATCAACTGCAATTGGCTTCGGTATTGTTACGCTACTAATTCTCGCATCTATTACTAGTATGATTATGGCTCTTTTATTAAAGTTTACGAATATAAATGAAGGGACATTAACCGTTACTATTTTTATACTCGCTCTTTTATCTATGCTTATGTCTGGATTTACTGCCGGCAAAAAGGCTCAAGGAAAAGGTTGGCTAGTAGGTTTCACAACAGGGCTCACGTTCACTATACTCGTCTTTCTAGTTAACTATTTAGGCTTTTCTCAAACCTTATCGAACTCACAATTACTATATCAATTAGCATTAATGGGGGCGAGTACACTCGGTGGTATTTTCGGTGTAAATATGTCAAAGCAAAGTAACTAAAAAAGGCCCTGCACATTTCATGCAGGGCCTTCCACATTAGTTTTTCACAACTTCACGAATCGCATTGCGATCGAAAGTTAAGTGTGAACCACCAGATTTAATAACGATTTTCGTCTCATCTACTGATTCGATTGTACCGTGTAAACCACCGATTGTTACGATAGCATCACCTTTTGCTAACTCACTTTGCATTTGAGCAACTGCTTTTTGACGTTTTTGTTGCGGGCGAATTAATAAGAAATAGAAAATCGCAAACATCGCAACGATCATAACGATATTCATCATACCTGCATTCATCTTTTGTTCCTCCTTTTAAATTATGTATTAGAAGTTTTTAGCATTCGGTTTATTAAAGCCATACTGTTCAAAGAACTCTTCGCGGAAATCGCCAAGACGGTCTTCACGAATAGCTTGTCTCACCTGCTCCATTAAGTTTAACAGAAAATGAAGGTTGTGATAAGACGTTAAACGAATTCCGAACGTTTCATCACATTTCATTAAGTGACGAATGTACGCACGTGAGTAGTTTTTACATGTGTAGCAATCACAGTTTGGATCAAGCGGACCGAAGTCTCTTGCGAATTTCGCATTTTTTACAACGAGGCGACCTTCACTTGTCATACATGTACCATTTCGAGCGATACGAGTTGGAAGTACGCAGTCAAACATATCAATACCACGAATTGCGCCATCGATTAACGAGTCAGGAGAACCTACACCCATTAAGTAACGAGGCTTATTATCTGGAAGAAGTGGTGTTGTAAACTCAAGAACACGGTTCATAATATCTTTCGGTTCACCAACAGATAAACCACCTACAGCGTAACCAGGGAAGTCCATTGAAACAAGGTCTTTCGCACTTTGACGACGAAGCTCTTCGTACTCCCCGCCCTGTACAATACCGAATAAACCTTGATCTTGCGGACGTTCATGCGCTTTTAAGCAACGTTCTGCCCAGCGGCTCGTACGCTCTACAGATTTCTTCATATATTCAAAAGTAGCCGGGAATGGTGGACACTCATCAAATGCCATCATAATATCTGAACCTAATGCATTTTGGATTTCCATCGCTTTTTCTGGTGATAAGAATAATTTATCTCCATTTAAGTGATTACGGAAGTGAACGCCTTCCTCTTCAATACGACGGAAGTCACTTAAACTGAATACTTGGAAACCACCAGAGTCTGTTAAGATTGCACGATCCCAGTTCATAAATTTATGCAAGCCGCCTGCTTCACGAATAATTTCATGACCTGGACGTAGCCATAAATGATACGTATTACTTAAAATAATGCCAGAATCCATTGCTTTTAATTCTTCTGGTGACATTGTCTTAACTGTTGCAAGTGTACCAACTGGCATAAATGTTGGTGTATCAAATGAACCGTGCGGCGTATGCACACGACCTAAACGGGCACCCGTTTGTTTACATGTCTTAATAAATTCATAACGAATTGCTGTCATAACTTACTCCTTTTATTTGTTTCTCATTTTAGCGTGAGATGCAACGAACATTGCATCACCGAAGCTAAAGAAACGATATTTTTCTTTTACTGCTTCATTATAAGCATGAAGTACATTATCTCTATTTGCAAATGCACTTACAAGCATAATTAATGTTGATTTCGGTAAATGGAAGTTTGTAATTAAACCATCAATTGCTTTAAATTCATATCCCGGATACATGAAAATATCTGTCCATCCAGAAGCGGCGCAAAGCTTACCTTCATGATCTGTTGCAATTGTTTCTAACGTACGAGTTGATGTCGTACCTACAGTAATAATACGTCCACCATTCTCTTTCACACGATTTAATAATGCCGCTGTCTCTTCAGACATATGGTAATATTCTGCGTGCATATGGTGTTCTTCAATCGTATCAGCAGAAACTGGTCTAAATGTTCCAAGCCCTACGTGAAGTGTAATAAATGCTAACTGAACGCCTTTTTGTTTTAACTTCTCCAGTAACTCTTCTGTAAAGTGAAGTCCCGCAGTCGGCGCTGCTGCTGAACCGATTTCTTTCGCATATACTGTTTGATAGCGATCGCGATCTTCTAGCGTCTCTTTAATATATGGAGGAAGTGGCATTTCCCCAAGTTCATCTAAAATTTCATAGAAGATGCCGTCATATGAAAATTCAAGCTGGCGTCCACCTTGATCTGCAGTTCCTGTGCAAGTTGCTTTTAATTTCCCTTCGCCAAAAGAGATAACAGTTCCTTCTTTTACACGTTTCGCTGGCTTTACAAGCGTTTCCCACTTATCACCTTCTTCTTGTTTTAAAAGAAGTACTTCAATGTGCGCGCCTGTATCTTCTTTCACACCGTGCAAACGAGCAGGCATAACTTTCGTTTCATTTAAAACTAAGCAATCCCCCTCATGTAAGTAAGAAAGAATATCCGTAAAATGTTTATGCTCAATATCACCTGTTTCACGGTCTAACACCATTAATCTTGATGTTTCACGATCTTCTAACGGGACTTGTGCAATAAGTTCTTCTGGTAAATGAAAATCAAACAGATTTATATCCATAGCTATATCCACCTATTTCTTATTTAAATCGATTTATTATATACATAATAAAAGATAATACAATACTTAACACAATACATGTAATGATAGGAAAATAAAAGGTAACGTTTCCTTTTTTCACAAAAATATCGCCTGGAAGCCTTCCAATGAACTTCCAAGCTAATCCAACAACGATGAGTAAGATCCCGGCTGTAATAAGCAGCTTTGGCATCTCCGTCATACTTTTGGTATCTCCATTCCGAAATGTTCATACGCAAGCGGCGTTACAATTCGGCCCCTTGGCGTTCGTTGTAAAAAGCCAATTTGTAATAAATACGGCTCATACACATCTTCAATCGTATGAGATTCTTCTCCAATTGTTGCTGAAACCGTTTCTAATCCAACTGGACCGCCACGGAATTTCTCAATAATACCAAGCAGTAATTTATGATCAATATGATCTAGACCTAATTTATCTACTTGCAGTAGCTCTAATGCCATTTGTGTAATTTCCATCGTAACCGTTCCGTTACCACGAACTTGCGCGAAATCACGTACACGTCTTAAAAGACGATTCGCAATACGAGGTGTACCACGAGCACGTCTTGCAATTTCTAATGCAGCTAACGAATCGATTTCAACTTCAAATACTTCTGCTGTACGTTCAACAATCGCAGAAAGCTGATCTACTGTGTAGTACTCTAACCTTGAAAGTACACCGAAGCGGTCACGAAGCGGTGCCGATAATGCTCCAGCACGTGTTGTTGCTCCAACTAATGTAAATGGCGGTAAATCTAGGCGTACAGAACGTGCTGAAGGCCCTTTTCCAATTACAATATCAAGGCAAAAGTCTTCCATCGCAGGATACAATACTTCTTCAATTGATCTATGCAAACGATGAATTTCATCAATAAATAATACATCCCCTGGCTGAAGCGCTGTTAATACAGCAGCTAAATCTCCTGGTCTTTCAATTGCGGGACCTGAAGTTGTTCTAACATTAACGCCCATCTCATTGGCAATAATATTCGCAAGCGTCGTTTTACCAAGACCTGGTGGTCCATATAAAAGCACGTGATCTAACGTTTCTTCACGCATTTTCGCCGCTTCAATAAATACTTCTAAATTATGTTTTGCTTTATCTTGGCCAATATACTGACGGAGCGTCTGTGGCCGTAATGAATATTCTAAATCCGCATCTTCATATGCAGATTCCCCTGAAAGGAGACGTTCGTCCATTATACTCACCTCTTACCATTTAGTAAAAGACTAAGTGCCTTTTTAATATACTGATCCGTCGTTAATGATTCTTTTAATAACTCTGGTACAACACGAGAAACTTCGCGTTCTGCGTATCCAAGTGCGCGGAGAGCTTCCAGTGCCTCATCAAGCTCAGCTGATGAACCTTTATTCTCATCAAAACGTTCTGTGTCTGAGAATAAATCAACAAATGCATCTGGTACGACATCTGCTAGTTTTCCTTTTAAATCTAAAATCATTTGGCGTGCTGTTTTCTTTCCGACGCCTGGGAATTTCACTAAAAACTTCTCATCTTCATGCTCAATCGCTTGAACGACCTGTCCTGTTTGACCAGAAGCTAAAATTGCAAGAGCTCCTTTTGGCCCAATGCCAGACACGCCTAACAACTTTGTAAATAATAAACGCTCTTCACGTGTTTTAAACCCGTAAAGTGCCATAATATCTTCTCTCACATAATGATATGTATAGACACGGATTTCTTGCTTACTTCTTTGAAATACATACGGATTTGGTGTGAAAATTTGATAACCAATTCCATTATGATCAATTACGACATATTCCGGCCCTACATACTCCACGTAACCTGTAACATATTCAAACAAAATACGATCTCTCCCTCTTAAATCATGTATTCCATTTTAACATATTTAATGATAGAAAAGCGAGACTGCCCCAACAAATGTTCTCCACTTGAAACTTCTGTTATTTTCCATTGACAGAAAGGTTAAAGCACCTTAATATACAGAAGTCGATAATGATTATCAATACTAATTAAAGGGGTTGCATCAGGATGAAACGTAAGCTATTTATTTTATTTACTATTATGCTCGTTGTTCTTTCTATCGTTGGCTGTTCTTCTCAAAAAGAAGAATCGAAGGCAAAAGAACAACCGAAAACAAAAGTTGTAAAACATGCTAAAGGTGAAGCTACAATTCCAGTAAATCCAAAGAGAATTGTTGACTTATCTGGATCAACAGAAGAACTATTACTTCTTGGACACAAACCTGTTGGTACAGCAAATACATATAAAGATAAAATCCAAACTCACTTAACAGACAAGTTAGATGGAGTAAAAGCAGTAGGTTGGTACTGGGCACCTAAAGTTGATTTAGAAGCTGTTACTGCTTTAAAACCAGACTTAATTATTTTAAACAACCGTCAATTAAAAATTTATGATCAACTAGAAAAGGTTGCACCTACAGTTGTTCTAGAAACAAACTTAGAAGACTGGCGTGGTAAGTTTAAAGAAGTAGGTAAGCTATTTGACGAAGAGAAGAAAGCAGACAAATGGATTGCAGACTACGATAAGAAAGCAGACTCTTTATCTAAAAAAATTAAAGAGAAAACAAAAGATGAGAACTTTATGTTCGTTGCAGTTACACCACAAAACTTCCGTGTATACGGTAGCTTCGGATACGGTGACATCATCTTTAATGACTTAAAACTTCCAGCAACAAAAGGTACGGATTTAAAACAAACGATGGCGCAAGTATCACTAGAAGGTCTAGTTGCATTCCAGCCTGACCAAATGTTTATTGTAAACTTCGGCGGCGAAGCTGATAAAGTTTACGAAGACTACAAAAACAGTGCCGTTTGGAAAGACAATAAAGCAGTTAAAAATAATCACGTATATGAAGTATCAAATGAAGTCTTCAATACGAAAGCATTCAATCCAATCGGAAAAGATATGCTAATTGATGAAATCGCAAAAGAAATTTTAGCTAAAAACAAATAAGAAAAAAAGCAGCTCACCATGAGCTGCTTTTTTTCTTACTCTGAACTGCGTATTGCTTCATTTTTTCAATCGTCTTCACAAAACCTTCTTTTGATTTAATACGAATGCCACGTTTCAATTTCGCACGTTCATAGCTCTCAAGCTTTTTCATATCAATTTGAAAGAAAGAATGGATCGCATTATCACTTTTCGGTACACCTTTGAAAATTTGTAATATCCCTTCCTCTGAAACACCAAAATACCCGCTCGTTTTCAATAACGGAGAAATATCATCAACTTTCTTTTGCAATACAATTTGTACATCATCACGATCAACGAGCTGCCATTCTTTATACTGCTGTAAAAACTTTTCTAAATCCGTCACTTTTTCTGTAAGTATTTCTTCGCTTACTTCGCCATCAACATACATACGCTCTAATAAAATTGTAACCTCAGGTTCTTTTTTCGTTACTTCTGGTACTGGCCCTTCCGCCTTCACATTCGTTCCATAAACGAAACAAAACATCATAACGAAAGCTTGCATCGCAATCAGTATCCATTTCATTTCCGTTCACCTCTTTTAGGCAAGATCATACTTTCATTAGTAGTTTTTCCGGAAATGGGGGTTTTATCCATATTACATTTCTTTCGAAAAATAAAAAATGCAGATAAGGGTTTACCTCATCTGCATGTATCATTTACTTTTATATAAAATGAAAGACGCCTGCAAAGCAGGCGTCTTGATGCGTTTACGGCGAGAGACCAGGCGACCACATTCGCGTGTTTAGCACTTAAGCATATCTCTCGTCTTACGTAAATTAGCTCATCGCTTTGCTAATATAACATTAATAAAGTATAAGTGCAACATGTTTATAAAAATATTTTATTTCCTCTTTCATCCAAATTATTTTATGTAAATTATAAATTGATAATTGCAATATATATGTTACAATTAATGTGACAGCGAAATCATAATAAGCAGGGGATGAATATTATGAAAAAAATAAAGGATGAACGCCTCATTCTTCAAATGTTAAAAAACATACGTATTGTCTTTCTTTTTCAATACATTGGCGTAGTTGGAATTTTAGGCTATATCGGATTCACTGAAGGCATTGATCAAATTACGAAATCTCCATTGTGGCTATTATTTATGTTTACAAGTATTTTACTTGCTTATTTACAGTTAAGTGTTTCAATCGATGTAGAAGAAGGCGAAAAGGAAATACAGTTAACTCCTTATTACAAACTTGTCTTCCACTCCCTTATTGTAGGAATCGTTACGGCTATTATTTATATTATTTTCAGTCCAGAAAGACCTCTATTTGAAGCTATTTCAACAGGTAGTATTCTTTTCATATGCTTTTTAGTTTCTTATTCCGTTAGTTATTTTATTAAAAAACGTCGCTTACAAGACAACGATGAATAAAGAGGAAGGGCTATCCCTTCCTCTTTTGTTTTGTTATCGCACTGTACCAGTTAAACCGTAACGAATGTCTCGGAACATATTCACTATGTCACGATTAAAATCGTTTGTAACTGTACCGTTACGTAGACGCGTACTCATTGCATCGACACGAGTAAACATATCATTTCTTACAGAAACATATACGTTTCTGTTTCCAACTTCATTTGCAACAGCTTGACGAATTTCGTTAGCCATCGCCGTTTCATTTGTCACTGTGTTACGTGGTTTTACCGCAATCGCTACATCGTTTCCATATACAACTGTAGACACACGGTCTACGTTATTCATACGTTTCACACGATTTGTTATTCTTTCAGCTGTTTTACCATCATTGTTAATGTATGAATTGTTCATTGTAATATTACGAGTTGGATGCGGATTAGCAATTTGTCCATTGTAATTTACATCTCGATAATAATTGTATCCTGTATCGTTACGACCATTTCTATATGTTACATAATCTGTATAACGATCATTACGTGTCACATTATCACGATACTGGTGTGTATCATTATAAGATGTACGCTCGTAATTGTAGTTACGTCCATCCATTGCATTGTTATCTTTCGGTGTACCACATGCAGCTAATGCACTGGTAACTAACAAAGAAGCAGCAATCACTTTTACTTTCGTATTCAATACAAAAACCCCCTCTGTTAGAATGAGCTTCTCTACTGAAAAGCTCCCTCTTATGATGAGTAACCGAGAAGGTTTTTACACTGTTAATATTTCACTGGGAATTTTCTAGCACTTCATAAAAAAACTTCATTTTCTTAATTAACAGGAATGTAAAAAAGGCGGGAATACTCCCGCCTTTTTAAACTTCTTCTTCGTCCTCTTCTTCTGAAACGGGCTCTCCAAATACATTCGGTGGATCTGGTTGATAATACATCGTTCCTGGCTGTGGTGCATATGCAGACTGAGTTGGTTGGTAATATAAAGGATTCGCATATTGCGGACCGCCTGGTTGTGGACTATATAGTCTACTTTCTCCTCCGCATCCACAATCTTCCTCACCCTGCACAAGCGGCGGCATATTATTATCCATTGGCATCATATTCGGGTTTGGCATAGACGTATATTGCGGTCCAAACGGCGCTCCTTGCTGATATGGCATTTGATATGGATTTGGTTGTTGATAATACGGATTCGGCGGCATCATGGGCTGTTGATACGGCATTTGATAGGGCATCATATTTGGTGGTTGATTGTTATCCATAATCGGCATCATATTCGGCATCATATTCGGCATTTGATTGTTATCCATAATCGGCATCATATTTGGTGGTTGATTATTATCCATGATCGGCATCATATTTGGTGGTTGATTGTTATCCATAATTGGCATCATATTTGGTGATTGATTGTTATCCATGATCGGCATCATATTTGGTGGTTGATTATTATCCATGATCGGCATCATATTTGGTGGTTGATTATTATCCATGATCGGCATCATATTTGGTGGTTGATTGTTATCCATGATCGGCATCATATTTGGCATTTGATTGTTATCCATGATCGGCATAATGTTTGGTGGTTGATTGTTATCCATAATCGGCATAATGTTTGGCACTTGAATATTTGGCGGTATTACTTGCGGAATCACTACATTTTCTTTCGATACATTTGGCGACACTATGTTTCCTACGTTTTCTTTCTTCACTTGCGGTGATACTATGTTTCCTACGTTTTCTTTCTTTACTTGCGGTGATACTATATTTCCTACGTTTTCTTTCTTCACTTGTGGTGATACTATATTTCCTATGTTTTCTTTCTTCACTTGTGGTAATACTATATTCCCTACATTTTCTTTCTTTACTTGTGGTGATACTATATTCCCTACATTTTCTTTCTTTACTTGCGGCGATACTATATTTCCTACATTTTCTTTCTTCACTTGCGGCGATACTATATTTCCTACATTTTCTTTCTTCACTTGCGGCGATACTATATTTCCTACATTTTCTTTCTTCACTTGCGGCGATACTATATTTCCTACATTTTCTTTCTTCACTTGTGGCGATACTATATTGTTTTTTTTCGTTTGCGGAGAAATGATATTGTTAGGTTTCATTTTACTAATTTGAGGAGCAATTAACTCGCTTCCTTTTTTTATTACATCTGAAATTTTATATTCTTTTTTCGGTTTTATTGGTGGTTGTGGCGGCTGCGGTAATACATTTACCGAAAACTTCGTGTTTTCTTTTTCCGCCGGTTTTTGTTTTTCTATCACAGGTGGTTTTTGAATAACAGACGGTTTTTCAACTGGTTTTTCTTTTTGAATTGGCTGTTCTTTTTGCACTTCTTTTTGCGGTTTCACCTGTACCTCTTTTTGCGGTTTCACCTGTACTTCTTTTTGCGGCTTTACCTGCATCTCCTTCTGCGATTTTACTTGCACTTCTTTTTGTGTTTGTTGCATAGCTGGCTGCTGTGTAATTGGTGCTGATTGATACGTAACTTCTTCCTCATCTTCTATTCCAAGCGGAGTTGGTGTTGCTGCAAATTCTTTTTGCTGCACTTCTTTTACGTATTGCTTTGGAGGCGCTGAACCTGCTCCAGCCTGTTGTTTCATGTGAACACTCTTTGATGGCACTTTAATTTTCATACCTGGCATGATTAAATCTGGATTACTAAGTTGTGTATTTGTTTTTTTCAACGTGTCAAAATCCACTCCGTACTTTTTCGCAATTTTCCAAAGGGTATCCCCTTTTTGCACGATATGAATTTTCAAATTTTCCCCCTCCTGTATAACTTATCTATAAGTAACAAATCTCATGAAGTAACTCTTTTTCTAAATAACATTAACTTCTTTTCACTTTTATCACTTCTTCGATTTTCAATATCATTAGAAGCGGAATAAGCATAAAGAACCACAATGATTTCTTCAAAACAATGTATGCCCATTTTGTTCTCGTTATGATTATATGTACGAAAAAAAGCAACGGGAATCCGCTGCTTTACACACGCTCTAACATACGATTTAATGCAAGAACTGCCTCTTCAGTCACTTGTTTATCTACGCTAATAACGTTAATTACTTCTCCTCTTTCTATCATTTCAAGTGCCCATAATAAGTGCGGCAAATCAATTCGGTTCATCGTTAAACACGGACACATAAATGGATTAAGTGAAACAATTTCTTTATCTGGATGTTGCTTAATAATTCGATTCACTAAATTCATTTCTGTACCAATCGCCCATTTACTTCCAGATGGAGCCGCTTCAATCATATCAATAATATATTTCGTTGAACCTGCATAATCCGAAGCAGCTACAACTTCGTAGCAACATTCTGGATGTACAATAATGTTCATGTCCGGATGATTTTTCCGTACGTTCTCAATGTTTTTCACTGTAAAGTTTTGATGAACAGAACAATGTCCTTTCCATAAAATCACTTGAATTTCTTCTATATCTCCATCGTACTCTAATGAATCTGTGTGTGGGTCCCATACTGCCATTTTATCTAACGGGATACCTAAATCGTACGCTGTATTTCTCCCTAAATGTTGGTCTGGTAAAAAGACGAGACGTTCTTTTTGAGTAAACGCCCAAGATACCATTTGCTTTGCATTAGAAGAAGTTACTGTTGCTCCGCCATTACGACCGCAAAACGCTTTAATTGCAGCTGTAGAGTTAACATACGTTAACGGAATCATCGTATCTCCAAATAATTTTGTGAGCTCTTTCCACGCTCTTTCTGTTTGTTCAATATCTGCCATATCCGCCATCGAACAACCTGCACGCATATCTGGTAAGATGACAACTTGATCATCTGTCGTTAACATATCTGCTGTTTCCGCCATAAAGTGCACCCCGCAAAACACAATATATTTTGCGTCTTTATTGCTCGCTGCAACTTGCGCAAGCTGAAGTGAATCCCCTGCTGCATCTGAAAATTGTACCACTTCATCTTTTTGATAATGATGCCCTGGAATGAATAACATTTTCCCCATTTTCTCTTTAATTTCACGAACCCGATTTTCCATATCTTCCGTTGACATCGTGTAATAACGCTCTGGTAACATCGTTTCAATTGGCTGTACTTGTTCTAAAATACTCATATACGTTTCTCCCCCTCTAAGCCACTTTCCTTACCCTTCAATATTGAAACTAATATCAAGTGCTTTCACTGAATGTGTTAACGCTCCAAGTGAAATATAATCTACCCCTGTTTTTCCGTATTTCGATAAATCTTCAATTGTGATGCCACCTGAAGCTTCTGTAACGATAGCGCTTGGTACAATTTTTGAAAACTCCCGAATTTCATCTGGCGTACGATTATCGAACATAATAATATCCGCACCAGCAGCAACAGCCTCTCTCACCTGTTCCTCAGTTTCTGTTTCTACTTCTACTTTCACCATATGTCCTAACTTTTCTTTCACTGATGTAACAGCTTTTGTAATAGAACTAGCAAACGCAATATGATTGTCTTTAATCATGACCCCATCATATAAACCGAAGCGATGATTAAATCCACCGCCGCACACGACTGCATGCTTATCAAACATACGTAGTCCTGGCATCGTTTTTCGCGTATCACAAATGCGAGTATGACTACTATCTAAAGCAAGAACCGCTTTATGCGTCATCGTCGCTATTCCGCTCATACGCTGAATAACGTTTAATATAACGCGCTCTGCTGTTAATAACGATGCAATTGGACCTTGCACAGTTGCAATGATTTCGCCTTTTTCTACAAGGTCCCCATCTTTTTTATGAAGCTCTACTTCAATTCTCTCATCAATTAATTTAAATCCTGATTCAATTACTAAACGTCCTGCAAAGACCCCTGTATCCTTCGCAAGAAACGTTCCTTTCGAAAGCAAATTATCTGGAAAAATAACCTGAGATGTTACATCTCTTTCCCCTATATCTTCTAAAAAAAATCGATTTAATGCTTCTTTAACTTTTATCGTGTTCATAAAGCCCCTCTTCCCCTCATCACACAAGTTGTCGTTTTCTCTTTACTCGAACAATCTCTTTCTTTCCTATATTTCTATCTGGATAATCACTCCGGTAATGCCCGCCAATACTTTCTTCTCTTTGCAAGGCTGACACAACTATAAGCTCACAAACCGTTAACATATTAATAAGCGTTATCTCTTCATTCGTAAGAACATCATGTTGTAATATCATATTTCGAACACCATACTTACTAAGCCATCTCTTCGCATAAGATAAACTTTGCTCTGTTCGCACAATCCCAACATATTTCATCATGCATTTTTGTATTTCTTCTTTCGTCGGTAAATGATTCAGAACGATAAACGTTGCTTCCTTTTCGGCTAGCATATTCACCTTTTCTTTTGTCTCTCTAGATAAAATATGTCGTCCGATTCTTTTTCCAAACACAAGACCTTCTAATAATGAATTACTCGCTAATCTATTTGCACCATGAACCCCGTTACAAGCTACTTCACCGACTGCGTATAAGTTCGAAATAGACGTCTCTCCATCACAGTTCGTTTTCACGCCGCCCATGTGAAAATGAGTACCAGGCACGACTGGAATAAGTTTTTTATTTATATCGACTCCATTTGTTTTACATATCGATGACACGGTCGGAAAGCGTTGTTCAAAGTTTTGAATCATTTCGATGTTTAAGTACACTTTTTCACCCGCAAGTAGCTGTTCATGAATAGCCCTTGCGACTACATCACGAGGCGCTAAATCCTGTTCGGAATGTATATCCATCATAAAACGCTGCCCTTTTCCATTTATAAGGACAGCTCCTTCTCCGCGAACAGCTTCGGACACAAGACCAGAACAACGCCCACCCGCGTATAACATCGTCGGATGAAATTGTATAAACTCTAAATCTACAAGCTCTCCACCTGCACGGTACACCATTGCAAGTCCATCGCCTGTAATCGTCTCATCATTAGAAGTAAAGGCGTATAAACTGCCAATACCACCTGAAGCTAACACCGTATAATCTGCATTGTAACGTTTCAATTCGCCTTTATTGTTGCGAGTTAAAGCCCCAACACATTTATCTTTTTCTATAATAAAATCGAGCACCATTTCCTGTTCCACTACCGTAACATATGGAGCTACTTCTTGAATAAGATGCTCTAATAAATTCTTTCCTGTTGCATCGCCACCTGCATGTACAATACGACGTTTTCGATGCGCTCCTTCTTTTCCAAGATGAGGACCTGTTTCATCTCCATCAAATTTCATCCCATTTTCAATAAGGTTATTAATTTCTTTCGGTCCTTCCTCAACTAAATAACGGACCACTTCTTCATTGTTATAATGACACCCTGCTACTAACGTATCTTCAAAATGATCATTAGGATTGTCGTATGTAGCTACTGCTGCGGCAATTCCACCTTGAGCTAAATGTGTATTATTATTACGTTTCGTCTCCTTTGTGATAATAATCACATTCTTTTCGTGACAAATCTCTTTTGCTACACGAAGTGCCGCAACACCACTTCCAATAATTAAGACATCTGCACTTGGCATAATTGTTGCCTCCTACTTTACACTTTTCAACTGTCTTGACACCTATATTTACATAGTTTTAAAATAATGACAAGAGTTTTTTTATAATTCTTATTTTCACTACCATTTAAAAAGTAAAAGAACTGTAACTCTTACTAGAGAGAGGAACTTACATGATGATATATCTTGACTATGCAGCTACTACACCTATGAGCGAGGAAGCGTTACAAACATATATGAAAGCAGCGTCGCAATACTTCGGAAATGAACAAAGTTTACATGATATTGGAGGAACAGCTGCTTCTTTATTACAAGTTTGCCGAAAAACATTTGCGGAAATGATTGGAGGAAAAGAACAAGGAGTATTTTTCACAAGTGGCGGATCGGAATCAAACTATCTTGCGATTCAATCACTTCTAAATGCCCAAACTAAGAAGCATATTATTACGACACCTATGGAACATGCATCCATTCGAAGTTATTTTCAATCTCTAAAATCAAAAGGCTATACGATCACTGAAATTCCTGTTGATAAAAGCGGACTCCTTTGTTTAGTAGATTTAGAGGCAGCTATTACAGAAGATACTGTGCTAGCAAGTATACAGCATGGAAACTCTGAAATCGGAACCGTTCAAAACATTACAGAAATCGGGGCACTTTTTAAAAAATATAATGTTTTATTTCATACAGATTGTGTGCAAACGTTTGGTAAACTGCCTATCCATGTTTTTGAGATGGGCATTGATAGTCTTTCTGTTTCAGCACATAAAATATACGGACCAAAAGGTGTCGGCGCTTGCTACATAAATCCGCAATCTCGCTGGGAGCAAGTATTTCCGGGAACTTCTCACGAAAAGGGATTTCGCCCAGGTACAGTGAACGTTCCCGGCATCGCATCTTTTTTAACAGCTGCTGAAAATATATTAAAAACTCAATGGGAAGAAAGTTTACGTTTTAAAGAGTTACGCTCCTACTTTTTAGGGCAAATACAAACCCTTCCGCTAGAAATTGAAGTAGAAGGTCATTCTACTTCTTGTTTACCACATATTGTTGGGGTTACAATAAAAGGAATAGAAGGTCAATATACTATGCTAGAATGTAATCGCCATGGTATCGCCATTTCCACCGGAAGTGCTTGCCAAGTCGGTAAACAAGAACCTTCGAAAACTATGCTTGCAATTGGAAAAACGTATGAAGAGGCCAAACAATATGTCCGCTTCTCTTTCGGACAACAAACAACGAAAGATCAAATTGATACTACTATTCATGCACTACACACAATTGGAAATCAATTTTATAGAGGTGTTAAATCATAATGAAACAAAATGACCAAAAAAAGATTTTAGGTGAAGAAAGACGACAGCTTATCCTTCAGTGGCTTCTCGCTGCAAATGAGCCGTTATCTGGGAATGAACTATCGAAGAAGACAAACGTAAGTAGGCAAGTTATCGTGCAAGATATTTCCTTGCTTAAAGCACGAAACGAACCAATTATTGCGACTGCCCAAGGCTATTTATATCTAAAACCACAAGAGAAACAACAAGCTTTTGAACGCGTAATCGTATGCCAGCACAAACCAGCAGAAGTACGTCAAGAACTTACAATGCTTGTTGACCACGGCGTTACGATTAAAGATGTAAAAGTTGAGCATCCTGTATACGGTGACTTAACAGCATCCATCATGGTAAGCAATCGCTTTGATGTAGAGCAATATTTACAAAAAATCGAAAACACAAATGCTTCCTATCTTTCACAACTAACAGATGGTATTCACTTACATACAATTGAGGCAGATTCTAAAGAAAAGTTAGATGCTGCTTGTGAGGCGTTAGATAAAGCAGGATTTCTCGTTTATTAATGTAAAGCACAGAGTTTTTATCATTCTCTGTGCTTTTTTAATGCTATAATATTGTAATCAATCGTAAAGGAGATCAAATATGGGAATTGAACTCGTTCACTTTAGCATTGGCAAGCCGAAACAAATGAAATATAGCGAAGATAAAGAAATGATAACAGGTATATGTAAAGACCCTACAGAAGAGGCCTTTCTCTCAAAAGACGGATTTCGTGGTGATGACGTAGCGGATTTAAAACATCACGGCGGTCCTGATCGCGCTGTTTGTGTATACCCACACGAGCATTACGCACTATGGGAAGAGGAGTTTCAAACTACGCTTCCAGCTTCCACATTTGGCGAAAACATTACCGTAACAAATATGTTAGAGCGTGATGTTTGCATCGGAGATACATATCAACTAGGTGCAGCAATCATTCAAGTAACACAAGCAAGAGTACCTTGTAGCACTATTTCAAAACGCCTCGGTATTCCTGGCATTTTGCCGCGCATTGTAGCAACTGGATTTACTGGCTACCTATGCCGCGTTCTTCAAGAAGGTACTGTACGTAAAGATTCTAAAATTACATTACTAGAACGTCAACCGAGCAATGTTTCTGTTTTGTTCTCTAACGAAATTTATTTTCATAATAGAAAAGATAAAGATGGCATTGAAAAAATTCTTGCCGTTCCAGAACTAGCTGATATTTGGCGTGGTCAGTTAGAAGATCGTCTTGCGAAGTTAAAATAAAGAATCACACCATGTAAAACAGTATTGAGTCCATCATACCAGATGGACTGTTTTTATTTTCTCTTCCTTCACGTCCAAACATATAAAAATATATTTCATATTATATATGGACAACCTTTAATTCTTATATGTGAAGGGAGTGATTAATTATGGCGGATTACTTCTTAAAAAATGGAAAAAAATATTATAAGAAAAATGATCGCCCATGTAATTCTTCAAATTCAGATTCAAATAACTGTTTTATACAGAACTATACTATTTTCGGTACGGGAAATACCCCTCAAGATCTTGATATAACAACTGGAATTCCTCGAACTGTATTTGAAAACTTCACTAAAAATCATAATAAGACACTTATTAAATTTAGTTTCAGTCCTGCATTTGCAACAACGATTAGATTAACAATTGCAAGATTAAACCATCGCTCTCCACTTACATTTACCTTAACACCAGGAGATATTAAAACATTTTTAGTAGAAGATGTTGAGAGTATTACTTTCTCAGATACTGTAGCTCCATCTACACTCAATCTATTCATACAACAAACGAATTGTATTTGCTGCAGTAATTCGAACAATGATGAATCCTATTATTATAATAGTTGTAATGATGCGTACTAAAAACCCGACAAAAGAGTTATCTATTCCTAACAGAAGCCGTCCTAAATATCTTTTAGGACGGCTTCTTTATTTTGCTAGCTTAATTAATCACTTACTTCAATAGAATCGATAGCTTACTCTGCCTCAAACCGAGAAACAGCTTTTCATTTCAAACAACTTTAACAACAGCTCCCCTCTACAACCAATAAGAAGAATAACTCCCCAACACAGTAACAGAAAAACCGAGTGCTTCAAGTTCCATCGTTACGCCTGGCAATAATACGTCATCATATGCTTTATCGACATCGATTAAGAAAAAGTAATTTCCAAGACCTGTTTTCATCGGACGCGATTCGATTTTTGATAAGTTTAATTTTCTCCATGCGAAAGCTGATAACACTTGATATAGGGCACCTGCATAATCTGCAGGTAACGTTATCATAAGCGTCGTTTTCTCTCCGCGGTTCTCTCCGTTATTCGGGAGTACTGCTTTCTTTTTCTTATGGAGTACTAGGAAACGTGTGTGATTATTTTTATGCGTATGAATACTACGTCTCACAATTGTTAATCCGTATTTTTCTGCAGCCGCTTCATTTGCAATAGCGGCAATTTTCTCTTCAGGATGTTCTTTCACATATTGCGCAGCAGCACTTGTAGATGTCATATCTCGAACAGTTACTCCTTTTAATTCTTCATTTAAAAATTTATGGCACTGTGCAATGGCATGCGGATGAGAATGCACTGCATATACTTCATCCCACACTTCTGCATACTCCGGATGTACAAGTAAATGCTGCTGAATTGGTACTGTAATTTCTCCTACAATGGAAAGCGGCTGCTCATGTACAAGGTAATCAACCGTTATATTCACTGAACCTTCTATTGCATTTTCTAACGGTACAACTGCGAAGTCTACATTTTCATTTGCAGCTGCATCTATACAATCTGGAATCGTTCGATACGGTACATGCTCTGCTTCCGGAAAAAAACGACTCACCGCCATATTTGTAAATGTTGCTTCTGGTCCTAAATATCCTACTCGAATCATCGTCTTTTCCCCTCTTTTTCGTTTTCTTACTGTTATACCATACTTTTTTATATTCTTCTATGTGAATTTCGAATATTAAAAAAAGACTAGCATTCGCTAGTCTAAATGTTTCTTATATTCTCTTTGAGCGAAGAAGAAATAAATGATACATGCTATGATATAAAACAGAATGAACAAACCTACTTTTCTTAATGATCCATCCATAAAAAGCGTATTATGAAACGTATATAACGCAACTGCACTATGCATACTCCCAACTAGAATTGGCGCAAAAAATAACATACATAATTGCCAACGAGAAATTTTCCACACTTCTTCCTTCGTCATTCCAAGTTTAGAGAGTGCACCATACTGCTTTCGGTCCGATGCAATATTATGGAACCATTTAAAATACACGATACTACATGAAGTAAGAAAGAACAATATACTAATAAATGAGCCTACAAATAGAGTAATATCGCCGCCTTCTTTCATATTTACATATAACTCCATATTGCTTCGAAATGCATTATTATCTTGTTTCATATGTTTCCGTAAATCTTCATTTAATTTCTTCGTATTTTCGATATTTGGTAATGTATAGCCTCTATATATCATTTTTTCAGAATCAGGAACCTGATTTGCTATACTATCAAAATCTTCATCATTCATAACGAAGAACAGACCATTAATGTACGAAGGATGATAGTTAAATTGAATCCCTTCTTTCTGACCGTTAAATACGAATTGATATGGTTGATTCATTACTTGCAATTGAATCTCTTTTTGATTATATACATTCGAATTATTGTATTTATTATAATAAACGAGTGTCACTGTACCTTTTTTAGGCCGATACGTTTTCTGTTTTTGTTTCCTCGCTTCTTGGTTATATTCACTTTCTTTTATAAGCGGTACTATTGTTGTTTCTCCCTTATTAGACTGAAAGGATGCATACACTCCAACAAAACTCATATATTGAAAATCGTCATACTCATATTGATGCAGTAATTTTTCAACCGCACCTTCCTCAAAGACCTCATGAGTAGAAATACCTTTTTCTATGTACGAAAACGAGTGTACCCCTCCAGTTCGCCACATATCTTGCATGCTAGAAAAATATAAAAACACCGTACCTGTTGCTGTAACTACAAACGTCGTTGCCATAGACATCAGAAAGAAAAAGCGACCATTTTCCTTCATTCGATGTGACAATTGATTCACTATAAATAAATATGGATATGTATACATAATCTTTTTATTTCGCTTTATCATTTCTAACACTTGGGTAGCTCCATGCGCGAAAGAAAAGTACGTTCCAAAAAAGACAAGTATAGACACAGGGAAAAAGTATATCACTATCGTAGCCATCGTCACTTGTAGCGCCAACGCATACCCGCCCACTAAACAAGCAAAACCGAATAAACAAAGCCACTTTGATGTTTTTTTCTCTTTTTTATCTGTTCGAAATTCTTTCAATAACCGAATGATTTTTATATTCCATATACGTAAAGCACTTATAAAAGATAACAAAATAAAAACGACCATATATGTAATAAATGTTACACCAATCGCCCTTACGTCAAATATAACAGGTAGTTCTTTCGGAAGCCCCAGTAACATACTAAATACCATAAAAAAGAGTTTTAAAAATATCATACCAAGCCCAATACCGAAAATATTCGCGAAGACCCCGATTAAAATTTGCTCGGTCATAATCACTCCTATTACGTTAGACTTCGTTGCTCCCATTAACATATATAACCCTAATTCTTTCTTACGTGCTTCTATGAAAATAGAAGTAGAGTACAAAATAAATATGACGAAAAAAGAAATGATTATAACATTACATATGATAAGTCCCCAGCGTACGTTTTGATACCACATCGTCTCTTGCATATATGGATGCACAATGACAGACATATATGCGTAAGAAGCAAATATTGCAAAACAACTACTTAAGAAAAACACTTTATAATTACGCCAATTTCCTTTTATATTTTGCAGCGCTAGTTGCCGAATGTTCATCTATCGTCCTCCTGTAACTTACTACATAGGCAAAAAGCTAGAGATTCCCCTAGCTTTTTACGTGTTTTAAATATCCTCTTTGCGCGATCATAAAGTAAATGGCAGAAGCTAAAATGTATGCTCCAATTACAAGCGCACCTGATTTCCACAAATCAATATAAAGCATTTTCCCTAACGTATGAAGAGCAACTCCACTATGAATGGAACCGATTAAAATTGGGATAAAGAAGATAACTCCCATTTGTCGAATCGCAATTTTGCGAATTTCTTTATCTGTCATACCGATTCTCTTTAACGATTTAAATTGAATACGATCTTGTTCTTTATCGTTAAACCATTTAAAGTATGTCATACTACAAGCGAAGAAGAAGAACAGTACCGCTACGAAGAAACCGATGAACATTGTAATTGCTCCACCTTCTCTTATATCCTTATACGCAAACACTGAATTTCTCAATTCCCCTTGCTTTTCTGGTGCAATTTCATTTTTCAAATCTAATACAAGATCTTCTGTACTTTTCCAATCCTCAATATAATAACCATAATATTTCGTCTTTTCTTCATCTGGTACGAGTTTTGCATATTTCTCAAAATCTTGATCATTTACAACGAGATATTCACTATCATTAAAAACAGAAAATGAAGTTGGGCTATTTAGCTGAACAGACTGCTTTTGTCCGTTCATTGTAAATTCATACGGTTTCGTACGATCTATCTTCATCAGTTCATTTGCCATATCGACCATAACCATCGTTGCACTACCTGGTACATTATGAACTTCTGTAACTTGCTCTCTCTTTTGTTTGCGCACTTCTGCATTATATTCTTTTTCTGAAATAATCGTGATCGGCACTTCATGTTCACCGTTAAAAAAAGTTACTTTCTGTGTTGCCGGTAGTTTTATGTATGTTACTTTTCGCGCATCTTCAAACCCGTGTCTCTTCACAAGCTCCTGTACCTTTTCTTCATTAATAAGGCTATGCGTATTTAACCCCTTTTCCTCATATGAAATAGCATGTGGAGTTTTGACTACCGTTTTATAACTCATATCCTCAAAATATACGTAAAGCGTGCCAACGGCCGAGGATACAATCGCCGTAATAATAGAAATTACAAATAGAAAACGAGCATTATCTTTCATTTTATAAATAAGGTTGCTAAGAACAAACATATTTGGATATGTATAGAAAGATTGCTTTCTTTTTTGTAATGCTTTTAATACAACTGTACTACCTTGTGTAAATAGTAAATACGTTCCGCCAATTGTCAGTCCTACCACCGGTAAAAAGAGGATGAGGAAATTCAGAAACGTTACTTGGAAGCTAAGTACATATGCAGCAATAATACATCCTATACCAACTATACTTAACCATGTAAATGCAAACGGCTCTACTTTTTGCTTTCTTGCCTCTCTTAATAAATCAATAATTTGCAAGCGTCCTACTGTCCAAACACTAAACAATGACAGGATTAAAAATAGAATAAAGTATACACCAGCTGTAATAAGAACTGCTTTACTATTCCAAACGAGTGGAAGTGTCTTATCTATTTTTAATAATACGCTTAACGCTTGGAAAAATAATTTTGAACAAAGCATTCCAACCCCAATACCAACTACAATTGCAATACTACCTAACATCAGTTGCTCTAATATAATCATTCGGCCGAGCTGCGATTTCGTTCCGCCTATTAATGTTAGTAGGCCAAACTCTTTTTTTCTTGCTCGTAAAAACGTTGAATTTGCATATAAAATAAAGAGTGCCGAGAAGATGACCACAATATAATTCATCGATTCTAATCCTTTTGTGATCATCTTTCTCATACTAATATTACCGCTTACGACATCTGGATGATAAATAAAAGAAGCATACATGAAAAATACGACAATCGATAAACAACTACTTATAAGAAACGCTTTATAGTTACGCCAATTTCCTTTTACGTTATTAAGCGCGAGCTGGCGAAAGTTCATGATATTCTCCTCCTAGCATCGCAAGTACGTCCAGAATTTCTTGGAAAAAGGCTTGTTTCGTTCTTCCTTTATGTATTTCTGAGAAAATTTCTCCGTCGCGAATGAATAGAATACGTTCGCAATAACTCGCTGCTACTGGATCATGCGTTACCATTGCAATTGTCACTTTCTTTTGTTCATGTAAGTCTTGCAACGCGCTCATTAATGATTTTGCTGACTTCGAATCTAAGTTTCCAGTCGGCTCATCTGCTAAAATTAACGTAGGCTCATGAATGATCGCTCTCGCAGCTGCTGCACGTTGCTGTTGTCCGCCTGATACTTCGTATACTTTTTTATTTAAAATTTCTTCGATGTTTAAAAACTTCGCAATTTCCAGTACTTTCGCATCGATTTCATTTACAGATTTCTTCGCCATTACAAGTGGTAAAATAATGTTTTCTTTAATGGATAACGTATCAAGTAAGTTAAAATCTTGGAAGATGAACCCTAAATGTGTACGGCGAAACTCCGCTAATTTTGCAGCACGCATTTGATTAATTTCTTCCCCATTTACAAGCACATGACCTGAAGTTTGCTTATCAATTGTCGCCAATAAATTTAAAAGCGTTGTTTTCCCGCTTCCCGAAGGACCCATAATCCCTACAAATTCGCCTTCTTCTATTTTAAAATTTATATCATTTAAAGCAGTCGTCGCTACTGAACCTTTTGATTGGTACACCTTCGTTAATCCTTTTACTTCAAGAACACTCATTTCTAATCCCCCTATGTGTTTTCTTCTTACATTTACTATAAGAAAAATAAGAAAAAGAAACGAGTGATTTCCCTTACAAAACGTTTTGTTATCTTACAGTTTTGTCATTTTTCTCATTAATGTATGATATTCTTCATCTTTTGCAAATTGGAACGTAAATGTCGTCCCTTCTCCTTCAACCGATTGCACATAAATACCGTGATGTAAATTATCGCAAATTTCCTTCGTAATATATAAACCCATCCCAGTCGCTTCTCTCGTTTTACGGCCATTTATCCCCGTAAAGAATGGATCAAATATACGCTTTACATCTTGCTCTGGAATACCGATTCCATTGTCCTTAATATGTAATAACACTTTTTGATCTTTCTCTTCAATTTGAAATTGAATTTCCTTTTTCTCTGCTTCTGAAATTTTCGTATACTTAATTGCATTTACAACGATTTGACCTATAGCAATACTGAGCCATTTTCTATCAGATGCAACCATACAAGTATCTTCTTGAAACATCACTTTCGGAAATACAGACGATTGAATGAAGGATTTTCGATTTTCATTAATAATACCTCGCACTACATCTATAACATTTACTACTTCTACCTTATAATCTTTCGCAAACTGTTCTAGTCTTGCCATATGTAACGCTAAATCTAAACCATTTAGTATGCGGTTATTTTCTTCACGGATACTTTCAACTGTTACTCTTGCCTCACGATGCTCTTTGCCAAACTTCTGCAACAATAATTCAATAACAGATACTGGTGTTTTCATTTGGTGAATCCATTGGTTCATAAATATCATTTGCTGTTGCTCTTTCGCATGCTGTTTATGAACTTCATTCATATATTGCTGTCTTAATAACGTAAAAGATTCAACGACCATTTCTTGCTCTGATGTATAAGATTCATCAATAAGTAAAGAGTCATGTAATGTATTTCCGCCAGTAACGTACTTTTCGATCCTCTTTAAAAACACACTCCGTTTTCGGTAATCGTAAATGAGGTATACAGTAAATACAACAGTTCCTAATAAAAGTCCATATAACCACGTACTCCAATCAATGGATTCCTTTTCTAAAAGACTTTGCAACTGCAAAACGAGCCCAAATAAACAAAGGCTAACAATATAAGAAAGAATTAAAGAAAAGCGGTCCATGAAGTAATTTTTAACCTTCATGCCCTTCGCCCCACTCCGTAAGAAGCGCATAACCATATCCACGTTTCGTTACAATTGCATTTTTAATGCCTAACTCCTCTAGTTTCTTCCTTACACGTTTTACATTTACGGTTAATGTATTATCATCCACAAATGCTACTTCATCCCATAGAGCTTCTAACAGTTCTTCGCGCGTTACATATTGATTCACTTGTTTCATTAAACACTCTAATAAGTAGAACTCATTTTTTGTCAGTTCAGTTTGTTGTCCCTGCCACTCAACAATATGCTGAGACGGGAATAACAACAGTCCATTTACACCTAAACAATCATTCTCAGCAGCAGAAGCATACTCTCCATAACCACGGCGAAGTGCACTCTTCACCTTTGCCATTACGATATCTAAATGGAATGGCTTTGTAATATAATCATCGCCGCCATTTTCAATCGCCATTACTTGATCCATTTCTCCTGTTCTTGCAGAAACAAAAATAATTGGCGCATTCGATACAGTACGAATTTGACGACACCAATAAAAACCGTCAAAGTACGGTAAATTAATATCAAGTAACACGAGATGAGGATTCACTTTTACAAACTCATCTTTTATTTGACGTAAATCACTTGCTCTAAATGATTGATAGCCATACCTTTCTAAATGCTCTTCTAATATTCCCGCGATTTTCTCATCATCTTCTACAATTAATATTTTATACATGTTCGTTTTCTCCCCATAAAAAAATTCTTCTAAAACCACTCCCCTTTTTATTATAAATTGAAAATTTAATTAGTGGGGATTTTTTCCTGTACAAATCCGATTTTTGCGATATAAAAAAGACTGCCGTATTTCGGCAGTCTTAATCGATAAATTCAAATTCATATTCAAGAATTTTTACAATATCTCCGTCTTTCGCGCCACGTGCACGAAGCGCTTCATCAATACCCATTCCGCGCATTTGACGAGCGAAACGACGTACAGATTCATCACGTGAGAAGTCTGTCATCTTGAATGTTTTCTCGATATCGTAACCAGAGATAACAAACGTGCCATCACTTTCACGTGTAATTTCAAATTTAACACCTTCAGTATCAAATTTATACATTACACTTGTATCAGACTCATCCGCAACTTCATGTATTGGGAATTCTGGTGTTGTTTCTATTAAGTTCGCTACTTCAAACAGTAAGTCACGAACACCTTGTCTTGTTACAGCTGAGATTGGGAAGATTTTTACTTCGTCTCCCACTTTCTCTTTAAATGCTTGTAAGTTTTCTTCTGCATCTGGCATATCCATTTTGTTTGCAACAACAACTTGTGGACGCTCAGTTAAGCGAAGATTGTATTCTTTTAATTCATTATTAATCGTTACGTAATCTTCATATGGATCACGGCCTTCTAAACCAGACATATCAATAACATGCACGATTACACGTGTACGCTCAATATGACGTAAGAATTGGTGTCCAAGTCCGACGCCAGCATGTGCGCCTTCAATTAGTCCTGGAAGGTCAGCCATAACGAAGCTGCGGTTATCACCAGTTTCAACAACACCAAGATTTGGAACGATTGTTGTGAAGTGATACTCTGCAATTTTCGGACGCGCTGATGATACAACAGATAATAATGTAGATTTACCTACACTTGGGAATCCAACGAGTCCAACGTCTGCTAGTACTTTAAGTTCTAGAATAACATCACGCTCTTGACCTGGTTCCCCGTTCTCAGCGATTTCTGGCGCTGGGTTCGTAGCTGTTGCGAAACGTGAGTTACCACGGCCACCGCGGCCACCTTTTGCAATTACAGCAGTTTGTCCATGCGTTACTAAATCGGCAAGAATTTGACCAGTTTTTTCATCTTTTACTACTGTTCCTGGCGGAACCTTTACAAGTAAATCTTCAGATTTACGTCCGTGCTGACCTTTACTCATTCCGTGCTGACCGCGATCAGCTTTGAAATGACGTTGGTAGCGGAAGTCCATTAATGTACGTAAGCCTTCCTCAACTACGAAAACAACATCTGCACCTTTACCGCCGTCGCCACCTGCTGGGCCACCTTTTGGTACATACTTCTCACGACGATACGCAACCATACCGTTACCACCGTCGCCGCCTTTTACATATATCTTGACCTGATCTACAAACATTATTTCACCACACTTTTTTCAATTGGTTGTAATATAACTGAGACTTCTTCGTCTCGCACTGTATAAGAAATGGAATACCATTTATTGTTTTGGGTCGCAAGCCAATTCTGTAGTTCTTCTACACTCGTTAGCTTACCACGAAAATCAAAAAAGAAACGAGCATTATCCGCGTCACATTCAATTGTGATACAAACATAATTTTCAACATATACGTCTAAACTATGCTGAAGCATCGAGAAAAATTGGTTCGTCCATGTACATACAGTCTCATCTAAGTGAGATAAGTTATGTAATTTCCCTAATACTTCGTACTCCAATAAGCACGGCTGCTGTTTCCAATTATATGTTAAAATCCACTCTGAAAATAAAGGCATTGATAGCCCCATCAGATTGGATTCTTGTCTCGCTTCTTGGACAAAACGATCGATGAGACTATGAATTTCTTCCACTTTTCCAAGGGAAAGGTTTCCTTTCACCATCTGCATACGATTGAGCCAATCATGTCTTGAATGGCGCAATGCATCTATAATTGTCCATTTTTCATTCATTTAGATACCCCTTAATATAGAAAAACTCTAACCTGCACTCAGGTTAGAGTTTTCCGTGAGTTCTTATGCTTCTTGAGCAACAGGATATACGCTCACTTGTTTGCGGTCACGGCCAAGACGCTCAAAGCGTACTACGCCGTCAACTTTCGCGTATAAAGTGTCATCGCCACCACGACCAACGTTAACACCTGGATAAATTTTTGTACCGCGTTGACGGTAAAGAATTGAACCACCTGTAACCGTTTGACCATCTGCGCGTTTAGCACCAAGACGTTTTGACTGAGAGTCACGACCGTTCTTTGTACTACCTACACCTTTCTTAGATGCGAAAAACTGAAGATCTAATCTTAACATACGTTACACCTCCTGCACTTTTTCTATTAAACGGATATACTTTCCGTAATCAAGTTCGATCGTCTTAAGCGAAACAACTAATCCTTCTAAAAGCGTTTGTGCTTTTTCTGCTGCATGAACGTCTAAATCATTAGGCAATTCATACGTTAAGAATCCGCCATCACTTCCGAGTTCAATAGTTGCTTGCACATTACAAAGTTGTTCCACTGCATTTATAGAACCAAACACAACCGCTGTAGTTCCAGCACAGACAAGGTCTTGTCCATGTGGCGCATAATCGGCATGTCCAGTCATTTTAAATGATTGGATACTTCCTAATTTCGTGCGACTTATCGTAATTTTAATCATGTTAACCAGAATTAAGCGTTGATAGCTTCAACAACTAGCTTAGTGTAAGGTTGACGATGACCTTGTTTCTTACGATTGTTCTTTTTCGCTTTGTATTTGAAAACGATAATTTTCTTAGCGCGACCTTGTTTTTCAACTTTCGCAGTAACTGTTGCACCTTCTACAACTGGGCTACCAACTTTAACGTTTTCGCCACCAACGAAAAGAACTTTGTCAAAAGTAACAGTTTCACCAGCTTCAACATCTAATTTTTCAATGTAGATTGCTTGACCAGCTTCAACTTTAATTTGTTTTCCACCTGTTTCGATAATTGCGTACATACTTGCACCTCCTCTTAATTACTAAGACTCGCCAAAAACGAGGTAGACATAAATGCCTTTAGGGAACCTGTCTTGTGCGGTTGTAGCATATAGCCGTTTAGGTGCTATAAACTATAACATAAAGATGTTATCATGAATCATAGACAGTTGTCAATAAATGTTCTGCTAACTATTTTTTCCGTTCTACAATTTCTTTTTTACTTCCAAAACGAACGATAGCATACTTTTCGATATTATCATCTTTGAAATAAATTTCAAATGGAATATTTTTTTGTAATTCTTTTTGCAAAAACTGTTTTTGCAGTTCTTTAGGCGCAGCGATTAATACTGCTTCATCTTCTATATTGCCATATGTGATTAGTTCTCTCTCTAACTCATATGCAATTGTTTCATACGACATCACATAACCCGTCGCTTTGCAAGGTACACACTCTTTTAATAATACGTCCCGTAAAGAATGCTTTTTACGTTTACGTGTCATTTCCAAAATCCCTAGCTCCGTAAAGCCGAGCACCCTTGTATATGTGCGGTCATCTTGCATAGCAGCTATGAGACATTCTCTTACCTTTTCTTTATCTTCTCTTTTTTTCATATTAATAAAATCAATTAATATCATACCACCAATATCACGAAGTCTTAATTGGCGTGCAATTTCTTCAGCTGCCATCTCATTTGTGCGAAGTACTGTATCTTGTAAACTTTGTTTTCCCGTAAACTTGCCCGTATTCACATCAATTACAGTCATCGTCTCCATTTGTTCTACAATTAAATAAGCACCATTTGGAAGCCAAACAATTTTTTGGAGTGCTTTCTCAATTTCACGCTCTATTCCAAAATGGTTAAACATCGAAGACTTTTCATTATAAAAAGATACTTTCTCTTTACCGACCTTTTCTTCTAATTCTTTTACTATACTCCTTGTATCTACAACTACTTTTTCAATCGTCTCAATCGGATTTTCTTGAAATACACGATCTAAAAAAGTTGCCGGTCGATGAAGTAGTAACGGTGCCTTTCCTTGGCTCTCTTTTCTTTTTAACTCTTCATATAACTGCTGTAACCTTTGCATTTCAGCTTGTATTTCTTCAATTTCTCCTTTTTCAGAAGCAGAGCGGAAAATGTATCCCCCCGTTCCCTCTATTTCAATTTGGAGTAACTGTTGTCTTCTTTTATTATTTTTTATTTTTCGAGAAACAGCGCGCATCTCATCAAACGGCATATAAACGACATATTTCCCGGTAAATTCTATATTCGCTGTCAATTTAGGCCCTTTCGTATCAATTGCCTCTTTCACAACTTGTACGAGTATCGCTTGCCCTTCATGTATACGATAAGAAGATGGTACATCATCGTACGAAAGGTAAGCATGCTTTTCTAAACCGATGTTTACAAAAGCTGCATTCATTCCAGCAATTGTTCTTACGACACGCCCAACATAAATATGCCCAACAATCTCTTGCTCTTCATTACGTTTCCATAAAAATTCAACAATCTTTTTCTTCTCTTCAATTGCAACGCGCTTTTCCGAACCAGCGTAATTTACATATAACGTTTTCAAAATTATTTCCTCACTTTATAATCTTCTTTGCTTTTACAATAATAAAAGGTTAGTGCTATCGTCAACACTAACCGATTAATTCTTCAACTGATGAAGTTGTTCGTTTTTCAGTAAAATATGCATAGAGCAATTCATTTTCATCCAATGTGTAATGCTCTTTATATTTTCCACGGACGATAATAGAATGCTTATATCCTCTACGAAATTTTGTGAATATCGTATATAAACGATCTTCCGTTTGCACTTCAATAGGTGCAATCTTTTCGATTCCTCTTTTGTTTCCATAATAACGTTCTAATAAAAAACGCATAAATGCATACCGTCTTTGTTTCCACTCTCGATATAATGACACTGCTAAAAATACGAGTAGTACCCACATCATAATATTGTTACTATTCCAGAGTAACTGCCATCCTAATATTACACCAAAAAAAACACATGACAATTTCATCATCTTTTCATGTGCTTGTAAATAAGGGAAACGATATGATAATACATTAAACAATACTTTCCCGCCATCTAACGGCCAAATAGGGAGTAAATTAAATGCTAAAATAATTATATTATTCCACATAAAGAAATAATATAAATCTGCATTCAGCCAACCGGCTTCGAACAACATATAACCTACCAGCATCATCCAAACATGTTGAATCGGTCCTGCAATTACGACAACAAGTTCCTCTTTCAATGACTTATTACCATGTTCCTCAAGCTCGGCAACGCCACCAAACGGCAAAAGCTGAATTCTTTTTATACGCCAATTATAGTGTGCTGCTGCAAAAGCATGCCCAAGTTCATGAATAAGAACAATACAAAATAACAGTAGTAACTCTTTAAAACGCGCAGTAAAAATACCAATGACAATAATAACCCAAAATAATGGATGCACGGAAATTTTCGTTAAAACGTCCCTATATTTAATCAAATGAGATCACCTGGATCGGATCAATAAATTTTTCATTCTTTTTTATCGCGAAATAAAACTTTCCATTTTTATCATTTGTATCATTACTCACCGTTCCAATTTTTTGTTTCTTTGAAACGTAATCATATAATTTCACTGACATATCATTTAAGTTTGCATACCATGACTCCGTACCATCTGCATGTTGAATTTGAACTGTATTTCCAAGTTCCTCTTTCTTGCCTGCAAAAACAACTAACCCTTCATTCACTGATTCCACTTTTGCATTTGTAGCTGTTTGGACAAATACACCTTGGCCATTTTTTTGAAACCCTTGCATTACCTTTCCAGAAGCAGGAATTGCATAATCTTTTTGCTGAATACTTCCTTCTTTTTTCTCGTTCGGCGAATAGAATACAAGCGGTTTTCCAAATTGCTTTTCGTACCATTTCGCTACAGTAGCAAACTGAAATTCCTCTTTCATCACTTTTTCCGTAACAGCTTTAGCTCCATTAAATGAAGAAGGAGCATTCTTATATAAAATAGCAACCGAAAGAACTAATATTGCTGATAATAAAACTTTGAAGAAAAAGACTTCCTTTCGAAATAAAGGATGCATTTCCTTTTCTCCATCTTCAATAAATACCGCTTCACTATCAAAATTCCCTCCGTTAAAATACTGCTCTTCCTCCATCCTTTCTTGCTCGGCCTTCCTTTTTGCAATCCGCTTTTTAATTTCTTCTACGCGTCTATTCTTCATACTGTCTCCTTTCTTTCGTTAAGCTAATTTCAATAGAAACAGTTGTATACAGTTTGTACATATGTATGAGCTAAGAAAGAAAGATATTCGTATGAAGAAAAAAGAAAGCACTTCGCATATGTGCGAAGTGCTCTTAACGGATTCCAAAGAAGTTTTTCACCTTTGCAAATACCGATACCTTTTCTTGTTCAAATGCTTGTAATGGTACATTCTCACCTAACAAGCGTCTTGCAATATTACGATAAGCCAACGCTGCTTTTCCGCTTGGTTGCAACGCCACAGGTTCACCTGTATTTGTAGCTCGAATAACTTCATCGTCATCTTCGACAACACCAAGAAGCTCGATTGACAATGTACGTACAATTTCATCAACATCTAACATATCCTGTTCATGAAGCATATGACTACGTACACGGTTAATAACAAGTTTCGGTGGTTCAATATCCTCTTTTTCTAAAAGCCCAATAATACGATCCGCATCGCGCATTGAGGATACTTCTGGAGTCGTAACAACGATTGCTTTATCCGCACCAGCTACCGCATTTTTAAATCCCTGCTCAATCCCCGCAGGACAATCGATTAATATGTAATCATAATCTTGACGTAATACTTGTATTAATTCATCCATTTGTTCAGGTGTTACCGCTGATTTATCACTCGTTTGTGCTGCAGGTAATAAATAAAGATCATCAAAACGTTTGTCTTTAATAAGAGCCTGAGGTAAACGGCAACGCCCTTCAACGACATCAACAAGATCAAATACAATACGATTTTCCAGCCCCATTACTACGTCTAAATTTCGAAGACCGATATCTGTGTCAATTAAGCACACTTTCTTTCCAGATAACGCTAGGGCCGTACCAATGTTCGCAGATGTAGTAGTTTTACCTACTCCGCCTTTTCCAGATGTAATTACTATTGCCTCTCCCACAGCTATACAATTCCCCTTTCTAACTTTGTTAAATTAGGTCTAAGATGAGTGAGAAGTTGCAGGCGATCGACAACAATGTGATTGTTCTCATTAATATACGCACATTCTGCCGCCTCCGCTCCGTCTTCTTTCTCTTCCGGAGCCCGCATTGCCACATCACTAATTCGAAGTTGCATCGGGTTCATAACAGATGCAGCAATTACAGCATCCGAATCCCCATAATACCCAGCATGTGCAATTCCTCTTAATGATCCTACGACAAAAATATTCCCCCCAGCGATAACCGTTCCGCCTGGATTAACATCACCAATTAACAACAAATTTCCTTTTACATGTAAAACTTGTCCAGAGCGAACAATTTTGGAAATAGGGACAATTTCTGTTTCTTCTTTCCAAGCTATTGCTTCTGCTTTAGTGATAACATCACTTTCAATTGAATCCACAACAAGATTCTTTTTATTACGAATTAACGTACGAATCTCTTCTTGTTGGACTTCTGTTAAATAACGATTTCCTACTTTCACATGCACTTCAATTAAAGAGCGCCCATCACCATCGTAGTAATGTGTAGAAAGTTTTTCTTCTAATTCCATCAATAATTCTGAGAATGAACAACAATCATCTAAATGAAGCGTTATCCCATCTTTTGTCCCTTTTATCGTTACATTTTGTTGCTTTTTTTCTTCCACTAAAGTTCACCCCACCGATTCAATTCGACATAAAATTAGAAAATCCTTTTTTCTTTTTCTTCCATCGCTTTTGAAAGACGCACTATATATCGTCTCAGTGGGAAACAAACTATCAATAAGAAAATAGCATTTAACAATAAAGTAGAAAGGAGACGATCTGTGAAAAAGACATACGCTGGCATATGAGTACGTCCTAACAAAGTTAAGAATCCATACACATAATACTCTAGTGCTACAACGCTAGCTAATATGATAGAAACAACAATAAATAAATTCAATTGTAGTACTTTCATCACACTATAAACTAAATAGGCTAAAATCGGATAAGCAAAAATATATATCCCGACAAGCTCTGTGTATACGGTATCAAATAAGAAGCCAAATAATAGTCCGTAATAAATCCCTTGAACCGGACTATAATACACTGTAATAAAACATAAGACGATTATAAAGAAATGCGGTGCTACTATGCTGTCTTTCCAAAACACATCCGTTGGAACAAAAGTAGCAAACATATTTTCAAATAGAAACACAAAAAGGAGCAAAAGAGGAAGAGCTGCTCTTTTTAATATCTTCATCATCTCTTCTTCTCCTCCTATTCTAATGGCGCTGAAGGTGTTGCACGTTTAGCAACCGTAATATGCTCTACGTCATTTAAATCAGCGGAAGGTTTTACATAAGCTGTTTTTGTTAAGCCATATGCATCCGGCTGAACTTCAACGATTTTTCCAATTACAAGACCTTTCGGGAAAATATCACCCAGTCCAGATGTTACAACTAGTTGATCTTTCTCTACCGGTGCATCAGAGCCAATCTTTGTGAAAAGAAGTAATTGCTTTTCTTTGTCATAACCTTCAATCAATCCAAAGATTTTCTCTTGCCCTTGTACAATAGCAGAAACGCGATTTGTTCGGCTCATAGAACTTAGTAATTCTACTGATGATGTAAACTGAGATACACTTTTCACTCTTCCAACTAACCCTTGTGAAGTTACTACCGCCATATCTTTCTTAATTCCTTGCTGTGCCCCTTTATCAATTCCAATTAAATCGTACCATTTATCTGGATTACGAGAAACAACAGTAGCTGGAATTTCAGTATACCCACTATTTAACTCTTTTTTACCAGTTAGCTCTTGTAGCTTCTTGTTATCATCTTCTAATTGTTTTACTTTCCCTGATAGACCTGCATAATTATCTAATTTTGCTTTTAATTCTTTATTCTCTTCATACGTGCGCTTTACATCCTCTACATTTTCGAAGAATCCAGCTACGTATTTCGCTGGCTTTTGGAATACACGTTCTACAACACCGACAGTATCTTTAACAAACTGCTCTGGCCATGTTAAACTGTTCCGTTCTTTCAATGAGATTCCAATCAATGCCACGAGAAGAATAATACTAACCAACAAAACAATTAATCTTTTGTTTAAGAAAAACTGTGGCACGTTCACACCCTCTTAATTTCACTGATTTTTATTTTGCAATATTATCGAGCAGCAGTTTTGAAAAGATCGATATTGTCTAATGCTTTACCTGTTCCAATTGCTACGCAATCTAATGGATCTTCTGCAACAAGAACTGGCATTTTCGTTTCTTCACTAATTACTTTATCTAAATTACGTAGTAATGCCCCGCCACCTGTTAATACGATACCGCGGTCCATAATATCAGCCGCTAATTCAGGTGGAGTTTTTTCTAACGTATTTTTAACTGATTCTACAATCGCATCTACTGTATCTTTTAATGCATCTGCAATTTCTTCTGGCTGAATTAGTACTGTTTTTGGTAAACCACTTACTAAATCACGACCGCGAATTTCCATAGGCTCGATACCTTCTGGCTCGCCTGCAGAACCAATTTCTAATTTTAATGCTTCAGCTGTTCTTTCACCGATCATTAAGTTATAGCTTTTCTTAATGTACTGAATGATTGAATCGTCCATATCATCACCAGCAACACGGACTGACTGGCTTGTTACAATACCACCTAGAGAAATAATTGCAACTTCTGTTGTACCACCACCGATATCAACAACCATACTACCAGTTGGTTCCCAAACAGGTAAGTTTGCACCAATTGCTGCTGCAAATGGCTCTTCGATAGGATAAGCATCACGAGCACCCGCTTGACGAGTCGCATCGATTACTGCACGTCTTTCTACAGCTGTAATACCAGATGGTACACATACCATTACATACGGCTTACGTGAGAAGAAACCGTTTGATTTTTGAGCTTGTTGAATGTAATATTTCATCATTGTTGCAGTTGTTTCATAATCAGCAATTACACCGTCTTTCATCGGGCGAAGTGCCACAACGTTCCCTGGTGTACGACCAATCATTTGTTTTGCATCGCTACCTACAGCAACGATTTGTTTCGTATCAGTTTGTAACGCAACTACTGAAGGTTCACGTAAAACTACACCTTTTCCTTTTACATATACAAGCGTGTTCGCAGTTCCTAAGTCTATTCCAAGATCGCGAGTAAATCCACCAAATCCAAACATATTATTTATCTTCCTTTCTTGTTTTCACGGACTCATTTTTTCTTACTTTATATTATAAAAACAGTACGTTTTTTATATCTTTATCCTTTTTGTAGATAAATTTCTACAAAAAACTCATAAATCACATTATAAAACAAAATAAGTAAAAAGCATAGTCTTAAATATGACCTTTTTCCTTTAAACTCACGAATTTATGGTCACCTATTATAATATGATCAAGCACTTCAATTCCGATAATCTGGCCGCATTCTACTAAGCGTTTTGTTACTGCAATATCTTCACGGCTCGGCGTGGGATCTCCTGAGGGATGGTTATGAAGACATATGATAGAGGCTGCTGCACGACGGAAGGCTTCTTTAAAAACTTCCCTCGGGTGTACAATTGACGTGTTTAAACTTCCAATAAAGATCGTTTGCCTATGTATAACTTGATTTTTTGTATTTAAATATAAACAAACAAAATGCTCTTGTTGTAAAAAACGCATTTCTTCCATCATGTATTTCGCACAATCTTCTGGACTTCGAATACTATATCTATTTTGATATTCTAAACGTACCATTCTTCTGCCTAGTTCAAAGGCTGCCATAAGTTGCGATGCCTTTGAAATCCCAATACCATGTATACTAATTAGCTCTTCTAATGTTGCATCTTTCAACATACGTAAGCCATCAAATTGATGTAAAATTTTATCTGACAACTTTAAAACTGTTTCTTCTTTAGAACCTGTTCTGAGTAACACTGCGAGAAGCTCTCGATTTGATAAACTTCCAGCACCTTCTAACAATAAACGCTCCCGTGGCTGTTCTTCTCTTACAACATCACGAATACCGTTCATCTCTCCACCCCTTTATTTGTTCTCTCAAAGAAAACCCCATGCAATTTTACGCATGGGTTACATCAATATCAAATTGTTTTAATTCCCGAACGAGACGTGCAATTGGTAAGCCAACTACACTATAGTAGTCCCCTTGAATATTTTGAACGAAAATAGATCCTTTACCTTGAATCCCATAACTACCGGCTTTATCAAGAGGTTCTTTCGACGCGACGTATGTATCAATTTCCTCTTCTGTTAACTCCCAAAATGTAACTTCTGTACGCTCATAAAAAGTAACCGTTTTTTCTTTTGCTATAATTGCAACACCTGTATACACTTCATGTGTTTTCCCTGATAGTAATTGCAACATCTCTTTCGCCTCATCCTCATTAGAAGGCTTACCAAGAATACGCGACTCATATGTAACAATTGTATCTGCACCTAACACAATGTAATCACTATTATTTTCTGCCACCGCTGATGCTTTTTGCAAGGCAAGCGACATTACAATATCAGAAGGCGATGAATATGCACCAATTGTTTCCTCTACTTCACTTACAACGATTTCAAATGGCACACTAGCTAACTCAAGCAATTCCTTCCTCCGAGGTGACCCTGAAGCTAAAATTATTTTTCTCATATTTTCTCCTTCCTTTCTCACATGAAGCAGAACAATTTATATTAATCGTATCAAAGGAATAGTTTGTCCACAAATGAAAGAAATATTAATTTCTCTAACTAAAATAACACTTCTTTATTGCATACGATTATATTCCTGTCATAGAGAAAGCACTTTGCTCTAAATTCAAAAGAAAAGAAAGAAGTACATGTACTTCTTTCTTACTCATTTTATTATCCTATCATTTCACTTTCTACGAAACAATTTTTTCATACGAGAGTAAACCATCAATAATAACTTGATTTAATTTCGCCAAAGATTCCTTATCCATCTTCCCATCTTTTACTGTTTGTACAGCTACCGACGTATACATATACAGTTTCTTTGCTTCTTCTTGTTTCATACTTTTCCCTTCTTTTTCAACCTTTTTCCATTCTTTTTCAATTACTTCTATATCTTTTGCGCTGCTTTTTCCACCAACTTGTACGCTAGAAGCATATTTTGCTAAATAAGTGTATAATGGCTGCACTTTTGTTAAAAATATTCCTACTTCTTTATCATCTTTCAGCAATGCTTTATCTGTTATATCCCAGTTCTTTTTTAAAACGGAGACACCATCATTTTTATACTTAGTCATTAATTGATTTATAGACTGTTCATCGCTAGCAATACCAAAAACTATTGCATACTTATCACCGCTCGGTCTCAAAGCACCAATACCCCCATTGCCTTTCCATTCTTCAAGAGCTGCCTGTCCCTTTTCTTCAGAAGAATAAAGCCCCCCTTGAACAAAAAATAATTTCATCGGATCCAATGACGTTCCTGCCTGCGCCTGTTGTTTTTCTTCTTTCGGTGCTGGTGTTTGTTCTGCCGTTCCACCCACCTTTGATTCTCCATTTCCAGTCGGCCTTGAAGCAGTTACTTCACTTCCTCCTGTCGTTCCTTGTCCAGTAAGTAAATGAAGCATCCCCATTCCAAACGCCGTACCGATAATAATTGCGGTTGCAACGATTACAATTAATGTATTACTCCACTTCTTTCTGTATTTTTCCACAGACATTGATTTCGCTTTTTGAAACGGAACAACATTTTTCGGTCGTTCACTTTCTACTACCATCCATTCAAATTCATCTTTCTTCTTTTCCTCATACTTCGCTTCTGTTCCATTCACTTTCACTGAGATCGTTCGTGATTGCTTGTCCATACACTCACACCTCACCTCTTATCGTTGTCCGCATCATATCATATTCATTTCACAAAAAAACGAGATATTTGTCAGAGGAATTCGCCAAATAACCCTATATATTTATCTTATATGTATGCATTTGACTTCATTTGTAGAACAAAAAACTAGATAGCAAAGACTATCTAGTTTTTCTCGCAAATATATTTTCGTACTTCAGAAATGAAATAAAGAGAACCTGTTGTGATAAAAACATCATTTTCTGCTATCATTTCAACTTTTGTATCAATTGCCTCTTTCCAATTTTCAAAAACTAATTTTGATTCTTTCTGTGAATATGATGCAAGCTTATCAGCAGAAATAGCACGATCAAAGGCGAATGTTGTAAAAATAATTTCATCTGCAATGGTTTCTAATTGGCCTACCATGTTATGCAATTGTTTATCACCAAGAGCAGTAAATAATACTATTACATTTTTAGCTTTGTAATGCGCTTCTACTGTCTTCACAAGGCTTTCGATACCTTCTGGATTATGAGCACCATCTATAATAATATCCGGGTTACTTTGTAGCTTTTCAAAGCGCCCAATCCAATATGCTTCCTGTAATCCCGTTCTTATTTCCTCTTCCTCAATTAAAAATGATACATATGTTTTTACATACATTACTGCCATAAGTGCTAGCGCTGCATTTCCTACTTGATGAATGCCTTTCATTGAGATTTGCAAATCTTCAAATGTGGAAAAAGGACAAGTAAAATCAAACTGTTCTCCATCTTCGTTAGACTGTTTATGTAGCGCTGTAAAATGCTTGCCAAGTTCGTATAAGTTTGCATGGTTTTCCTTTGCAACATTTTGAATGACTTGCAAAGCTTCTTCATCTTGTACACCAGTAATTACAGGCACGCCAGACTTAATAATCCCCGCCTTTTCATATGCAATTTCTCCTAGTGTATTTCCTAAAATATGCATATGATCGTGACCGATATTCGTAATAATTGTGAGAACAGGGTGTATAACATTGGTAGAATCAAAACGTCCACCAAGCCCTGTTTCAAATAATACAACATCACAGAAATTGACTTTACCGAAATAGCAAATCGCCATAACAGTAATAATTTCAAACTCCGTTGCTTCCCCTAAATCTGTCTCGTCTAGTTTTTCAACGACTGGTTTTACCATTTTTACAAGTTCAATAATCTCTTCATCTGCAATTGGTGTTCCATTCACACTAATGCGCTCATTAAATGTTTCTATATAAGGAGAGGTAAACGTTCCTACCTTATATTTCGCGCCTTCTAACATGTAACGCATATATGTTAAAGTTGAACCTTTTCCATTTGTACCAGCAAGATGAACACATTTTATATGACGCTCTGGATTTCCAAGTTCTTCTAGCATCCATCTCATTCTTTCTAATCCTGGCTTAATTCCAAATTTCAATCGGCTATGAATCCACCCTATCGCTTCTTCGTATGTATGTATCACGTATGCTTTTCCCCTTTCAAAAGACAACTTTCATAGTTCTATTATACGCAAAGAAAAGAGACTCACCAATATAGTGAGTCTCTAAAAACATTTTTACTTTTCAAGATCTGCTAGACGTTGACGAACTGCTTCGCGTTTTTCTAGGTAATCTTGCTCTTTCGCACGCTCTCCTTCAATAACCGCTGCAGGAGCTTTCGCTACGAAACCTTGGTTAGAAAGTTTCTTCTGTACACGTTCTACTTCTTTATCGAACTTCTCAAGTTCTTTCTCAAGACGAGCTCTCTCTTCATCAAGATTGATAAGATCAGCTAACGGTAAGAATAACTCTGCACCTGTTACGATTGCAGTCATTGCTTTTTCTGGCGCTTGTAAGTCCGTTTGAATTGTTAATTCGCTTGGGTTACAGAAACGCTCAATGTAAGAGCTATTTTTCGTAAGTTGAGCAAGTACAGCCTCATCTTTTGCTTTAATTTGCATTTGAACTTTTTTGCTCATTGGTGTATTTACTTCTGCACGGATGTTACGAACAGAGCGAATGATATCAACTAGAAGGTGCATTTCTGCCGCAGCTTCCGTATCTTGTAAATCTTCGCGAACTGTTGGCCACGCAGCTACTGTAATAGATTCACCTTCATGCGGTAAATGTTGCCAAATCTTCTCTGTTACGAATGGCATGAATGGGTGTAATAGACGCATTGTTTGATCTAATACGTAAGCTAAAATTGAACGAGTTGTTTTCTTAGCTGCTTCATCTTCACCGTATAGTGGAAGCTTCGCCATTTCAATGTACCAGTCACAGAAATCGTCCCAAATGAAGTTGTATAATGAACGTCCAGCTTCACCGAACTCATATTTATCCATGTTACGTGTTACACTTTCGATTGTTTCGTTTAAGCGAGTTAAGATCCACTTATCTGCAACTGATTTTTCACCAGTTAAATCGATTTCTTCATACTTCATGTCATCCATGTTCATTAATACGAAACGTGATGCGTTCCAAATTTTATTAATGAAGTTCCAAGTAGATTCTACTTTTTCCATGCTGAAACGTAAATCTTGACCTGGTGCACTTCCTGTTGATAAGAAGAAACGCATTGCATCTGCACCGTACTTCTCGATAACATCCATTGGGTCAATACCGTTACCAAGAGATTTACTCATCTTACGACCTTGCTCATCACGAACTAAACCGTGAATTAATACATCTTTAAATGGACGCTCGCCTGTAAACTCTAAACCTTGGAAAATCATACGAGATACCCAGAAGAAGATGATGTCATAACCCGTTACTAGTGCATCTGTTGAATAGTAACGTTTGAAGTCTGCTGAATCTTCATTTGGCCAACCAAGTGTTGAGAATGGCCATAATGCTGAACTGAACCATGTATCAAGTACGTCGTTATCTTGATTCCAGTTTTCAATATCTGCTGGTGCTTCTGTACCTACGTATACTTCACCAGTTTCTTTATGGTACCAAGCTGGAATACGGTGTCCCCACCATAATTGACGAGAAATACACCAGTCATGAATATTTTCCATCCATCGTAAATATGTGTTTTCAAAACGCTCTGGTACGAACGTTACTTTTTCTTCTTCTTTTTGTTGAAGCGCTACTGCTTTTTCAGCAAGTGGAGCCATTTTTACGAACCATTGTGTTGATAAGTAAGGCTCAACAACTGCACCGCTACGCTCACTATGACCTACTGAATGCATATGTGGCTCGATTTCTACTAATACGCCAGCTTCTTGTAAGTCTTTCACTAATTCTTTACGGCATTCGAAACGATCCATACCGTTATATTTACCAGCTTTTTCGTTCATCGATCCATCTTCGTTCATTACTAAAATGTGTGGTAAGTCATGACGGTTACCTACTTCAAAGTCGTTCGGGTCATGAGCTGGTGTAATTTTTACAACGCCTGTTCCGAAGTCTTTTTCTACGTACTCATCAGCAATAATCGGAATCTCACGGCCTACGATTGGAAGTGTAACTGTTTTTCCGATTAAATGTTTGTAACGATCATCTTCTGGATGAACTGCTACCGCTGTATCACCAAGCATCGTTTCTGGACGAGTAGTAGCAAGGCGAATGTGACCTGAACCGTCTGTTAACGGATAGTTCATATGGTAGAATGCACCTTGAACTTCTTTATGAATTACTTCAATATCAGAAAGAGCTGTGCGTGTTGCTGGATCCCAGTTGATAATATATTCACCACGGTAAATTAAGCCTTTTTCGTATAATTGAACAAATACTTTGTTAACTGCATCGGAGACATCTTTATCAAGCGTAAAACATTCTCGAGAATAGTCTAACCCTAAGCCAATATTTTCCCATTGTTGCCGAATATGAGAAGCATACTCTTCTTTCCATTCCCAAGTTTTTTCAAGGAATTTCTCACGCCCAAGATCGTAACGTGAAACCCCTTTTTCATGAAGTTTCATCTCCACTTTTACTTGCGTTGCAATACCGGCATGATCCATTCCTGGAAGCCATAATACATCGTATCCTTGCATACGCTTTGTGCGAGTTAAAATATCTTGAAGCGTCGTATCCCAGGCATGACCTAAGTGTAATTTAGCGGTTACATTGGGAGGTGGAAGTACAATTGTATACGATTCCTTCTCCTCATCTCCTGTTGTTTCAAAATATTTCCCTTCAAGCCACCATTGATAAAGGCCTTCTTCAACGGACATATGATCATATTTAGTTGGTAAATTCTTTTCCGTGTTTGACATTATTTTCCCTCCTTAAAATAAAAAATGCCCCTCATCCAAAAAAGGGCGAGGGACATCGCGGTACCACCTTTATTTACAAACAAATTCAGAATTTGCTTATACTCTTAATTTGATAACGGATAAATCCGTCTTTTCCTAATAAGAACTATTCCGTTCAGAAAAGATGCTCCAGGGCTACCTTCTAACATAACTATCTAGAGAATCTCCCAGCTAATGATTCTCCTCTCTGAAAACGTTTCATGTTATACTCTTCCCTCTCCTAGCATTTTTATATGCGGTTTTCAAAGAATGTACTTTTAGTATAAAAGGCCCTCATGTGTTTATCAATCCCATTTATACAAAATCCAAAAATTTCTAGATAAATAATGTTTTTATCTAATACTCTGTAAGTACAATGATATTTTTTATTTATTTTCTTCAGCCATTCTTATCGTTAGTGCTAGCCATACTTAAAAACTTCCAATAAAATTGTTCATCATGATCCTATATTTACGATATTTTCATATATGTTATTTATATCTAAAAGAACAGGCTTTGATATATGATTTACATGTTTTGAGCATACTACACACTTATAGTTATCATCAATATGATATTTTTTAAAATAAAAATGTTCTGTGCTGTTTAGTAGACGAAGAGTCCTACCTAAATTTTGAATAGAAAATGAATTTAAAGGTACAGATAGTCCTTTTCCTATAGCTTTTATATAGGATTCTTTTGCAGTCCATAACTCATAAAAAAGTTTAATTCTTTCCTCATGTTTTTTCTTTTGAATTGCTTGATATTCATCTTTTGAAAAAAAACGTTTAGCAATTTGAACGTTACATGGTTCCATATATTCAATATCAACACCTATTAAAGATGAACTTATTCCGACAATGATCCAATCTTTTGAGTGAGAAATATTATAATGAAAATCAGGCATGCCTAATATATGTGGTTTTCCATATGTGTTATGGCCCATTTTTATTCGTTCATTAGAAATATTAAACCGTTTTTTAATAAATGCTCTCACTACTATTTCTCCTAAAAGGCTTCTTTTTCCATCATCTATATTTGCAAATCTGTTGATTTTCTCTCTTTTATTCCAAGAAACATATTTGAGTAATTGATGAAACATGATATGATTTAAACCTTTATGTTGAATTGCATAGATATGTATCATTTTAAAAATCTCCCTAACAATATCAAGATCATCGTTATATTTAAAATTAGTATTGATCCCTCTTTATAAGACTTAAAATCAATATTAAGTGACAAAAAGCTTTTTTACTCCTGAACTAAAATTATTTGCCCAATTGATAGTATGATGTCCGCCTATAAAAACCTCCCAAAAGGTCTTATATCCTGAAGCTGATAGCTTATGTTCCATCTTTCGATTACTTGTAATCATTGTTACTTCACTATCCCCTATGGGTTTATCTTCATAAGACCCCACACTTAAATAAAATTCTTGTGGGAGAGACTCATGTTTATGAAACGATTGATGAGTTAGCCATTCCCATTCATCAGATGTATCTGGTTTCCACCAAAATGCACCTGACTGTGATAAAACTTTTCCTATTATTTCAGGATAAGTTAGAGCTGTGTAAATAGAGGAAAGTCCACCTAAACTAGACCCAGCAATCATACATTGATTTCTGTTAAAACTCTTTATATTATAGTTTTTCACTATCCATGGGAAAAGCTCTTCACAAAGAAATCGGCTAAACCGTTTAGAACATCCCAATTCTCTACGTCTATCTACTTGTTCTATAAATACTATTAATGGATTGATGGGTTTTCCTTGTTTGTGTAAATTTTCAATAATGATTGGCACGGGAATGGACGACAGATACACATGACCATCTAATATAAACCATATACTATCTATCCGAGAATTATTTGTATATACTGAAAAGAATCGGTCTTCTTTAAGAGCATTACTATAGATATGGTGATCCGTTATATTTTTTTCGATCATAACTTGTTCATCATAGTTTGAAATTGTCAACGGATCTTGTTGATACTGTGATAAAATTAAAATAGACCACTGTTTGTCATATTGCTGTGTATTATTTACATCTAACTGCGAATATCGATTTTTTTCACTCCATTCAACATGCAAACCATTAGGGAAAAATTGATACACCATTATTAATTCATTTCTCAATATCATTTCTTGATACCAAAAATTACTGTTTTGTATATTTTTCATGGTACTACTTTCAATATTTAAGTCTCCTATTGAGGTTAATAGCAATACATTTTCTACTGAATAAGTTGCTTCAAATATAAATATTATTCGAGAAAATTCTTTACTTATTATTTCAATTAAAGGCGTTCCCAATAGTTTGATTTTCTCCCAAATACATTGCGCGTATTCAAGTTTTTTTTGTTCAAGTGCGCTTTTAAATTCCTGAAATATCATATAATCCTCCTTGTTTCTTAATTATTCAGAATCCATATAGAAAAGTTCACACATGATGCTGTTCTAAAAATAAAAATTTAGAACTGGAAATATTGCTTCAATTTTATTACAGAATTGACGATATGGGAAAGCCCACGCAGGACTTTAGTCCGTCTTTAGACGTGAGATGAAAAAGTATCGTTGTTACGTAGCAACACATGGTACAGTTTATTCATATTCATACAAAAGATGTAACAACATTTGAGAACGAACAATCTGTACGGTATGGTCACAGTACCTTAGCCTACGAACATATAGGGTCCGTTTTGGGAGTATCAATTGTTAAGAGCCTGTTTATAGTCTTATCTTTTATTTAAAAAGTAAATAAATATAATTAAAATCAGTTTTTTACTTTTCTCTAATTTTCTCTCTACATTTTTGAACAATCGTCTGTATTTTTCTAACCAAGCAAACGAGCGCTCTATAATCCATCTTTTGGGGATCATTTGAAATTGATGCAATTCTGACCGCTTAGCAACTTGTGCTTCAGCATTCAATAGCTTTTGAATTTCTTTTTGAAACTTTTCTCCTGTGTACCCACCATCCGTGAGGATGGCTTCCATGGGGAAATCCAAGAATATCTACACTGATATGTCGTTTAATACAAGAAACTTTCTTACCATCATCATAACCTTTTTGTTCAGCCGTAGCTGCATTCTTAACACTTTGGGCATCGACAATATTAAAGCTAAATCTTTTGGGACGATTCACTGCTTCCCTTATTTGCACAACAATTTTTTATAAGGTCTCTAATAGACTGCTGCCTTCGGCATTAGATTTACTCCATTTTGCATAGTAGCGGTAAATATTTTGCCATTTGGGATAATCTCTTGGTAAAGCACGCCACTGGCAGCCTGTACTCAGAACATAGAGTAGTGCATTGAACACATCATAAAGGTCATACTTTCGCGGACTCGTGCATTTGCTAAATGTCTCTAGTTCTTCACGAATGATCTCGAATTTTTCACGGCTGATATCACTTGGATAAGACATACACTTACCTCCTGTTTTTGCATACATTCTAACATATTTATAAGACTATAAACAGGCTCTAAGGGATAGGGGTACTTAATTATTTAACTCTTTCTTATATAATTATAAAATCCCTTTCCAGATTTACGCCCCAGATGCCCTGCTTCCACAAGTTTTACAAGTGCTTGAGGGGCACGAAATCTATCTCCCCAAGCTTCTGTTAATCCTTGACTTGCAAATAATATTGTATCTAATCCAACATAATCAGCCAATCTCAAAGGTCCCATAGGATAATTTAATCCCAGTTTGATAGCTTTATCAATATCTTCTTTACTGCTGACCCCTTCATCATACATACGTATACATTCTAATAAATGAATAATAATAGCTCTAGAAGTAACGAACCCTTGTTTATCTTTAACGATAATACTTTCCTTACCGATAGATTGTACAACCTCCTTTACTAATTGTATGGTTTTTTCTGATGTTTCTATTCCCTGAATAATTTCAACCAGCTTCATAATATGTGCTGGGTTAAACCAATGTGTTCCTATAACCTTATCCGGTCGATTGGTAACACTTGCAATAGCGGTAACACTTAGCTCAGATGTATTTGTTGCTAAGATTGTAGATGCAGATGTATATCTATCTATTTTTTTAAACATTTCTTTTTTTAACTGTAAATTTTCAGGGATTGCTTCGATTACTAATTCTACATTTTTACATGCTTCTTCTAATGTATATACAGGACAAAGATTGGATAAAATACATTCTTTCTGTTCTGTATTTAGACGTTGGGCTTTTACTAATTGAGATAAATTGGTTTCTATCGTTTGGTGAGCTTTTTGTATACTTTTTTCTGATGAACTATACATTTTTATATATTTCCCACCCATCGCCAATGCCTGAACAATTCCTATTCCCATTGTACCTAAACCGATGACAGCAATGTTATGAATCATTTTTCTCACTCCTTTATAAATCTGATTTCTTTCATGATGGACGTTTTCGATTTATTTAAGCACCTTCGAGTTAATTTAAACCTTGCTTCTCATTCCTTGACGAATTTAGTGAATTCGAATTAATATTTGATTATTGTGTTGAAAGATATTTTTAATTTCTATCCTGTTTATTTTCACATTTGCGTTTTATGAATAAAGAGACCTATTACTCCTCCAATACATGAAGGAATTAACCACCCTAGCCCTTCTTTATATAGCGGAATAAGCTCTAGAATATGTGATAAATCAATAAAATTCACCCTATCAAGATTACTCAATAGACTTATCATCAATGTACCGATAATGGAGCAAATATAAACCATATTACGATTTCCAATCCAAGCATGAAAACAAGACAAAATAATAAGTGTAATGGTAATAGGGTAAATTATCATTAATATCGGCAAAGAGACATTAAGCAATTGTTCTAATCCTAAATTAGATATCATAAAACTGAATAAACATATAATTTTCACGGCACTTTTATATGAAATAGATGTAAATTGTTTTGAAAAAAAAGTTGCACAAGCTGATGTCAATCCAATTGAAGTTGTCAAACATGCTAATGTAATAATAAATCCTAGTAAAATTTGTCCACTTGTACCAAAAAGATGTTTCACAACATTTGTTAGAATAAGAGCACCAGTATTAGAAATGCCTAATTTAGCACTGGTTGCACCGATATATGCAAGGGATAAATAAATAAATATTAACCCTACAGCCGCTATAATTCCTGATACCATGGTGATTTTTTTGATATGAGTAGGTTCTGTAACATCTTTTGCTCGAATAGCTTGTACAATAACAATACCAAAGACAAATGCACCTATCGCATCCATAGTTAAATATCCTTGGATTATTCCTTCTGCAAAAGCGTGGTTTTCATATAAACTATTCGATACATTAAGTGGACCAATTGGACTGATTATAGACTTCACAACTATTATTACAACCATTATGACTAATAGTGGGGTTAAAATTTTCCCGAATAAATCTATCATTTTAGATGGATGTAAGGATAAATATAAAGTAACTCCAAAAAATAATAATGTGTATATACATAACATATACCACTCTGTCTGTCCTATTTCGGATAAAAAAGGATTGATCCCTACTTCAAATGAAACTACGCCCGTACGCGGAATAGCATAACAAGGTCCAATTGATAAGTAACTAATCATTGGAAATAGAAATGAAAAAACAGGATGGACCCTATCGGATAATTTTTTCAAATCTCCTTCTACACTAGATATAACAATTATTGCTAATACCGGTAAACCAACTCCTGTTACCAAAAAACCACTTATTGCAATCAGAAATTTATCTCCTGCTTGTTGTCCTAACAGGGGAGGGAAAATTAAATTTCCAGCTCCTAAAAATAATGCGAATAACATCGATCCTATGACAATATCTAATTTAAAATTATTTTTCATGATTTAATCGTATATTTAACCAATGATACTTTAATATGATTATGAGTATACATATCCTATACGTTCCTCCTTACAGAATTTACGATACGTGAAAGCACACCCAGGACTTTAGCCCCTCTTTAGACCTGGGATGAAAGCATCGTTTTTGCATAGTAAAACATGGTATACTTTATTTCTAATCATGCAAAAGACGTAAAACCATTTGAGAACCAACAATCCGTACGGTGTGGTCACAGTACCTTAGCCCACGAACCTATATAATCTGTTGTGGGAATGATGATGGCACACCGCACTCTTGCATGTCAGCAATACCAGAAATGAACATCGCCTTTGGTAGCAAGAATCCCACTGAAGTTGGTCAGCTAGCCCCTTTAGGGGCTAGTGTCAAAGGATAGCGTTCTTGAAATTTTAAAATATCCTCATACACAATCAATCCCGAAAGGTAAAAATATTGTTTGATTCATATTTTTTTAAACCTAACCGGAAGATTAAAGTAGATATATAAGCGATAAAAATACAAAATCCAATTAATAATAATAATTTTGTTAAATCAAATTCTTTAATTAATTCTACTGGAATAAATCCAATAATCCCTGCTGGCATTATTGTGAAAATAATCAATTTTGAAAAACCTTTATATATGGTTTGCGGGTATAATGCAAAGGTTAGTAAAGCATTGTTGACCTGTTGTTGGATAATGTTTGCTTTTCCAATCCAAAAGGCTAAAGTGCCAAAAAGAGTAGTAAACGAGACAAAAATTATAGCCACACAAATTATTGATAGAATCCATAGTCCCATAGAGACAACATTACTAAAACCACTTACAGCAAAAATTAAGACTCCAAATATTACATCCCCCACGGCTTTAATTGACATTCTCGAACATAACACATGTAACAATACATTTTTAGGTAAAATCAAATAACTATCTAATTTCCCCATAGAAATAATATTAGCAAGTTGTGTTGAATTTCCACAAACAACCATGCCTATTCCGAAGCCTGTTGTAACTATGGAGAAAAGTAAATACATATCTGACATATTCCATCCATTTATATTATTAAAATTACCAAAAAATAATTTCCAAAATATGATATAAACTAAATTGTTAATACACATAAAAATAACTTGCAATATAAAATTAAAACGGTACTCCATGTTTGATGATAAATTTACAAAAAATAATGCCTTTAAAAATTTTAGTTCCACTTTAACTCTGTTCATAGGCTACCCTCCATTAATTGTAAGTTTTCGTTTTCCTATCTTAAATACAATATTTAAAATAAGCATAAATAAGACTATCCATAAAACTTGTCCACTAAGCGTGTGATAAAAATTTAATAAACTAAAATCAATAACTAATTTTGATGGAGCAAATGTAATAAAAGCAAAAGGAAGGTAATTAGTTATTTGTTTCATGAAGCCGGGAAAGAAATCCAAGGGAATCAATACTCCACCTAGGATAAATAAAAATTTTTGATAAATAAAAGCAATCCCCGAAGTATCCTCAGTAAAAAAGGCACTAAAACCAATTAATGCACTTAAACAATAATTTAACAAAAAAGCTAAAAAAATAATAATTCCGACTGGTACTAAATTTAGGACCTCTACATGAATTGGCCCTACCAGTATTAACACCAATATCGCACCGGAAAATAAATTAATAATAAAACGAAGTAAACTTTCTCCTAAACCATTGAAGAAATGATACGCTAAATAGTTATATGGTCGATTTATTGTATATGCCAAAGAACCCGATTGAACTTCCTCACCAATCGTTATATAAACCGGGTTTAAGCTTAGGACAATTGCTTCTGCTATTAGCAGATACCAAACTGTTTGAACAAAATCCATACTAAGACTAGTACTTTTGGAAGCAAAAGCTACTTCCCACAAATTAATAAAAATATACATAATCACTAGCATAAACGTTGTTCCATACAATGTTTCTTTCACATAAGCTAAATTACTTTTGACTGAAGTTATAAAAATGGAATAATATTTAGTTAAGACATTTTCAAGATTTTTCATGCGTTCACTCCTTTTTCATCTTTTCATTTTCAAGTGTGAAAATTTGATGAATAATCTCGTCCATAGTAGGATTAAAAATTGTAAAATCCTCAACATTAAACTTCCCCATAATATCTCGCATGATTTGGGTGCATGAATTCTTTTTTATATCCACCTTAAATTCAACTTCATTCAAATTCTTCTTTATTATCTCTATCCCTGCTTGATTCAAAGTAGGAATGTTATCATCGGAAAATCTTACATACATTTTTTTATGTGTAAAAAAATTTGAATGCAAAGTAGCTAAATTATCATTAAACATAATATTCCCTTTATTTATGACAACTGCTCTGTTACATAACCGTTCGATATCACCAGAATCATGACTGGTAAGGATAATAGTTGTCTTAAATTCTCTATTCATCGCTAGTAATGCCTCTCTAATTTTCCTTTTGCCAACAATATCTAAACCTATTGTGGGTTCATCAAGAAACAATAGTTCTGGCTGATGAATTAAAGAAGCTGCAATTTCACATCTCATACGTTGTCCCAAACTAAGTTTTCTTACAGGAGTATAGAGAAAGCTTTCCAAATTAAACAGTTCTACTAAATTATTGAGTTGTTTTAGATAAGATGCTTCGTCTAGCTCATAAATTTTTGACAGAAGGGAAAATGCCTCTATCGGAGGTAGGTGATACCAAAGTTGTGATTTTTGTCCAAAAACTGTTCCTACTTTAAATGAAAATTCTTGTCTCTTTTCCCAAGGATTAAGTGACATTATTTCTATTTTCCCACTGGTTGGATACAATAATCCTGTTAACATCTTTATAATAGTAGATTTTCCAGCACCATTAGGACCTATAAAAGCGACAATTTCGCCTTTTGAAATGGTAAATGAAACGTTGTTTACAGCACTTACTGTTTCAAAGTTTGGATGAATTAAATTACGAATACTCGCTTGTAATCCTGGTAACTTCCTTTTTACCTTATAACTTTTACTTAAATCTGTAACATTAACGATCATTTATTTAACCCCCAAAAATATTTATTTATCTTTTAGTAGTGTACATATCTGCCATACCTACCACTACTTTTCGTTCGCCTTTAAAAGGATTTCGAGAATGAGACATTAACATATTATCAAGCATCAACACGTCCCCTTTCTCCCATGGAAAGGATATTTCACATTTTGCATATGCATTTTGAATGTGCGATAACACTGCAGCATCAAACTTCATTCCATCTCCATAATAGGAATTTCTTGGTAACCCTTTTTCTGTATACTGTTCTAATAAAAATTCTTGTGTGGTCAAATCAAAATCAGAAATATGAAATAAATGTGCTTGGTTAAACCAAATTTCCTCACGAGTTATAGGATGTGTATAAATACCAGGTCCTTTTTCCTCGGTAGTTAATCCCCCCTCAAACCAGTTAAATTTAATTCCTTTATCTCTACAAAACTTTTCTATTTTTGATTTATCATTCGTATTAAACGCTTTTTCCCAATTTATCCCCATACCATCTTCGTAAAAATTTCTAACATATTTTACACCCTTTTCCTTAAAATTCATTTTTATAGTAGAATCAATATGTTTTAAAATTTCTCGATTATCAGCAATAGGAGTTTCTCCTCCTTCTTTTGACGGGGTCATGCAATAAAACCATATTTTCATTGGCCAAGTAGAAGTGTATGACATTTCAGAATGATGTGGGATTTTTTGATCTGCTGGATAGTCTGTAGAGGTATATATATTTCCACTAACTTTATTTCTTGGGGTTGATGCATTTGTATATTCCTCTAAATTTTCAGAGAATATACAAATGAAATTATTAAAAGTTTCAATTGAATCTATATTACAATTACGAAATAATACCCCGCCAAAATGTAATAATGCGTTATTTAGCTCTTTTTTGTGATCCTCTATCCACTGCAGTATATGAGTATTCTCCTTTCTCGGTTTGAGAACTAATAAAGAGCCTTTAATAATTTGTACATTAAATTTTTCCTGAAATAAATCTAGGTTTATCATAATTTACGCCTCCATTTTTTTATATTTCTTTATTAATAATGATAACTTTAAACATAAATTTTACATGCTTACTAAAAAATTAGCTTGCTTGATTTATAATGGTTTAAGTTAAGAGAATGCGTTCTAGCTATACACTTATATTTATAACATTGTGTACAAAATATACATCTCAATTAATGTAAATTATAAAAATCTGAAAAATTCTTATACAATTACTTTTTCAAAAAACTCATATGTTCTTATACATATACATTCAGAGTGTTAATCTGCATTATGAAATTCAAATCTCGTGTCTTCAATTTGATTACAACAAAGTTCATTTTATAAATATTTTTTAATCGTTAGATAAAGCGAAAAATATTTGAATGATTATTATTTCAATAAGCAGCAGTTCGAACTCTACAGCATAATTCATTGAAAAAATATTTTTAGCAAGTGTATAAAATAGGTTGTTAAAGCAAATATTTTTTAATAATCGCATAAAAAAAGGTTTATACAACCAAGTATTAACATTGTTTAAAAAGATATATTTTACTTATAAAGGAGCTAATTATATGGACTCTAAAGATATTGCAATAATTGGTATAGGCGGACGCTTTCCTAAAAGTCCTACTTTAGAACATTATTGGGAACTACTTCGAAACAAATTAAATGGAATTACTTACTTTAACTTCACTCAAACGGATAATAAAATATATTCTAAACAAAAATTAGTGAATGCACGTGGAATCCTTGGGAATATTGATAAATTTGATGCTGAATTTTTTAATATTTCACCAACAGAAGCTGCATCACTAGATCCTCAACATCGAATATTTTTAGAAGTTGTATGGGAATCTCTGGAAAATTCAGGGTATAATCCATTTAACTATGAAGGAATTATTTCATTATATGCTGGCTGCAGTCCAAGCAAATATAAACCTATTGAATCTGATTCAAAGCAAACAGCCTCTACAACACTTCAAAATTATATTAATAATGCTCCTGAATTTTTAGCTACGAGAGTGGGGCATAAACTTAACTTACGTGGAGAATGTATTTCTGTTGGAACCGCCTGCTCTTCATCATTAGTGTCTGTACATATGGCCTGTCAAAGTTTGTTAAATCAAAGTAGCGACATTGCTATCGCAGGAGGGGTTTCCATAAATGTTCCAGAGTTTAAAGGATATATCTATCAGGAAGGATTAATCTATTCTTCGAATGGAGAATGTAAACCTTTTGATGCAGAAGCAACTGGAACTGTTGAAGGTAACGGTGCAGGTGTAGTTGTATTAAAAAAATTAGAAAATGCAATAAGAGATAAAGATTTTATTCATGCAGTTATTAAAGGAAGTGCCATAAATAATGATGGCAGTGATAAAGCAAGTTATACTGCTCCTAGTCAATTAGGACAAACAAAAGTGATTTTAAGTGCACTTGAAAAATCCAAAATAGATCCTCGAACAATATCTTATGTGGAAACTCATGGAACAGGAACTATTTTAGGTGACCCTATTGAAATGGAAGCATTAAAATCTGCATATCAATTATATACATCGGACAAAAATTATTGTGCAATTGGCTCAGTAAAAAGTAACATTGGTCATTTAACACATGCAGCGGGAATTGCAGGATTAATTAAATTAGTTTTGTGTTTAAAAAATAAAGTACTACCTGCTCAATTTAATTTTAGCAAGCCAAATCCGTACATCGATTTTGAAAATAGTCCTTTTTATGTACCTCAAGAAGCCCTTGAATGGAGAAATACTGAATTGAGTCCAAGACGTGGTGCAGTAAGTTCATTTGGTTTTGGCGGTACAAATGCACACCTTATCGTAGAAGAAGCTCCAGATATAGAAAAGGAAAAAAATCATATACAAAATGCTGAGTTAATTACGCTTTCAGCTAGAACAAATGAACAGTTAATTCAAATTAAAAAACATCTTAAAGAATATTTAATCCAAAACACAAATCTAAATTTAGCTGATATCTCTTATACCTTAAATGTTGGAAGGAAAGCTTTTGAATACAGATGGGCAACTATTGCCTCTAATATAGAAGAATTAATTAATCATTTAGATGAATCACATATTCAAGAACCATCCAATATAAATCAACATGATGAAATTTTAAATCGGTTTTTACACAAATGGCTTGATGGAAATAACATCGATTGGAATCAATTATATAAAATGAAAAAATATTATAAAACGCCACTTCCATCATATCCTTTCAAGCGTGTATCTTATTGGAAAGGAGAACAAGCGCTTGACTTGGAACAACAATCAAAAGATGAGATAGATTCTTGTACATCTTGCTCATCCTCTTGTGATAAAGAAGATGCTTTTTTTGATCTTGAAAAGAAAATAATAAAAATATTAGAAAGATTATTGGGAGTTTCTAGTTTGAAAAGAAATGATGATTTTTATGCAGTGGGTGGAGATTCTATAGCTTTAATTGATTTCCTTGTAGAAATTGAAGAGGAAACAGATGGTCAGATCTTTTTAACTAGTGAAGAAACATTTGATATCAATACCATTGGAGATTTATGCGATTTATGCTTTACCAAATACGGTAGAGAGTAACTTTTATATCCCGAAATATATTAAGGCATTTTCCACATCATTTTCGTACATCTAAATTCACTATATTGGAGGGAATACAATGCTTGAAAGAGGACCGAAAAATTCAAAAAATATATCGCATTCTGAAGATAAATCTAAATTATTAAATACGGCACCTACTAAAAAAACAAGAAAATATCCACTTTCGCCTATGCAAGAATCTATGTGGTATATGAATAAATTAAATCCAAACACTCCTTCTTACCTTATACAATTCGGATTGTATTTCCACGGTGAGTTAAATATACCTTTACTCAAAGAGTCTTTTTTGAAGTTAGGTCAAAGGCAACATGCCTTCCGAACTAAATTTTCTTATGATCAAGATCATGTACCCTATCAAGAAATAGTTGATGAAGTATTGATTTCATTTGAAGAAATTGATTTCACCAAAATAGCAAGAGAAAATCGGGATAGAAAAATTATCGAATTTGCAAAAGGACAATCATCAAAGAAATTCGATTTAGAAAATGGACCTTTACTTACAGTCCATTTTCTAAAATTTGATATTCAAGAACATGCTGTAATTATGAGTATGCATCACATTATTGCTGATGGCCCTTCAGTGGAGATATTAATTAAAGAATTGATTCAAATCTATACAGCGAAAATAGCACATGATTCAATACAGCTGCCTAAATTAAAAGTGCAACATTATGATATTGTAGTTGATACCACTAAAGAATTTAACACGGCTGAGTTTGAAAACAATTTAAACTATTGGAAAAATACATTTTCAGATAAATATGACGGTATTAATTTACCTATTGATTATACTCGCTCTATAGCCCCTTCTTTAAAAGGAACGAGTTTAAATTTTAAGTTTGAAAAAGAATTATTTGACCAAATACGCAATTTCAGTCGAAAAAATCGTACTACTCCATTTACTACTTTATTAGCTGCTTTTTTTGTTTTTTTACATCGCTATACCCAACAAGAGGACTTGATTATAGGTGTTCCTATTACCTTACGTGATCGTCGAGACACTAGACCACTTATTGGGTGCTTTATCAATACGTTACCTATACGAGTAAATTTATGGGATAATCCAAGCTTCAATGAATTAATAGAACGAGTAAAACTTACAAATTTAGAAGCTTTTAAAAGAAAAGCAGTACCTTATCAAAAGATTGTTGAAGCTATTACAAAAGAGAATGCAGCTGTTTCGAATTCTGTGGTACAGATATTAATGGGTTATCAAAAAAATCCGTATCATTCTTTTAGTTTGCCTAATTTAAAAGTAAATAGCATTGAATTTGAAGAATCCGGAACTGAATTTGATATCATTCTTGAAATATTAGAAGATGATAACGCACTAACAGCACGCTGGATCTATTCTAGTGAAATATTCCATCACTCTTCTGTGTCTATGATGGCACAACAATTCCATTCTCTTTTAAGGGAAATCGTACAGAATCCTGACCAAAATATATCCGATTTTTTAATGCTAAGTGAAACAGATCGGAAAATTCTTTGCTCTTTAAATCAAACTACAACAGATTATCCTAAAGAAAAAGCTATTTATCAGGTTTTTGAGGAGCAAGTTCAAAAAACACCAAATCATATTGCTCTGTCATTTAAAGAGAAGGAGATCACCTACCGAGAGCTTAATGAAAAAGCCAATCAATATGCACACCTTTTTAGAAATTTAGGGATAGCAAAAGGAGATTTTGTAGGTGTTTGTATCGAAAGATCCAATGAACTTATTACAACCCTTTTAGGAATTCTAAAAATAGGTGCTATATATGTCCCATTAGATGCCAATTATCCACAAAAAAGATTAGAATTTATGATTCAAGATAGTCGTATGAAATGGATTATTACCCAAAAATCTAAAAATAATATATTTAAAACTGGGTATCCAACAGTTATTACAATTGATCAAAAACAAGAAGATATTTTATCGCAACCTACAAATTCTTTACGTGTAACAGTCAATCCAACTGATATATCCCATGTCATTTACACGTCTGGTTCTACTGGAATGCCTAAAGGAGTTTTAATTAACCATCGAAATGTTATTCGCTTAGTTAAAAACACTAATTATATGCAGTTTGATAAACAAGAAGTTATGTTACAGTTAGCACCTATTTCTTTTGATGCTTCTACATTTGAAATATGGGGAAGCTTACTAAATGGGGGGAAATTAGTCATTATGCCTCCGGAAACACCTACACTTGGTAAAATAGGCGAAACAATCCGTTCACATCATATAACTACATTATGGTTAACATCTAGTCTGTTTAATCAAATGGTTGAAAACAGATTAAATGATATTGTAGGTTTAAAATATTTAATAATTGGTGGAGAAAGCTTATCGCTATCTCATGTTGAGAAGTTTATTAAAAACACCAAGTATTGCAAACTTATTAACGGATATGGTCCAACCGAAAACACTACATTTTCTTGTTATTATGAAATTCATGATATCGATACTAAAAGAGGCAATATACCTATCGGACAACCTATTTCCAACTCTACAGTATATATCTTAGATGAAAATTTAAAACCTGTTCCAACAGGCGTAATTGGTGAATTATATGTTGGAGGAGATGGAATTGCGAACGGATATCTGAATCAAGAAGATTTAACTTCAGAAAGGTTTATTAGAAGTGTATTTAACTCAAATTCTGATGAGATTTTATATAAAACTGGTGATTTCGCAAGATGTCTTGCAAATGGGAACATAGAATTCAGAGGAAGAATTGATTCGCAAGTTAAAGTACGTGGTCATCGAATTGAATTAAGTGAAATTGAATTTGCTCTTAACGAACACCTTGCAGTCCAGCAGTGCGCTGTTGTAGTTACCGAAGACAGCATTGGTGATAAAACGTTAGTAGCGTATATTGTTGCCAATAAAGGAATGCTTAGAGAACAACATTCTATTTCTATGTATTTTAAAGGATTTTTACAATCTGAATTGCCGTCTTATATGATACCCACAAGATATTTTATTGTAGATAGCATACCACTAACTCCTAATGGAAAGGTAGATATTTCTTCTCTTAAAAAAGTCGTAAGCATGAGTACTTCAGAATCTATTGAATATATTTCACCGAGAGATAAATGGGAAAGTAAACTTTCTGAAATATGGGAAGGTATACTGGATATAAAAAAGATTAGTATAACGGATAACTTTTTTTCTTTAGGTGGTCATTCTTTAAAAGCCACACGAATTATTAGTAAAATCAACGCCGCATTTACAATCGATTTAGAGTTACGGCACATATTCGAATTCCCAACCATTGAACAGATGGCAAAGTTTATTAAATCTAATGCAAAGCAAATAAAAAAAGAAATTTTATCACCACTTCAAAACATAAAAGAATCAAAAGATTATCCTGTATCATTTTCTCAAGAACGCATGTGGATTGCATCACAATATGATATTGTCACTACAGCCTATCACGTTAATATAACGAAAAAACTAAAAGGACCTTTACATGTCCCATCGTTCAAGAAAGCCCTAAACATCCTAGTAAATAGACATCCATCATTTAGAACTACTTTTCATCTAGATTCAGATCTCCGTCAAGAAATAAAAAATGATATTGAAGTAAATCTACAAGTAGTTGATGTAACTACTTGCAAAACTGCAGAAAAAGAAATAAAAATAATACAACTTTTAAATGAATATGTTCAAGAACCATTTGATTTAAGCAATGAGCTTCTCTTTCGCACAAAATTATTTAAAATAGCAGAGCAAGAATATATTTGGATATTAGTAATGCATCATATCCTCACAGATGGATGGTCACAAAATATTATTTTAAATGATTTAATCAGCTCATATAATGCGATTTCACAAGGAGAGTCACCTCTTTTATCTAATATTAAATTTACTTATGTTGACTATTCAATTTGGCAGAGAGCAATTGTAAATAAAGGGTTCCTAGATTCTCAATTACAATATTGGTTAAACAAATTAGAAAATATTCAAAATAAAGGAACGTTACCATTAGACTTTAAACGATCTAACTTAGAGACGCAAAAAGGGGCATCTATTAAATTTAATTTTAATGATGAACTTCAGAAAAAGCTACAAGAATTTAATGGATTATACAGTAGTACATCGTATTTAACATTATTGTCAGTCTATATATTATTTTTATCCAAATATTCAAAGAGTCGACAAATTGTAATTGGAACACCAACAGCTAATCGTAAGAATTTAGACGTGCAAAATATCGTAGGCTGTTTTGTCAATACATTAACATTAACAAGTTCATTAAATTTAGAAAGTACATTCTTACAATTTTTAAAAGAAACCGAATCTATGGTCCTGGAAGCTGACAGTAACCAAGAATATCCTTTTGATCTACTCATTTCTAAAATAAGAGAACATAAAAATTTAACCCAAGACAACTTATTTGACGTATGGTTCTCATTAAATGATGTCAGTAATAGCGCTATCGAAATGAACGATATAATAATGGAAGATATTTTTTCTGATACACAAAGTGCTAAATTTGATTTAAATATGGGGTTTTTCACTAAAAACTCTCAAGTCACAGGTTTTTTAGAATACAATACTGCATTATTCAAACACGATACAGTTCTTTCCATGCTAAAGGTATATAAAACATTATTAGAAAGCGTAATTACTAAACCTGAGCAAACATTAGCTACTATTATTGATGAACAGATTAACTAAAAAACTATTACTATTGAGGATGGTACATCATGAATTTAAATCACAAAAAGACAAGCTCTATAAGAAAGTTAACGTTAGAACAACTGGCTCACATGTGCTTACACCAAATTGTTGAATTTCATGCAGATCATACGCCCGAACAAATAGTTGTGATAGCTGATGATAAACAACTAACATATAAAGAATTGAATGTATCTGCAAATCAAGTAGCTAATCTGTTAAAAGAACAAGGGAGAGGTATCGGAGATTTTATAGGTCTATATATTGAGCGATCTGTTGAAATGATTATTGGGTTATTGGGAATTTTAAAATCGGGTGCCACTTATGTCCCCTTAGAAACCGAACTTCCTAAAGACCGAATAGAATATATAGTAAACTCTGCTAACTGTAGTTTGATACTCAGCTCAAAAAAATCAAAATCAACTTATCCTTTGGTAGATCGACCTATCATTACAGTAGATGACCCTAAGACAAAAACATATGGAATTGAAAATTTAAATATTTCAATTCCTTTACATCAACTGATGTACGTCATGTTCACCTCAGGGTCTACCGGAAATCCAAAAGGAGTACTAATCGAACATAAAAATGTAACAAATTATATTGTATCTCTTATGGAGTGTTTAAATATAAATGATAAAACAAACTTTGCGAGTGTATCTACATTATCAGCAGACTTAGGGAATACATCTATCTTTGGAGCTCTAGCTTCAGCTGGAACATTGCATATTTTATCTAAAGAACAAATGTTACAACCTGACGAATTTTCGAATTATTTTTCTACGCATTCAGTAGATTGTTTGAAAATTACGCCTTCCCATTTCTATACTTTACTACATTCTGCAGAAGAAAATATCTTTCCAAAACAGTATTTGATACTGGGAGGCGAATTGTTAAAATGGGAAATCTATCAAGAAATAAAAAAACGGGCAGGAGCCTGTAAAATAGTAAATCATTATGGGCCGACTGAAACTACAATTGGTGTTGCAATGAATGTAGATATAGACGATAACCTTGAAACAGAAACCAAAAGTGTTCCCATTGGAAAGGCGATTCGTAATAATCAAATCGTCATATTTGATAAAGATAAAAACCTGAGCAAACAAGGTACGATTGGAGAATTATGCGTTATAGGTGAAAACGTAGGGAGAGGCTATCTCGAAAAAGTCACTGGCCCTCAAAAATCAGGATATTTATCTATAAATGGGAAAAAGGCTTATCAAACGGGTGATATTGGGCGATATTTATCCGACGATAGTATTGAAATAATAGGTCGAATTGATGACCAAATACAAATAAGAGGATATAGAGTAGAATTAGCAGAAATTGAAAAAGCTATTTTCCATTACACTAATGTTCAAAATGTATATGTCCACGTTAATGATAAAAATAATGTAGAAAAAGAAATAATTGCCTTTGTTTCTGTAAAAAATGCTCCAATTGATGAAAGCAACTTGAAAAATTTTTTAAAAGAAACTCTTCCTTCCTATATGATTCCTAGCATTATTATTGTGGATGCTATTCCTTTGGATGCAAATGGGAAAGTGAACAAAAAAATATTAAATAAATTTTTAACAGCATTACCTGAGAAAAAGCAAGCTCAATATTCAAAGCTCCATCAAGTACTTCTTAATTATTTAGGAACATTAATAAATAACAAACATATAACCATTACGGACAATTTTTTTGATATAGGTGGTAGCTCTCTTCAAGCTATTCAATTGATTTCTTGGATCAGAGATACCTTCCATATTCCTATTTCCATTCGATCCTTTTTGGCTAATCCTACTGTCGATACATTGTACCACTTTATGATCAATCATGAATCTAAGCAAAATGTATTAACAACGGCTGAGCGAATGTTCGAAAAAGAAAATGTAAAATATCAAAATGAAGACACAAGTGAAATTATTTCTAAATATTTACAAAAAAAATGGGCGCAAGTATTACGTATACAAGATGTACAGAAGGATGATAACTTTTTTGATATAGGAGGATCCTCTTTGCAAATTATATCTTTAATGAACTGGGTAAGAAAAGAATTAAACGTTCCCATTTCCATTCGATCCTTTCTTATCAATCCTACTATAACTCATTTAACAAAACTCATATTAACAGAGGTGACAGATGTTTCCGAATTCATACGGCAATTAACTCAGGATAAGATCTAAATTTATATGGCTATTAAAACTTCGAAACGAAAGGTGGAGCATGAATGAAAACTCTATTAAATGATCTTATATCTCAATTTAAAAAGAACAAAGATACAATAGGGATTGTACTAGTAGGTTCTAGTTCACGGGGTTATCAAGATACGTTATCTGATTTTGATGTAGAAGTAATTGTAACGGATTCTTACTATAATTCCCTTGCAACAAATAATCTTTTCGAGAGATCAATGGACGGCAAGATTGAAATCTTATTGCTACCCGAATCCGACTTTAAAGCTAAAAAAGATTCTCCCGCAGATATTGACCATTGGCCATATGAATTTTGTGAAATACTTTATGATCCCAATAGAATTTTGTATCAAGAAATAGCACAGATCAAACATATGCCTCCTATGCTAGGAGATCAAAGAGCTAAATTACATTATTTCGAATTTTTATTTTGTATACAACGAACTAGAAAATTATTACTTCGTGGAGATGAATTAAATACTCGTCTATGTGTAGCAAAATCTCTACAGATACTTATTAAGTTATTCTTTGTATTACAAAATCAATGGGTACCAGTAATACATTGGAGTAGCCAAAATTTAAATGATTTAGATTATTTCAATAGTATGACAAAACAACTGATGCTAGAAATAATGCGAAAACCGAACATTAGAATAGCAGAAGAACTAATTAAAGAAACAGATATCATATTAGAAAATAAAAAATTCCAATTTCAATATGATAAAGAAGCATTAACTGAAGAAGTATGTAGTTATCAATACCGTTCTATAAGAGAGCAGTATGGCACACTTTAGTATGAGGAGGTATATTTAGGATTATGTTAAATAAAGACTTTCTTCCCAAACAAAAAAATATGAACATAGACCAAAAATATATTACAATTACAATGAAACAGAAGTTATCCATGTTAAAAGACATTGCTCAAAAATTTGACGTTGATCTATGTACACTTTTTAAGTGTGCTTGGACAATTATTTTATATAAATACAGTGCAGAAACAGAAGTTGGTTTCGGATTTTATAATCTTCAAAAAAACAATATAGATAATTATAATATAAAAATTCAAAAAAATGCTACAGTAAAAACTCTGTTACACGATATTTATATGCAACCACCAACCATGGTGTCATATAACGATAAACTGCAATATGATACGGCACTGGTAAATTCTAATGGTAATGTAGCGCATATTGAGTCGTTTTTTCATACTTTTTCTAAAGATGTAGTTTTTATTTCCTTTGAAGAAAATCATTTAAACGATGAATTTAATATTCAAGCCTATTTTAATTCTTCTACTTATCATATAGGAATTCTTGAAAACCTGTTAAATAATTTAAAGATTTTTTTAGATACTTTTGAAACTAAGTCAGAATTGACACCTTTAGATATAAATATTACTAGTCCGTCAGAACAAAACACAGTGACTGAAATATTTAATGATACTCCTCAAAGTTATTCAAAACAACAATGTAAATGTGTTCATAAAATTTTTGAAGAACAAGTTGTAAATACTCCCTCACATATTGCTGTAAGCTATAATGGAAAAAACTTAACGTATAGAGAGGTTAATGCACAAGCAAATAGAGTCGCTAATTATTTATTATCTAGGGGTGTTCAAACAGGTTCTCATATTGGCATCATGTTAGAACGTTCAATTGAAGCTATTGTCTCTATAATAGGAATTTTAAAATCAGGATGTACTTATGTTCCCTTAGATGCCACATACCCCCAAGAACGATTAGTATTTATGTTAAAAAATAGTAATCCTGCGATGGTCATTACTCATGAATCGTTTCAACATATACTTCCGTCCACCTATGCGGGAACTATTCAAACAATCTCAAAAATATTGGAATCCAATGTGCATAATACAAATCCTAATCACACTTGTACTACAGAGGATGTAGCGTATGTTATTTATTCTTCAGGTTCCACTGGAACACCGAAAGGGATCATGGTTCCACATAGAGGCATTATACGTTTAGCCTGTGATAAAGATCATTTTAAATTTACAAACACAGATATTTTGACACAAATGTCTTCTATTAGTTTTGATGCAGCTACTTTTGAAATATGGACAGCTCTTTTAAATGGTTTAAGGTTAGAGATTGTGTCCAAAGATATAGCTCTAGATAATGAAAAACTGTGTCAGTTTATCTTAGATAAAGAAATTACTATTATGTTTTTTACAACAGCATTATTTCATAAATTTGTAGAAAAAAATCCCCAAGCACTTTCAACACTTAAATATTTAATTGTAGGAGGAGAAGCATTAAATTTAACACATGCCAACTTAGCACTTCAATATCTTAATGAAGAAGGGTATTTGATAAATGGTTATGGACCGACTGAAAATACAACGTTTTCAACCTACTATTTTATGAACCAGAAACATAAAAAGTTAAATTCTATTTTGATTGGTACTCCTCTCACCAACTCATCCGTTTTCATTTTAGATGAAAATCTTTCTCCATTACCTATTGGAGCGATTGGAGAAATTTATTTAGGGGGAAAAGGGGTAGCTATAGGTTATCTGCATAATAAAGAGCTTACTCAAGAAGCATTTATTCAAGAACACCCATTTCAAAAATTCGGAAAAACACTTTATAAAACAGGAGATTTAGGTCGCTGGTTACCAGATGGAAATATTGAATACTTAGGAAGAAAAGACCGCCAAATAAAAATTCGAGGTTTTCGTATAGAACCAGGGGAAATTGAGACAGTGATGTTAAATCTATCTTTTATAACAGAATGTGTAGTTATGGATATAAAAGATCTTTCTGGTAATAAAAAGTTAGTCGCATTTTATGTCTCATCTCAGATAATACGCACTTCAGAACTTAAAGAACTTTTGAAAAAAAGCCTTCCAGAGTATATGATTCCAAATCAATTTATACAAATGAATAATTTACCTGTTCAAGAAAATGGAAAATTAGACACCAAAACATTAACATCTATTGCTCATTCAAAATATTTTAATCACAACTCTGAACGAATCGAACAAACAAAACCGGTTGATCTAGTTCATGCTTTAACCCTTATTTGGGAGGAATTATTAGGTGTAACTAATATTCATTTGGAGGACAACTTTTTTGATTTAGGTGGAGATTCTCTACAAGTGATGGAGTTAAAAGAACGGGTACATCACAAATTAAAACATGATATTCCAGTAACAGCTATATTTTCTCATCCAACTATACATTCTTTAGTAAAATTTATTAATGGTCCTAATGATAACAATATTAAAAGATTCAGAAAATAAAGAATTTTGTTTCGGAAGGTTGGTGTAAGAATGTTTTTTCAGAATTTCCTTTTATTCCTAGTAGGAGGGGATTATTATAACTCAAGCCCGCTCAAGCCAAATTACTAAAAATATCTTTAAAGGTTCTGTCGGTAATCTAATTGAATGGTATGACTGGTACGTCTATTCTGCTTTTGCTGTCTATTTTTCAGCAGAGTTCTTCCCGAAAGGCGATTCAACTAGTCAACTACTGAATACAGCGGCTATTTTCGCAGTTGGATTTTTAATGCGTCCTATTGGAAGCTTATTAATAGGACGTTATGCGGATCGCCACGGACGTCGAACAGCATTAACCCTTTCTATTACAATTATGGCTGGGGGTTCTCTTATTATCGCCTGTACGCCTAGTTATAATAGTATCAGAATTATGGCTCCTATTATTTTAGTTATTGCTCGTTTGATTCAAGGATTATCAATAGGCGGAGAATATGGAACTTCAGCAACTTATTTATCTGAAATGGCTAGTAGTGATCGCCGTGGTTTTTATTCAAGTTTTCAATATGTAACTCTCGTAGCAGGGCAGATGATTGCCTTAGGCGTTCAAATTGCTCTGCAACAGATATTAAGCGAACCAGACATGAAAGTGTGGGGATGGCGTATACCATTCATTATTGGATCAATGGGAGCAACAGCTGTGTTATGGCTTCGCCGTACTATGGATGAATCTGAACAGTTCTCAAACATGAAATCCGAAAACCGTGAAAATCCAGGAACCATTCAAACACTTATGAAGCATCCGAAAGCTGTATTAACTGTGATCGGATTAACACTAGGCGGTACTGTTGCATTCTATACGTACACAACATATTTACAGAAATTCATGGTAAATACAGTTGGTCTACCAAAAGAAGTAGTAAGCTGGATTAACTTTGTCGCACTATTTATATTCGTACTACTTCAACCGGTTGCTGGCCTATTATCTGACCGAATTGGACGTCGTCCACTATTAATGACCTTCGGCATTCTTGGAACTTTACTAACAGCACCAATATTCTACTTTATGGAAAAAACGACATCGCCAATCGTAGCATTTCTAATGATGATGACTGGGCTCATTATCATTACTGGTTACACTTCTATTAATGCAATTGTAAAAGCGGAACTTTTTCCAGCTGAAATTCGTGCACTAGGCATAGGGTTTCCATACGCACTTACAGTTTCGATATTTGGTGGAACAGCAGAATTTATCGCATTGTGGCTAAAGAAGATCGGGGCTGAGTCACTATTTTACTATTATGTAACGGGTTGTATTGCAATAAGCTTTATTACGTATTGGTGGATGCAAGAGTCATTGAAATCCTCTCATATTACGTTTGATTCGAATTATTCAAATAATACAACAGCAGATCCTTCTGTTACAAAATTAAAAAACGATCAAAACTCATGAATGTTTTATAGGTTCTGGTGCAAATACAGTTAGATATGAAAAAAAGAAAAAGATTCCTAGCGGAATGGAACTTTATGCTGTTAAACCAAAGATTTCATTGATAAGATACATTTGCTTTTGGACAGACTTCTCCCCTTGGAGGGTTTGTCCTTTTTTGATCATATGCATAGCTTCTATTCCAGCGATCATTTTTGTAGCTGTTTGCAAGGATTTCAATCCCAGCATATTCTGAATCCGTTTTTTGATAAATCGATGATCTTGCTCAATGAGGTTCTGTTGCAAAGTTTTTGGAGCTGAGCTAGACTGTAAAAAAATGAGATGAGGAGCATAACATATGGGATATTTTAAAGGAAAACAATTCAAGAAAGATATTATTTTGGTAGCCGTCGGCTACTATTGTCGTTTTTCTTTAAGCTATCGCGACGTATCTGAACTTTTGAGAGAGCGTGGTGTTTCAGTTCATCCTACAACTATTATGCGTTGGGTCCATGAATATGGAAATATCATTTATCAAATGTGGAAGAAGAAAAATAAATCAGCACATTCCTTATGGCATTTAGATGAAACCTATATCCAAAGTCAAGGGAGAGTGGCGTTATCTGTATCGTGCGATTGATAAGGAAGGTTACACGTTGGATATTCAACTTCGCAAAAAGCGAGATCATCAAGCAGCCTATATGTTTATGAAAAGGTTAGTGAAAGCTTTTGGAGAACCAACGGTTCTCACAACAGACAAGGCTCCTGCTTTACTTTGTGCGTTCAAAAAACTAAAACATAATGGCTTTTATGTGCATACGAAACATTGTACTGTTCAGCATTTCAATAATCTCATCGAACAAGACCATAGACATATCAAGAGACGTTTTGTTAAATCCGCAGGATTTCAAAATCTTCGCCATGCTTCACGTACATTGAAAGGAATCGAAACGGTTCATGCCATATACAAACAAAAGAGAAGTCATATTCCAGACTTCTCTTTTGTTTATGTAAAAACTGGAATCATTTCAATGTCTTTCTCTGTACATACGGCACTGCGATACTACTACAAACTCAAGAATCCGTTTTATAGCTTCCTGGTGTCTGGATAATCAAAATAGATGAATTCAAATATTCGAACTGTGTTTGTTGTAAAGCTAGATGATTATCTTGTAAATATTTTTGAAGTGCCGCACCTGGTTCTACTGTATACACAGAATGTATTTGATAGACTGCGGCTGTATATTCTGTATACCCATAGGATGAATTATCTACTCCTATCGGGATGTTTTGTGTATGGCTAACCTCTTCTGTTACAGTAATGGGATGATGATACGTTGCAGTCAATAATTCACTCAACGTAGCTATCGCTCCGTCGAGAAGCGCTTTCATGTCAGTTTTCCACCCCATTGTGAACGCAAAATGTAAGGCATTCTCTATGGATAATCCAGATTGAACTGCTTGGTTAAAAGTATATAGAGTTGTAACAGGTTGCGTACTGTATACCACACGCTTAAATTTTGTCGCCCGTTTTACTTTTGTTTCTGTCCAAAAGGATTGCACTTGCTTCGCAAATTCTGGATCCTGATTGCATTTCGCCGTGAAAGAAATAGTTTTCCCTAAATCTAACATTCTATAGGTGTTTGTCTGAGAATATTTTCCGATGATAATGAGACCATGCTCACTTTTTTCCATATAGGTACCATCATTAAAATACAGCACATCACCTATATTTCCAAATTCATTGACTGTCGTTCCCTGCTTAGGAATAGGGTCATAGGGATTAGCGGAAAGCTGAGGAACGGGAATTTGCTCCTGGTTCATGGCTACGTTATTTTGTTCCTCGGGAAGAAGCGTTTTGCCCCCATTTTTTACAAGGTATCCTTGAAACGGATTCTCTGATGATACCCTCTTTTTTGATTGGTAAGAATCAGCAAACGATGTGGTAGCTGAGATTGTACCCATACTGAACCCACCTACCAAAGGAAATACTAAGAATAGATATTTAAATTTGTTCATCGTACCAATGTTCTCCTCACAGACTCCATTTTGTTTACTAGATTTTTATTCAGCAACTTTTCGGCAGAAGCGTTTTGTTCGCTAGCTTCTATCACTTCAAAAGGTGTTTGTAACTCACTCAAACGTAACGCGAATCTGTCCTTACCAGGGTCGTATGAATGCGGATAATTTGTTGACTCCATCCAAGCTTTTTCCACATTGTTTCCGTAATATCCATTAAAATCAGACCACCCCGTAGCACTCTCATGGACTCCTTTCACAGCGCTTCCTAGACCTATAGAATTATCTTCGGATGATCCATAAATGACATGATCTGCGCTGTTGCTATAATTCAAATAAATAGAATTGAATAAAGGATCATAAGCCCAATAGTATAAACCTGGTTTATTGGCTTTAGCTGATTTTATTCTTACTTCATTAGTAGATTCGATGAACCCATCTATTCCATATTTATGTTCAAAAATAATAGGCGTTCCATTATCCGTTGCAGCATTCGCAAAAAGTAAGAAATCATCTAAGCCCCAACGTTCGAATGTGACGCCACCTTTATCAGGCAAATTTTTATCTTTTATATAGTATGGCGTATTATATTTCAATCGTTCTCCATTTTTTGTAACAGGATTGGAATGATCTGCAGCAATTGCTAAACTAAGTATGCTTGCTAAAGATTTTTTCATATTTTATATTGTCCTTTCTTTATTTTGGACATTCTCATGGCTACAACCGGTGACTGCTGGCTCTTACGTCTACACGCATCTTTTTCCTAACAAGAAGACTCCTTCAAACTGTATAAAAACAAGGGTAGCCTGTATTGCATAAACAAGAATACGTTGTAAAAAAAGAGCGGATTATATATGGATGGATGAGCGAAAGAGGAAAATTCCAAATCATTCCTTTCGGGTTGGTACAGCCTATACTAAAATTACAGAACCGCCTAGCCATATGTACTCAGCACCCTTGCTGTAATATAATAATGACTTCAGCAAGTTCTGGAAAATGCCGGACAAAATCACCTGTTTTCATGGTCATTCACCTCCCTATCATACGATCTCAAAATCACTAGCATATCTACTAGATAGATTAATCTGAAATTTAACTGCACCACAAAAGAAAAATGTGTACGTTATCTCCTGTAGATGATCTGTAAAGCTATTTTAACTTTTATCGTTATATTTAGATAGTGATAATTTGTCCTTATTTATTGTACAAATTGTGTATGATAGAGATCATACATAGGTAGCTACCATATACAAAATAGGTTCTGTTGCAAAGTTTTAATTTCTTAAAAAATACGAATTAACATGCACTCATTCAGAATACATGCTCAGTGATTTACACAAAATTGTACGATTCATTCATAAATTCGAATGATTTTTTAACTTTGCAACAGAACCGTATTTTCACTACTTCTTTCTGAACTTGTTTTTCTGTCTCCCTATCGATAGCTGATAATAAAGATAACTATCGAGCCATGAAGGAATTTCCCTATTTCTAAATTTGTCTATTTACTGTTACATAAGATACGTGAAATTTTACTATCCCGTTGTTAAATAAAGGAACATCGCGCATTAACATAGCCTCCACCACACTATTGTGCATTGTTCCACAATCTATTAAGCTGTTGTCTTCCTAATGACCAACATTATTTAACAAGATAAAATAATATTTGGATGGGAGTCTAATATATATTATTAAAATTAAAGTAGTTCAAGCCGGAGGAAGACATCTTATGGTGTCTTTTTGATAGTCTACCTATTTCCGTAAGTGGGCTATATGTGATTTTGCACTTGTGAACCATTAAATTATGACGAGAATCGTTAAGATTCCCGATTACTCTTCTATTTTCTTCAATATTCTGCTAAGATGGAGAGTAGATACATAGATTGTTAAATAACTAACTTTTATATAAAATAAAAAACCCCCGACAGACAGAAGTTTTTAGATGGTCGAAAGGTTGGTCGCCAAGACACCATTTAAAAACCCGAAACAGAGGTTTTGTATATACGTCAATTAAGTTGATACCTAAATAGTATCATAATTTTTAAAAAACGTAAACTACAAATCCTCTATTCGCTGTACCTAAATTTTGTCGGGGCAATAAATGGAGGATTTTTTATTATGGCTAACGATGTTTTTAAACATGCTCGGAAACGTGGGCATAGTGTTGTAGAGAACACTCTACTTGATGATTGTAATCTTACAGGGATGGCGAAATATCTTTTAATTCAGTTCTGTTCACATCGTGACGGAGCCTGGAAGGTTAACATGCCTGATATTATTCAACGTTCTAAAAACGGACGTGACGCACACTATAACGCACTTAAAGAATTAATATATAACAAATATGCAGCGCGTATAAAAGTATTGGAAAAAGGTAAGTTCATACAACAGATTTACATTTACGGACAAGTTAAAGAAGATGTTGCCGCGATGTTAGAGGAAACAATTCAGGAGCAAATTTCAGAAGGATATTTAGTTCGGGTCGAATTCGGTAAACCAATTTCTAAAAATCAGGAAATGGTTTCCGAAGATTCGGAAATTCAGTACAATATAAATAACCAAAGAAAAAATATCAAAAAAGAAAATACCAAAATATATATAAATAATATAGCGAAAATTGATGATGATAAGCGAAGCTTCTCTTCTCTTTCCCTAAATGAAGAACAATTAAATATAATTGTAAATACTCTTCGGGACGCAACAAAAGACGAGTTAACAGATCGTAGCTTTAAATCTGTATTAAAAAAAGTAATGGATAAATACAACCAAAGAAAAATCTCTAATTTTAGGGATTATTTGATTACGGCATTAGTTAATAAAATCGAAGATTTAGAGCTTCGTAGAATAAAAGAGAATGCAAAAAAACAGTTACAAAAAGACAAGCTAGATCGAAATATAATTACTCGTACACTTTCCGAACATGAATATACAGGGAAAGTCCCATTTTACAATTGGTTAGCTTCATAAAAAAGGAAGTTTATATGTACAATCGTATATTTCACAAAGAATTATTGCATGGAGAAAATATCTATTTAGCTTACTTAGGTTGGGAAGATCATGTGAAACCACTATTCCCTTATACTAATTACAGACAATATATTGAGTTAGTGTTGAAAAATATAAACAGTCAATTAAAAGACCTATTAGTTTAAAAGAGAAAATAGCTCACGATATGAAGCGCATATTCGAAATGTTATTGCTAAGTTTGCGAAAATAGATCTTAAGTCTTCCTATTTTAGATACGATGAAAAAATTGGTGATAAAAGATATGAGAAGACAATTAACAAAACTATAACAGTTAATTTGAGTAGATTGGTTCTGATGCAAAAACTATAAAACTTGTGCAATGAATCTTAAAATTTCGGACATATTGATATGATTACTTTATAAAAGGTGCTTGATCAGTATAAAAAAATATGTTCAAATGGAAGCATTACCAGCCAGATATCATTTTACTAACAGTACGTTGGTACCTAAGGTACACAGAGTATTGAAAAAAACCTGAACACATGATTTTTTATAGGATGCATGACAAAATATTACATGTATGAATTTAATATCAAAAAAATCGCTCTTTACCCAGTTCTTTTTAGCTAGGTGAAGAGCAATTTTTTCCTATTTTAGCAAGCTGCTGTAAAGATACGCCTGCATTTGGACAGACTCCCGCCCTCGAAAATGAGCATACCGGTAACCATGTAGTTCTGTAGCATCCGCAAAGCTTCGTTCAATGGTTGAACTGCGTAATTTATATAAACGTGTTCCAGCACTCGTTCGTTTATTCACAAGAGCGATTTCTTTGTATTCTTCCCAAACATATCGATTGATTCTTCGACATGTTTGATTTGCTGAAAAACAACCTGAACGAATTGAACAGACTGCTGGATTTGATTTGTATTACCTTTGCCCTTTACAATCCGTTGTACAATATGTGAGGATACACCCCATTGGTCAAACAAATTTATCGATTTGTTTGACATATTGAAAAAAACTTCTAGGTACTTCTTGTTTGGATTTTCTGAAACGTCGATAGCCCATCACCATAAAAATCCGTTGTTCCGTTAGCTTTTTACAAATGTAATTGGTAAAATCCCCTACATCTAAAACAACCGCTTCTACTTGAAAGCCAAATTTATTAATTTGTTCTTGCAGACGTGCTAAATATGGCTCGGAATCTGTTCGCTTGACAGGGATAAGAGCAATTCTTCAAGAAGGCTTTGCAGTCTTTTCATGTTTCAAAGTCTCTTGTAATTACAGTTGATAAAAATCCGTCTTATCCAATTGCTATCACAAATTCAAAGAAAGAAAAAACGATGCCGCTAGGAATCCTCATTGTCTTTTAGAGTATATCCTTTATTTACATTAGAACGAGGGTAACTCAACGGTTATTTATAATTTCAAAATGTATATTGTCTTTTGTCAACATACAAATATTGCGCAACAGTTAATCTTTATATGCGATAAAATAAATTATGGATAAAATAATAAATTACCTGTGTTACGTAGTAAAAAAGAATAAAGGAGACAAATTAATGCGTTTAAAAGTCACTACTACAGTTTCAATATGTGCATTTTTAACCTTATCGTTCGGTTTCATGGTTTCTGATGTAAGTTGGGATGAACAAGCTAAAAGGGGAATTGATTTGCTTAGTGGCAAAATTTCTTCTCCCTCTTTTAATTGTGAAATAAATGATTCTTGTATTTGAGAGGACTTTACACTAGAGTTTTTTTAACAAGAGGTATAAGTTTATTATTTTATGCTTAGATATATAAGAAAGAATGTGTGGAAATATGAAAAAAACTTTAACTAGCATACTTATTGTAACAATTGCAGCAGCCTCTCTGCCAGTAACAGCGTTAGCTGCAGATCATTCTGATCCTGTCACAAAAAATGGAGAACGATTGAAATATAATACACCGTATTATGTAAAAGATAAAAATTTATCAGATAAAGGTGGTGTCACATTTGAAGGTTGGGGTCTAGATGATTTTGTTCTTTTTGCTGATTCTGCAACGGATAATGGAACACCAATTATTTTTGAGAATAGAGATGGATCAGAGGGGTTCATCGAATCTATGGATAAGATACGAATAAAATCAACGAAATCGAATGAGCCCGGCGTACACTATTGGGCTCGTGATAAATTGTTAGACTCTGTTTATTTAAATTATGACAATACGACAGACCATATTGTTTATGGATCATCCGAAGATAATTCTATAGGTCTAGGAAGCTTTAAAAAAGGAATGACTGTAATAAATGAGAGAGCTGCGGCAGTGTTTGATTTTAGTGAATACAACGGGAAACATGCGGAAAAATCTTGGATGGAGTCTACAAGTTTTCGGCATGTATATGACCAAGATAAGGAGAACTTTAAGCTACCTTTAGATGACAAACAAACACCGTTTGAAGTAATGGAAGCTAATGAATAAAAGTGTTCTGCTGTATAGGGGAATGTTTAGTAAAGTAAAAAAAGTTCTGCAGATGTTTGCTAGTATGTATAATCCGCCAAATGTTCCTGTAATTCTTGCGTAAAAATATATGTGTAGTAAATAAAAAGTTAGTCAGCTTACGATTTTAGCCGTAAGAGTGCTTAGGAGTAAAAAACGAAAGGAACGTGTAAAAAAATGAAAAACTGTTTAACGGGTGTACTTGCTGTAGTAATCGCTGCAGCCTCCCTGCCAGTAACAGCGTTAGCTGCAGATAATTCCGATCCTGTCACAAAAAATGGAGAACGATTGAAATATAATACACCGTATTATGTAAAGGATAAAAATTTATCAGGTAAAGGTGGTGTCACATTCGAACCTTGGGGCTTCTTGGGTGATTTCGTTCTGTTTGCGGATTCTGTAATGGATAATGGAACATCTATTATTTTTGAGCATAGAGATGGAAAAGACGGGTGCATCGAATCTACCGATGAAATAAGAATAAAATTCACTAATGCCACTAAACCTGGTATGAACTATTGGGCTTATGATCCTTTGTTAAATTCTATTTATTTGAATTATAGTAACCGCGCAGATCATGTCATCTATGGATCCTCTGAAGATAATTCCATAGGCATTGGAATGTTTAGAAATGTGTTAGATCTAAGTAATCTAAATTGGATGAAGTGCTTTTTTGATGAATATAAAGGAAAAAATGAAGAAAAGGCTTGGATAGAGTCAATAAATTATCGGTATGTATATGATCGCGGTAATGGTAGATTTAGGCTACCGTTGGATGATAAACAAACACCGTTTGAAGTAATGGAAGCTAGTGAATAAAACTATTTTGTTGTATAGGTGAAAATGGGGTTCTATTGTCCGTCTGTTCCCGCTCTTCTATATAAGATTGAACAGCTTGCAAGAGAAACTCCTCTTGTCCTAGCCCCGCATCTGCTGCCATTTGTACGACTCTTTGCTTGAATTCATGATCGGCATGAAAAGTTAATGGCTCTACATTACTTTTAAAGTAAATACCTTCTACATGAGGAAGTATCGTGCCGGATTTCATATGAGAATGTAAGTATTTAACCTCTTCTTGAAATTGCAGTGGATCTACTTGTAATACGAAAGGCTTAATTTCTAATTTGATAGTATCTGATGAAATATCTAATCGCATATTTGTGACACCTAGTTCTTTATAAAATAAGTTTATGAGATTATAAGTGATGGAATGAAATAATTGAGGTTTTTTAAATGAAAAAGATAAATACCCTCGTTTAGTAATTACCGCTTTTTTATTGAAAGGTTCAAAGGAGTAATCATGTTCCTTATAAGTGGATAGAGGGAAAATTTCTTCGTCCTCTGTAAGAATCTTGCCGTCTTCTCCATTAATCTCTATTACCCTAGCGGTTTTTCCAATGTGTAGATGTTTTAATAATTGATATAAATATATATCTTCATCTTGAATCTTCGTAATAAATGTTTTTCGCTCTTTTGTTTTGGTTTTTTCATAATCAAGCATAAAAATCTCTAGTTCTTCCTCATCGATAAGATATACTTGTTTTCCTCTTTTTTCTACCATTGTTGCAGGTAATTTTCCAGATTTGATATATGTAAAGATAGTAGATGGTGCAACATTCAAAATTTCAGCTACTTCTTTCGTGCTAAGGCCTTTAACCTCATTTTTATTTTTTAAACGTTCAATATCCTCTAAATAGAAAATCTTACTACCGAATTGCTTCCAGTTATCTTTATATACACATTCTATTAATCCATCTTTTTCTTTTTTTAAAATTGTTTGTACCGTTACTCCTAATAAGTCGGCTGCTTCTTTTGTCTTTACAGTAGGTTTTGTAATGAACAATAAATCTTGTGTCATGAAAGGACACCTCCATAACTATAGTTTGTTAATATTTTAGGTATGTATATATCATATCAGAATCTGATTTATATTTAAAATAAGAAATAGATTTTATTAAATATCGTATTCATTATTATGGTTTGAAAACCTTTTTCATTTAATTTATATATAAATTAAAATTAATAGTGATTTTTATTATAAAATCACTATTAATTTTAAATAATTAACTATTAAATAATATCTATTTGTTAATAAATTATAAAAAAATATAATTATAAGTAAATAAAGAAGAATGTAGGATTCTTACAGAAAGAATATGAATTATCATTTGTATAATGTATAGAAGTAAAATAAAATGATAAATAAGGATAATAAAGAGTGTTATATTCATAATCATCAATAGGAAAGGTGAATGCCAAGTATGGATAAACAAAATAAAAAAGAGAACTTAACTATAACAATGAATCAAAGTGAAGATATAGATACATATGTAGAAAATATAAGAGATATGGTTCTATTTCTGCATGATAGTCGTTATGTAGATAAATTAGAAGAGAAGATGGAGGTTGCAGAAAAAGAGGGGAAGAGTAAATATACGTATTTAAGTGATCTGGAAGTCATTTATCATTTCGTACATTTACAAAAAGATATGGATGAGAAGAAGAATAGAAAAGAGGATACGAAAAAGAGTTATGTTTCCGAAATCTTATCATTTTGTCAGTGCATGGTGCAGCATGCAGAAGAATTCGAATTGAATGGGGAAGAGGTACAGAAAAAGGATTCTTTATTAAAAACATTACAACCTTGGCATATTCGTAAATATAATGCTTGGTTGAAGCAGGTAGAGAACGGTAGAAATGGGGATACGTACGCGGTTGCAACACTTGCAAAGAAAACAGTGCTCATTCGTTCTTTTCTAAAACATCTTCATGTATTTTCTTACATCGAAAAGCCTCTTCATGAAGAACTGCAGCGCGCGAATGTAAATGAACAGGATCGGCCAAATCGAGACCTATCCTATGATGAAGTGATGAAAATTTTAGGGTTTTATAAAGAACAAGGGCATGTAGTAAACTATACCATTTTACTAGCTCTAGCAAGTACCGGTGCAAGAATGCAAGAATTGTGCACCGCGAGAGTGAAAGACTTACATTATGACGGAAAGTATTGGTTAAAAGTCACAGGAAAAGGGGATAAAGTACGTGAACTTTTCATTTCTGAACATTTATTCCAATGTATATGTGAGATGAGACGGAGAAGAGGATTGCAAACTGTATTGGACCAGGGAGATGAAAGTCCTGTATTTATTAATCAAAGAGGAAACTTTTATAATCCCAAAACGTTATCAAACCAGGTAACAGATATGATAAAAAAGACAAATTTAGAATTTCTACAATATCGCGAAAACCCTGTAACAGCGCATACATTCCGTCATGCGTTTGCGATTATGGCTGTGGAACAAGGAAACGCTGATTTATACCATTTAATGCAGACACTTGGCCATGAACAGGTTCAAACGACGAAAATCTATCTTGAGAAGCACATGAAACGAAAGAATAATGTCGGGATGAGTTTCGCAGATTTGTTTGAGCGACTTGTACGATAAGAGCGTGGCATTTAGATGAAACCTACATCAAAATCAAAGGAGAGTGGTGGTATCTTTATCGTGCGATTGATCGAGAAGGATACACCTTGGATATTCAACTTCGTAAAACAAGGGATCATCAAGCCGCTTATATGTTTATGAAAAGGTTAGTGAAAGCTTTTGGAGAACCAACAGTTCTTACAACAGACAAGGCTCCAGCCTTACTTTGTGCGTTCAAAAAACTGAAAAAGAACGGTTTTTATGTGCATACGAAACATTGCACCGTTAAGCATCTCAATAACCTCATCGAACAAGATCATAGACATATCAAGAGACGTTTTGTTACATCCGCAGGATTTCAAAATCTCCGCCATGCTTCACGTACATTAAAAGGAATCGAGACGATTCATGCTATATACAAACAAAAGAGAAGTCAGATTCCAGACTTCTCTTTTTCGACGTACAATGAATTACAGAAATTATTTAGAACTGCTTAAACTATAACCTTATTTTTCAAGAGCAGCTAGACGTTGACGAATTGCTTCGCGTTTTTCTAGGTAGTCTTGCTCTTTCGCACGCTCTCCGTCAATAACTGCTGCAGGAGCTTTCGCTACGAAACCTTGGTTAGAAAGTTTCTTCTGTACACGTTCTACTTCTTTATCGAACTTCTCAAGTTCTTTCTCAAGACGAGCTCTCTCTTCATCAAGATTGATAAGATCAGCTAACGGTAAGAATAACTCTGCACCTGTTACGATTGCAGTCATTGCTTTTTCTGGCGCTTGTAAGTCCGTTTGAATTGTTAATTCGCTTGGGTTACAGAAACGCTCAATGTAAGAGCTATTTTTCGTAAGTTGAGCAAGTACAGCCTCATCTTTTGCTTTAATTTGCATTTGAACTTTTTTGCTCATTGGCGTATTTACTTCTGCACGGATGTTACGAACAGAGCGAATGATATCAACTAGAAGGTGCATTTCTGCCGCAGCCTCCGTATCTTGTAAATCTTCGCGAACTGTTGGCCACGCAGCTACTGTAATAGACTCGCCTTCATGCGGTAAATGTTGCCAAATTTTCTCTGTTACGAATGGCATGAATGGGTGTAATAGACGCATTGTTTGATCTAATACGTAAGCTAAAATAGAACGAGTTGTTTTCTTAGCTGCTTCATCTTCACCGTATAGTGGAAGTTTCGCCATTTCAATATACCAATCACAGAAATCGTCCCAAATGAAGTTGTATAATGAACGACCAGCTTCACCAAACTCATATTTATCCATGTTACGTGTTACGCTTTCGATTGTTTCGTTTAAGCGAGTTAAGATCCACTTATCTGCTACTGATTTTTCACCAGTTAAATCGATTTCTTCATACTTCATATCATCCATGTTCATTAATACGAAACGTGATGCGTTCCAAATTTTATTAATGAAGTTCCAAGTAGATTCTACTTTTTCCATGCTGAAACGTAAATCTTGACCTGGTGCACTTCCTGTTGATAAGAAGAAACGCATTGCATCTGCACCGTACTTCTCGATAACATCCATTGGGTCAATACCGTTACCAAGAGATTTACTCATCTTACGACCTTGCTCATCACGAACTAAACCGTGAATTAATACATCTTTAAATGGACGCTCGCCTGTAAACTCTAAACCTTGGAAAATCATACGAGATACCCAGAAGAAGATGATGTCATAACCCGTTACTAGTGCATCTGTTGAATAGTAACGTTTGAAGTCTGCTGAATCTTCATTTGGCCAACCAAGTGTTGAGAATGGCCATAATGCTGAACTGAACCATGTATCAAGTACGTCGTTATCTTGATTCCAGTTTTCAATATCTGCTGGTGCTTCTGTACCTACGTATACTTCACCAGTTTCTTTATGGTACCAAGCTGGAATACGGTGTCCCCACCATAATTGACGAGAAATACACCAGTCATGAATATTTTCCATCCATCGTAAATATGTGTTTTCAAAACGCTCTGGTACGAACGTTACTTTTTCTTCTTCTTTTTGTTGAAGCGCTACTGCTTTTTCAGCAAGTGGAGCCATTTTTACGAACCATTGTGTTGATAAGTAAGGCTCAACAACTGCACCGCTACGCTCACTATGACCTACTGAATGCATATGTGGCTCGATTTCTACTAATACGCCAGCTTCTTGTAAGTCTTTCACTAATTCTTTACGGCATTCGAAACGATCCATACCGTTATATTTACCAGCTTTTTCGTTCATCGATCCATCTTCGTTCATTACTAAAATGTGTGGTAAGTCATGACGGTTACCTACTTCAAAGTCGTTCGGGTCATGAGCTGGTGTAATTTTTACAACGCCTGTTCCGAAGTCTTTTTCTACGTACTCATCAGCAATAATCGGAATCTCACGGCCTACGATTGGAAGTGTAACTGTTTTTCCGATTAAATGTTTGTAACGATCATCTTCTGGATGAACTGCTACCGCTGTATCACCAAGCATCGTTTCTGGACGAGTAGTAGCAAGGCGAATGTGACCTGAACCGTCTGTTAACGGATAGTTCATATGGTAGAATGCACCTTGAACTTCTTTATGAATTACTTCAATATCAGAAAGAGCTGTGCGTGTTGCTGGATCCCAGTTGATAATATATTCACCACGGTAAATTAAGCCTTTTTCGTATAATTGAACAAATACTTTGTTAACTGCATCGGAGACATCTTTATCAAGCGTAAAACATTCTCGAGAATAGTCTAACCCTAAGCCAATATTTTCCCATTGTTGCCGAATATGAGAAGCATACTCTTCTTTCCATTCCCAAGTTTTTTCAAGGAATTTCTCACGCCCAAGATCGTAACGTGAAACCCCTTTTTCATGAAGTTTCATCTCCACTTTTACTTGCGTTGCAATACCGGCATGATCCATTCCTGGAAGCCATAATACATCGTATCCTTGCATACGCTTTGTGCGAGTTAAAATATCTTGAAGCGTCGTATCCCAGGCATGACCTAAGTGTAATTTAGCGGTTACATTGGGAGGTGGAAGTACAATTGTATACGATTCCTTCTCCTCATCTCCTGTTGTTTCAAAATATTTCCCTTCAAGCCACCATTGATAAAGGCCTTCTTCAACGGACATATGATCATATTTAGTTGGTAAATTCTTTTCCGTGTTTGACATTATTTTCCCTCCTTAAAATAAAAAATGCCCCTCATCCAAAAAAGGGCGAGGGACATCGCGGTACCACCTTTATTTACAAACAAATTCAGAATTTGCTTATACTCTTAATTTGATAACGGATAAATCCGTCTTTTCCTAATAAGAACTATTCCGTTCAGAAAAGATGCTCCAGGGCTACCTTCTAACATAACTATCTAGAGAATCTCCCAGCTAATGATTCTCCTCTCTGAAAACGTTTCATGTTATACTCTTCCCTCTCCTAGCATTTTTATATGCGGTTTTCAAAGAATGTACTTTTAGTATAAAAGGCCCTCATGTGTTTATCAATCCCATTTATACAAAATCCAAAAATTTCTAGATAAATAATGTTTTTATCTAATACTCTGTAAGTACAATGATATTTTTTATTTATTTTCTTCAGCCATTCTTATCGTTAGTGCTAGCCATACTTAAAAACTTCCAATAAAATTGTTCATCATGATCCTATATTTACGATATTTTCATATATGTTATTTATATCTAAAAGAACAGGCTTTGATATATGATTTACATGTTTTGAGCATACTACACACTTATAGTTATCATCAATATGATATTTTTTAAAATAAAAATGTTCTGTGCTGTTTAGTAGACGAAGAGTCCTACCTAAATTTTGAATAGAAAATGAATTTAAAGGTACAGATAGTCCTTTTCCTATAGCTTTTATATAGGATTCTTTTGCAGTCCATAACTCATAAAAAAGTTTAATTCTTTCCTCATGTTTTTTCTTTTGAATTGCTTGATATTCATCTTTTGAAAAAAAACGTTTAGCAATTTGAACGTTACATGGTTCCATATATTCAATATCAACACCTATTAAAGATGAACTTATTCCGACAATGATCCAATCTTTTGAGTGAGAAATATTATAATGAAAATCAGGCATGCCTAATATATGTGGTTTTCCATATGTGTTATGGCCCATTTTTATTCGTTCATTAGAAATATTAAACCGTTTTTTAATAAATGCTCTCACTACTATTTCTCCTAAAAGGCTTCTTTTTCCATCATCTATATTTGCAAATCTGTTGATTTTCTCTCTTTTATTCCAAGAAACATATTTGAGTAATTGATGAAACATGATATGATTTAAACCTTTATGTTGAATTGCATAGATATGTATCATTTTAAAAATCTCCCTAACAATATCAAGATCATCGTTATATTTAAAATTAGTATTGATCCCTCTTTATAAGACTTAAAATCAATATTAAGTGACAAAAAGCTTTTTTACTCCTGAACTAAAATTATTTGCCCAATTGATAGTATGATGTCCGCCTATAAAAACCTCCCAAAAGGTCTTATATCCTGAAGCTGATAGCTTATGTTCCATCTTTCGATTACTTGTAATCATTGTTACTTCACTATCCCCTATGGGTTTATCTTCATAAGACCCCACACTTAAATAAAATTCTTGTGGGAGAGACTCATGTTTATGAAACGATTGATGAGTTAGCCATTCCCATTCATCAGATGTATCTGGTTTCCACCAAAATGCACCTGACTGTGATAAAACTTTTCCTATTATTTCAGGATAAGTTAGAGCTGTGTAAATAGAGGAAAGTCCACCTAAACTAGACCCAGCAATCATACATTGATTTCTGTTAAAACTCTTTATATTATAGTTTTTCACTATCCATGGGAAAAGCTCTTCACAAAGAAATCGGCTAAACCGTTTAGAACATCCCAATTCTCTACGTCTATCTACTTGTTCTATAAATACTATTAATGGATTGATGGGTTTTCCTTGTTTGTGTAAATTTTCAATAATGATTGGCACGGGAATGGACGACAGATACACATGACCATCTAATATAAACCATATACTATCTATCCGAGAATTATTTGTATATACTGAAAAGAATCGGTCTTCTTTAAGAGCATTACTATAGATATGGTGATCCGTTATATTTTTTTCGATCATAACTTGTTCATCATAGTTTGAAATTGTCAACGGATCTTGTTGATACTGTGATAAAATTAAAATAGACCACTGTTTGTCATATTGCTGTGTATTATTTACATCTAACTGCGAATATCGATTTTTTTCACTCCATTCAACATGCAAACCATTAGGGAAAAATTGATACACCATTATTAATTCATTTCTCAATATCATTTCTTGATACCAAAAATTACTGTTTTGTATATTTTTCATGGTACTACTTTCAATATTTAAGTCTCCTATTGAGGTTAATAGCAATACATTTTCTACTGAATAAGTTGCTTCAAATATAAATATTATTCGAGAAAATTCTTTACTTATTATTTCAATTAAAGGCGTTCCCAATAGTTTGATTTTCTCCCAAATACATTGCGCGTATTCAAGTTTTTTTTGTTCAAGTGCGCTTTTAAATTCCTGAAATATCATATAATCCTCCTTGTTTCTTAATTATTCAGAATCCATATAGAAAAGTTCACACATGATGCTGTTCTAAAAATAAAAATTTAGAACTGGAAATATTGCTTCAATTTTATTACAGAATTGACGATATGGGAAAGCCCACGCAGGACTTTAGTCCGTCTTTAGACGTGAGATGAAAAAGTATCGTTGTTACGTAGCAACACATGGTACAGTTTATTCATATTCATACAAAAGATGTAACAACATTTGAGAACGAACAATCTGTACGGTATGGTCACAGTACCTTAGCCTACGAACATATAGGGTCCGTTTTGGGAGTATCAATTGTTAAGAGCCTGTTTATAGTCTTATCTTTTATTTAAAAAGTAAATAAATATAATTAAAATCAGTTTTTTACTTTTCTCTAATTTTCTCTCTACATTTTTGAACAATCGTCTGTATTTTTCTAACCAAGCAAACGAGCGCTCTATAATCCATCTTTTGGGGATCATTTGAAATTGATGCAATTCTGACCGCTTAGCAACTTGTGCTTCAGCATTCAATAGCTTTTGAATTTCTTTTTGAAACTTTTCTCCTGTGTACCCACCATCCGTGAGGATGGCTTCCATGGGGAAATCCAAGAATATCTACACTGATATGTCGTTTAATACAAGAAACTTTCTTACCATCATCATAACCTTTTTGTTCAGCCGTAGCTGCATTCTTAACACTTTGGGCATCGACAATATTAAAGCTAAATCTTTTGGGACGATTCACTGCTTCCCTTATTTGCACAACAATTTTTTATAAGGTCTCTAATAGACTGCTGCCTTCGGCATTAGATTTACTCCATTTTGCATAGTAGCGGTAAATATTTTGCCATTTGGGATAATCTCTTGGTAAAGCACGCCACTGGCAGCCTGTACTCAGAACATAGAGTAGTGCATTGAACACATCATAAAGGTCATACTTTCGCGGACTCGTGCATTTGCTAAATGTCTCTAGTTCTTCACGAATGATCTCGAATTTTTCACGGCTGATATCACTTGGATAAGACATACACTTACCTCCTGTTTTTGCATACATTCTAACATATTTATAAGACTATAAACAGGCTCTAAGGGATAGGGGTACTTAATTATTTAACTCTTTCTTATATAATTATAAAATCCCTTTCCAGATTTACGCCCCAGATGCCCTGCTTCCACAAGTTTTACAAGTGCTTGAGGGGCACGAAATCTATCTCCCCAAGCTTCTGTTAATCCTTGACTTGCAAATAATATTGTATCTAATCCAACATAATCAGCCAATCTCAAAGGTCCCATAGGATAATTTAATCCCAGTTTGATAGCTTTATCAATATCTTCTTTACTGCTGACCCCTTCATCATACATACGTATACATTCTAATAAATGAATAATAATAGCTCTAGAAGTAACGAACCCTTGTTTATCTTTAACGATAATACTTTCCTTACCGATAGATTGTACAACCTCCTTTACTAATTGTATGGTTTTTTCTGATGTTTCTATTCCCTGAATAATTTCAACCAGCTTCATAATATGTGCTGGGTTAAACCAATGTGTTCCTATAACCTTATCCGGTCGATTGGTAACACTTGCAATAGCGGTAACACTTAGCTCAGATGTATTTGTTGCTAAGATTGTAGATGCAGATGTATATCTATCTATTTTTTTAAACATTTCTTTTTTTAACTGTAAATTTTCAGGGATTGCTTCGATTACTAATTCTACATTTTTACATGCTTCTTCTAATGTATATACAGGACAAAGATTGGATAAAATACATTCTTTCTGTTCTGTATTTAGACGTTGGGCTTTTACTAATTGAGATAAATTGGTTTCTATCGTTTGGTGAGCTTTTTGTATACTTTTTTCTGATGAACTATACATTTTTATATATTTCCCACCCATCGCCAATGCCTGAACAATTCCTATTCCCATTGTACCTAAACCGATGACAGCAATGTTATGAATCATTTTTCTCACTCCTTTATAAATCTGATTTCTTTCATGATGGACGTTTTCGATTTATTTAAGCACCTTCGAGTTAATTTAAACCTTGCTTCTCATTCCTTGACGAATTTAGTGAATTCGAATTAATATTTGATTATTGTGTTGAAAGATATTTTTAATTTCTATCCTGTTTATTTTCACATTTGCGTTTTATGAATAAAGAGACCTATTACTCCTCCAATACATGAAGGAATTAACCACCCTAGCCCTTCTTTATATAGCGGAATAAGCTCTAGAATATGTGATAAATCAATAAAATTCACCCTATCAAGATTACTCAATAGACTTATCATCAATGTACCGATAATGGAGCAAATATAAACCATATTACGATTTCCAATCCAAGCATGAAAACAAGACAAAATAATAAGTGTAATGGTAATAGGGTAAATTATCATTAATATCGGCAAAGAGACATTAAGCAATTGTTCTAATCCTAAATTAGATATCATAAAACTGAATAAACATATAATTTTCACGGCACTTTTATATGAAATAGATGTAAATTGTTTTGAAAAAAAAGTTGCACAAGCTGATGTCAATCCAATTGAAGTTGTCAAACATGCTAATGTAATAATAAATCCTAGTAAAATTTGTCCACTTGTACCAAAAAGATGTTTCACAACATTTGTTAGAATAAGAGCACCAGTATTAGAAATGCCTAATTTAGCACTGGTTGCACCGATATATGCAAGGGATAAATAAATAAATATTAACCCTACAGCCGCTATAATTCCTGATACCATGGTGATTTTTTTGATATGAGTAGGTTCTGTAACATCTTTTGCTCGAATAGCTTGTACAATAACAATACCAAAGACAAATGCACCTATCGCATCCATAGTTAAATATCCTTGGATTATTCCTTCTGCAAAAGCGTGGTTTTCATATAAACTATTCGATACATTAAGTGGACCAATTGGACTGATTATAGACTTCACAACTATTATTACAACCATTATGACTAATAGTGGGGTTAAAATTTTCCCGAATAAATCTATCATTTTAGATGGATGTAAGGATAAATATAAAGTAACTCCAAAAAATAATAATGTGTATATACATAACATATACCACTCTGTCTGTCCTATTTCGGATAAAAAAGGATTGATCCCTACTTCAAATGAAACTACGCCCGTACGCGGAATAGCATAACAAGGTCCAATTGATAAGTAACTAATCATTGGAAATAGAAATGAAAAAACAGGATGGACCCTATCGGATAATTTTTTCAAATCTCCTTCTACACTAGATATAACAATTATTGCTAATACCGGTAAACCAACTCCTGTTACCAAAAAACCACTTATTGCAATCAGAAATTTATCTCCTGCTTGTTGTCCTAACAGGGGAGGGAAAATTAAATTTCCAGCTCCTAAAAATAATGCGAATAACATCGATCCTATGACAATATCTAATTTAAAATTATTTTTCATGATTTAATCGTATATTTAACCAATGATACTTTAATATGATTATGAGTATACATATCCTATACGTTCCTCCTTACAGAATTTACGATACGTGAAAGCACACCCAGGACTTTAGCCCCTCTTTAGACCTGGGATGAAAGCATCGTTTTTGCATAGTAAAACATGGTATACTTTATTTCTAATCATGCAAAAGACGTAAAACCATTTGAGAACCAACAATCCGTACGGTGTGGTCACAGTACCTTAGCCCACGAACCTATATAATCTGTTGTGGGAATGATGATGGCACACCGCACTCTTGCATGTCAGCAATACCAGAAATGAACATCGCCTTTGGTAGCAAGAATCCCACTGAAGTTGGTCAGCTAGCCCCTTTAGGGGCTAGTGTCAAAGGATAGCGTTCTTGAAATTTTAAAATATCCTCATACACAATCAATCCCGAAAGGTAAAAATATTGTTTGATTCATATTTTTTTAAACCTAACCGGAAGATTAAAGTAGATATATAAGCGATAAAAATACAAAATCCAATTAATAATAATAATTTTGTTAAATCAAATTCTTTAATTAATTCTACTGGAATAAATCCAATAATCCCTGCTGGCATTATTGTGAAAATAATCAATTTTGAAAAACCTTTATATATGGTTTGCGGGTATAATGCAAAGGTTAGTAAAGCATTGTTGACCTGTTGTTGGATAATGTTTGCTTTTCCAATCCAAAAGGCTAAAGTGCCAAAAAGAGTAGTAAACGAGACAAAAATTATAGCCACACAAATTATTGATAGAATCCATAGTCCCATAGAGACAACATTACTAAAACCACTTACAGCAAAAATTAAGACTCCAAATATTACATCCCCCACGGCTTTAATTGACATTCTCGAACATAACACATGTAACAATACATTTTTAGGTAAAATCAAATAACTATCTAATTTCCCCATAGAAATAATATTAGCAAGTTGTGTTGAATTTCCACAAACAACCATGCCTATTCCGAAGCCTGTTGTAACTATGGAGAAAAGTAAATACATATCTGACATATTCCATCCATTTATATTATTAAAATTACCAAAAAATAATTTCCAAAATATGATATAAACTAAATTGTTAATACACATAAAAATAACTTGCAATATAAAATTAAAACGGTACTCCATGTTTGATGATAAATTTACAAAAAATAATGCCTTTAAAAATTTTAGTTCCACTTTAACTCTGTTCATAGGCTACCCTCCATTAATTGTAAGTTTTCGTTTTCCTATCTTAAATACAATATTTAAAATAAGCATAAATAAGACTATCCATAAAACTTGTCCACTAAGCGTGTGATAAAAATTTAATAAACTAAAATCAATAACTAATTTTGATGGAGCAAATGTAATAAAAGCAAAAGGAAGGTAATTAGTTATTTGTTTCATGAAGCCGGGAAAGAAATCCAAGGGAATCAATACTCCACCTAGGATAAATAAAAATTTTTGATAAATAAAAGCAATCCCCGAAGTATCCTCAGTAAAAAAGGCACTAAAACCAATTAATGCACTTAAACAATAATTTAACAAAAAAGCTAAAAAAATAATAATTCCGACTGGTACTAAATTTAGGACCTCTACATGAATTGGCCCTACCAGTATTAACACCAATATCGCACCGGAAAATAAATTAATAATAAAACGAAGTAAACTTTCTCCTAAACCATTGAAGAAATGATACGCTAAATAGTTATATGGTCGATTTATTGTATATGCCAAAGAACCCGATTGAACTTCCTCACCAATCGTTATATAAACCGGGTTTAAGCTTAGGACAATTGCTTCTGCTATTAGCAGATACCAAACTGTTTGAACAAAATCCATACTAAGACTAGTACTTTTGGAAGCAAAAGCTACTTCCCACAAATTAATAAAAATATACATAATCACTAGCATAAACGTTGTTCCATACAATGTTTCTTTCACATAAGCTAAATTACTTTTGACTGAAGTTATAAAAATGGAATAATATTTAGTTAAGACATTTTCAAGATTTTTCATGCGTTCACTCCTTTTTCATCTTTTCATTTTCAAGTGTGAAAATTTGATGAATAATCTCGTCCATAGTAGGATTAAAAATTGTAAAATCCTCAACATTAAACTTCCCCATAATATCTCGCATGATTTGGGTGCATGAATTCTTTTTTATATCCACCTTAAATTCAACTTCATTCAAATTCTTCTTTATTATCTCTATCCCTGCTTGATTCAAAGTAGGAATGTTATCATCGGAAAATCTTACATACATTTTTTTATGTGTAAAAAAATTTGAATGCAAAGTAGCTAAATTATCATTAAACATAATATTCCCTTTATTTATGACAACTGCTCTGTTACATAACCGTTCGATATCACCAGAATCATGACTGGTAAGGATAATAGTTGTCTTAAATTCTCTATTCATCGCTAGTAATGCCTCTCTAATTTTCCTTTTGCCAACAATATCTAAACCTATTGTGGGTTCATCAAGAAACAATAGTTCTGGCTGATGAATTAAAGAAGCTGCAATTTCACATCTCATACGTTGTCCCAAACTAAGTTTTCTTACAGGAGTATAGAGAAAGCTTTCCAAATTAAACAGTTCTACTAAATTATTGAGTTGTTTTAGATAAGATGCTTCGTCTAGCTCATAAATTTTTGACAGAAGGGAAAATGCCTCTATCGGAGGTAGGTGATACCAAAGTTGTGATTTTTGTCCAAAAACTGTTCCTACTTTAAATGAAAATTCTTGTCTCTTTTCCCAAGGATTAAGTGACATTATTTCTATTTTCCCACTGGTTGGATACAATAATCCTGTTAACATCTTTATAATAGTAGATTTTCCAGCACCATTAGGACCTATAAAAGCGACAATTTCGCCTTTTGAAATGGTAAATGAAACGTTGTTTACAGCACTTACTGTTTCAAAGTTTGGATGAATTAAATTACGAATACTCGCTTGTAATCCTGGTAACTTCCTTTTTACCTTATAACTTTTACTTAAATCTGTAACATTAACGATCATTTATTTAACCCCCAAAAATATTTATTTATCTTTTAGTAGTGTACATATCTGCCATACCTACCACTACTTTTCGTTCGCCTTTAAAAGGATTTCGAGAATGAGACATTAACATATTATCAAGCATCAACACGTCCCCTTTCTCCCATGGAAAGGATATTTCACATTTTGCATATGCATTTTGAATGTGCGATAACACTGCAGCATCAAACTTCATTCCATCTCCATAATAGGAATTTCTTGGTAACCCTTTTTCTGTATACTGTTCTAATAAAAATTCTTGTGTGGTCAAATCAAAATCAGAAATATGAAATAAATGTGCTTGGTTAAACCAAATTTCCTCACGAGTTATAGGATGTGTATAAATACCAGGTCCTTTTTCCTCGGTAGTTAATCCCCCCTCAAACCAGTTAAATTTAATTCCTTTATCTCTACAAAACTTTTCTATTTTTGATTTATCATTCGTATTAAACGCTTTTTCCCAATTTATCCCCATACCATCTTCGTAAAAATTTCTAACATATTTTACACCCTTTTCCTTAAAATTCATTTTTATAGTAGAATCAATATGTTTTAAAATTTCTCGATTATCAGCAATAGGAGTTTCTCCTCCTTCTTTTGACGGGGTCATGCAATAAAACCATATTTTCATTGGCCAAGTAGAAGTGTATGACATTTCAGAATGATGTGGGATTTTTTGATCTGCTGGATAGTCTGTAGAGGTATATATATTTCCACTAACTTTATTTCTTGGGGTTGATGCATTTGTATATTCCTCTAAATTTTCAGAGAATATACAAATGAAATTATTAAAAGTTTCAATTGAATCTATATTACAATTACGAAATAATACCCCGCCAAAATGTAATAATGCGTTATTTAGCTCTTTTTTGTGATCCTCTATCCACTGCAGTATATGAGTATTCTCCTTTCTCGGTTTGAGAACTAATAAAGAGCCTTTAATAATTTGTACATTAAATTTTTCCTGAAATAAATCTAGGTTTATCATAATTTACGCCTCCATTTTTTTATATTTCTTTATTAATAATGATAACTTTAAACATAAATTTTACATGCTTACTAAAAAATTAGCTTGCTTGATTTATAATGGTTTAAGTTAAGAGAATGCGTTCTAGCTATACACTTATATTTATAACATTGTGTACAAAATATACATCTCAATTAATGTAAATTATAAAAATCTGAAAAATTCTTATACAATTACTTTTTCAAAAAACTCATATGTTCTTATACATATACATTCAGAGTGTTAATCTGCATTATGAAATTCAAATCTCGTGTCTTCAATTTGATTACAACAAAGTTCATTTTATAAATATTTTTTAATCGTTAGATAAAGCGAAAAATATTTGAATGATTATTATTTCAATAAGCAGCAGTTCGAACTCTACAGCATAATTCATTGAAAAAATATTTTTAGCAAGTGTATAAAATAGGTTGTTAAAGCAAATATTTTTTAATAATCGCATAAAAAAAGGTTTATACAACCAAGTATTAACATTGTTTAAAAAGATATATTTTACTTATAAAGGAGCTAATTATATGGACTCTAAAGATATTGCAATAATTGGTATAGGCGGACGCTTTCCTAAAAGTCCTACTTTAGAACATTATTGGGAACTACTTCGAAACAAATTAAATGGAATTACTTACTTTAACTTCACTCAAACGGATAATAAAATATATTCTAAACAAAAATTAGTGAATGCACGTGGAATCCTTGGGAATATTGATAAATTTGATGCTGAATTTTTTAATATTTCACCAACAGAAGCTGCATCACTAGATCCTCAACATCGAATATTTTTAGAAGTTGTATGGGAATCTCTGGAAAATTCAGGGTATAATCCATTTAACTATGAAGGAATTATTTCATTATATGCTGGCTGCAGTCCAAGCAAATATAAACCTATTGAATCTGATTCAAAGCAAACAGCCTCTACAACACTTCAAAATTATATTAATAATGCTCCTGAATTTTTAGCTACGAGAGTGGGGCATAAACTTAACTTACGTGGAGAATGTATTTCTGTTGGAACCGCCTGCTCTTCATCATTAGTGTCTGTACATATGGCCTGTCAAAGTTTGTTAAATCAAAGTAGCGACATTGCTATCGCAGGAGGGGTTTCCATAAATGTTCCAGAGTTTAAAGGATATATCTATCAGGAAGGATTAATCTATTCTTCGAATGGAGAATGTAAACCTTTTGATGCAGAAGCAACTGGAACTGTTGAAGGTAACGGTGCAGGTGTAGTTGTATTAAAAAAATTAGAAAATGCAATAAGAGATAAAGATTTTATTCATGCAGTTATTAAAGGAAGTGCCATAAATAATGATGGCAGTGATAAAGCAAGTTATACTGCTCCTAGTCAATTAGGACAAACAAAAGTGATTTTAAGTGCACTTGAAAAATCCAAAATAGATCCTCGAACAATATCTTATGTGGAAACTCATGGAACAGGAACTATTTTAGGTGACCCTATTGAAATGGAAGCATTAAAATCTGCATATCAATTATATACATCGGACAAAAATTATTGTGCAATTGGCTCAGTAAAAAGTAACATTGGTCATTTAACACATGCAGCGGGAATTGCAGGATTAATTAAATTAGTTTTGTGTTTAAAAAATAAAGTACTACCTGCTCAATTTAATTTTAGCAAGCCAAATCCGTACATCGATTTTGAAAATAGTCCTTTTTATGTACCTCAAGAAGCCCTTGAATGGAGAAATACTGAATTGAGTCCAAGACGTGGTGCAGTAAGTTCATTTGGTTTTGGCGGTACAAATGCACACCTTATCGTAGAAGAAGCTCCAGATATAGAAAAGGAAAAAAATCATATACAAAATGCTGAGTTAATTACGCTTTCAGCTAGAACAAATGAACAGTTAATTCAAATTAAAAAACATCTTAAAGAATATTTAATCCAAAACACAAATCTAAATTTAGCTGATATCTCTTATACCTTAAATGTTGGAAGGAAAGCTTTTGAATACAGATGGGCAACTATTGCCTCTAATATAGAAGAATTAATTAATCATTTAGATGAATCACATATTCAAGAACCATCCAATATAAATCAACATGATGAAATTTTAAATCGGTTTTTACACAAATGGCTTGATGGAAATAACATCGATTGGAATCAATTATATAAAATGAAAAAATATTATAAAACGCCACTTCCATCATATCCTTTCAAGCGTGTATCTTATTGGAAAGGAGAACAAGCGCTTGACTTGGAACAACAATCAAAAGATGAGATAGATTCTTGTACATCTTGCTCATCCTCTTGTGATAAAGAAGATGCTTTTTTTGATCTTGAAAAGAAAATAATAAAAATATTAGAAAGATTATTGGGAGTTTCTAGTTTGAAAAGAAATGATGATTTTTATGCAGTGGGTGGAGATTCTATAGCTTTAATTGATTTCCTTGTAGAAATTGAAGAGGAAACAGATGGTCAGATCTTTTTAACTAGTGAAGAAACATTTGATATCAATACCATTGGAGATTTATGCGATTTATGCTTTACCAAATACGGTAGAGAGTAACTTTTATATCCCGAAATATATTAAGGCATTTTCCACATCATTTTCGTACATCTAAATTCACTATATTGGAGGGAATACAATGCTTGAAAGAGGACCGAAAAATTCAAAAAATATATCGCATTCTGAAGATAAATCTAAATTATTAAATACGGCACCTACTAAAAAAACAAGAAAATATCCACTTTCGCCTATGCAAGAATCTATGTGGTATATGAATAAATTAAATCCAAACACTCCTTCTTACCTTATACAATTCGGATTGTATTTCCACGGTGAGTTAAATATACCTTTACTCAAAGAGTCTTTTTTGAAGTTAGGTCAAAGGCAACATGCCTTCCGAACTAAATTTTCTTATGATCAAGATCATGTACCCTATCAAGAAATAGTTGATGAAGTATTGATTTCATTTGAAGAAATTGATTTCACCAAAATAGCAAGAGAAAATCGGGATAGAAAAATTATCGAATTTGCAAAAGGACAATCATCAAAGAAATTCGATTTAGAAAATGGACCTTTACTTACAGTCCATTTTCTAAAATTTGATATTCAAGAACATGCTGTAATTATGAGTATGCATCACATTATTGCTGATGGCCCTTCAGTGGAGATATTAATTAAAGAATTGATTCAAATCTATACAGCGAAAATAGCACATGATTCAATACAGCTGCCTAAATTAAAAGTGCAACATTATGATATTGTAGTTGATACCACTAAAGAATTTAACACGGCTGAGTTTGAAAACAATTTAAACTATTGGAAAAATACATTTTCAGATAAATATGACGGTATTAATTTACCTATTGATTATACTCGCTCTATAGCCCCTTCTTTAAAAGGAACGAGTTTAAATTTTAAGTTTGAAAAAGAATTATTTGACCAAATACGCAATTTCAGTCGAAAAAATCGTACTACTCCATTTACTACTTTATTAGCTGCTTTTTTTGTTTTTTTACATCGCTATACCCAACAAGAGGACTTGATTATAGGTGTTCCTATTACCTTACGTGATCGTCGAGACACTAGACCACTTATTGGGTGCTTTATCAATACGTTACCTATACGAGTAAATTTATGGGATAATCCAAGCTTCAATGAATTAATAGAACGAGTAAAACTTACAAATTTAGAAGCTTTTAAAAGAAAAGCAGTACCTTATCAAAAGATTGTTGAAGCTATTACAAAAGAGAATGCAGCTGTTTCGAATTCTGTGGTACAGATATTAATGGGTTATCAAAAAAATCCGTATCATTCTTTTAGTTTGCCTAATTTAAAAGTAAATAGCATTGAATTTGAAGAATCCGGAACTGAATTTGATATCATTCTTGAAATATTAGAAGATGATAACGCACTAACAGCACGCTGGATCTATTCTAGTGAAATATTCCATCACTCTTCTGTGTCTATGATGGCACAACAATTCCATTCTCTTTTAAGGGAAATCGTACAGAATCCTGACCAAAATATATCCGATTTTTTAATGCTAAGTGAAACAGATCGGAAAATTCTTTGCTCTTTAAATCAAACTACAACAGATTATCCTAAAGAAAAAGCTATTTATCAGGTTTTTGAGGAGCAAGTTCAAAAAACACCAAATCATATTGCTCTGTCATTTAAAGAGAAGGAGATCACCTACCGAGAGCTTAATGAAAAAGCCAATCAATATGCACACCTTTTTAGAAATTTAGGGATAGCAAAAGGAGATTTTGTAGGTGTTTGTATCGAAAGATCCAATGAACTTATTACAACCCTTTTAGGAATTCTAAAAATAGGTGCTATATATGTCCCATTAGATGCCAATTATCCACAAAAAAGATTAGAATTTATGATTCAAGATAGTCGTATGAAATGGATTATTACCCAAAAATCTAAAAATAATATATTTAAAACTGGGTATCCAACAGTTATTACAATTGATCAAAAACAAGAAGATATTTTATCGCAACCTACAAATTCTTTACGTGTAACAGTCAATCCAACTGATATATCCCATGTCATTTACACGTCTGGTTCTACTGGAATGCCTAAAGGAGTTTTAATTAACCATCGAAATGTTATTCGCTTAGTTAAAAACACTAATTATATGCAGTTTGATAAACAAGAAGTTATGTTACAGTTAGCACCTATTTCTTTTGATGCTTCTACATTTGAAATATGGGGAAGCTTACTAAATGGGGGGAAATTAGTCATTATGCCTCCGGAAACACCTACACTTGGTAAAATAGGCGAAACAATCCGTTCACATCATATAACTACATTATGGTTAACATCTAGTCTGTTTAATCAAATGGTTGAAAACAGATTAAATGATATTGTAGGTTTAAAATATTTAATAATTGGTGGAGAAAGCTTATCGCTATCTCATGTTGAGAAGTTTATTAAAAACACCAAGTATTGCAAACTTATTAACGGATATGGTCCAACCGAAAACACTACATTTTCTTGTTATTATGAAATTCATGATATCGATACTAAAAGAGGCAATATACCTATCGGACAACCTATTTCCAACTCTACAGTATATATCTTAGATGAAAATTTAAAACCTGTTCCAACAGGCGTAATTGGTGAATTATATGTTGGAGGAGATGGAATTGCGAACGGATATCTGAATCAAGAAGATTTAACTTCAGAAAGGTTTATTAGAAGTGTATTTAACTCAAATTCTGATGAGATTTTATATAAAACTGGTGATTTCGCAAGATGTCTTGCAAATGGGAACATAGAATTCAGAGGAAGAATTGATTCGCAAGTTAAAGTACGTGGTCATCGAATTGAATTAAGTGAAATTGAATTTGCTCTTAACGAACACCTTGCAGTCCAGCAGTGCGCTGTTGTAGTTACCGAAGACAGCATTGGTGATAAAACGTTAGTAGCGTATATTGTTGCCAATAAAGGAATGCTTAGAGAACAACATTCTATTTCTATGTATTTTAAAGGATTTTTACAATCTGAATTGCCGTCTTATATGATACCCACAAGATATTTTATTGTAGATAGCATACCACTAACTCCTAATGGAAAGGTAGATATTTCTTCTCTTAAAAAAGTCGTAAGCATGAGTACTTCAGAATCTATTGAATATATTTCACCGAGAGATAAATGGGAAAGTAAACTTTCTGAAATATGGGAAGGTATACTGGATATAAAAAAGATTAGTATAACGGATAACTTTTTTTCTTTAGGTGGTCATTCTTTAAAAGCCACACGAATTATTAGTAAAATCAACGCCGCATTTACAATCGATTTAGAGTTACGGCACATATTCGAATTCCCAACCATTGAACAGATGGCAAAGTTTATTAAATCTAATGCAAAGCAAATAAAAAAAGAAATTTTATCACCACTTCAAAACATAAAAGAATCAAAAGATTATCCTGTATCATTTTCTCAAGAACGCATGTGGATTGCATCACAATATGATATTGTCACTACAGCCTATCACGTTAATATAACGAAAAAACTAAAAGGACCTTTACATGTCCCATCGTTCAAGAAAGCCCTAAACATCCTAGTAAATAGACATCCATCATTTAGAACTACTTTTCATCTAGATTCAGATCTCCGTCAAGAAATAAAAAATGATATTGAAGTAAATCTACAAGTAGTTGATGTAACTACTTGCAAAACTGCAGAAAAAGAAATAAAAATAATACAACTTTTAAATGAATATGTTCAAGAACCATTTGATTTAAGCAATGAGCTTCTCTTTCGCACAAAATTATTTAAAATAGCAGAGCAAGAATATATTTGGATATTAGTAATGCATCATATCCTCACAGATGGATGGTCACAAAATATTATTTTAAATGATTTAATCAGCTCATATAATGCGATTTCACAAGGAGAGTCACCTCTTTTATCTAATATTAAATTTACTTATGTTGACTATTCAATTTGGCAGAGAGCAATTGTAAATAAAGGGTTCCTAGATTCTCAATTACAATATTGGTTAAACAAATTAGAAAATATTCAAAATAAAGGAACGTTACCATTAGACTTTAAACGATCTAACTTAGAGACGCAAAAAGGGGCATCTATTAAATTTAATTTTAATGATGAACTTCAGAAAAAGCTACAAGAATTTAATGGATTATACAGTAGTACATCGTATTTAACATTATTGTCAGTCTATATATTATTTTTATCCAAATATTCAAAGAGTCGACAAATTGTAATTGGAACACCAACAGCTAATCGTAAGAATTTAGACGTGCAAAATATCGTAGGCTGTTTTGTCAATACATTAACATTAACAAGTTCATTAAATTTAGAAAGTACATTCTTACAATTTTTAAAAGAAACCGAATCTATGGTCCTGGAAGCTGACAGTAACCAAGAATATCCTTTTGATCTACTCATTTCTAAAATAAGAGAACATAAAAATTTAACCCAAGACAACTTATTTGACGTATGGTTCTCATTAAATGATGTCAGTAATAGCGCTATCGAAATGAACGATATAATAATGGAAGATATTTTTTCTGATACACAAAGTGCTAAATTTGATTTAAATATGGGGTTTTTCACTAAAAACTCTCAAGTCACAGGTTTTTTAGAATACAATACTGCATTATTCAAACACGATACAGTTCTTTCCATGCTAAAGGTATATAAAACATTATTAGAAAGCGTAATTACTAAACCTGAGCAAACATTAGCTACTATTATTGATGAACAGATTAACTAAAAAACTATTACTATTGAGGATGGTACATCATGAATTTAAATCACAAAAAGACAAGCTCTATAAGAAAGTTAACGTTAGAACAACTGGCTCACATGTGCTTACACCAAATTGTTGAATTTCATGCAGATCATACGCCCGAACAAATAGTTGTGATAGCTGATGATAAACAACTAACATATAAAGAATTGAATGTATCTGCAAATCAAGTAGCTAATCTGTTAAAAGAACAAGGGAGAGGTATCGGAGATTTTATAGGTCTATATATTGAGCGATCTGTTGAAATGATTATTGGGTTATTGGGAATTTTAAAATCGGGTGCCACTTATGTCCCCTTAGAAACCGAACTTCCTAAAGACCGAATAGAATATATAGTAAACTCTGCTAACTGTAGTTTGATACTCAGCTCAAAAAAATCAAAATCAACTTATCCTTTGGTAGATCGACCTATCATTACAGTAGATGACCCTAAGACAAAAACATATGGAATTGAAAATTTAAATATTTCAATTCCTTTACATCAACTGATGTACGTCATGTTCACCTCAGGGTCTACCGGAAATCCAAAAGGAGTACTAATCGAACATAAAAATGTAACAAATTATATTGTATCTCTTATGGAGTGTTTAAATATAAATGATAAAACAAACTTTGCGAGTGTATCTACATTATCAGCAGACTTAGGGAATACATCTATCTTTGGAGCTCTAGCTTCAGCTGGAACATTGCATATTTTATCTAAAGAACAAATGTTACAACCTGACGAATTTTCGAATTATTTTTCTACGCATTCAGTAGATTGTTTGAAAATTACGCCTTCCCATTTCTATACTTTACTACATTCTGCAGAAGAAAATATCTTTCCAAAACAGTATTTGATACTGGGAGGCGAATTGTTAAAATGGGAAATCTATCAAGAAATAAAAAAACGGGCAGGAGCCTGTAAAATAGTAAATCATTATGGGCCGACTGAAACTACAATTGGTGTTGCAATGAATGTAGATATAGACGATAACCTTGAAACAGAAACCAAAAGTGTTCCCATTGGAAAGGCGATTCGTAATAATCAAATCGTCATATTTGATAAAGATAAAAACCTGAGCAAACAAGGTACGATTGGAGAATTATGCGTTATAGGTGAAAACGTAGGGAGAGGCTATCTCGAAAAAGTCACTGGCCCTCAAAAATCAGGATATTTATCTATAAATGGGAAAAAGGCTTATCAAACGGGTGATATTGGGCGATATTTATCCGACGATAGTATTGAAATAATAGGTCGAATTGATGACCAAATACAAATAAGAGGATATAGAGTAGAATTAGCAGAAATTGAAAAAGCTATTTTCCATTACACTAATGTTCAAAATGTATATGTCCACGTTAATGATAAAAATAATGTAGAAAAAGAAATAATTGCCTTTGTTTCTGTAAAAAATGCTCCAATTGATGAAAGCAACTTGAAAAATTTTTTAAAAGAAACTCTTCCTTCCTATATGATTCCTAGCATTATTATTGTGGATGCTATTCCTTTGGATGCAAATGGGAAAGTGAACAAAAAAATATTAAATAAATTTTTAACAGCATTACCTGAGAAAAAGCAAGCTCAATATTCAAAGCTCCATCAAGTACTTCTTAATTATTTAGGAACATTAATAAATAACAAACATATAACCATTACGGACAATTTTTTTGATATAGGTGGTAGCTCTCTTCAAGCTATTCAATTGATTTCTTGGATCAGAGATACCTTCCATATTCCTATTTCCATTCGATCCTTTTTGGCTAATCCTACTGTCGATACATTGTACCACTTTATGATCAATCATGAATCTAAGCAAAATGTATTAACAACGGCTGAGCGAATGTTCGAAAAAGAAAATGTAAAATATCAAAATGAAGACACAAGTGAAATTATTTCTAAATATTTACAAAAAAAATGGGCGCAAGTATTACGTATACAAGATGTACAGAAGGATGATAACTTTTTTGATATAGGAGGATCCTCTTTGCAAATTATATCTTTAATGAACTGGGTAAGAAAAGAATTAAACGTTCCCATTTCCATTCGATCCTTTCTTATCAATCCTACTATAACTCATTTAACAAAACTCATATTAACAGAGGTGACAGATGTTTCCGAATTCATACGGCAATTAACTCAGGATAAGATCTAAATTTATATGGCTATTAAAACTTCGAAACGAAAGGTGGAGCATGAATGAAAACTCTATTAAATGATCTTATATCTCAATTTAAAAAGAACAAAGATACAATAGGGATTGTACTAGTAGGTTCTAGTTCACGGGGTTATCAAGATACGTTATCTGATTTTGATGTAGAAGTAATTGTAACGGATTCTTACTATAATTCCCTTGCAACAAATAATCTTTTCGAGAGATCAATGGACGGCAAGATTGAAATCTTATTGCTACCCGAATCCGACTTTAAAGCTAAAAAAGATTCTCCCGCAGATATTGACCATTGGCCATATGAATTTTGTGAAATACTTTATGATCCCAATAGAATTTTGTATCAAGAAATAGCACAGATCAAACATATGCCTCCTATGCTAGGAGATCAAAGAGCTAAATTACATTATTTCGAATTTTTATTTTGTATACAACGAACTAGAAAATTATTACTTCGTGGAGATGAATTAAATACTCGTCTATGTGTAGCAAAATCTCTACAGATACTTATTAAGTTATTCTTTGTATTACAAAATCAATGGGTACCAGTAATACATTGGAGTAGCCAAAATTTAAATGATTTAGATTATTTCAATAGTATGACAAAACAACTGATGCTAGAAATAATGCGAAAACCGAACATTAGAATAGCAGAAGAACTAATTAAAGAAACAGATATCATATTAGAAAATAAAAAATTCCAATTTCAATATGATAAAGAAGCATTAACTGAAGAAGTATGTAGTTATCAATACCGTTCTATAAGAGAGCAGTATGGCACACTTTAGTATGAGGAGGTATATTTAGGATTATGTTAAATAAAGACTTTCTTCCCAAACAAAAAAATATGAACATAGACCAAAAATATATTACAATTACAATGAAACAGAAGTTATCCATGTTAAAAGACATTGCTCAAAAATTTGACGTTGATCTATGTACACTTTTTAAGTGTGCTTGGACAATTATTTTATATAAATACAGTGCAGAAACAGAAGTTGGTTTCGGATTTTATAATCTTCAAAAAAACAATATAGATAATTATAATATAAAAATTCAAAAAAATGCTACAGTAAAAACTCTGTTACACGATATTTATATGCAACCACCAACCATGGTGTCATATAACGATAAACTGCAATATGATACGGCACTGGTAAATTCTAATGGTAATGTAGCGCATATTGAGTCGTTTTTTCATACTTTTTCTAAAGATGTAGTTTTTATTTCCTTTGAAGAAAATCATTTAAACGATGAATTTAATATTCAAGCCTATTTTAATTCTTCTACTTATCATATAGGAATTCTTGAAAACCTGTTAAATAATTTAAAGATTTTTTTAGATACTTTTGAAACTAAGTCAGAATTGACACCTTTAGATATAAATATTACTAGTCCGTCAGAACAAAACACAGTGACTGAAATATTTAATGATACTCCTCAAAGTTATTCAAAACAACAATGTAAATGTGTTCATAAAATTTTTGAAGAACAAGTTGTAAATACTCCCTCACATATTGCTGTAAGCTATAATGGAAAAAACTTAACGTATAGAGAGGTTAATGCACAAGCAAATAGAGTCGCTAATTATTTATTATCTAGGGGTGTTCAAACAGGTTCTCATATTGGCATCATGTTAGAACGTTCAATTGAAGCTATTGTCTCTATAATAGGAATTTTAAAATCAGGATGTACTTATGTTCCCTTAGATGCCACATACCCCCAAGAACGATTAGTATTTATGTTAAAAAATAGTAATCCTGCGATGGTCATTACTCATGAATCGTTTCAACATATACTTCCGTCCACCTATGCGGGAACTATTCAAACAATCTCAAAAATATTGGAATCCAATGTGCATAATACAAATCCTAATCACACTTGTACTACAGAGGATGTAGCGTATGTTATTTATTCTTCAGGTTCCACTGGAACACCGAAAGGGATCATGGTTCCACATAGAGGCATTATACGTTTAGCCTGTGATAAAGATCATTTTAAATTTACAAACACAGATATTTTGACACAAATGTCTTCTATTAGTTTTGATGCAGCTACTTTTGAAATATGGACAGCTCTTTTAAATGGTTTAAGGTTAGAGATTGTGTCCAAAGATATAGCTCTAGATAATGAAAAACTGTGTCAGTTTATCTTAGATAAAGAAATTACTATTATGTTTTTTACAACAGCATTATTTCATAAATTTGTAGAAAAAAATCCCCAAGCACTTTCAACACTTAAATATTTAATTGTAGGAGGAGAAGCATTAAATTTAACACATGCCAACTTAGCACTTCAATATCTTAATGAAGAAGGGTATTTGATAAATGGTTATGGACCGACTGAAAATACAACGTTTTCAACCTACTATTTTATGAACCAGAAACATAAAAAGTTAAATTCTATTTTGATTGGTACTCCTCTCACCAACTCATCCGTTTTCATTTTAGATGAAAATCTTTCTCCATTACCTATTGGAGCGATTGGAGAAATTTATTTAGGGGGAAAAGGGGTAGCTATAGGTTATCTGCATAATAAAGAGCTTACTCAAGAAGCATTTATTCAAGAACACCCATTTCAAAAATTCGGAAAAACACTTTATAAAACAGGAGATTTAGGTCGCTGGTTACCAGATGGAAATATTGAATACTTAGGAAGAAAAGACCGCCAAATAAAAATTCGAGGTTTTCGTATAGAACCAGGGGAAATTGAGACAGTGATGTTAAATCTATCTTTTATAACAGAATGTGTAGTTATGGATATAAAAGATCTTTCTGGTAATAAAAAGTTAGTCGCATTTTATGTCTCATCTCAGATAATACGCACTTCAGAACTTAAAGAACTTTTGAAAAAAAGCCTTCCAGAGTATATGATTCCAAATCAATTTATACAAATGAATAATTTACCTGTTCAAGAAAATGGAAAATTAGACACCAAAACATTAACATCTATTGCTCATTCAAAATATTTTAATCACAACTCTGAACGAATCGAACAAACAAAACCGGTTGATCTAGTTCATGCTTTAACCCTTATTTGGGAGGAATTATTAGGTGTAACTAATATTCATTTGGAGGACAACTTTTTTGATTTAGGTGGAGATTCTCTACAAGTGATGGAGTTAAAAGAACGGGTACATCACAAATTAAAACATGATATTCCAGTAACAGCTATATTTTCTCATCCAACTATACATTCTTTAGTAAAATTTATTAATGGTCCTAATGATAACAATATTAAAAGATTCAGAAAATAAAGAATTTTGTTTCGGAAGGTTGGTGTAAGAATGTTTTTTCAGAATTTCCTTTTATTCCTAGTAGGAGGGGATTATTATAACTCAAGCCCGCTCAAGCCAAATTACTAAAAATATCTTTAAAGGTTCTGTCGGTAATCTAATTGAATGGTATGACTGGTACGTCTATTCTGCTTTTGCTGTCTATTTTTCAGCAGAGTTCTTCCCGAAAGGCGATTCAACTAGTCAACTACTGAATACAGCGGCTATTTTCGCAGTTGGATTTTTAATGCGTCCTATTGGAAGCTTATTAATAGGACGTTATGCGGATCGCCACGGACGTCGAACAGCATTAACCCTTTCTATTACAATTATGGCTGGGGGTTCTCTTATTATCGCCTGTACGCCTAGTTATAATAGTATCAGAATTATGGCTCCTATTATTTTAGTTATTGCTCGTTTGATTCAAGGATTATCAATAGGCGGAGAATATGGAACTTCAGCAACTTATTTATCTGAAATGGCTAGTAGTGATCGCCGTGGTTTTTATTCAAGTTTTCAATATGTAACTCTCGTAGCAGGGCAGATGATTGCCTTAGGCGTTCAAATTGCTCTGCAACAGATATTAAGCGAACCAGACATGAAAGTGTGGGGATGGCGTATACCATTCATTATTGGATCAATGGGAGCAACAGCTGTGTTATGGCTTCGCCGTACTATGGATGAATCTGAACAGTTCTCAAACATGAAATCCGAAAACCGTGAAAATCCAGGAACCATTCAAACACTTATGAAGCATCCGAAAGCTGTATTAACTGTGATCGGATTAACACTAGGCGGTACTGTTGCATTCTATACGTACACAACATATTTACAGAAATTCATGGTAAATACAGTTGGTCTACCAAAAGAAGTAGTAAGCTGGATTAACTTTGTCGCACTATTTATATTCGTACTACTTCAACCGGTTGCTGGCCTATTATCTGACCGAATTGGACGTCGTCCACTATTAATGACCTTCGGCATTCTTGGAACTTTACTAACAGCACCAATATTCTACTTTATGGAAAAAACGACATCGCCAATCGTAGCATTTCTAATGATGATGACTGGGCTCATTATCATTACTGGTTACACTTCTATTAATGCAATTGTAAAAGCGGAACTTTTTCCAGCTGAAATTCGTGCACTAGGCATAGGGTTTCCATACGCACTTACAGTTTCGATATTTGGTGGAACAGCAGAATTTATCGCATTGTGGCTAAAGAAGATCGGGGCTGAGTCACTATTTTACTATTATGTAACGGGTTGTATTGCAATAAGCTTTATTACGTATTGGTGGATGCAAGAGTCATTGAAATCCTCTCATATTACGTTTGATTCGAATTATTCAAATAATACAACAGCAGATCCTTCTGTTACAAAATTAAAAAACGATCAAAACTCATGAATGTTTTATAGGTTCTGGTGCAAATACAGTTAGATATGAAAAAAAGAAAAAGATTCCTAGCGGAATGGAACTTTATGCTGTTAAACCAAAGATTTCATTGATAAGATACATTTGCTTTTGGACAGACTTCTCCCCTTGGAGGGTTTGTCCTTTTTTGATCATATGCATAGCTTCTATTCCAGCGATCATTTTTGTAGCTGTTTGCAAGGATTTCAATCCCAGCATATTCTGAATCCGTTTTTTGATAAATCGATGATCTTGCTCAATGAGGTTCTGTTGCAAAGTTTTTGGAGCTGAGCTAGACTGTAAAAAAATGAGATGAGGAGCATAACATATGGGATATTTTAAAGGAAAACAATTCAAGAAAGATATTATTTTGGTAGCCGTCGGCTACTATTGTCGTTTTTCTTTAAGCTATCGCGACGTATCTGAACTTTTGAGAGAGCGTGGTGTTTCAGTTCATCCTACAACTATTATGCGTTGGGTCCATGAATATGGAAATATCATTTATCAAATGTGGAAGAAGAAAAATAAATCAGCACATTCCTTATGGCATTTAGATGAAACCTATATCCAAAGTCAAGGGAGAGTGGCGTTATCTGTATCGTGCGATTGATAAGGAAGGTTACACGTTGGATATTCAACTTCGCAAAAAGCGAGATCATCAAGCAGCCTATATGTTTATGAAAAGGTTAGTGAAAGCTTTTGGAGAACCAACGGTTCTCACAACAGACAAGGCTCCTGCTTTACTTTGTGCGTTCAAAAAACTAAAACATAATGGCTTTTATGTGCATACGAAACATTGTACTGTTCAGCATTTCAATAATCTCATCGAACAAGACCATAGACATATCAAGAGACGTTTTGTTAAATCCGCAGGATTTCAAAATCTTCGCCATGCTTCACGTACATTGAAAGGAATCGAAACGGTTCATGCCATATACAAACAAAAGAGAAGTCATATTCCAGACTTCTCTTTTGTTTATGTAAAAACTGGAATCATTTCAATGTCTTTCTCTGTACATACGGCACTGCGATACTACTACAAACTCAAGAATCCGTTTTATAGCTTCCTGGTGTCTGGATAATCAAAATAGATGAATTCAAATATTCGAACTGTGTTTGTTGTAAAGCTAGATGATTATCTTGTAAATATTTTTGAAGTGCCGCACCTGGTTCTACTGTATACACAGAATGTATTTGATAGACTGCGGCTGTATATTCTGTATACCCATAGGATGAATTATCTACTCCTATCGGGATGTTTTGTGTATGGCTAACCTCTTCTGTTACAGTAATGGGATGATGATACGTTGCAGTCAATAATTCACTCAACGTAGCTATCGCTCCGTCGAGAAGCGCTTTCATGTCAGTTTTCCACCCCATTGTGAACGCAAAATGTAAGGCATTCTCTATGGATAATCCAGATTGAACTGCTTGGTTAAAAGTATATAGAGTTGTAACAGGTTGCGTACTGTATACCACACGCTTAAATTTTGTCGCCCGTTTTACTTTTGTTTCTGTCCAAAAGGATTGCACTTGCTTCGCAAATTCTGGATCCTGATTGCATTTCGCCGTGAAAGAAATAGTTTTCCCTAAATCTAACATTCTATAGGTGTTTGTCTGAGAATATTTTCCGATGATAATGAGACCATGCTCACTTTTTTCCATATAGGTACCATCATTAAAATACAGCACATCACCTATATTTCCAAATTCATTGACTGTCGTTCCCTGCTTAGGAATAGGGTCATAGGGATTAGCGGAAAGCTGAGGAACGGGAATTTGCTCCTGGTTCATGGCTACGTTATTTTGTTCCTCGGGAAGAAGCGTTTTGCCCCCATTTTTTACAAGGTATCCTTGAAACGGATTCTCTGATGATACCCTCTTTTTTGATTGGTAAGAATCAGCAAACGATGTGGTAGCTGAGATTGTACCCATACTGAACCCACCTACCAAAGGAAATACTAAGAATAGATATTTAAATTTGTTCATCGTACCAATGTTCTCCTCACAGACTCCATTTTGTTTACTAGATTTTTATTCAGCAACTTTTCGGCAGAAGCGTTTTGTTCGCTAGCTTCTATCACTTCAAAAGGTGTTTGTAACTCACTCAAACGTAACGCGAATCTGTCCTTACCAGGGTCGTATGAATGCGGATAATTTGTTGACTCCATCCAAGCTTTTTCCACATTGTTTCCGTAATATCCATTAAAATCAGACCACCCCGTAGCACTCTCATGGACTCCTTTCACAGCGCTTCCTAGACCTATAGAATTATCTTCGGATGATCCATAAATGACATGATCTGCGCTGTTGCTATAATTCAAATAAATAGAATTGAATAAAGGATCATAAGCCCAATAGTATAAACCTGGTTTATTGGCTTTAGCTGATTTTATTCTTACTTCATTAGTAGATTCGATGAACCCATCTATTCCATATTTATGTTCAAAAATAATAGGCGTTCCATTATCCGTTGCAGCATTCGCAAAAAGTAAGAAATCATCTAAGCCCCAACGTTCGAATGTGACGCCACCTTTATCAGGCAAATTTTTATCTTTTATATAGTATGGCGTATTATATTTCAATCGTTCTCCATTTTTTGTAACAGGATTGGAATGATCTGCAGCAATTGCTAAACTAAGTATGCTTGCTAAAGATTTTTTCATATTTTATATTGTCCTTTCTTTATTTTGGACATTCTCATGGCTACAACCGGTGACTGCTGGCTCTTACGTCTACACGCATCTTTTTCCTAACAAGAAGACTCCTTCAAACTGTATAAAAACAAGGGTAGCCTGTATTGCATAAACAAGAATACGTTGTAAAAAAAGAGCGGATTATATATGGATGGATGAGCGAAAGAGGAAAATTCCAAATCATTCCTTTCGGGTTGGTACAGCCTATACTAAAATTACAGAACCGCCTAGCCATATGTACTCAGCACCCTTGCTGTAATATAATAATGACTTCAGCAAGTTCTGGAAAATGCCGGACAAAATCACCTGTTTTCATGGTCATTCACCTCCCTATCATACGATCTCAAAATCACTAGCATATCTACTAGATAGATTAATCTGAAATTTAACTGCACCACAAAAGAAAAATGTGTACGTTATCTCCTGTAGATGATCTGTAAAGCCATTTTAATTTCCATCTTTATATTCGAATAGATATAATTTGTTCTTACTCATTGCACAAATTGTGTATCATGGGATCTTCCTTTTCTATAGATTATATCCTAGAGTTTAGACAGGTTTTTAAAAGCGAAAAATTTTATTATTTTCATTGTCTATTTGACAGTCGGAAGTTCAAAAACAACGTTTTTGATACTTGGGGTAATGAAGGTTCTCCAGGTATTGAATATATTGTGTTGACATAAAAAAAGATTTTAACACAAACATAGGCTGCAGAGAGGATCTTCTCCACAACCTCCGTTTTCCTATTATTTCTTTTCATCTTTTTTCGTATCAACTTTGGGTTCTTCGAAAAGGTTTTTCAAATCTGTATCCTTAACTTGTACATCAACTGTTTTTATTTCTTTCATCATTACATTTTTAATAAATTCAGGATTTTTTGATTTTTCTCGAACTAATGCTTTCTTGATATCTGCTTTTGTTTGATCGAAAGTTTTATCAGCATTTGTATCTATTACTTTAATAATATGGTAACCATATTTTGTTTTTATCGGTTCGCTTATTTCCCCTTTTTTTAGCTTATAAGCTACTTCGTGGAATTCTTTTCCCATTTTCCCTGGTCCGAAGAATCCTAAGTCGCCACCTTTTTCTTTTGAAACTGTATCTTCAGAGTATTGTTTCACTAATTCTTCGAAAGATTTACCTTGAGCAAGCTTCTCTTTCACTTTTTTAGCAGTCTCTTCATCTTTTACAAGAATTTGACTTGCTTTCACTTCTTTTTTGTAGTCCTCAAATTTTGCTTTTAGATCTTTATCCGTAATTGCTTTTTCAATCGCTTTTTCTTGAGCTAATGAGGCGCGGAGCGTATTTTTTAATGTTTCTTCTTTCATACCTTGTTGTTTCAATAGGGTATCGAATTGATCACCCACTTGTTTTTTCGTTTCATCGAACTTTTTGTCTACTTCTTTTTCGTCCACTTTGTAATTTTTCATAAAAACTTTTTCCATAACCATGTTTTGTAGTACTTGCTTACCAGCTTTTTGCTTCATTTCAGTGTAGAACTCTTCTTTTGTAATATCAACAGCGTTAGATGTGACAACTTTGTCTGATGATGTTCCACATGCTGAGAGTAATACAATACTACTCATTACAGCACCCATGAAAATATGTCGTTTATTCAATGTTTTGTACCTCACTTAAACTGTAAATTCATTATATTCAATCGTGCAGAATAAAAAATCTTCAAAAAATCGCCAAGTAATTTTCTCTTTTTTTGGACACCCAATGAATGACGACAATTATTGTAATACGTGTATTTCCCACCTTAGAAAATATAAGACAAAACGCCCAGCATTCACTCATGTAGCCATTTATTAGAGGGAGTGACTCCTTACAAATATTCAAAATTGATTGTGTACCCTCATGTACGTTCCAGTTTTTCTTGACCAGGTCAAAATAGCTAGAGAGGTGATTACTGGAATAGAAGTCATGTATATGATCAAAAAGACAGACTCTCCAAAGGAGGAAGCCTGTCCTAAAACCTATATATGTCCTCTTTAGAATTTCATCAGAACCGTTTTTTAGCATATAAAGAACTTTACCGATTACTAGCTACTAAATAAGTTAATATCCAGCAGTTGATTCTTCCGTAGGAAGTAAAATATGAATCATAGCGTACACCTCTTTACAGATATTATTATGTATATACAATACGAGTGTATAATTTTGTCCGAGATATAACAATGATTTATTTGACTGTTCATAACAGACATTCTCAAAAGAGGCTCATCTTTGTCTCACACAACCATGATATGTTGGAAAAGCTTAGATAGTGTCTACACAAAAAATATGATATTAAGTCAATAAAATAGACAAAGATAAATTTAATTATGCAGCTTCCGGTTCGTACAGATGTTCTTTTTCTATCGGAGATAAATAACCATTCGCTGAATGAATTCTTTTACGATTATAGAAAATTTCAATGTATTCCCAAATATCTTGCTGTGCTTGCGCACGTGTTACGTATTGTTGCTGATAAATAAGTTCTTTTTTCAAGACACCATGGAATGATTCAATGAAAGCGTTATTAAAACAGTTCCCTTTTCTGCTCATGCTACTTTGCATTCCATACTGTTGTAATTGTTTTTGATAATCATGGGCAGCATATTGACTTCCTCGATCAGCATGCCAGCCCACAATTTTCCTAGAATACAAGTCCATCAGACTTGCTACATACAACCATCCTTCTTTCGTCGATACATAGGTAATATCGGCTACCAAAACTTGGTTTGGCTTTTCTACCTTGAATTGACGATTTAATCCATTGTCCTGTATCGGATAAGAATGTTTGGAATTTGTAGTAGCTTTATATTTTTTTACAGTTCTTGATTGTAAGCCCTGTTCTTTCATGATTCTCACCACTGTTTTTTGTGAGATTTGCTTTCCTGTTTGGCGTAAAACAGACGTTACTTTCGGAATTTCATATAAACAACGCGATTCTAGAAAAATGCGGTGGATTTCTTTGGCTATTTGTTTTCTCTGTATTTGCCTGGGGCTTTTGGTGTGATATTTCCATTTGTAATATCCGCTTCGGGATACATGTAGAACTTGGCGCATCTTCTCCACTTTGCAAACCATGTAGCATGTACAGTTTGACTATCTCTAAAGTGACATTCATCTTGATATAAGAGTACAGTATTTTCATCGATTAGGTTTTTTTTATCACATCTAATTGCGTTTGAAATTGAATTTGCTTTTCTTTATTTGTCTTTTTCAATACATAAGTAGCGTTTGTATAGGAAAAATTCATCCGATGCAACATTTTTCGGATCCCTTCACGTGACATACAAATCAAAAATTTCTCTTTGATGACGTATTGAATATTGCGTGTATTCCAAAAAGACTCTTGACCGTATTGCAACTCCGCTGGAGTTGTGTTTAAAATGAGTTCCTTTAATTCTTCCTGTTGTTTTCTAATTAAATAAGGCTTCTTCCCAGGAATTTGTTTACGAGTAAGTAATCCCTCGATTGCATTTTCTTTAAATTTCTTTACATAACTAGCGACGCTTTGACGATGCATCCCAAGTATATGTGCTACATCCACCATTGTATATCCTTCCATGACCATTCGAACGGCTGCAATACGTCTTTGACAAGAAGCTTGTTTTCCTTTTTTCTCTAATTTGCGTAAATCTGATATTGTGAAACGATTTAATTTTTGAATTTTATATGACATAACATATATTCTCCCCTCATGTTTTTTACAAACATTATCGGGTATCCAGACACAATTTATACGTGATGATATTTTATAGAGGACCTATATAGATAACGCAAGGTATCATCATGCTAAAAAATTGAAATCTTTTTTGCGAGAAAACAACCGTCGTCTAACTTTGCTATTTTTACCGCCATATTCTCCTAATTTAAATATGATTGAACGTATATGGAAGGTAATAAAAGAAAATGTGTTAGCAAATTGTTACCATGAAACAATGGATCATTTGATGAGTTCAATCTATCAATTTACAGAATCTATTAATAAAAAATCCTGAAGCGATCCTTAGTCGTATTCAACGTGTAGATATGTCGATTTTTTAACGGGGACTTATATAATTACAATGTGCATTTCCGCTCATAGAAGAATACCCCTCCTCGATCATTATTTTTATCCGCACATGACCAGACAAATAAACGAAACTATCTGTTTAGCCTAGCAATATCTGCAGCGTTTGTTTCACTTTTTCATCGTCCACTCGATAAAATACTTCTAATCCTTTTCGCTCATATGCCACTGCTTTATGCAATTTTAACTTACCAAGATGTTGCGAAATAGTGGATTGGGGTAGGTCGAAATACCATTGTAATTCTGTAACATTTAAAGCTTTTTTCTCTAACAAATGATGGACCATTTGGAGACGAACAGGGTGTGCTAATACCTTGAGCATTTCTGAAATACGTTCTAAATCATTTCGCTCTGTGTGAAAAACATTGTTCATGCTCTTTTTTCTCCTCCATTCTTTTTTGACAAGATTTTCATATTTTTCGGTTCTATCATGAAAAGCTCCCAAACTATCTTGCACCGTTCTCTTTTTCGATTTATACTAAGATTCACATAACAACAATCATACGAGGTGCCTGATGAATAAAACAGAATTAATTCAAAAAGTAGAAATACAAACAGGACTAAAAAGGAAACAAGCCAGTCTTGCGGTAGATAGCGTATTCGCATCCATTCAAAAAGCTCTACAAAATGGAGACAATGTACAATTAATCGGGTTCGGCTCATTCGAAGTGCGAGAACGTGCTGCACGAGAAGGACGCAATCCACAAACTGGAGAATCCATAACCATTCCTGCCAGAAAAGTACCTTCTTTTAAAGCTGGAAAAGCATTAAAAGAAGCTGTAAACAACTAAATATGTATCTGTCTATCATTCTACAGAAGCATGAAATCATCCAGATTCATGCTTCTGTTTCTTTTATAATGGGATTGTTGAAATAGCATGTTTATACACGAGCTGTTGTTTCCCGTCCACTTCTAACAAAATCGAATATAAATCATACCCTGTTATTGTTCCTTTGATATGAAATCCATTTACTAAAATCATTGTCATGTTCTTTTTTCTTTGTACTGCTTCTTGTAGTACTTGTTCCTGAAAGGATACCATATCTTTTGTTCTTTTCTCCTGTAGTACTTGTGGTTTTCTTTCCAACGATTTCTTCCCCCTTCTTCTTAGGCTCTTACAAGATATGGTTCTAATTCCTGTATAAGCTGTTTTGCTCCTCCTGGACTCAACGTCAACTTTCCATCTCCCAGCTTAATATGCTGGAAAGATACTTCTCCTGTGATGGGGCAAACATCATCTCCCTGATATTTCTGCAAAATAATCGATTCTCCCTCTACAAATATTTCTACCCAGTCTTTTTTCTCTATTTCCAGCACTCTTCTTATTTCCCTCGGTATGACAATCCGTCCTAAATGGTCTATTTTTCGCACGATTCCTATTTATAAAATCCGCTCATTTATTTCTCTTGTTTTTCTATAACCAATTGTATACGAAATTTTTTCTTCCTCTTTTAATAGATGACTGATCAATTCTTCAGAGCTGTGGTCCACCCCTGTATAAGTGCAGCTACTGGTATACTATGCAACACTTCTGAATCACTACCACAAAGAAAAATTTGTTCTACTAGCGGCACAGATACCATTTATTTTTCTGTTTTTATGATGAAAGTTAGAAGCGGTTCGATTTTTTCACGCATTTCTTCTTGCATTACTCGCTGTGCTTCCATTTCTCTTCCCTCCACATTCTTACTTTTACATATCGTCAATCACAAATTATTCTATACGTATGCCATGTTACTTATAGACTATCACATTCTTATCATATATACGTAAGAATAATGAATATTCCATATGCTTTCAAACTCATTTTCTTATTTCCGATACCATTTGCCCCTTTACGTGCAAAGTACATCTTTACTTCTCTATACGGTATCCAAATACCACGTGCATGAATCCGTTCCCTCACACTATCTAGCAGCATATATTCCTATTCCTGCTAAGCTGTTTGCAAAATATTTACTTTATTTATTAATTCTTGTAAAACTAAGCTTATAATTCTTCATAATTTATAAAATTGATTACTACATATCAATGGCTTTTATAAGTTTAACATTTTGTAAGTTTTGTAAAATTCATTAACTTAATCATAAATACTTTTACATGTTGAGAAGGATACTTCAATTAATAATTTTATATCATGTTAACGTATTTCTAGCTGTTTAGATGTAGTAGGATGGTATTGATTTATTACTTCTTGTATTTCTGCTTTTTCTGCTCTTGTCATCAGTTTTGTTATATTGATTGGTCGAAAGGTTGGAAGTATCTCCATCATATTTTCACCGTTAAAAGATATAAATAAGAGAGTTCCACCGCTATTTTTTTAGGTTGAGGACCAGTGATTGTAATGTTCACTAAAGCACCACTGTTAGTTTCAGCAAAAACAACTTTCGACGCCATAAAAGATTGAACCATTTTCATATTATACTCATCCTCTCAATATTTAGGAATTTAATTTACTTAGGAAAATTTGCAAACGGAGTATCTTTTACTCAATGACTTTGATTTCTTCTTTACTTGTTTCTTTTGATTCCCAAAGATCAAATCAAGAAAAGATGGATAGATATGATTATTTACCAGTGAAAGATTTTTCCTATGACAAATTACTTAAATAAAAGTTTTTAATAAACTACATAGGATTGTTAATGATGAATTTTTCAAAGGACTTCAATTATCATCATGAAGGGGATTATTTATACCCCGTTGAGTATTATCAATTCCGTCAAGCTAGTACACTAAATACATTCAAAATCGAGTTATTATGTTTTGATACTTCTTATGCGTTTCATTTAATTTCAGATAACAAGTCAATTCCTGAAGAATACAGTTTTGTTACAATTAATGATTTTGAAATTAACGAAGAATTTGGCTTTGAACTGGTAGATTTCAAGTCAAAACACGCGGTATTGCAACGAGCAATTGATATGGCTAGTGCAATTGCAAAAAAGTATTGTAAGAACCCTATTAACCAATAAGTGCACTTAAAGTTAATACACATAATAATAAAACCAGCGTATCAATTATTCATTGATACGCTGGTTTTATTATTTTTCTTTCTGATAAATTTGTTTTGCTTCTAAATCAATAATAGCCCCTACTTCAAGTAGAAAATCTAATCCAATAATTCCATCCAAATCAAAACCATAGTTCATAGCACCAAATTCCGTTTCAAATCCTTCTGCTTTCAAAAATCCAAGTTCGATTTCATCAACTATTTTAGTATATACAAATTCTGATCCTCCTACACCACGAACACGATAAATATTATCATTAGCCTCTGGTACGATATTTACAGATGCCGCTTTATCAGATGAAATAATCGTTCCTCCAGACCCAGTATCGACTAATACACGTTCAAGATGTAGTATTTCTCCGTTATGTTTCATTCTAATGGAACATAACAACAATCTATCTTCTATTTTTAAATGAATCACGCTCGCCTAACTCCTACCCATGTTTTTTCAATAATACCTGGTTTTTCACGATTTGTATGAAGTACATATAATTCACGGTTTGGATGACTTTGTTGCATTTTTTTATATTCATTCATGGCTGCTAAAGGCTCACTATATGTTTCAATTGGTACAATTTTCGTTAAAACTCTTTCTTTTTGATCAGTTGTAAATGCTTGGACTGCTTCGAATAATACCCATTTATTCGGGAATGCATTTCTTACTTCTTGCCATTCCATACATACATCCTCCTTTTTATACCAATATTTTGTGAGGTATATTTATTTCATCATAACAGAAAATTTATATCCTTCCCAACAACACCATTTCAAATTCTAACTTTCAACAACTGAGATTATCCATTTCAGTCAACAGAAAGTGTAGGATCTCATTGTTTATGTATTACTAAAATCTGAATAGTAAGATAAAATCATGCAACGGGGCAGAATGTTTAAATAGAAATGGAGTGAAACATCGTATGTCTTCCAAATGGATTGATAAAATAGCATTTTCAAAAGTACATAAAGAGTTATTGATTCAATATGTCGTACAATAATGGGAAAGACAGAAACAGGGACAGCGGAATCCATTTCCTAAATTGGCGTATACAGAGACACACGCATTTGAATGTTCAGAAGCCTACAAAGAAATAAAAGCGCTCTCTACAGAGGCGATACGAGATATGCCAGCATATAAAAGAGAAACGTTGTTGATTCAACTGGAGGAATGGCATCAGTATATACAAAGTATTGTATCGGCTGTTTTCGAAACAATACAGAAATATTCTGTATCTTAACATAAAGGGATCAGCGATTTAAATTATGATAAGGGCACCAGACAGAAAAAAAGAATAGCTATTTATTTGCTACTCAGAATGGAATACATATCATGGATGGATAACAGTATGCTCCTATAAACGGTATTTTATGCAGAAGGATACGAAAATTTAGGAAGCGCCTTCTTGTCTTTCGTGTTACAATTATTTCAAGCAACTCTCTGCTATGTATTAAATATTTTATGCTATACTTACCCGGAAGACTCTCTTATCAAAATATAAGAGAGTTTTTTCTGTGTTATTTCAAAGATGGCGTATCAATTTGAATTGAGAATTGATACTGTTCATGTGATGCCTCTTCTAACAAAGTAGCAAGGGCTTGTAATTGGTGGATGATTTTTTATTTTGACTGGCATCCCGCATAGTGGATATGAAAGGATTCTAGAATAGCAGATTCTATTGGTTCTACTGGTAGTGTTGTTGGTTCGAATTGTGGAATCACGGGTACCTCTTGCATTGGGATGGTGGGTACAATTGTTTGCATTTGGACTGGTTCGGTAGTCTTGCACTGTTGTGAAACAATAGGAGTATCATCTTTGGATGGGGTTCGTTTTTTTCCTTTTCGCTTTAGATGCGCTGTTCCTTGCAGTGGAATTTCATGTTTTTTGTACAATTCGTATAGTTTACTATTATACGTGCCTAAACCCGCGGTAATTTCTTTGTTGGTGAAATGTTCTTTCCAATATTGAAGACGCATTTTTTGTTCTTCTGCAGGGAGAGCTTCTAAAGAAGCTAATGGCAAAAACGTGTTTAATTTTTCTATACGTAGTGTTTCTGTCAATGAGAATCACTCCTTAAAAATTGATATGGAGGACAAAATCTCCTTTGGAAAAGAGGAGGAATATAAGTATGAAACGGTATAAGGTAATCAGTGCTACAGCTTTAGCAGCAATGTTAGTAACAGGTTCATCCACATTCGCATTTGCTGCAGAAAAAGAAACGACCACGCAACAAGTCGTACAAGCATCTCATGTATTCTCACCCCAATTTATTGAACAAACGAAAAATCTAGATGCTATTCCTATGAATAATCTTGATAAGGCGGTTCAAGCTGCTTTGTTAGGACCTGAAATTAAAAAATTAAAAGTATGACCATGAATTTAATGTGAAACCAGCGTACATTTCGAAACTAGGCAATCAAACGGTCGTAAATGGTCAAATTTCACATCATTTAAGCTTTCGTTTAGATGATCAAGTCTATTATCGCTTTGTAAAAGAAGATGGGGTAATCAAAAATTGAGAAATTAAAATTGATAGTGGTGGATGGACAAAAATAACAGCACCTATTGGTGCAATCATTGCTCAATATTTTGGTGTTCCGATTACGCCAGATCTTCTATCTCAAATCGGCCAACAATTAGGGGCTTTCACAGATGGTAAATGGGAATACGCTTCGGAAACAATTGTGGCAGCAATTGGTTTATATGTAGAATAAACGGTATCATTCTATATTATTTCGTAACAAAAAAGGTGATTCCCATTTGAGAGTCACCTTTTTGTCTGCCATTTAAGAAAGGACGTTTGAAAAAGAAAATCTATATTGTTTACTGCAGTTCCTGGCTTTCTTATTTTGTACAGAACCTGATAGCATATACAAGTTAGCTAAAGTTATAGGAGTGTCAACGAACAAGAAATAGAAGCAGTCTGTACGGAGATGAGGAATAGATTTCATGTTACACTTTCAAAATGTTGTACTCGTACTTGAATACTATGTCTGCTTTGGTATAACATAAAAAGGAATTGAGTATTGAGAGACTCAATTCCCGTAGATTGCTCATTTGTCAACAGAATACCTAGTAAAAGAATCCTTCTTTATGATAGGATTCTTTTACTTTGTTTGGAGCATGAAATATAATACGTTATCTGCCATTTGTCTGGGTTGGTATTATCCCCTATAGGTAGACAGTAAAAAAAGAGTCCATCTGATATGATGGACTCAATACTGTTTTATCTGGAGGGGATTTTTTTATGGCAAGAAAAGGACAATCATTTCAAAAATATACAGAAGAACTAAAGCGAGAAGCAGTTCGTCTTCGATTAGAAGAGAGAAAATCATTGCGAGAAATTCGTGAACAACTCGGTGTGAAGAGCGATGCCCAGATTATTGAGTGGGTAAAACGTGCGCAACAGGGGGAGTCCTTTGATGATCAACGTGGTGTCTGGAATCGAAAGAATTTTAATAGTCTAGAAGAAGAAAATGCTTATTTGAAGGCACAGGTTGAGTATTTAAAAAAGCGCAATCCAAATCTACATGGGAAGGAATGGTCCTAAAGAAAGAACGATTTTCTCTTATCGATTCATTACGCCAAGCCTATCCACTCCGATGGTTGCTTCAAATCGCGGAAGTTTCTAAGGCTGGCTACTATAAATGGCGGAAATATCATAACGTGCAGCGTTTACGTCAGAAAAGGGATAGGTGGCATAAAGAACATATTTTATCTATTCATCGTCAGCACCCTTACTATGGGTATAAACGTATGACTCGTGCTTTGGCTCGAGAAGGAATGGTAATGAATCATAAACGTGTTCGTCGTCTTATGAGAGAGCTGGGTATTCAATCTATCATTCGAAAAAAACGTCCGTTTTATGGAAGAAAAACATCTGTGGTATTTAAAAATCATTTGAATCGAGAGTTTCAAGCTGAAAAGCAAAACCAAAAATTCGTAACAGATATTACTTATGTACGAATCGGAGAACAATTTGCCTATTTGTCAGCTGTGTTAGATCTATACAACAATGAAATTGTTGCCTGGAAGCTATCTTCAAGAAATGATTTAGATTTGGTTTTAACTACATTACGTCAATTAGAAGGGAAGTCATTAACTACTAAGCCCCTTTTCCATTCAGATCAAGGGTTTCAATATACATCTAAATCCTACGCAAAACAGTTAGAGAAATTAGGATTTGTCGGTAGTCATTCTAGACGTGGAAACTGTTTTGATAATGCGTGTATCGAATCATTCTTCTCACATTTAAAAACAGAGAAGTTGTATTTAGTGCGCCCAAAAACATATGAAATGGCCTACCGAGCAATTCAAGAATATATTCAGTTTTATAATACAGAAAGATTCCAAGAAAAACTTCACGGCCTTTCCCCGATAGAATATCGGGAAAAGGCCGTGGCATAATACTCTTTTTATTACTGTCTACTTGACAGGGAGATGACCAATGGGCTCTTTTTTATTTTTCTTTCTTATGTTCCTTATATTCATGTACTTTTTCTTTCACATTACCAACTGTATCTTTAGCAGTGCCTTTCACCTTATCCCATTTTCCTTCAGCTTGTAATTTCTTATTGTCAGTTACTTTCCCGACAACTTCTTTTACTTCACCTTTTACCTTATCAATGGCACCTTCTACTTTTTCTTTTAAACCATGATCATGTTTAGTCATACATTTCTCCTCCTTGTAGTTTGATTAGAATGCTCTTTTCATATTGCAAGTTGAATGATGTATCTAGTAATAGCGTATCAAATCTAGTTCGAATATTCAAATGATTAATAGGATAGAAAAGGAATTGTCATGAAATGTATAAAATTGTAATGAGAAGAGAAAGAGTGTTAATTATATTTCTTTTGCAGTCCATATAGATTTCGTATAAGCAATTTTCATATGGGCACGTTCCATATTATTTTGACTGCTGCTACCGAACCTTGCTTGTCCAACTATTAACTTACAATTGGCTTCAATAGCTATTTCAATTCGTTTTTGAATTAATGCGGTATGACAGCCTTTACGTTGAAATTCTGGCAAAGTAGCAGAAGAAGCTAATGAAGCAACACCGTTATTTATATAGAGAACTCCTATACTCGCAGGAGTGTTTTGAACTTCGGCTATGAAAAAATACCAGCCAGGTTTATTGTAGAGAATTTCGTTATTTTGGCGGACGCCATCTTTTGTAAAGGATGGCATATTAAATCCACGTACATAAATGTCTGCAAAAATATCAAACTCATTTTCTTTTAGTTTTCGTATTGTAATATTAGAAGGAAGAAGTGATGAACCCTCTCTCGGTATACTATACAAAGCAGTATGGAAGCTAGATTGATAAAATCCTTTTTGAGATAAGTATTGAAATAATTCAGTTGTACCTTGTGCTGGGGTAATTTCAAAACGACAAGGGATTTGTAGTGATTCATAATAAGAAATGATTGCATCAATCGCATCTGCATTTGTAATACCTTTTACCGTATTAAAAGCAGGACCAGCAATTATTTTTGATGAAAAGGCAGTGGCACTACCGAATTTTTTCATTTGCACTTGCATTGGGTTTCCGCTCATTGTTTGTAGTCTCTCTAATTTAGAAGAGAGCATATCAATTTCTGCATTTTCAATTTCTGTTGCCATATCGAGTGTCATAACAGTAGTCATAAAATTCCTCCGTTAATAAATATATTTCATAGTACATATACGATTTTTGTTTTGAGATTCCTGTTGAAATGTGAGAGAATAAGAGGTTTTTTGGAAGGGAAATGGAAGTGAACTGTCGAAGGGAGTAGAAACAGATTAAAGGTGGTGCTCTCATGAAACAAAAAGCCGTGCAGACATGCTCTAATTGTGGTTCTCAAAATATAGGAGAAGGTGAGTTTGTCGGATATGCACAAATACGGAAAAAGGAAACGATGTTCACATCTTCGCCGGTGGATGCTTATATTTGTACAGATTGTGGGAATATCCTTTTATTAAAGGTAAGGAATTATGAAAGGTTTAAACAGAAACCGTTATGATTATTGAGAAGTGGTCATATCCAACTTTGTATACGAAACGACTTATGTTAAGGAAAATGAATATGAGTGATAGTTTACATATATATGAGTATGCTACAGATAAAGAGATGACAACTTTTACTGTATGGGATGCTCATCGATCGTTATGTGACACATATAACTATATAGAAGAAATTGTGGGTCAGTACAATGGAGGGCAAGTAGCACCTCTTGGAATTGTATTAAAAGAGGAAAAAAAACTTATAGGCACGTGTGGATTTATAAAATATGATTTGACCGCACATACAGCAGAAATTGCATACGCCTTATCTCGAAAATATTGGGGAAGAGGATTAGCTACGGAGGCTGTGTTAGCTTTTTTCTACTATGGTTTTCATGAATTGCATCTTAATAGTATTGAAGCGGGATGTGATTCAGAAAATGAAGCATCTGAAAAATTAATGAAACGTTTGAATATGGAGTACAAATATACAATTCAGAAGGATATGTTTATTAAAGGTAAGAATCGTGATACAAAAAGGTATTTTATATCTAGAGAAAGATATATGAATCAATGAAATATCTTACATTGAAAACTCCTTTAAATGAATTAAGGAGTTTTTTTATTTTGATAACAACAAATGGACTATTAGGAAGCGCTATTTTTATTAACGTTCTAAGTATAGAAAAAAAACGCTATATAACACAATCGCAACCGCAAGTTGACAAAGTGCAACCGCAGGAAGATAGAGATAAGGGCTATGTTTACATACAATTTAGGTAAGAAAACAAAGGGGGACACACATATGGGATTTGGTGAGAAGCTTTTTAAATTAAGAAAAGAAAAGGGGCTTTCTCAAGAAGCATTAGCTGAGAAATTAAACACAACAAGGCAAGCGGTTAGTAAATGGGAAAACGGTCAAGGTTTTCCTGAAACTGAAAAGTTAATAATGATTGGAAATGTATTTGAAGTATCACTCGATTATTTATTAAAAGAAACTGCTGAGCAAAGTAATGAAAATGTAGATGGATATTACGTAAGTCAGGAAATGGCAGAAGGGTATGTAGTGTATGGACAAAAAATTTCTAAATATATAGCGCTAGGATTTAGTTTACTCATTTTATCTACAATACCGTATTTATTATTTAAAGAAAATGCAACAATGTCGACATTCCTTGTCATTATTGTTGCTGTCCTTGGAATTGGAGCGATGATGGTACCTGTAACGATAGAAGAGAGTCGATACAATGTATTGAAAAAGGAAGAACTACTATTTGATCAAAACTTTCTAAAAGAATTGACAAAGAGATATGCGACTATTAAGAAGAGGTATGCAGCAGTGATGATCGTTGGATTTTGTTTTATAGCCGCAGGCGCAATACCGTTTTTGTTTGAGAAAAAACATATCACTTCAGGAGAATTAGTGCAGTATTACCCTTACTGTGTTGTACTTATTGCTATCGGAGTTTATCTTTTTGTTCGTGTGTTAGGAGTATTAGAGGTGTATCGAATTTTAGTAGAAAATAAAGAATATAGTAAACGTTTTATTTTTAAACTGAAAAAGAAAGTGAGAGAAAAAGTAGATAATTTTTAATAGGAGAAAAAATATTTTTATGAAAAGTTAAGATAGGGGTGTAATGATGTCAAATCTTCTAGAAATTGAAAATTTAAGCAAATCATTTGGAAACAAAGTTGTTTTAAGAGATGTTTCCTTCAATGTGCCGTCTGGATCAATTGTTGGATTCATTGGTGACAATGGAGCAGGGAAATCAACAACCTTTAAAACGGTACTAGAACTAATTTCTAAAGATAGTGGTACAGTAAAAATATTTGGTAAAGAAAATATAAATAAAGATGCCAAGCTTAAGGAAAAGATAGGAGTCGTATTTGATGCTATGAATCTACCGGCTCATCTTACAATAAAGCAACTAAACAAAGTTTTTGAAAAGATGTTTGAATCTTGGGATCAAGATAATTTTTATCGATTAGTTAATACTTTTTCTTTACCTACTAATGAGAAAGTAGGTAAATTCTCGCGTGGAATGTCAATGAAACTAACTATAGCTGTTGCGTTGTCACATAATGCAAAATTATTAATCCTAGATGAAGCGACGGGAGGTCTGGATCCTTCATCTAGGGAGGAGGTGTTAGAGGAATTAAAAAGTTTTGTAGGTAAAAGTAATGGTGGTATATTACTTTCTTCTCATATTATGAGTGATGTAGAAAAAATAGCTAGCCATCTTGTCATTATAAAAGATGGAGAAATTCTATTGAACGAAGAAAAAGATAAGGTTTTAGACAGTTACGCCATTGTAGATGTTGATGAGGAACAACTAACTTTAATTAACAAAGATATAGTTGTGGCTAGAAGGGGACATGGTTCATATTTCAATGTACTCGTATCAGATGTACATAAATTACCAAGTGGTATTGCTCATAGAACCATCTCGATAGAAGAAATGAGTATCTTATTAACAAGGAGTGAAAAATAAATGAAAGGTTTATTATTGACAAACTATTATCTAGTGTATCGAACTTTCTTTCTGTTCATGGGAATAGCGATATTAGGATCGGGATTTGTTTTTTATTTTGGTAATGCTTCAATGTACCGTTTAATTGCTACATTCACTATCTTATTTGCTGCGATTCCTGCACTTGAAGTTATTAAGTATGAGAGTAAGTCGGGTTATGAAAAATATGTACTTACTTTACCGGTTACTAGAAATAACATTGTACAAAGTCATTACTTTTTCTATTTTTTAGTTGTAATTATTGGTACTTTATTATCGTGTGGCATATTTTATGTACATAGTTTCGTTTCAGATACACCAATTGATAATGATATATTTAAGAGTGTTTCTTTAGGAACGTTCATCATTCTTAATGCTGGAGCGATAGCCTATCCACTTCTCTATGTTTTGGGAGCAGAAAAATCTGATGCTATTACAATTGGGGGCGCATGTGGGGGACTTGTTACTTATTTTGGATTACAAAGTGTAATTGGCTATCTAATAGAACAATTTCCAATATCAAATTTAAATTTATCTGTATACGTTTCAATTCTATATACAATATTTGGCGTTATCATATATATCTTTTCTTTTGTTATTTCGGTATTTATATATCGTAAGAAGAAATTTTAGTATATTTCTTCTTAGTATATTCTGAATTATTTCCAAAGAAATAATTCAGAATATACAGAAAAAATTCGTAATCATTTGTAGATGTCTGTTATAATGAATAAAAATGAAAACGCTTTAAAGGGGGATATAACCAATATGATGATGAATGTACCGCTAACAATTAGTTCTATGATGGAAAGAGCAGAGAAACTATTTTCGAAGAAAGAAATTGTTTCACGGACACATGATACAGTTACAACGTTAACGTATAAGCAGTTAGGGGAAAGGACGAGAAGACTTTCCAGTGCGTTGAAAAAGCTTGGAATTAAAGAAGGTGAACGTGTAGGAACGTTAGCGTGGAACCATCATCGACATGTGGAAGCGTATTTTGCTATTCCAGGTATTGCTTCTGTTTTGCACACAATTAATATTCGTTTATCTCCTCAACATATTTCATACATTATTCAGCACGCAGAAGACCGAGTTCTACTTATAGATGAAGATCTCGTACCACTCGTTGAAAATATTCAATCACAATTATCAACTGTACAAGCTTACATTATTATGACTGATAAAGATGAACTCCCAAATACAACGCTGGAACCTGTATATCATTATGAAAAGCTATTAGAAGAAGGCAATCCAAATTTCCAATTTGTAAAAGATATTGATGAAAATACACCTGCTGGTATGTGTTATACGTCAGCGACTACAGGAAATCCAAAAGGTGTTGTATATACGCATCGTAGTACTGTTTTGCATTGTATGGCACTCGGTTTAGCTGATACAGCTGCTTTATCGGAAAGTGATGCAGCAATGGCAATCGTCCCTATGTTTCATGTGAACGCTTGGGGACTTCCTTTCGCTGCTACTTGGTTTGGATCAAAACAAGTTCTTCCTGGACCGATGTTTACTCCGAAAATTTTATTAGAGATGATTCAATCAGAAAAAGTGACGTTAGCTGCGGGTGTGCCGACAATTTGGCTCGGCGTATTACAAGAGTTAGAAAATAATAGTTACGATTTATCTAGTATGACGAGAATACTATGCGGAGGTGCAGCGGCACCGAAAAGTGTTATTAAAGCATTTGAACAGAAACATAATGTTCCGTTCATACATGCATATGGTATGACTGAAACGAGTCCACTCGTAACACTTGCACGTTTGAAAAGTTATGAAACGGAATTATCGTATGAAGAGCAACTAGAAATTCGCTCTAAACAAGGATATCTTGTACCTGGTGTCGAGATGAAAGTAGTCGGGACAAATGGTGAAGTGAAGTGGGATGGTACTGAGATGGGAGAATTATGTTTACGAGCACCGTGGATCGCTGAAAGCTATTATAACGATGATCGTACTGTCGAAGGGTTTCGCGATGGATGGTTATATACTGGTGATGTTGTCACAGTGGATGAGGAAGGTTGCGTGAAAATTGTTGACCGTACGAAGGATGTTATTAAAAGCGGGGGAGAATGGATTTCTTCTGTCGATCTTGAAAATGCTTTAATGGCACATGATGCTATATTTGAAGCGGCTGTCGTTGCAATTCCTCACCCTCAGTGGCAAGAGCGACCTGTTGCCTGCGTCGTTCAAAAGAAAAATAGTACAGTAACGAAAGAAGAAATATATGAGTTTTTAAAACCACAGTTTGCGAAGTGGTGGTTACCAGACGATATTGTATTTATGGAAGAAATACCGAAAACATCTGTTGGGAAGTTTTTAAAGCAGGCGCTTCGGAAAGAACTTGAGCATTTGCATAAAGAAAAATAATTAAATTTATATTTGTAAACCTATAAAGAAAATAAGTTGACAAAAACTAAATGGAAAGATAATATAACTTCTATAATATGTTACCTAAAAAACATTTTAAGTTTACAAATAGGGGAAGCAAATATGAATACAAAAAATTTAGTTTTCGTCGCTTTATTTAGTTCTATTATGGGAGTGTTAGGGTTAATACCTCCGATTGCTCTTTCTATTACACCAGTTCCGATTACATTGCAATCACTCGGTGTTATGCTTGCGGGTGGGTTGTTAGGATCACGTCTAGGTGCGTTAAGTCAGCTTATTTTCTTACTTATTGTAGGAGTTGGAGCACCATTACTTGCTGGTGGACGTGGTGGCCTTGGTGTATTTGTTGGGCCAAGTGCAGGATATTTACTTGGTTACATCATTGGAGCGTTTGTTATTGGTTATTTAATTGAGCGTTTACGTGAAGTTTCTATTATAAAAGTATTATGTATTAATATAATTGGTGGTATTTTCGTAGTTTATGTATTTGGTATTACTGTACAAGCGTTTTTAATGAATGTTTCTGTATGGGAGACAATGAAAGTGAGTGCTGTGTTTTTACCAGGGGATTGTATAAAAGCAATTATTGCGGCAGTTCTCGTAACAAAATTACATCGTTCATTGAAACATATTATTACACCCGCTTTAAAGAATGGAAAATATACAAATGCGGGATGATAAAGGGAAGAAACACGTTTATTGCGTGTTTCTTTTTATTATTTTTGTAAAGAAAGGACGTCTCATATGGGGATTACAAAAGAATATAAAAAGCATGCCTCTTTACAACCAAATAAAATAGCGATAAAGGAAAATGATAGAGTTTTAACATATAAAGAGTGGTTTGAATCAGTTTGTAAAGTAGCAAGTTGGTTAAATGAAAAAAAATTGAAGAATAAAACGATAGCAATCCTATTAGAAAATCGTATAGAGTTTTTACAACTATTTTCTGGTGCCGCTATGGCCGGGTGGGTTTGTGTTCCGTTAGATATAAAGTGGAAACAAGATGAGCTCAGAGAAAGAATTGAAATTAGTAATCCGGATATGATTGTGACAGAACGATATAAGGTGAATGATCTATTGGATGAAGAAGGAAGAGTAATTGAAATTGATGAGTGGAAAAGAATGATAGAGAAATATCTTCCTACATATTCCACTGTAGAAAGTGTACAACATGCTCCTTTTTATATGGGATTTACATCAGGATCAACAGGAACAGCAAAAGCATTTTTACGTGCACAACAATCGTGGGTTCATAGTTTTGATTGTAATGTACATGACTTTTATATGAAAAGGGAGGATTCGATTTTAATAGCTGGGACGCTCGTTCATTCTCTTTTCTTATACGGGGCAATAAGCGCATTATATGTAGGACAAACAGTTCACATTATGAGAAAGTTCATTCCAAATCAAGTATTAGATCAGTTAGAAACTGAAAATATATCAGTTATGTATACAGTTCCGACAATGCTTGAATCTTTACATAAAGAAAATAGAGTAATAGAAAATAAAATGAAAATTATTTCATCAGGAGCGAAATGGGAAGCTGAAGCGAAAGAAAAAATAAAGAGTATATTTCCTTATGCGCAAAAATATGAATTTTATGGTGCATCGGAACTGAGTTTTGTAACAGCATTAATTGATGAAGAAAGTAAAAGAAAGCCAAATTCAGTAGGAAAACCTTGTCACAATGTGCAGGTTCAAATATGTAATGAAGTGGGAAAAGAAGTACCGAAAGGCGAGATAGGAACTGTTTATGTGAAAAGTGATCAGTTTTTTATGGGATACATAATAGATGGGGTTTTAACACGGGAGTTGAATGCAGAAGGCTGGATGACAGTGCGAGATGTAGGCTATGAAGATGAAGAAGGCTTTATATATATTGTTGGTAGAGAGAAGAATATGATTTTATTTGGAGGAATCAATATTTATCCAGAAGAAATAGAAAGTGTATTACATGAACACCCAGCTGTCGATGAAATAGTTGTAATTGGTGTGAAAGATAGTTACTGGGGTGAAAAGCCCGTCGCGATCGTAAAAGGAAGTGCTACGAAACAACAATTAAAGAGTTTTTGCTTACAGAGATTATCCTCTTTTAAAATACCGAAAGAATGGCATTTTGTAGATGGAATACCTTATACAAATAGTGGGAAAATCGCTCGTATGGAAGCAAAAAGTATGATTGAAAACCGGGAGAAAATATATGAATAGAGCAGTTATTGTAGAGGCGAAAAGAACACCTATTGGTAAGAAGAATGGGATGTTAAAAGAGTATGAAGTTCAGCAATTAGCAACGCCGCTTCTTACGTTTTTAAGTAAAGGGATTGAGAGGGAAATAGATGATGTCATATTAGGTAATGTTGTTGGGCCAGGAGGGAATGTTGCAAGATTATCTGCTTTAGCGGCAGGACTTGGCTATCATATTCCTGGTGTAACGATTGATCGGCAATGTGGTGCCGGATTAGAAGCAATTCGCACTGCATGTCATTTCATTCAAGGCGGAGCAGGTAATTGCTATATTGCAGGAGGAGTAGAGAGTACAAGTACGTCACCTTTTCAAAAAAGAGCAAGATTTTCACCTGAAACAATTGGTGATCCTGACATGGGAGTAGCGGCTGAATATGTTGCGGAGCGTTATAACATAACGAGAGAAATGCAAGACGAGTACGCTTGTCTTAGTTATAAGCGGACATTGCAAGCGTTAGAAAAAGGCTATATACATGATGAAATATTTTCTTTTAATGGATTATTAGATGAATCTATAAAGCTAGAAATGAATTATGAACGAATCATTAAAAGAACAAAGCCCGCATTTTTACAAAATGGAACAGTGACGGCAGGTAATTCATGTGGTGTAAATGATGGGGCATGTGCTGTTCTTGTAATGGAAGAGGGACAAGCCTTAAAGTTAGGTTATAAACCTGTACTTCGTTTCGTTCGTAGTGCTGTAGTTGGAGTAGATCCCAATCTTCCAGGAACTGGTCCAATATTTGCGGTGAACAAATTATTAAACGAAATGAATATGAAAGTAGAGGACATCGATTATTTTGAAATAAATGAAGCATTTGCCTCAAAAGTTGTAGCTTGTGCAAAGGAGTTACAAATTCCGTATGAAAAATTAAATGTAAATGGTGGGGCAATTGCGCTCGGTCATCCGTACGGTGCATCTGGGGCTATGCTTGTAACACGTTTATTTTATCAGGCGCAAAGAGAGCATATGAAATATGGAATTGCTACATTAGGAATTGGAGGCGGGATAGGGGTTGCGCTATTATTTGAGAAAGTAGAAGACTAGAAAGGAACTAGTTTTCTACTTTTTGAGGAACATAAACATTGCTACCAGGTTTTGCTTTTATTTCATTCCAAGCAGCAATCGCATCAGCTTTTGCTTTTCCTTTATTATTTGGATCTTCGAAAAAGTCACGAGTAAAGCGATTGTATTCAAATTGTGCACCGATAGTTGTTTTGTATGTAGGGTCTTTTTTTCGTTCGTTTTCTTCATGCCAAAAAGCTACCGCGTCTTCATATGTTTTTCCAACATTTTCTTTAAAAAATTTTTGAAGAGCTACTGTAAAGCGGAAGTTTGTTCCGATTTTTTCTTTGAAAAAAGCACGAACATCTTCGCTACAGCGGTGATTTTTAGTAATAATCGTTTGAAGAGAAAGGTCTTTATAAGAGAGGGGAGCTTTGCTCACTTTTTGCACAGAGCTGTTTTTTAAGACTTTCCCCGTAGTTAAATAATGTGAGATACGCTCGGTTATTTCGGTCTTAGAGCCACTAGCTGGCAAACCATGCTCGCGACAAAATGTTTGCAGTTCTGCTTTTAACCAATAATAGTTTTGAAAATCTTTAAGTGATATAGATTTTGTTAAAGGTGGGCGCATGAATATAACAACTTCTTTCTTCCATAATTTTCTTTAATTATAAAACGTATGTTCTTTTTGTGGAAGGATTAATTTGTAAATATAACAGGAAGAGGAGATTACATATGGAAAATGTAATGCAAGTTCGTATTACGGGAATTTTAATTGAAGATGAAAAAAAGTATTGCTAGTAAAGCAAAAAGTGGCTAATCGCGATTGGTCTTTACCTGGAGGAAGGGTAGAGAATGGTGAAACGTTAGAAGAAGCGATGATTCGAGAAATGAGAGAAGAAACGGGATTAGAAGTTAAAATTAAGAAGCTACTCTATGTTTGTGATAAACCAGATGCTAGTCCATCTTTGTTACATATTACGTTTCTGCTTGAAAGGATTGAAGGTGAAATTACACTACCTTCTAACGAGTTCGATCATAATCCGATTCATGATGTGCAAATGGTACCGATTAACGAATTAAGTTATTATGGTTTTTCGGAAACTTTTATCAATCTTATAAGTGGCGGTTTTGCAAATGCAGGAAGTTATCAAGGGTTAAAACGAAATATAGGCCTGTAAATATAGTTGAAGGATAGCCGTTAGCTATCCTTCATAAACATGTTTTACACTGCTGACTGTAAAGAAGAAACAAGCTGATTTAAAAACTCGTCCCCGTTCATCACCGCTTTTCCGCCGCCGCGTGCACTCTTTTTATTTCCGCCACCTTTTCCTTCAATTGCAGGAAGATCATCTTTTAAAAGAGCATTCATATCGAGCGTTACTGTTTTTCCGCAAGCGAGAATACATTGTAGTTTGTCATCATTTTCAATAACGAAATACGTAATTGCATGCTCTTGTTGTTCTGTAATGATAGCTGATAGTTTTGCAATTTCTTGCATAGAACGATCTGTAAATGCTTTAGAAATAAGTAACCCAGCATGTATTTCTATAGACTGTTGCAGTAATTCATTTGCCTCTGCAAATAATAATTTTTCATTCATTGTTTGTATTGTTTTTTCGTTTTCCTTTTGAGCGGTAAGAAGCTGTGCTACTTTTGCTGGGATATCAGTTTCGCTACTGTTTAATTGTTTGGAAACATCTTTTATAATTTGTTGCTGTTGCCCCATTAATTTAAGTGTACGCCAACCAGCGATAAAGGTTAAGCGTATACCACCTTTATTGCGCTCCCATCCTAGTACTTGAATAGGACCAACTTCACCAGTGCATTTCGGATGGGTTCCACCACAGCCGTTGTAGTCGTAATTTTCGATAATAACAACACGTATATTCTCTGTCATAGTCGGTTCTTTACGAAGGGGCAATGTTTTCGCTTCTTCTAAGTTCATCCACTCTATACAGATTGGATGGTTTTCAAAAACTATATTGTTTGCAATTTGTACTGCTTTTTCAACCGTTTCTGCATGTAAATTTTCTGTTTCTAAATCAATTGTTACCGTTTCTTTACCAAGATGGAATCCAATCGTAGGTATGTTAAAATAATCCCAAAAAGCAGCAGATAAAATGTGCTGAGCCGCATGTTGTTGCATATGATCAAAACGGCGCTCCCAATTAATTTTACCTTCTACGTCTTCTGTATGTAATTGTTCTGCGATGTAGTGACGAATTTCTCCGTTTATCTCTTCTACATTGATTACATTTATATCATTTAATGTACCAGTATCATATGGTTGTCCGCCACCTGTCGGATAAAATGCTGTTTCATTCAAAACAACGTATAAGTTACCATCTTTATCATAATCTTGCTTTATAATTTTAGTAGTAAAGTCTTGCTTATAAGCGTCAGTGTAATATAATTTGTGTTCCAATTTTCTTTCTCCTCTCGCATTAACTAGTTTCATTGTAAAGCAATTGAAATTAGTTTCCTAATATTTCAGAAGAAAGAAACTATTTTTAGAATTTTCTTGCTATAATAAGGGAAAGAAAATGCGGGGGTGGAATAAATATGTTATATGAAAACGGCGTAGATAAACTGCTTAGTTTAAGCAGAAATATTTCCGAATTATATCGAGAATTAAACGAAATGACCCGGATTTTAACGGATTGTAATCGAGAAAGTGTGAAGTTTGATCGATTATATGTAAAAGAGTTACTTTGGAAGAAAGAAGATGTAATAGAGAAATATGACCAGCTACTTGTACAACTTTGTATTAACGAATGCTTTGATCTAAAAAGTGTCATTACAGGGGAATATAAGTATATATATGAAGAAGTAGAAAACATCGTTTTACAATTTAATGAAAAGTATAATGTCGTAATCTTAATTAAAGATGTGTGTAAAGAATTACAATTCACATATGGAATTGATATGGACATAACGAGAACAACTCGGGTATCAACAGCTCAAGTATAGAAAAAGGAAAAGAAAGCAGATCCTTTGCTTTCTTTTTTTGTGAAAATAGAGAGAGTAGGTTTAACGATGAAGGGGAAGTTACAGCATATTCATCCGCTTGGAATGAGTATTATTTTAGGGACATTGTTTGCTAGGTTTGCAACTTCAATGAGTATCCCTTTTTTAGCGATTTATTTAACGACTGTTAAAGGTGTATCAGCTGGAATGACTGGTGCTATTATCGGAACGAGTGCACTTGTTGGCGTTTTTGCTAGTTTTATCGGAGGGAATTTATCAGATCGATTTGGCCGGAAAACGATTATGCTCTGGTCCATGATTGTTTGGATTTTTGTGTTTATAGGTTTTTCACTTGCGGATCATGTTTTAAGTTTCTTTTTATTAAACGCTTTAAATGGATTATGTAGGTCGTTTTTTGAGCCAACATCAAGAGCATTATTATCAGATTTAACAAAGCCTGAGTATCGGTTACTCGTCTATAACTTACGATACGGTGCAATAAATGTTGGAGTTGCAATTGGACCAATTGTTGGATTACAGATTGGGAGTGCAAAATCAACAATTCCTTTTTTAGTAGCAGCTGGGGTATATATTCTATATACAGCTATATTAGCGTTCCAATTTAAGAAGTATCCAATGGAAAAAAAGAAAGTGAGGACAGAAAAACCTGTTACAATGCTAAATGCAATGCGTATATTGCGAAAAGATATAGTATTTTTAGTTGCTTTAGTCGGTATTATTTTGAGTAATTGCGGTTTTTCACATTTAACGACGACAGTATCTCAATATTTTGCAAATGCATATATATTTGAGGATGGAGTGAAGCTATTCTCATATATGCTCGCTTTAAATGCAATTGTTGTAGTGATTATCCAATACCCTGTTATTCAAATGTGCAAAAAGTATACACCGTTAACATCAATTATGGTGGGGACTTTATTTGTGAGCGGAGGATTGTTTGGCTTTGGAATAGTAGAATCTATGCTAGGTGCTGCCGTTTGTACAATTATTTTTACAATTGGAGAAGTATTAATGTTTTCAATGACGGATGTATTTATTGATGATATTGCTGTTGCGTATCTAAAAGGAACATACTTCGGTGCGATGGGCTTTTCGGGAATTGGAGCAGTAATAGGTCCGTGGTTTGGAGGAGTACTTCTCGATTACTACGGGTACCAAAATGGGTTTGCAGTATTTTCAGCACTAGCTATATTTTCAACTGTCGCATTTCCTGTGCTTTTAGTTACAAAAGGTTTATTGAAAAAAAGATATGATAGAAATTCTAATATAGAAATGCATGCGAAATAACATAAGCCCCAGTAACCAACTGGGGCTTAGTTTGTATTATATTAACTCTTAATTTGAAAAAAGAACTTTCTTTTCATGCTTATCAGCAACTTCATTTTTGGAAATATGAATGGCTAAAAATCCGTTTTCTAAGCAGGCTAGCATCTTTTTGTAAATGATAGTAGTAGGTAAAGGGATTGTTCGTTGTAAGGAAATGTTTTTATGAAGTATGCAAATAGCTAGGCCTGTCTCTAACTTTTTAATGAGTACATTTTGTTCTGAAACATTTTGTACATCTGTTTCCAAAATATATTCTTCTTCAGTTTCACAAAGGTCGATGTGAATTTGATTTGGAAAGCTAAAGTTACTATAAGAATCGGAACAAAATTGATCCATCCATTCTTCGAAACCATCAACATGAAAAAGACAATTCTTCTTTTTCTTGCCCATGTAAGACACCCTCCGTAAAATATCAATTCATATCATGTTATGCATGAATGAAACAGAGGTGAAGAATAAATGATGAAATACAAACATTTTATGTTGAATGTGCACTGTATGTGAATGTTTTTTATTACATATCATGATGTGCATGTTTTTTTTGGCGTGAATGGTTACGGTTTTTTACTTTATGAGATCCGCTTAATGGCTCAGGTTGTCCTTGTTTTTCTTTTGATTCACGGTTGTTTTTACCCATTGTATATGACACCTCCTCTTTCTTTTTAGAATGAGAGAAGTTGACGATTTTATACGAGAATGTTTTTAGAAAAAAAGGTAAAGATAAAGGGGACTAACTATTACAGAAAGGGGATTATATAATGCCATATCATAAAGATAAGCAACAAGCTTTTCAAGCGGCACAGCAAGGAGTTACACAAGCAGAAAATGCATTTAATAATATTGTGAAAAATGACCTTAACTACGGTCATGATTTAAAAGAGTTACGTCAAGAGGTTCAGGAAGCATATGAACAAATTCAAAATGCACTAGAGGTAGCTTCAGAAACACAACGTCCACAACTTGAGCAATATGAAAATAATCTCCAAAATATAATGCGAAATGTAGATCAATTAGAAAAGTAAATGAGGTTGTTGTTTATTCGACAACCTTGCTGCTTTAGTAAACGTTATGCTAAAACAGAAAATTTTTCTATTCGTTTTTTCTTTATTATGCGCAGTACATATATTTCAAGTGGAAAAAGTGGAAGCGAAAATGTTGCTCAGAAAAGAGTTAGAACCAACTGGTTATGTAACATGGGAAGTACCTAATAATGAAAAAATTATTGCAATTACATTTGATGATGGGCCAGATCCAACGTATACACCACAAGTTTTAGATTTATTACGTCAATATAAGGCGGAAGCGACATTTTTTATGATTGGATTTCGAGTTCAGCGTAATCCATATTTAGTGAAGCAAGTGTTAAAAGAGGGACATGAAATTGGAAATCATACGATGAATCATTTGTATGCGAGTAATTCGTCAGATGAAAAATTAGAAAATGATATTTTAGATGGAAAGAAATTTTTTGGAAAATGGGTGAAAGAACCTTTGTTATTCCGTCCTCCTGGCGGATATATTAACGATGCTGTATTTAAAACAGCGAAAGAGGCTGGCTATCAAACCGTTCTATGGTCGTGGCATCAAGACCCGCGTGATTGGGCAAATCCAGGGGTTGACTCCATTGTAAATCATGTAGTGAAAAATGCTAAAAGTGGCGATATTGTATTGTTACATGATGGAGGGAATGATCGTAGTCAAACGGTAGCAGCGCTAGCAAAAATTTTACCTGAGCTGAAAAAACAGGGCTATCGATTTGTAACGGTTTCGGAATTACTACGTTATAAACATTAGAAAAAATCCCAAAAGGAAAATAGACCTTTTGGGATTTTTCTTTACTGGTTCTTTTTACGTTTCTTATTATTTTGTCGCTCTGCTGGAGTTAAAGGCTCGTTTGCAAATTCTTCATTGTAACCAGTTCCTTGTCCTTGTGCAGATGCAGCATTCATTCCTGAAATAGTATGATTTGCTTTTCTTTTACCCATTTTATTTCACCTCTATAACATTTTTTGTATGTTGAATGATGAGCAGTTCATAGTATGTATGAACTGTAAGTAAACTGCTGATAGAGCACTTTACTTTATGATAATAGTATTCATAAGGAGCATGAAAGCTATTCAAATTTAGAAACATAAAGAAAACTTATGATAATCTATAAGTTTCTTATTATTTACTTATTTAGAAAGTTGTAATAAGATATTATCGTAAGGTATTGAAAAGTTTGTCTACATTTTATATTCAGACAACTTAGTCACGTTTAACAGGGGGGAAACATAATGGTCAAACATAATCCATTTCAATCACGTGCAACTTTTGAAGTAGATGGAAAAACGTATCATTATTATGATTTGAAAGCGCTTGAAAATGCAGGGGTTGGCAACGTATCTCAATTACCATATTCCGTGAAAGTTTTACTTGAATCAGTACTTCGTCAAGTAGACGGACGTGTAATCACAGAAGAGCATGTTACAAATTTAGCGAAATGGGGAACGAAAGATGTTCAAGATATCGATGTTCCATTTAAACCATCTCGTGTAATTTTACAAGATTTCACTGGTGTTCCAGCTGTTGTTGATTTGGCTTCGCTTCGTAAAGCAATGGCAGACATGGGCGGAGATCCTGACAAAATTAATCCTGAAATTACTGTAGACCTTGTAATTGACCACTCTGTACAGGTTGATAGAGCGGGTACGGCAGACGCGCTTGCATTCAACATGGACTTAGAGTTTAAACGTAATGAAGAACGTTATAAATTTTTAAGCTGGGCACAAAAATCATTTGATAACTACCGTGCGGTTCCACCAGCTACAGGTATTGTACACCAAGTAAACCTTGAATATTTAGCACCAGTTGTTCATGCTGTGAAAAATGCTGAAGGTGATTTAGTTGCATATCCAGATTCGTTAGTTGGAACAGACTCACATACAACAATGATTAACGGTATCGGCGTTCTTGGATGGGGCGTTGGTGGTATTGAAGCAGAAGCAGGAATGCTTGGACAGCCTTCATACTTCCCGGTACCTGAAGTAATCGGTGTGAAATTAACTGGTACACTTCCAAGTGGTACTACAGCGACAGACGTTGCATTAAAAGTAACACAAGTATTACGTCAAAAAGGTGTAGTTGGTAAATTCGTTGAGTTCTTCGGTAATGGACTAAAGAGCATGCCTTTAGCTGACCGTGCAACAATTTCAAATATGGCACCAGAATACGGCGCAACTTGTGGATTCTTCCCAATCGATGATATTTCATTAGAATACTTACGTTTAACAGGTAGAGATGAAGAACAAATTCGCGTTGTTGAAGAATACTGTAAAGCGAACGGTTTATTCTATACAGCAGATAGTAAAGATCCAATCTATACTGATCTTGTTGAAATTGATTTAAATACAATCGAATCTAACCTTTCTGGACCGAAACGCCCACAAGATTTAATTCCACTTTCAGATATGAAAGATGCGTTCCACAAAGCAGTTGTAGCACCAGTTGGAACACAAGGACTTGGATTTAATGAGCAAGAGTTCGATAAAGAAGTGAAGGTTACATTAGAAGATAAAGAAGTAACGATGAAAACAGGTGCAATTGCAATCGCTGCAATTACAAGCTGTACAAATACATCAAACCCATACGTATTAATCGGGGCAGGTTTAGTTGCGAAGAAAGCAATTGAAAAAGGACTTAAAGTACCTGAGTATGTAAAAACATCATTAGCACCAGGATCAAAAGTTGTTACTGAATACTTAGATAAATCAGGTTTAACAACATATTTAGATCAATTAGGTTTCCAAACAGTTGGTTACGGCTGTACGACTTGTATCGGTAACTCTGGTCCATTAGCGCCAGAATTAGAAGAAGCAATCGCAGCAAACGACTTACTAGTAACATCTGTTTTATCTGGTAACCGTAACTTTGAAGGTCGTATTCATCCACTTGTAAAAGCAAACTACTTAGCATCACCACCACTAGTTGTGGCATATGCACTTGCAGGTACTGTTGATATTGACCTGAAAAATGATGAAATCGGTAAAGATGCAAATGGCAATGCTGTTTACTTCAACGATATTTGGCCATCAGCTAAAGAAATTGAAGATGTAGTTCAAAACGTTGTTACATCTGAACTGTTCAAGAAAGAATATGCACAAGTATTTAACAGCAATGAGCGCTGGAATGAAATCCAAACTTCAAACGAAGCTTTATATACTTGGGATAATGATTCAACATACATTCAAAACCCGCCATTCTTTGAAGGTTTATCTAAAGAGCCAGGTGAAGTCGAAACATTATCAGGCCTACGCGTAGTTGGTAAATTTGGTGACTCTGTAACGACAGACCACATTTCACCAGCAGGTTCAATCGGTAAGCATACACCAGCTGGACGCTACTTATTAGAAAACGGCGTACAACCAGTTGACTTTAACTCTTACGGTTCTCGTCGTGGTAACCATGAAGTTATGATGCGTGGTACATTCGCAAACATCCGTATTAAAAACCAAATCGCACCAGGAACAGAAGGCGGATATACAACATATTGGCCAACTGGTGAAGTAACATCTATCTATGATGCTGCTATGAAATATAAAGAAGATGGAACAGGTCTTCTAGTTGTTGCTGGTAAAGATTACGGTATGGGAAGTTCTCGTGACTGGGCTGCGAAAGGTACTAACTTATTAGGTATTAAAGCAGTAATCGCAGAAAGCTTCGAACGTATTCACCGCAGTAACTTAGTGTTAATGGGTGTACTACCGCTTCAATTTAAAGATGGCGAAAGTGCTGAAACGTTAGGTCTTGTTGGTAACGAGTCATTTGAAATTCAAATCGACAAAACAGTTAGACCACGCGATCTTGTAAAAGTAGTTGCAACTGATGCAGATGGCAACGAAAAACAATTTGAAGTAGTAGCTCGTTTCGATAGTGAAGTTGAAATTGACTACTACCGTCACGGTGGTATTCTGCAAATGGTTCTTCGTGAGAAAATTGAAGAATCTAAAGTATCGAACTAAATTATTGAAATGAACAATAAGGAAGCTAACAATAGTTAGCTTCCTTATTTTATGGAAAGGGATGAAACCATTTGGTTTCATCCCTTTCTTTTTACTATAAAAATGGAGGAAACGTCATGACAGAGTATAAAAGAATATTGTTGCCGTTACGACAAGAGAAAATATTAGTAATAGCAGCTGTATGTAGTGGGATAATTGCTGCCATTTTAAATTTATCACGCCCAATTTTCATGGGGTTAATTGTAGACAATCTTATTCAAAGGGAGCTAAAAGGTGCGTATTTATATATAGCCTTGTTTGCGGGTAGTCGCTTTTTAATGTGGACGAACAATCTTTTATTTGATTATATAAGTTCAAAAGCGAGTCAACGTATATTACAAACGAAACGTATAGAATTATTACGTAACTATTTCTCATTACCGTTTGAAGAGAGTGAGAAGATTAAGCAAGGAGAGTTAGAAACTTTGGTCGTGTCTGATATTCCGAACTGGGTGAGATTATATGGCTCTATATTAATAGAATATATACACGCTATTGCCCAATTTATTGGGGCTTTCATAGCACTACAACATATAGATATACAGTTTATATTGTGGGTAACTCCGTTTTTATTTTTAAGTACAATTGTTCCAATACTGATGGGAGAAAAGGTAAGAGATATTGCAAGCGTTGCTCAAAAAAATCACTCAAGTGTTGTAGAGATGGTGTCACAGTTTGTAAAGGGGATACAAGATTTGCGGAGTTTACAAAAAGAAAAATGGGCAATTCGCTTATTTAAAAGAGTAACGGCACAATCGTATAAATCGGAAGTAAAGAAGACGATGATGCAACATTGTATTGGAGTAGTTGGAACGGTGATTGAAACAGGAGCATATATCCTTGTTCTCATTATAGGTGCACAAAAAATAATGAGGGGAGAAATAGAAGTTGGTTCACTCATTACAGTGTTAGCGACAATTGAGATGCTCTTTTTCCCTGTCCGTTATGTGGGCGATTTATTAATAATGACACAAGTTGCAGTCGCTTCGGCAAATAGAGCTTTTTGCTTTTTAAATAAAAGAGCAGCAGATAGCAATGTAGAAAGAGCGATGGGGATCAGGATAACAAATGTTTCATTTCAGGAGAATGATGGAGAGAAATGTAGAATTCATAATATCGATTTACAAATTCATCCTGGTGAACTCGTTATTATTGTGGGAAAAAGCGGTGCAGGAAAAACAACGCTTTTAAAGTTAATAACGGGCTTGTATAAACCATCTAACGGTAGCATTGCTTATTATGGTAATGAAGCTCGTATGACTACAGTGTGGCAAGAACCACGTTTTTTCCGAACGACGGTAACAGAGAATATGTATTTCGGGGAAGAGGGTTTAGAAAATCAGCTAGAAAAAAATAGTGAACTTATAAATGCAACGCCGATTATTAGAGGGTTACCTGAAGGGAGTCAAACTGTGCTACATAAAAGCGGTGAAGAGTTTTCAGGAGGCGAAAGAAAACGTCTTGCATTATTGCGAGCGATTGTATCAAATCCAACTCTTATTATTTTAGATGAACCGACGGCTGGGTTAGATCCGGGCAATCAAGAATTGGTTTGGAATATGATTGAAGGGATAGGAAGAGATGTAACGAGAATTGTGGCAACACATGATGTAGAGAGAGCGATGATAGCAGATTGTGTTGTTGTCATGAAGAATGGGATTATTGTGGAATGTGGGAATCCTAGAGAATTATTAAATTGCAACTCATTGTACAATGAGTTGCAAACAAAAAGATAAGAGATATGTAATGCTCTTATCTTTATTCCGCTATTTGCCGGGTAGCCCGATTGGTGAGGGCTGATTAAAGTTTCACTTTATTCGGTCTCATTAAGTTGATAAGTATAAGAATTCGGATCACTAGAATTAACTTCTTTGACGAGAGTAAGTTGATTTGTATCTGGATTATATTTAAAAATCTTAATTGTATGTTCGCTATTTAGTAATGGATTATATTCTTGAATAGCGAATGTATTTTCCGCAATTTGTGTCATATTACTGGTGGGAACATTTTCTATGGAATCATGATTTGTAGAAATTTCAACGACTTTTTCACTGTTGAAAAATAAAAGAACGATTACTAAAATAACTAAGCATATTCGTATATAGCGTAGCTCTTTTGTGATAGGGTGTTCTCCCAAAACAATCATCCTTTCTATAACTATTCTATATTAGTAATGGTAGTCATTGTGAAAAAAGTAATAATGCCGAGGCCTGCCAAAAGGATAAATGAGATTAATGCGATATAGAGACAAATACGTCCAACTTGTTTTTTTAGGATCTTTACTAAATAGTGAGATAATCCATGTGATAATTCCGATTGGGAAAAATATAAAACTAAGAATATATAGAAGTATTTTTTCAAATAAATTCATGAGAGCTCCTTTCATTGTAAAATGTTCCGTGTATTTCTAATTATATGATTAAAAGGTAAATATTTCATATTATTTATAAAAATTCTGATTATTTAGAATGTGAATATTTTCAAGCTTGTCCGTATAAGCTAAAATAAGGTATATAGCATTTGAATGGATATATTAAAAGAAGATAAACACGTTAGGGTGATATAACATGTGGCGGAAGCTTATGATTATTGTAGTGTTACTTTGTTTAGCGGGATATGCAGCTTATGAACAGTTTGGTCATAAAGAGCAGGCGGTAAAAGTGAAGCAAGAAAAAAGTGAAGTTGCTATGAAAGAGATGATCGCAAGGAATGGTATTGAGATAGGGAAGAGTGCACCGGACTTTGAATTAACTAAGTTAGATGGGACAAATGTAAAGTTATCGGATTTAAAAGGAAAGAAAGTAATTTTAAACTTTTGGGCTACGTGGTGTGGACCATGTCAGCAAGAAATGCCGGATATGGAGGCTTTCTATAAAGAACATAAAGAAAACGTAGAAATTTTAGCGATCAATTATACGCCTTCAGAAAAAGGTGGGGGGGAAGAGAAGGTAAGCAATTTTGCTAAAGAAAAAGGAATTACTTTTCCTATTTTATTGGACAAGAACATTGATGTGACAACAGCTTATAAAGTAATTACGATTCCAACTTCGTATTTTATAGATACAAAAGGTGTCATTCAAGATAAGTTTATTGGGCCGATGACACAAAAAGAGATGGAGAAAAGAGTTGCTAAATTAAAATAATGGTGAAAAGGTAGAGGTGGAGAGTTCCCATTTCTGCCTTTTCTTTTTCAAGTAGTAATCACTTCATGATATGATGTAAGAAATATAAACGTTTAGAGATAAAGGAGTGTATGGAGTGGGGAATGTATCCTTACCGTTAGATTATGTTGTAATTGATTTTGAAACAACAGGATTTAACCCTTATAATGATAAAATTATTCAAGTTGCAGCGGTGAAATATCGTAATCATGAATTAGTAGATCAATTTGTTTCATACGTGAATCCAGAGCGGCCAATTCCGGACCGAATAACGAGTTTAACAGGTATTACTAATTATCGCGTTTCAGATGCACCGACGATTGAAGAAGTGTTACCTTTATTTTTAGCATTTTTACATACAAATGTTATTGTGGCCCATAATGCTTCTTTTGATATGCGCTTTTTGAAAAGTAATGTAAATATGCTTGGGTTGCCTGAACCTAAAAATAAAGTAATTGATACTGTATTTTTAGCAAAGAAATACATGAAGCATGCGCCTAATCATAAACTTGAAACGTTAAAACGAATGCTTGGAATTCGTTTAAGCTCTCATAATGCATTTGACGATTGCATTACGTGTGCTGCTGTTTATCAAAAGTGTGCAGCTATTGAAGAAGAAGGGAAACGAAAAGTAAATAAGGCTATGCTTGATGAAACTGCGGTATATGAAGCGGTGAAAGAAATACTTGCATGTAATAAACGTAATGTAGAATGGCTACGTTGTATGAACGTAGGAAGTTATTTAGATATAAAAGCTTTTTATCCAGTTATGAGATTAAAGGTAAAAGGGCGAAAGAAATACGTATTAACAGAGATATTAGAAGAAGATGTGAAAGAAATATGTACAAGTTTAAAATGTGAACCGGCGTTAAAAAGTGAAGTTGGTAATACGAGAATTATGCTTAATAGCTTAGAGGATGTTATGAAATTAGAAAGTTATATTTTAGAGCAGTATGATTTTGTATTACAGGCGCTTCATGATTATAAAGAAAATGAAATGAATGCAGATGAAAAGTTGAAAGAGTATTTAAATATTATGGTATAAAAAACTCCGTGTGCAATATATTGTACACGGAGTTTTTTTAGGAGTACTAAAACATAAAATTTTCTTACAAATCTGATTAAAGAGTTTTTTGTTTGCTCATACTATGTAATAAGAAAGCGAAGGAGAGAGGGTGAACAACATGAGAAGAAGTCGCCGTAAATCGTTTGAAGAACTTGTAAATGAAAATAAACAACAATTATTAAGCGATCGTGAGGCAATTGATCGCATTGAAGAGCGCATTGAAAAACGTTATGAAATGAAACTTTTTAAGCAAGCTGAATAATTCTTAACACTAGTACGATACTAGTGTTAAGGAGGCGATAGTAATGGGTAATCCGAAAAAAAATTCAAAAGACTTTGCACCAAATCATATTGGAACACAATCGAAAAAAGCTGGTGGAAATAAAGGAAAGCAAATGCAAGATCAAACAGGTAAACAACCGATTGTTGATAATGGTTAAAGAAAAGGAGAATATTACATTCTCCTTTTTTATGTATAAATTTGAGGAAAGATAGGTAATTTAAGATGGTGTGTATATACAATATTAGGAGGGAAGTACATGCCAAATCCAGATAATCGAAGTGACAACGCTGAAAAGTTACAAGAAATGGTGCAAAATACAGTTGATAACTTTAATGAAGCAAAAGAAACAGCGGAACTTTCTAATGAAAAAGATCGTGCTGCTATTGAAGCAAAAAATCAAAGACGTTTAGAAAGTATTGACTCATTAAAAAGTGAAATCAAAGATGAATCTTAACAAAATGTACAAAAAGGGCTGACTTTTGTCAGCCCTTTTTCGTAATCGTAAAGTTTTCAACAAGTAAACGCCAATTTTGTGGAAATGGCAAGCCAATCTTCCAATAACTAATACCGCCAATGCCCTGCTCTTTCATTAAATTGAATTTACTTTGAATAGACCTCGCATCTTCAAACCAAACTTCATGTTGTACGCCATTTTCGTCAAAGTAATTAAAATGTGGAGCTTGAGCTGTGAAATCATAGCGGATAGGAACATTATATTTACGAGCAAGTGCAACAGCTGCGACAGAGCTAACTGCTTTTGCTGGTGGATTCCCTTGTTTGAACGGAAGTTTCCAATCGAATCCGTATAAGTTTTGCCCCATCATAATTTTTTGGGGAGGCATTTGAGATTTTGCGTATTGAAGTACTTCTTTTACAGGACCGATAGGAGAGATTGCCATTGGTGGCCCGCCCTGCCAACCCCAGTCATATGTCATAATGACGACGAAATCAACAATTTGCCCTTGCGCTTTATAATCATGGGCTTCGAAAAATTTTCCCTTTTGATTTGAACTTGTTTTCGGTACGAGAGTTGTGCTTAATGTGTACCCGCTAGGTAAGCGTGTTTTTACATTTCGTAAAAAGCGATTATATGCCTCGCGGTCTTCGGGTGCTACACTCTCGAAATCGAAATGAATGTCTCGCATGCCATATTTTTCAGCTGTTTGCAAAATGTTAGTAATAAATTTGTTTTGAATCGTTGCGTCGCGTAAAATAACCGATGTTAGATCGGCACTGAAATTACCATTTTCAATATTTGTAATAACGAGCATAGGGATTGTTTGCCCTTGCGTTGCAATATTAGCAATTTTAGCTGTTTCAGTAGGTTCTTTTAATGTGCCATCTCTTTTTGCCTCAAAACTAAAATAAGCTAAATATGTTAAAAATGGATTGATGGCACGTGTAGCATTAACTAAACTCTCTTTAATCGGTATAGTGGAAGGTTGTAAATAAGCGATGGATTCTACAGCTCGTTTTGTGCCTTTTGGTACATATAATTGTTGTCCGACATGGAGAATAGATTTTAAAGATAAATTATTAACTTTAGCTAAACTAGCGAGGGGGACATTATATGTTTGAGAAATCCGATAGAGGCTGTCACCAGGCTGTACATAATAATTATTTCCTTTCGTATTAACGATAAGTGCCTGACCAACAACGAGCGTTTCAGCTGGATTTAGTCCATTGTCTTTTACTATTTCGTCAGGTGTCGATCCATATTTTGATGCCAAGCTATATACGCTATCACCGCTACGAACCGTTACAATTTGAATCATATGCTGGCTCCTTTCAGTAAAAGATTCACTGTTTTTATTTTATTTTTGATGTTACTGTATTATGATTAAATGTATGCAAGGCAGCAGAAGTGAAAGAAGGCGAATACATATGTTTGTAGCAGAACATGAAGTTGAAATCCGTTATGCGGAAACAGATCAAATGGGTGTTGTTTACCATTCAAACTACTTAGTGTGGCTTGAGTTAGGTCGCACGAAACTTATACAAGATTTAGGTTTTTCATATGTTGAAATGGAGAAAGAAGGAATTATTTCTCCTGTGTTAGATTTACAAATTTCATATCGTAAAGCGATGCGTTACGGAGAAAAAGCAATCGTAAAAACATGGGTAGATACTGTGAGCCCACTTCGCGTTGTATATGGATATGAAATATATAATGGTGATGGTGAACTGTGTATTACTGCAAGTACGACGAATATTTGTGCGAAAAAAGAAGGGTTCCGTCCTGTATCATTTAAAAAGTTATATCCTGAGTGGTATGCGAAATATGAGGAAATTAAGAAAAAATAAAAAAGCGTGGCAGAAGCCACGTTTTTTTATTTTTCATAATTAAATTGTGGGAAGTCGTCACCTTCGTTAAGTGTAACAGATAAATTATGTCCATCGAAGAACCATTCATCATCGCCTTCAATAAAGAAGTTAATGCCTTCTTCTTGAATTTGAACAGCAGGGTGTGCAGGATCATCTTTACGAATACCTAAAGAAAGTCCTTTTTGCACAGTACTGCAACCACCGTATTGTACGAAAAAGCGTAGTGTTTCATTTGATTGTAAGTTTAATTCATTTTTATACCATTGTGCTGCTTCTTTTGTTACGGAAAGATTCATGTATAGTTCCTCCAAATTATGTTGCTTTTTCTTTAGTATAAAAAATAACGCAAAAAGACGCTATTAATATGCTTCACGTTTTCTTTTTGCGTTATGTGGGTTACGATCTTATTTTTGCTTTTTTGAAAAGTTTGCTTTTGGTTCAGTTTTATTTATAATTCGTCCGATATTTGCACGGTGTTTATAAATAACCATACCTGCTAATAAACACATCGCAATAATGAAGATTTTATCCCCGCTAACAATGGATGCAATAACAGCAACAACTGCTGTTACCATAGAAGAAAGTGATACGTATCTTGTTGTAAATAAAAGGGTGAAAAATACAACAGCCAATATTGCAAAAACAACTGGTGAATAGCATAATAGTACCCCAGCAGAAGTTGCAACTGCTTTACCACCGCGGAATTTCGCGAAGATTGGATAGACATGTCCAAGAACAGCCGCTAACCCGAACCATAGTGGGTGAATATCTAATCCGAAAATCATTGGTAGACTTGTTGCTAAAGTCCCTTTTAAAATGTCAGCAATTGTAACGGTAAAACCTGCTTTTTTCCCTAATGTGCGGAATGTGTTTGTTCCGCCTAGATTACCGCTCCCGTGCTCACGAATATCGATTCCGTAGCCAATTTTTCCAACAACTAGTGCAAATGGAATCGAGCCAAGTAAGTAGGCAACGATAAATAAAAGATATGTAGTAACCATAAGTTCAGTCTCCTTTATTCAAATGTGTTGATAAAGGGTAAAAAGAGTTTTTCCCGTATATTGTACCATACATTTGTAAAGAGCACATTTCTTTTTTGCAAATGAAAAATTCATTATTTCGTGAAAAAAATTTCACAGTAATGTTACATTTCTCACAGAAACAGTAAGACTATATGTAGTAACATTTTAATCAAAAGATAACAACATATTGGTGGAGGGTTATAAATGTTACAAAATAATACACGTGGAGAAGAAGAATTAATGAAAGTGTTCGAGACAATAGTCCACGGCAATGAACAAGATTTAATGCAAGAAAATGCAAATGTAGACGGCCGCTCTCCAATGGGCGTAATGGGAACCTTCGCATCTGAGAGTGCAAAATATTATGCTGTTGAGAATTTATTGTCAGATCAAGTGAAAAAAGCAATAAATGAAAATATATTATATCCACATGATTTAGATTTTTATGCGACAGGAACGACGACTTGTTCACAAATTCCGTTAGCACAAATGCTTGCTAACGGTTTTCATACGGGGCATGGACATATGAGACAACCGCAAGACATTAAAAGTGCATTGGCTCTTGCGTCTATTATTTTTCAAGCGAATCAAAATATGCAGCATGGTGGTCAATCGTTTGCACTCTTTGATATTGATTTAGCACCTTATGTACGAAAAACAATTGAGAGACATAAAAAACGATTACAATCATATCCGCTTACGAAAGAACAAATAGAAGAATTTGCATGGAAAGAAACGGAAAATGATACGTATCAAGCGTGTGAGGCTTTCGTTCATAATTCGAATAGTATGCATAGTAGGGGCGGAGGACAAGTCCCGTTTATTTCTATTAATTACGGAACAGATACATCAAAAGAAGGAAGAATGTTAATTAAACAACTTTTAAAAGCGACACAAGCTGGACTTGGTAAAGGAGAGACACCGATTTTTCCGATTCAAATTTTCAAGATGAAAAAAGGTGTGAATTTTGAAGAAAGTGATCCGAACTACGATTTATTTGAATTAGCATTAGAGACAACCGCAGAGCGATTATTCCCTAACTTTTCATTTTTAGATGCGCCGTTTAATGCAGTGCATTATGATGGAAGACCAGAAAGTGAAGTATGTTACATGGGATGTCGTACCCGTGTTATGTCTAATATACATGGAGAAGAAACAGCGATTGGTAGAGGGAATTTATCATTTACGTCTATTAATTTAGTGAAATTAGCGTTAATTAGTGGTTCAAAAGAAGCGTTTTTTGAAGCGCTAAACTATTATTTAGATTTAGGAATTAAGCAGCTATTAGAAAGATATGCGTATCAATGTACGAAGCGAGCAAGAGATTTTCAGTTTTTATATTCACAAGGTGTATGGCGTGGTGGAGAAACGTTGCAGCCTGAAGACTCCGTAGCCTCGATTTTAAAACAAGGGACGTTAAGTATTGGTTTTATCGGTCTTGCGGAATGTTTAGTAGCTTTAACAGGAAAGCATCATGGGGAAGATGAAGAATCATGGAAACTTGGGTATGAAATTATTTCCTTTATGAGAGATAGAATGGATAAAGCGACAGAAGAACATCAACTGAATTTCTCAGTAATTGCAACTCCAGCAGAAGGATTATCAGGGAAGTTTGTGAAAAAAGATAGAGAAGAATTTGGCGTGATTAGCGGTATAACGAACCATAATTACTATACGAATTCATTCCATATTCCAGTTTATTATAACATTCAAGCGATAAATAAAATCCGTTTAGAGGGCCCGTTCCATGCTCTCTGTAATGGAGGACACATTACTTATATTGAACTAGACGGAGCAGCAATGCATAACAAAAAGGCATTAAAACAAATTGTACAAGCTATGGCAGAACATGGCGTTGGATACGGTTCAATTAATCATCCTGTTGACCGTTGTAAGTGCTGTAGTTATCACGGGGTTATTGGGAATGAATGTCCAAGTTGCGGGAATGAAGATGAGGCTAATATAGAAAGAATTCGCCGTATAACAGGCTATCTTGTAGGAGATATGTCGAAGTGGAATAGTGCGAAACGTAGTGAAGAGATAGATCGGGTGAAACATAAATGAAAGTGATGAATATTATTCATGATAGTGTAGTAGATGGAGAAGGATTGCGGACAGTCGTGTTTTTTGCGGGCTGTCCGCATCGTTGCGTTGGTTGCCATAATCCGAAATCATGGAATATTTGCAATGGAACGGAAATGACAGTAGAAGAAATTGTGAAAGAGATTGCAAGTAATCCATTAACTGATGTAACATTTTCAGGTGGAGATCCATTTTTTCAAGCTGCTGAAGTGAAAAAGGTAGCAAAAATCGTGAAAGATTTAAAAAAAAACCTATGGATGTATACAGGTTATACGTTAGAAGAGATACAGAGTTCTCAAAATAATGATATGATAGAGTTGTTACATTATGGGGATGTTTTAGTCGATGGAAGGTTTGAAATTGAGAAAAAAGATTTAACACTTCCATTTCGCGGAAGCTCCAATCAACGTATTATTCGATTGAAAGAGTAAAAAGGCGGGATAGATGATATGAATAAAACAGTATTGCTTGTTGAAGATGAAAGAAGATTACGTGAAATTGTTAGTGATTATTTTCGTAATGAAGGCTTTGAAGTAATCGAAGCAGAAGATGGAAAAAAAGCGTTAGAGTTATTTGCAGAGCATGAAATTGATTTAATTATGTTAGATATTATGTTACCAGAAATAGATGGATGGTCTGTTTGTAGAAGAATTAGAAAAGAATCAGCAGTACCAATTATTATGTTGACAGCACGTTCGGATGAGGATGATACATTGCTAGGTTTCGAATTAGGTGCAGACGAGTATGTAACGAAACCATTTAGCCCGAAAGTATTAGTAGCTCGTGCAAAGACGTTATTGAAACGTGCGGATGGTGCGGTAGGAGTAGCGGAAGAAAATGCTATGTCTTTAGCTGGAATAGAAGTAAATCGTCTATCTAGAACTGTTTTAGTAGATGGAGAAGAAATTATATTGACACATAAAGAATTTGAACTTCTTGTGTATTTAATGGAGAACAAAGGAATCGTGTTATCACGTCAACATTTATTAGATCAGTTATGGGGATATGACTATTACGGTGATGACCGAACGGTTGATACCCATATTAAAAAACTTCGAAATAAGCTAGGAGATAAAGCGAAGCATATCGGTACTGTTATTCGAGTTGGTTATAAATTTGAAGAATAATCTAGAGCGATTTGTGTAATTTAGCCTAGGGAAATGGCGATTTTATACTCTCTTTTGAAGGTAAAATGTACAAAAAATACTTTTTTTGTCTACAATGTTAGATAAGTGTATTTTTTTAATTGGATTTCACGATGAGTTCACAAGAAGGACACAAAACGTGACTATACTGAAAATACGAATTCACCAGAGAGGGGAAATAAAACATGGGATATTACGACGGACCAAATTTAAATGAAGAGCATAGTGAAACGAGAGAAGTGAGAAAATCAGGTAGTAAAAAAGGCTATTTCTTCACAGGTTTAGTGGGAGCTGTAGTCGGAGCGGTTTCGATTAGTTTTGCAGCACCATATATGCCATGGGCTCAAAATAATGGAGCGCCAGTATCATCATTTAGTTCGGATTCAAAAGTAGAAGGTACTGTAGTTCCTGTTGTAAATAAAGCGAAAAATGAAACTGATTTACCTGGTATGATTGAAGGGGCGAAAGATGTTGTTGTAGGTGTTATTAATATGCAACAAAGTGTTGATCCATTTGCAATGCAACCGACAGGTCAAGAACAACAAGCTGGTTCAGGATCAGGTGTTATTTATAAAAAAGCAGGGAATAAAGCATATATTGTAACAAACAACCATGTAGTGGATGGAGCAAATAAACTTGCTGTGAAGCTGAGCGACGGAAAGCAAGTTGATGCGAAATTAGTTGGTAAGGACCCTTGGTTAGACTTAGCAGTTGTTGAAATTGATGGATCTAATGTAAATAAAGTTGCCACTTTAGGTGATTCAAGTAAACTTCGTGCGGGTGAAAAAGCCATTGCAATCGGTAACCCGCTAGGATTTGATGGAAGTGTAACGGAAGGTATAATCAGTAGTAAAGAACGCGAAATTCCGGTTGATATTGATGGCGATAAACGACCAGATTGGCAAGCACAAGTTATTCAAACAGATGCAGCGATTAACCCTGGTAACAGTGGTGGTGCATTATTTAACCAAAATGGTGAAATAATTGGGATTAATTCAAGTAAAATTGCACAACAAGAAGTTGAAGGGATTGGATTTGCTATTCCAATTAATATCGCAAAACCAGTTATTGAATCTCTTGAAAAAGATGGAGTAGTAAAACGTCCAGCGCTTGGAGTAGGTGTTGTTTCATTAGAAGATGTGCAAGCTTATGCAGTCAATCAATTGAAAGTACCGAAAGAAGTAACTAATGGTGTTGTATTAGGTAAAATTTACCCAATCTCACCGGCTGAAAAAGCTGGTTTAGAGCAATATGATATTGTAGTAGCATTAGATAATCAAAAAGTAGAGAATGCTCTTCAATTCCGTAAATATTTATATGAAAAGAAAAAAGTAGGCGAGAAAGTAGAAGTTACATTCTACCGTAACGGTCAAAAAATGACGAAATCGGCTACTTTAGCAGATAATTCAGCTACAAAGAATCAATAATCGAAATAAAAGAAAGTCTCTTTCATATTGAAAGAGACTTTCTTTATCGGCTATACTAAAGGAATAGGAGGGATTAATTATGACAATTGAAAACCCAACTCGTACGGAAATTGGTGAAGTGCTAAAGAAAAGCAAAACAATTGCGGTTGTTGGATTATCAGATAAGCCAGAACGTACATCGTATATGGTTTCAAAAGCAATGCAAGATGCTGGATACCGCATTATTCCAGTTAATCCAACAGTAGATGAGGTGCTTGGAGAAAAGGCAGTTTCTTCACTAAAGGATATTAAGGAACACGTTGACATAGTAAATATATTTCGTCGCTCAGAGTTTTTAATGGATGTTGCAAAAGAATTTGTAGAGATTGATGCAGATGTTTTTTGGGCACAATTAGGAGTACAAGATGAGGATACATATAAACTTTTAAAAGAAAAAGACTATACTGTAATAATGGATCGTTGTATTAAAGTAGAACATGCGATGACAAAATAGTGTAGATGTAAAGGTAGAAAGATTGATTCAGCCCTCATTATAGATAAGTAGGGCCGATGAACGAGGTGTTCATCATGAGATTTTTTAAAGGCTGTTTTTGGGGATTGTTATTTGTAATCCCATTTTGGATCTTGATCATTTGGATCATAATAAAGGTTTGGAATGTGTAATCTTGGAATACATATCCATTTCTCGTTGACAAACGATTATTTTTCTGAAATAGTAGCCTAGAGGAATCCTTGTGAGAAAACAAGGATTTTTCTATTGAAAATGGTATATAAAAGAGATAAGATAACTTGCCAAAACTATAGTCGAGGCGTTATTCTATAATAGAAACATATGTTCTGATTTTGGATTAGGAAAGGGGCAAGGAGTTTGGCGAAGCATCAGTTCCAATATAATGAAGATGCGATTCAAGTGTTAGAAGGACTTGAAGCCGTTCGAAAACGCCCGGGTATGTATATCGGGAGCACGGACAGCCGTGGATTGCATCATTTAGTATATGAAATAGTAGATAACTCCGTTGACGAAGCGTTAGCGGGATTTGGCGACGAAATTTCAGTCGTAATACATAAAGATAATAGTATTAGCGTTATAGATAAAGGGCGAGGAATGCCTACGGGAATGCATAAACTTGGGAAACCTACACCTGAAGTTATTTTAACTGTACTTCATGCCGGTGGTAAGTTTGGTCAAGGTGGTTACAAAACGAGTGGTGGTTTGCACGGTGTTGGGGCATCTGTTGTAAATGCCTTATCAGAATGGTTAGTCGTAACGATTAAGCGTGACGGAAATATTTACGAACAACGCTTTGAAAATGGCGGTGTTCCTGTAACGACGCTTGAGAAAATCGGGAAGACGAAAGAATCTGGTACTACGATGCATTTCAAACCAGATACAACGATTTTCAGCACAACAAATTATAATTATGAAACATTATGTGAGAGATTACGTGAATCTGCATTCTTATTAAAAGGAATGAAAATCTCGATAAAAGATGAACGAAATGATTTAGAGGATGTATTTCATTATGAAACGGGAATTGAAGCTTTCGTTTCATATTTAAACGAAGAAAAAGATTCCATTCATCCAGTTGTATATTTCACTGGTGAACAAAATGGAATTGAAGCAGAACTAGCATTTCAATTTAACGATGGCTACTCAGAAAACATTTTATCGTTTGTAAATAACGTACGTACAAAAGATGGTGGAACACACGAAGCTGGATTTAAAACAGCGATGACGCGTGTGTTTAACGAGTATGCTCGTAAAGTAGCCCTATTAAAAGAAAAAGATAAAAACTTAGAAGGCACAGATATTCGTGAAGGTGTAGCGGCTATCGTTTCGGTACGTGTACCAGAAGAAGTGCTTCAGTTTGAAGGGCAAACGAAGGGGAAACTAGGTACAAGTGAAGCGCGTTCTTCAATTGATGCCATTGTATCTGAGCATTTAGCATACTTTTTAGAAGAAAATCCTGATGTAGCTACACTTCTTGTGAGAAAAGCAATTAAAGCCGCACAAGCCCGTGAAGCAGCCCGTAAAGCAAGAGAAGAAGCGCGGAGTGGTAAGAAAAAGAAAAAATCAGAAGGTACGTTAAGCGGGAAATTAACACCTGCACAATCACGTAACCCGCAAAAAAATGAACTGTACCTAGTAGAGGGTGACTCTGCCGGTGGTTCTGCGAAACAAGGACGAGACCGACGTTTCCAGGCCGTATTACCGTTACGTGGTAAAGTAATTAATACAGAAAAAGCAAAGCTTGCTGATATCTTTAAAAATGAAGAGATTAATACAATCATTTATGCAATTGGCGGCGGTGTAGGAAATGAATTTGATGTTGAAGATATTAACTACGATAAAGTTGTAATTATGACCGATGCCGATACGGATGGGGCTCATATTCAAGTATTGTTATTAACGTTCTTCTACAGATATATGAAGCCACTTATCGAAGCTGGTAAAGTGTTTATCGCACTTCCTCCTTTATACAAAGTAAGTAAAGGAAAAGGTAAGAGTGAGGTAATTGAATACGCTTGGTCAGATGAGGAATTAGACGGTGTAACGAAAAAAGTTGGAAAAGGCTATATGTTACAACGTTATAAAGGACTTGGTGAAATGAATGCGGATCAATTATGGGAAACAACAATGAACCCTGAAACGCGTACATTAATTCGCGTGAAAATTGATGATGCAGCAAGAGCAGAGCGTCGCGTTACAACATTAATGGGCGATAAAGTAGAACCGCGCCGTAAATGGATTGAACGTAATGTACAGTTTGGTATGCAAGAAGAAGGAAATATTTTAGAAAATGAAATGATTATGGAGACGGAGGTGGAATAACATGCAAGCAGAGAAGTTTCATGACCTCCCGCTTGAAGACGTGTTAGGTGATCGTTTTGCACGTTATAGTAAATATATTATTCAAGATCGCGCACTTCCAGATGCGCGTGACGGCTTAAAACCAGTACAAAGACGTATTTTATATTCTATGTATGTAGAAGGAAACGTGCATGATAAAGCGTTCCGTAAGTCAGCTAAAACAGTCGGTAACGTTATTGGTAATTATCATCCGCATGGTGATTCCTCTGTATATGAGGCGATGGTACGTTTAAGCCAAACTTGGAAAGTACGTAATGTTTTAGTTGAAATGCATGGTAATAACGGTAGTGTTGATGGGGACCCAGCGGCAGCGATGCGTTATACGGAAGCTCGTTTATCACCAATCGCATCTGAATTATTACGTGATCTTGATAAAGAAACAGTTGAATTCGTGTCAAACTTTGATGATACGAGTGAAGAACCGGTCGTATTACCAGCAGCGTTCCCGAACTTATTAGTGAACGGATCTACAGGAATTTCCGCAGGTTATGCAACAGAAATTCCTCCGCATCATCTTGGAGAAGTTATTGACGCTACAATGATGCGTATTGATAAACCGAATAGTACTGTTGATGATTTATTAACAGTTATGAAAGGACCAGATTTCCCAACAGGTGGTATTATTCAAGGGATTGATGGTATTAAAAAGGCGTATGAAACAGGTAAAGGTAAAATTATTATTCGCGGGAAAGCAGAGGTTGAAACGGTTCGTGGCGGGAAACAGCAAATCGTAATTACTGAAATTCCATACGAAGTAAATAAAGCAAACCTTGTAAAGAAAATGGATGAATTACGTCTAGATAAAAAGTTAGATGGTATTGCTGAAGTGCGTGATGAGACAGATCGTACTGGTTTACGAATTGTTGTTGAATTAAAGAAAGAAGCAAACGCCGAAGGTATTTTAAATTATTTATATAAAAATACAGATTTGCAAATTCCATATAACTTTAATATGGTAGCGATCAATAATCGTCGTCCAACACTTATGACATTACCGAAAATTTTAGATGCTTATATTGGACATCAAAAAGAGGTTATTACGAGACGTTCGCAATATGAATTAAGAAAAGCAGAAAATCGTCAACATATTGTAGAAGGTTTAAAGAAAGCATTATCGATTTTAGACCAAGTAATTGAAACAATTCGAGCTTCAAAAGATAAACGTAACGCGAAAGATAATTTAAGTGCAAAATTTGGCTTTACAGAAGCACAGGCAGAAGCAATTGTTTCCTTGCAATTATATCGCTTAACGAATACAGACATTACGGCGTTACAAGAAGAAGCAGATGAGCTTAATAAGAAAATTATTGAGCTACAGGCAATTTTACAAAGTGAAAAAAGATTACTTCAAGTAATTAAAACAGATTTAAAGAGAGTTAAGAAAACATATAGTGATGATCGACGCGCGATTATTGAAGATCAAATCGAGGAAATTAAAATCGATGTAGAAGTTATGATCCCACAAGAAGATGTCATCGTTACTGTAACGAAAGAAGGATATGTGAAACGTACTGGATGGCGCTCACACAATGCCTCAAACGGCAAAGACTTCGGTATGAAAGAGGGTGACATCTTACTTGAACGATTCGATACGAATACGACAGAGACAGTCCTCTTATTTACGAATAAAGGAAACTATATATATCTGCCAGTATACGAAATGCCAGATATTCGTTGGAAAGATTTAGGTCAGCACGTTGCTAATATCGTTTCACTCGACCGGGATGAAACAATCATTTGGGCAACGGTTGTACAGAACTTTGAGGAAGAAAAACGATTTATCGTATTTGTAACAAGAAATGGTATGATAAAGAAAACAGAATTAAATCAATATAAAGTTCAGCGTTATTCAAGGGCATTCGTTGCTGTAAACTTGAAAAAAGATGATGAAGTTGTCGATATATTTGCGACAGATGGAACGAGTGATATCGTTCTTGCTACACACGGTGCATATGCACTTATTTTCCATGAAGATGAAGTAAGTCCAGTCGGTGTAAGAGCTGCTGGCGTGAAAGCAATTAATTTAAAAGAAGATGACTATGTCGCTTCTGGTAAACCGTTAAATGGTGACAAAGATCAACTTATTCTCGTAACACAGCGCGGTGCTGTAAAACGTCTAAAAGCATCAGAAATTGAAAAATCAACGAGGGCGAAACGAGGTCTTGTTATTTTCAAAGAATTAAAACGTAATCCGTACCGCATTGTCGGTATTGAAATTGTTCGGGACGATGAATTAGTTTACATGAAGACAGAGAAAAACATTGTAGAAGAGATTGATCCGAAAGCGTATCGAAATAAAGACCGGTATAGTAATGGTAGCCTAGTGCTAGATGTTAATGATACTGGTGAAGTAGTAGAAACGTGGACGAAGAAAAGACCAGAATAAAGAGGGCATCTTGCTATGAATAATAGCAAGATGCTTTTTTCTAGGCAATTTATTATGTAAATAATAATAATCTTGTTATAATAACTGAATGAAATCGTTCTCATATAGTGAAAGTTTAATCAGTGGGGGTCTTGTTGCCCACAAATAGCGGGACAAATGGAGATAATAACAGTAAATAAGAATCTATAAAAAACTATAAAAATTTACAATTACAGGTTTTATATTTTACAGAATTCAACCTATAATATTTTCAGGTGATGAAAAGGGGGAAAAGGATGAAAACAACACGTACTTGTAAAATCAATTCTATTACAAAAGAACAAACGGAAGATTTAATTACTTTGATTCGTACGTTCGAAAGTGCAAAACGATATAGTTTAAAGCGTTTGATTGAGGGCGAAAACGAGAAAGAATTGATAAAAAAACTACAACCTAAATATTTGTTAAATAAACGTTTTTGTGAAGATGTGATTTTACAAGCGCAAACAATCCTTTTCTCTCAAAAAGAACTTCTTCCTGTTTACCTAGAAAACAATCAAAAAAAGTTAGAAAAGACGTTACAAAAAATAGCTGATTATGAACGCGGCAAAAAAAGACCTAAACAAGTTGCATTAGAAATTTGTTTAATTGGTTTAAGAAAACGAAAACAAAAATTAGAACAAAAAATTGAAACGTATGCAAAACATATTAAAAATAAAACATTACCTCCTATTATTTTTGGTGGGCGGAAAAATTTCTATGAAAGAATGAAAAACAAGATATCCAATCAAGAATGGAAAGATTTGCGGACACGACAATTATATTCTCGTGGAGATAAAAGCAAAAAAGGGAATTTGAACATGCGCATTACAGTTGATGACTGTGGGCAAGGATGGTTAGAAATTGCAAATCCATTAGGAAGAACAAATGGAAAAACAAAAAGCCCACGAATCAAAGTTCCGATTATCATTCCATATCATTTTTATCATCAAATCACAAATGTCGTTATGGGAAAGCAAATCGGTGTAAATCCAAAAGGAAAACCGATTATAGAGCATCAAAAATATAGTGTAGAAATCATTCGTAAACAAAATGAATTTTATGTAAATATTACGTTTAATGAAACAGAAATAGGTCGTGTACTAGATTTCAAGGAAACACCACAATCAGATGTAATTGCAGGAATTGATGTAAATCCGGACCGCATTGCAGTTAGTTTATGTACAAAACAAGGTAATTTTAAAGGTTCAAAAATTTTTTATCTACACAATCTGAATACATTTTCAACAAACAAACGTGCAACGATAATTGGACAAATCGTAAAACAAATTAAAACATGGTTATTGGAAAACAATGTAGGTGGAATTGTTTTAGAAGATTTAAAGTTTCAACAATCTCATGATACTGATACATACAGTAATCGTAATTTCCATCAATTTACGTATAAAAAGATGTTGAACAGTTTAATTCGTATGGCTCTTCGTAACGGATTTTCTATTAAAACAGTAAACCCCGCTTATACAAGTGTGATTGGAAAATTAAAATACAGTAAAAATTTCGGTATTAGCGTTCATGAAGCAGCCGCATTCACGATCGCAAGACGTGGATTAGAATTGCAAGAACAATTACCAAAAGAGATTATATTATTATTAAAAAAACAAATTACAACAAAACTGCGTATTCTTGTTGCTTCCATGGAAGAAAGTAAAAAGAATACGAAAAAAGTATATAAAAAATGGTTACAAACAATTCAAACGTGGAAAGAATATCACAATTGGAAATTGTGGAGCATTCTTCACAAAACTGTTTATATGAGCAATCAACAATTCGTATTTAAAATTTAAATGAGAAGGGGGGTACTGGTTTATTTCTTATAACCTCTTGCATGCTACTGACTTGGATGAATGGTAGTATGCAAGGACAGATCGTTCCTAACAGGAACCTGCCGTCATTCTTTCACAATAGGTGGATGAAAAGGTCACAACCCTTACGGACAGGAAAAAGGTGAGATTCCTTTTCGGTAGTTGGCATTTGACTTGGTTCGCCAACGATTTATAGATTTTTATAAGAATTTTAAACCAGGGGCAACATGAAAAAAATAGGTGTAGGGATTGTAGGATTTGGTTTTTCAAGTACGACATTTCATATCCCACTATTACAAACGATAGAAGAATATGATATTCGTGCTGTATTATCCTCAAAAGAAGAGGTAGTAAAAGAAACATTACCAAACGCTAATGTTGTTAGTACAATTGATGAATTGGTGAAGCGAGCTGATGTTGACTTAGTTGTTATTACATCACCTAATACAACTCATTTTCCATATGTAAAAGAAGCAATTTTAAACGGTAAGCATGTTGTTGTAGAAAAACCATTTGTTGTTTCAATTGAAGAAGGGGAAGAGCTTATTTTATTAGCAGAGCAGCATAATGTAATGTTAAGCGTATATCATAATCGTCGTTTTGATAATGATTTCTTAACAATTAAGAAATTGTTAGGAGAAAACAGAGTAGGGAATGTATATGCATATGAATCGAATTTTGATCGTTTCCGTCCACATGTACGTGATCGATGGAGAGAAAAAAATCTACCAGGCTCCGGTATATTATATGATTTAGGATCGCATTTAATTGACCAAGCGTTATCAATATTCGGGAAACCAGATGCTATAAGTGCAGATGTAATAAAACAACGACCAGGTGCAGAGGTGGATGATTATTTCCACATAGAACTTCATTACGGAGTTAAACGTGTCATTTTACGTAGTAGTAGTTATGTGAAAAAAGCTGGACCGCATTTTATAGTGCATGGAGAGAAAGGTTCTATCGTGAAGTACGGTATGGATTCGCAGGAAGAGCAATTAAAAAATGGAATGAAGCCAGGTGATAACGGTTATGGAGTAGACGATGAAGAGAATTTTGCTACTTTAGAAACAGAAGAAAGCTTAGAGCGTATTCCAACAGAAGTCGGTTGTTATAACAATTATTATAAAGGTGTACGAGATAGTATATTAAATGGTGAGAAACTACCTGTAACAGCAAAAGAAGGTTTAGATGTTATTAAACTGATTCAATTAGCGATTGAAAGCAGTGAAAAGGGTAGAGTCATTTCTATAAAATAAAAAGACACGAAATTCGTGTCTTTTTATTTTTGTGGAACAGAAAGACCATAGAAGAACATCGTAACGATATCTTGTATATGTTTTTCGCGATCTCCTTCAAGAAGTTGTGCTCCAAATTCATCACCTAACTTTGTAAACATTTGAATGTAAAGTAACATCATTTCTTTAGTAAGGTGTGGATTAATTTCGTTTTTGCGCTGAGCTCGTTCTAATATTTCTAAATACCAGGGCAGGATTTTTTCATTTTGATAACTATAAATAAACTTACGGAGTTCTTCGTCCCTTTGCATCATTTGTAGTAACATATCAGGTTGGAATAATCCGCCAGTATTCATTTTTCTTACAATCATTTTTTGCATCATATCATGAAAAGGTAATTTTTCTTCCGCAAGCTCTTTATAATATTGAAATTCAGATATGATAAATTCTTGTATAAGCTCCCTAAATAACGCATCTTTACTTCCGAAATGATTATAAATTGTAACTTGAGAAACGTTTGCTTCTTTTGCGATATGTTCTATTTTCACTTCATTAAATCCACGTTCTGAAAATAATACGAATGCTGCTTCTTTAATGGCACGCTTTTTCTTTTCTTTTACTCTTTCAAAGCCGTTCAATGCAATCACCTCACTTAAAATATACAAGAAAAAATAATGGAAAACAACAATTTTGAAATATGGACTAATAAATATTTCAAAAAATTGTTGCGAATATGGAAGATGAGGAGTACAATAATTTTGAAATATCACATATTAAATATTTCAAAAAATGAGGTGGAATTATGATTTCAGTTCAAGATGTCACAAAACAGTTTTCGAATGGAAAAGGTTTGTTTCATATTACATTTGATGTAAAAGAGGGAGAAGTATTTGGTTATTTAGGACCGAATGGTGCCGGAAAATCAACGACGATTCGTAATTTAATGGGATTTATAAAACCGACAGCTGGTAAAGCGACAATTTTTGGATTAGATTGTTGGAATGAAGCAGCGAAAATTCAAAGGGAAGTTGGTTATCTACCGGGTGAAATTTCTTTTATTGAAGGAATGAACGGATTAGAATTTTTAAAATTAATGCAAGGAATGCGTGGATTAAAGGATACAAAAAGACGAGATGAACTGATAGAGCGTCTGCAATTTGATGTGAAAACACCGATTCGCAAAATGTCTAAAGGAATGAAGCAAAAAGTAGGGATAGTCGCTGCATTTATGCACGATCCAGAGGTGTTAATTTTAGATGAACCAACATCTGGACTTGATCCACTTATGCAGCAAGTGTTTATAGATTTAATATTAGAGGAAAAGCAAAGAGGAAAAACAATCCTAATGTCATCACATATTTTCACTGAAATTGAGAGAACTTGTGACAGAGTAGCTATTATTAAAGATGGTCGACTCGTAACGGTTGAAAATATTCACGATTTACAAAGTATGAGAAGACAGGTGATAGATGTAATAGTATCATCACAAGAAGAGATTGAGTCCCTTACAAAGTGTAATTTGCAATTTGAAGCGGTAAAAGGCAGAGAGGCATCTATCATTGTACAAGGAAATTATCAAACTGTTTTACAAACACTTTCAAACTATAATGTAACGGCACTTCAAACGAGAGCGATGGATTTAGAACATTTATTTATGCATTATTACGATAAGAAAGAAGGGATAGCGCATGAATAAGCGATTATTTTTAGCTAGTTTGAAAGAAACACAAAAAAGTATTTTGAGTTATGCGTCTGGTGCAGCTTTATATCTGTGGTTATTAATTTGGATATTCCCGTCAATGGTATCAGCGAAAGGGCTAAATGAATTAATAGCTGCCATGCCTGATAGTGTGAAAAAAATCGTTGGTATGGAAAGTCCGATTCAAAACGTAATGGATTTTTTAGCGGGCGAATACTATAGTCTATTGTTTATTATCATTTTAACAATTTTTTGCGTAACAGTTGCGACACATTTAATTGCTCGTCATGTAGATAAAGGAGCAATGGCATACTTGCTAGCAACGCCTGTATCTAGAGTACGAATCGCAATTACGCAAGCGGCTATTCTTATATTAGGACTACTGATTATTGTAGCGGTTACGTATGTAGCGGGTATAGTAGGTGCAGAATGGTTTTTAGAGGATAATAACTTAAATAAAGAATTATTTTTGAAGATAAATGTAGTCGGAGGGCTCATATTTTTAGTCGTTAGTGCCTATTCATTTTTCTTTTCTTGTATATGTAATGACGAAAGAAAAGCACTAAGTTATTCAGCGAGTTTAACTATCTTATTTTTCGTATTAGATATGGTAGGGAAGTTAAGTGATAAGTTAGAATGGATGAAAAACCTATCATTATTCACGCTGTTTCGTCCGAAAGAAATTGCTGAAGGATCATATAATATATGGCCGGTAAGTATAAGTTTAACTGCTGTAGCGCTTTGTATTTTTATCGTAGCGATTGTAGTATTTAGGAAGAGGGATTTACCGTTATAAAGTAGAAAGTCCACTGAGAAAGTGGGCTTTTTTTATTTGTAAATTTAAACTAGTATGTTCATTGCATCCTTATAAAGGATATTTATCTTTTTAATTACAAAAATATTCAAAAAAGTGAACCTTTTTCTAGGTTCATACGTCTAATACATGTAAAGTTAAATTGGAAGTGATGAAGTGAGGATGAAACAGGAGGAGCGATTGTGAAAGTAATCCCTTTATATAAAATGATTATAAAAGAAGAAACGGATGTTTCTTTAGCGAAAAAAGGTGATCATGAAGCCTTTATAGCGCTTATACATACAGAAAAAGTGAAAATGTATCGAATAGCAAAGGCGATGTTACGTGATGAGACAAATATAGAGGATGCGATACAGACAACAATTTTAAAAGCCTATGAAAATATAAAAAAATTAAAAAAAGAAGAATTTTTTCAAACTTGGTTAATTCGAATACTAATAAATGAGTGTAACAATATTATTAGAGCTTATAAAAAGGTAATTGTGACAGAAGAGAATGATTACAATATGAGTGCGTGTGATCAGTATGAAGATATAGATTTGTGTAATGCGATTCAATCGTTACATGAAGAATTAAGAGCTGTTACGGTGCTTTATTACTATGAAGACATGAATCAAGAGAGTATAGCAAAGCTGTTAGAAATACCGAAAGGAACAGTGAAATCAAGATTATCACGTGCGAGGGAACAACTACAAAAACGATTAAAGATGGAATAGGGGGTGCAAAGGATGGATAATGAAAAATTATTTGATGAGAAATTAAAAAAGAGAATAAAAGATGAAAATGTTATAGTACCTCCAGAGTTAAATGAAAAGATTAATGGCACGGTACATAATCTTAAGGTAAAAAAGAAGAGTTACAAAATTTATATGATGATAATTAGTGCAGCGGTTTGTATACTTTCAGTGGTATCTATGTCTGAGTTTTCTATACAAAGTTTTGCGCAAAACGGTGGAGTATTTGAATATGTAAAGAAAAAAGCATTTTCTGATTATGAAAATGAAGAAGAAATAAAATCGAATGTACATTATCCAGATAAAGAAAAGATTCATCAAAAGATGCTAGATTCTATTGATTATTTTAAAAATATTTCAGGACAATTTGAGGAATATTCTAGCTCATCAAGAATTGCTACAACATATAAGTATGCGATTGATACGGAGAAACAAAGAGGTATCTCTTCGAAAGAAGATAAACTAGCGAAAAAACGAACAATTATATATAACGAGGGCAAGAAAAAAGAGTTTGATGATGAGAAGTATACCTATAAAGAGACAAAATGGAACCCGAAAGAAAGAAACAATGAACTATTAAAATTAAATCCTACGGAAAGGGTAGTGAGAAAATCAGATGAGAAAAAGAGATATGATGATGAATATGTAGGGCTAGCTAAATATAGTATTCAATCAGAATTTGCAGATTTGTTAATTCGATATAAAGATTGGAATTATAAAGAAACGAAATATCTTGGATTAGATTGTTACAAAATTGAAGGAGTTATCAACATAGAGATGCCTGTTAGCACCTCTGAAGATTTAAGAGGGAAATTCGAAATGGTTGTGGAGAAAAATACAGGGATTATGTTGAAATTTCTTAGTTTTCAAGAAGGCTTGATTCAATATTCAGTTACGACTGAATGGATACAAATAGATAAGGGATTGAAAGAAAGTATGTTTCAAAAGGATAGCGCTAAATATGAAAAAATGAAAAACATATTTGATGAATAGAGACAGGAGGAGAGTAGATGGGGAATCATTCATCTTTAAGAGAAGAGAAAATTAAGCAAAAATATAAAAAGAAAACGATAATAAGTTTACTACTGGCGGTATTACTATTTGGTGGAATTGGCTATGGAGCTTATGTATATATGAAAACTTCTAGTCTCGTACAAAAATCTAATTTGAATTTAGCACGAGGTGAAAAATCCAATTTACGTGAGAAATCTGTAAAGCCAATTGCAAATCATGTTTCACTTTTAATTATGGGAATTGATGAAAATCAAGAACGACAAAAGGAATATAATGGTGCATTTCATACAGATGCATTACTGTTAGCGACTTTTAATAAAGATGATAAAACAGTGAAATTAACGAGCATACCGCGTGATACATACACATATGTTCCAGTTGAAAAGAAAAAAGATAAAATAACCCATGCATATGGAAGTGGTTTCGTTAAAAATGGTAAAGATGGAGGACCGCAAGCTTCTGTGGAAGCGGTAGAAAAATTGTTACAGGTGCCTGTTGATTATTTTGTGAAATTTAATTTTGGTTCCTTTACTAAAATTGTTGATGGGTTAGATGGTATTGAAGTGGATGTCCCAGTTGAATTTACGGAGCAAAATAGTAAAGATGAACCTGATACGATTCATTTGAAAAAAGGATTACAAAAATTAAATGGGGAAGAAGCACTCGCACTAGCAAGAACGCGTCATATTGATAGTGATGCAATGAGAGGACAGCGCCAACAACTTGTTATTGAAGCGATTTTAAGTAAATTAAAAAGTGTAGGATCGATTACGAAGCTAGAAAAAATAGTTGAGGCGGTTGATGGTGATTTTAAAACAAATTTAGTAATGGACGATATTTTATCTTTTTATAAATACGGTTTAAACGGTTCAGTTGAAAAAATACAATTAGCTGGTGATGATTTATACTTACCTAATGGCTCAAACGGGCAACGTGTATATTATTATAATCCTAATAAAAAAGATCTACAAAGTTTGAGTAATACTCTTAGAACACATCTAGGATTAAGTGAAAAGCAAATTGAGGAGAATTAAAGCAGATGTAATGTCTGCTTTTTTATTTTTGTCTAATGGTATGACATTTAGTTTTTAATGTTATATACTATTTAAGAATTAGAGTTAATAGTGTAACGTAATAGTAGGGTTCAAGTTAAGTAGCAAGGGGGCTATCACATAGAATAAATGTTATTGCTTAAAATAGTTTGGGAGAAATGAAAATACAGGGGAGTAGCAAAAATGAGAATTGCAAAGAATTTAACATTCCAAGTTATTGTGGCCATTATTTGTGGTATTGCAGTAGGGGCAATTTGGCCGAGTGTTGGACAACAAATGAAGCCAATTGGTGAAACATTCATCAATATGATTAAAATGGTTATTGCACCGATTATCTTTTTAACAATTGTACTCGGTATTGCAAGTATGGGAAGTATGAAAAAGGTAGGCCGTGTTGGTGGGAAGGCACTATTATATTTTGAAATTGTTACAACAGCTGCTTTAATTATTGGTATCATCGTAGCGAATGTTGTGCGTCCCGGAGATGGATTAGATCCCTCAAAACTAAAAGGCGGAGATGTTTCACAATATGTACAAAGCGGGCAAGAAATGAAATGGATGGATTTCTTTTTACATATTGTGCCGTCTAACATGTTTGAAGCATTTGCAAAAGGTGATATTTTACAAGTGTTATTCTTCTCCATTTTATTCGGCGCGGGATTAACGATGTTAGGGAAAAATGGACAACCGGTTATTGATTTTTTTGAAAGATTATCGAAAGTATTTTTTAACATTTTATCAATTGTAATGAAATTAGCACCGGTTGGAGCATTCGGTGGGATGGCATTTACAATTGGGAAGTATGGTTTAAGCACGCTCATACCACTTGGCAAATTAATGATTTGTGTATATGCGACAATGGCATTATTTGTTTTTATTGTTTTAAATTTTATTTGTAAACTGTATAAATTTAGTTTGTGGAAATATTTAGCTCATATTAAAGAAGAATTACTTATTGTTCTCGGGACATCATCGTCAGAATCAGTACTGCCGCGAATGATGACAAAGATGGAAGACTTCGGGTGTTCGAAACCGGTAGTAGGTTTAGTCATTCCAACAGGCTATTCTTTTAACTTAGATGGAACAACAATTTATTTATCGATGGCTACTATATTTTTAGCACAAGTTTTCCACGTCGATCTTTCACTAGGTCAACAATTAACTATAATAGCTATTTTATTAGTTACATCTAAAGGAGCAGCAGCAGTAACCGGCGGGGGATTCATTGTGCTAGCATCTACTCTATCTGCAATGAATGTTATCCCATTAGAAGGTTTAGCGTTATTACTTGGTGTAGATCGTTTCATGTCAGAAGCACGTGCTATCGTTAATTTAATTGGTAACGGTATTGCAACTGTAGTTGTTGCAAAAAGTGAAAATGAATTTGATGATGAGAAGTATACGAGAGTAGTAGAGGAAATGAAACGAAAAAAAATGGCCGGGTAAAAAGTCAGCTTTGCTGACTTTTTTATTTTTGTAGAAAAGATGTTTTTAGATATATGCATTATTTATTAGCAATAATTAACAAGTATTCAAGTGGTAAATGAGATGAAAGTGATTAAAACAACGAATGTGTATGAATGCGAAATAAGGTTTGAACAACATATGGCATTTTTATGAATATTACTGTAAAAAAATAATTTTTTAAAAATTTTCAATAATAATACTTTACAAAAATTAAAAAATTAGTAGAATAAGAATTAGTAAGAATCGTCTGATAAATATATAGAGAAAAACAGAATTATCAGAAAATTATTTAATAGCTATCGTTAAGAATTAGGGAGGGTACAAAATGAAAAAGAAACAAATGAAAAAACTAACAGCAGTTGTAGCACCGGTTTTAGCAATGAGCATGGCGTTAACAGCATGTTCTACATCAGGCGGAGATAAAAAGACAAGCACAAACTCAAGTGGAGATAGCAAGTCAGAGGGAAAATTAGCGGCAAAACAAGTGTTGAATCGAACAGTAAACCAAGAGATTCCAACGATGGATTCTTCTAAATCAACAGATACAGTATCTTCACAAATGCTAGGGAATACGATGGAAGGATTATATCGTCTTGATAAAGATAATAAGCCTATTCCAGCTGCAGCAGAATCTAGCACGAAAAGTGAAGATGGTAAAAAATATACGTTCAAACTACGTAAAGATGCAAAATGGTCAAATGGAGATCCAGTAACGGCGAAAGATTTCGTATATGCTTGGCAACGTCTATTAGATCCAAAAACAGCTGCTGAGTATGCATTTATCGCATTCCCAATTAAAAATGCAGAAGTGGTTAATAAAGGTGAAAAACCTGTAGCTGAATTAGGAGTGAAAGCGGTAGATGATCTTACGCTTGAAGTTGAATTAGAGCAAGCGGTACCGTACTTCTTAAACTTAGTAGCATTCCCATCGTACTACCCATTAAATGAAAAATTCGTAAAAGAAAAAGGGGAGAAGTTCGGTATAGAGTCTGATACAACAGTTTATAATGGACCGTTCGTTCTTAAAGATTGGAAGCATGAACAAGGATGGCAATTAAAGAAAAATGATCAATATTGGGATAAAAAGACTGTAAAACTTGAAGAAGTTAACTTCAGTGTTGTTAAAGAACCAGCAACTCTTATCAATTTATATGATAGCGGTCAAGTTGACTTTGCTTTATTAACTGGAGAGTTCGTAGATAAATACAGAAATAAGAAAGATGAATTCGGAACATATTCACAAGTGAGTACGTATTTCATTCGTATGAACCAAAAACGTGATGGACAAGATACACCATTAAAGAGTAAAAAGTTACGTGAAGCAATTGCACTATCAGTTGATAAAAAGAATTTAGCAAACGTAATTTTAAATGATGGATCAAAAGAAGCTGACTTCTTAGTACCAAAAGGTTTAGCAACTGGACCAGACGGTAAAGACTTCCAAGAAACGTTTAAGAATGGTTTAAAACCAAATGCTAAAAAAGCTGCTGCAGCTTGGGAAGAAGCGAAAAAAGAGCTAGGTAAAGACCAAGTTACAATTGAATTCTTAAACTATGATACTGGTAATGCGAAAAAAGTTGGAGAATATATTAAGGACCAAATTGAGAAGAACTTAAAAGGTGTAACAGTTAACATTAAACTTCAGCCATTTAAGCAAAAACTAAAATTAGAATCTGAGCAACAATATGATATTTCATACGGTGGTTGGAATCCAGATTATGCAGATCCAATGACGTTCTTAGATATGTTTGAGACTGGACATTCTCATAACCAAATGAGCTTCTCTGACCCTAAATATGACGGCATGGTGAAAAAAGCTGGAACGGAATTAATGAGCGATGCGAAAAAACGTTGGGAAGAGTTAGGAAAAGCTGAAAAAACATTACTTGAAGAAGATGTAGCGATTGTACCTTTATATCAACGAGGAGATTCTTATGTTTTACAACCAAATGTAAAGGGAGTAGTAAAACATAATATCAGTCCAGAATTTAGCTTTAAGTGGGCATATGTGACTGAAAAATAATAGAGTTGAAAAAGCATTTAAAAGTGGCTTAGCTACTTTTAAATGCTTTTTTTGTGAGCTTAAAATACTAATTTTTAGTGTGGTTAAATAGAGGCGAATAAGGTGTATAGTATGTACATATAGTAGATGGGGGATAAATCCTACTAAATTAAAAAATAAGAATATTTAAAATGAAACTATTTACAAGTACGAAAAAAAGAGTAGAATAACATTAGTTGTAATTTTCTGAAAAATAAATCTTTAGTAAGGGGTCTCTCAAGGATTGGTAATGTACATATAATTAGGGAGGGTATAAAAATGAAGAGAAAAAAGATGAAAAAGTTAACGGCAGTTGTAGTACCAGTTTTAGCGATGAGTGTTGCATTGACAGCATGTTCTGGGGCAGGTGGGGAAAAGAAAACGACTACTACATCAAATAGTGGGGAAGAAAAAAAATCTGATATTAAATATGCAGCGAAACAAGTATTAAATCGTACGGAAAACCAAGAAATTCCGACGATGGATACTTCTAAATCTACTGATACATTAGGTTCGCAAATTTTAGGGAACACGATGGAAGGCCTATATCGTCTTGATAAAGATAATAAGCCAATTCCTGCTGCGGCAGAGTCTAGTACGAAAAGTGAAGATGGTAAAAAGTATACGTTTAAACTGCGAAAAGATGCAAAATGGTCAAATGGTGATCCTGTAACAGCGAAAGATTTCGTTTTCTCATGGAAGCGCTTACTTGATAAGAATACTGCGGCAGAATATGCATTTATTGCTTACTATATTAAAAATGCAGAAGCGATTAATAAAGGAGAAAAACCTGTAACTGAATTAGGAGCGAAGGCGGTAGATGATTACACGCTAGAAGTAGAATTAGAAAAACCGGTACCGTATTTCTTAAATTTATTAGCATTCCCATCATACTATCCATTAAATGAAAAATTCGTAAAAGAAAAAGGTGATAAGTACGGTTTAGAAGCAGATACAACTGTGTATAACGGTCCATTCGTTATGTCTTCATGGAAACATGAACAAGGTTGGCAGCTAAAGAAAAATGATAAGTACTGGGATAAAAAGACTGTGAAATTAGAAGAAATTAACTATAGTGTAGTAAAAGAGGTTGCAACGAAAGTAAACTTATATGATACAGGATCAATTGATTTTACATTACTATCAGGAGAGTTTGTAGATAAATATAAATCGAACAAAGAAGAATATGGTGAGTATGCGGAATCAAGTACATTCTTCTTACGTTTAAATCAAAAACGTAACGGACAAGATACGCCTTTAAAGAGCAAAAAACTTCGTGAAGCAATTGCATTATCAGTTGATAAAAAAGGATTGGCAAATGTAATTTTAAATAATGGATCAAAAGCAACAGATCAATTGGTTCCAAAAGGACTTGCGACAGGGCCAGATGGTAAAGATTATCAAGATACATTTAAAAATGGTCTGAAATATAATCCGAAAAAAGGAGCAGCAGCATGGGAAGAAGCGAAAAAAGAACTTGGAAAAGATCAAGTTACAATTGAATTGCTAAGCTATGATGATGGAACTGCGAAAAAGATTGCTGACTATGTAAAAGATCAAATTGAGAAAAATTTAAAAGGTGTAACGATTAATACGAAAATTCAGCCGTTCAAACAAAAATTAAAATTAGAAACTGCGCAAGATTATGAAATTTCTTATGCTGGTTGGAGTCCAGACTATGCGGATCCAATGACATTTATTGATATGTTTGAATCGAAGAGCCCGTACAACCAAATGAGTTATTCAAATCCAAAATACGATGAAATGGTAGGAAAAGCAGGTAATGAATTAATGAGTGATGCGAAAAAACGCTGGGAAACGTTAGGGAAAGCTGAAAAATTATTCCTTGAAGAAGATGCAGGGTTAGTACCTTTATATCAAACAGGAAGATCGTATGTAATGAAACCGAATGTAAAAGGAATTGTGAAACATAACATCAGTCCAGAATATAGCTTTAAGTGGGCGTATGTAACTGAGGATGGCGGAAAAAAATAAAGTGAAAGCATTTCAAAAGTGGCTGAGCTGCTTTTGAAATGCTTTTTAGTATGTATAAGGGAATAAATCTCGTTAGCCTATTGAGAATCGGGTAGGTAATTAGGAAGGTTCTATCGGAGGGATTTAGAGAGGTCAGTAAGTAGTAAGACAGATGATAGTAAGAGACCTCATGCTAATAAGAAAAATATAGAACGTAGTAATAGATTGGAATAAGGGGAAGGATGTTTACATATAGTAGACAGGGGATAATCCATATAGTAGTTAAAACGATAAGTTACTATAATAAAAAAATAAATATTTAGAAAATTTACAAAAATACTTTACAAAATCTAAAAAAACAGTAGAATATTAATTAATAAGAATTTTCTGATAACGAAAGTTAGTAGAGAATTTCTAAATGTTAATATCGTACATATAATTGGGGAGGGTACAAAAAAATGAAGAGAAAAAAGATGAAAAAATTGACAGCGGTCGTAGCACCAGTTTTAGTAATGAGTATGGCATTAACGGCTTGCTCTGGATCAGGAGATAAAGAGAAGGCAAGCACAACACCAAAAAGCGGTGAAAAAGAAGGTGGAAAGCTAGCGGCGAAGCAAGTGCTTAATTTAACAGAGTCTCAAGAGATTCCATCTATGGACTCTGCTAAAGCGACAGACCAAGTATCGTTTCTCGCTTTAAACAACGTAATGGAAGGTTTATATCGACTTGATAAAGATAATAAAGCAACACCAGGAGTTGCTGAATCATATAAAAAGAGTGATGATGGTAAAAAATATACATTTACATTAAATAAAAATGCAAAATGGTCAAATGGAGAGCCTGTAACAGCGAAAGATTTCGTGTTTGCTTGGAAACGTGCGGTAGATAAAAATACAGCAGCAGAATATGCATACATTATGTTTGATTTGAAAAATGCACAAGCGATTAATGAAGGAAAAGCTGAACTAGATACGTTAGGAGTAAAAGCTGTAGATGACTATACGTTAGAAGTAGAATTAGAAAATCCAGTTCCTTACTTTGTAGAATTAACTTCATTTGGAACATTTTATCCATTAAACGAGAAATTTGTAAAAGAAAAAGGTGAAAAGTACGGTTTAGAATCAGATACGACGTTATACAACGGACCGTTTACATTGACAGACTGGAAACATGAAGAAGGTTGGAAGTTAAAGAAAAATGCACAATATTGGGATAATAAAACAGTTAAGTTAGATGAAATCAACTTTGACGTAGTAAAAGATAGCGGTACACGTGTTAACTTATATGAAAGTGGACAAATCGATCGTTCAGGACTTACATCTGAATTTGTTGACAAATATAAATCAAACCCCGACTTCTTTACACAAAAAACACCATCAACGTTCTTCTTACGTTTAAACCAAAAACGTGGTGGGCAAGATACAGTATTAAAGAACAAAGATCTACGTTTAGCGATTGCAAAGGCATATGATAAAAAAGGCTTAACGAACGTTATTTTAAATGACGGTTCTACACCTGCAGATTATTTAGTACCAAAAGAATTTGCTAAGAGCCCAGATGGAAAAGACTTCCGTAAAGAAAATGGAGATATTTTAAAAACAGATGTGAAAAAAGCAAAAGAGCATTGGGAAAAAGCGAAAAAAGAACTTGGAAAAGATGCAATTACAGTAGAACTATTAAACTATGATGGTGATGGTGCGAAAAAAGTAGGAGAATTCTTAAAAGGAGAACTTGAGAAAAACTTACCAGGTTTAACAGTGAATTTGAAAAACCAGCCATTTAAACAAAAGTTAAAATTAGAATCAGATCTAGATTATGATTTATCTTACGCTGGTTGGGGGCCTGACTACTTAGATCCAATGACATTCATTGATATGTTCGTTACAAATGGTCCTCATAACCAAACTGGATATTCAAATCCAAAATATGATGAAATTGTACAAAAAGGTAAAGGTGAGCTATTAACGAAAACGAAAGAGCGTTGGGATAGCTTACTAAAAGCTGAGAAAATGTTACTTGATGATGCTGTAATTGCACCATTATATCAACGTGGTGATGCTATCGTTCAAAGACAGAAAGTAAAAGGTATTGTTCACCATCCAGTTGGTGGAGACTACAGCTATAAATGGGCATATATTACAGAGGATAAGTAAGATGAGGGGCGTACAATACGCCCTTTTTTCTATGCACTTTTCTTCCGTGCTCGAATATATAAAATAAAAAAGGGAGAATCCCATGAAACGAAACACATACATCGATTTCCTAGCTTATTACGGAATAGGAAGTGCTCATCCTGGTGGCTTTACGTTAACAAAACAATTGTTAGCACAACTGCCTTTTAAATATGGAGCGAATGTCCTTGAGATAGGTTGCGGTACGGGGAAAACAGCGGCGTATATGACAAGTGAATTTGGTTATAAAGTAACAACGGTTGAAAAGAATGAAATTATGATTCAAAAGGCAAAAGATAGATGGTTGTTTGAAGGGTTAGATATACAATTAATTGAAGGAAATGTAGAGCATTTACCGTGTTTGAATAACTCATTTGAGTTCGTACTTGGAGAATCAATCATCGCTTTTACAGACAAAGAAAGGGTTATCTCGGAGTGTTATCGTGTATTACAGCAGGACGGTAAGCTTGTTGTCATTGAAATAATTATTGATAGGCACATTGATAAGGGTGAGGAAGAAAAAATCGCCCAATTATATGGCATGAAAGAACTATTAACTGAGAAGGAGTGGGTACAATTATTTCAGAAAGCAAATTTTAAAAGAATTACAATTGCTGGTGGTGGCACGATTGCAGAAACAATCTCTGGCTATGTAGAAGAGCCAGAATGGAATGTATCCTCACATATTCCGAATGAGTTATATGAGGCGTGGGTACAGCATGAAAATGTACGGCTTATGTACCAACACATTTTAGGGCATCGTATTTTTATATGTGAAAAATAAAGAAAAAGAGTTGGCTAAAGGTAGCCAACTCTTTACTATGTTAAATGAAAAATAATGCAGCTAATGTAATTCCGAAGATGAAACCAAATCCGAGTTCAACACCCCAGCCACAACCGCCGCCTCCCCAGCCGCCGCAACCACAACTACTACAACCACGACCACCACATCCGCAGCTGCTGAATCCACCACCGCATCCGAATCCACAACTATCACACCTGCTAAGGCCTCCACAAAGGTCACAACCACCGTTTGCATAAGCGTCGTAGTATCCGAATCCTGAATCAAAAGATGAGCGCTGTTGCACCGGTTCAATCCATACAGAGCTTTGTGTCACATCGATTATTTTCCCTAAATGTATACGGCCATCACGGTCTTCAATCCGAACAACTTTTCCGAAGTAACGTCGGCATGTATCATAACATTTTTGTCTATGCATGTTCTTTCCTCCTTCCGCATTACAGTAATACGATATGTAAGGGGGACAAGTGCGGCTTGTACGAATGCCCTATCTATCATAATTGTTATAGGAAAGGGGAAATATAAGAAGAGGATATATAAGGAGGAAAAGGCATGAAATCTACAGATCAGTTTCAGACATACGAAGTACCGTGGGAAGAATTTATTGAAGCGTTGCGAGAGGAAATGAAGAAGCAAGTAGGGGCAGATATTATTGATACAGTAGTTTGCAATTTAGAAGATGGTTTTGAAGTGTATACATATGTGCAGGGGGATTTAGATTTTGAATATAAGGAAGCGCTTGAGAGAAAATACGGAAGTGATGCGAAGACACCTAATGTGTTAACGATAATGTTATTAGCTAGTATTTATAATACAAGTGAAGAGAATATACGCTTGCATGCGGATCATAAAGAGAATCCGATTGTTGAAGTGTATGTAAAGCAATGAAACACGCTGTGGAAGGCGTGTTTTTTATTTGTATGATAAAATGTTAGAAAATTGAGAAAGAAGGTGAAGGATTGGGAATTAAACATCTTAATTTAACAGTTACAGATGTAACAGCATCTAGAGCGTTTTTAGAGAGGTATTTTAGTTTAACTTGTAGCGGAACAAGGGGAAATGGCTTTGCAGTTATGCGTGATAATGATGGGTTTATATTAACGTTAATGAAAGGGAAAGACGTACATTATCCAAAAACATTTCATGTAGGATTTCCACAAGAAAGTGAAGAACAAGTAGATAAGATAAATCAAAGATTGAAGGAAGATGGATTTTTGGTTGAGGCTCCTAAACGTGCACATGCGTATACGTTTTATGTGGAAGCACCTGGTGGATTTACAATTGAAGTGATGTGTTAGTTAAAAATCAAACTTTTTGTTAAGTGTTTTTAAAATAAAAAGTAGGAAAAGTCTGTTTTAAGTGTGGAGCTTAAACAGGCTTTTTTACTTATATAATTGGATAGAGAATGCTAGAAGGAATATTACCAAGTGTATGGTCTGTTTACATAATAAAGTTATGGTGGGTTAGTTGTCCTAAAATACAAGTCATATATCTTGTTTCCTCTCATAAATTTAAACATAGGAATTTGTCTACAAAGGTGGCGAAGCCTCATCATGAAAATCCGAATTTGTGCCACGTTCATGTTGTTTCTATTTATATGTTTACCTTTATCAGCTTTTGCAAAAGGAGAGGAGGCAAAGGAAAGGGTCGTTTCACTTGTATATGACGATTCGGGCAGCATGAGAAATAACGATCGCTGGAAATATGCCAATTATGCTTTGCAAAGTTTAGTTGCGCTATTGGATGAAAAAGATAAATTTTCTTACGTTCCAATGAGTAAGCCGAATGATACATTAAACATTTCGTTAACGAAGGATAAAAGGCAAACAGAAATTGAGGGAATTGGAGAATGGAAAACGTATTTAAATACTCCATTTAGCGCAGTCGAAACGGCGATGCAATCTATAAAAAAGGAAGCAGATATAGATGGAAAACGTGAATTTTGGCTTATTGTATTAACTGACGGGGTATTTAATGATTTAGAGAAAGATAAGGTTGGCGGAAAAGAACAAATTTTGCGGGAATTAGCCCAGTTTAAGAAAGAAATGGATGCAAAAAAGATATCGTTACATCCAGTCTTAATTACGATGGAAGAAGATTTAGGACAACAAGAAAAAGAACAACTAAATACGTTCAAGGAAATATGGAAGAAAGAGATAAATGGTGTTACGATGCCGTCAAGCGGAGAAGATGGCATTGTAAAAAGTGTAAATCAAGTGGCAGCATTAGTTGCAAATCGTGATCCATTCTCCTCTGTTGAATCGATTGTAAAAACGAAAGTAGTTGGGAAAAGAGTAGAGATTACAACACCGTTTCCGTTAAAGCGTATGACGCTTGTACGACAATCGCCTTCTCTGCTCGATTATCAGGTCACACAAATTTCTAAACCATTACAATTACAATCTTCTTTTTCCATACATGCACCAGGAGAAGCAAAATTGTTCGGAAATATAGTTCATATAAGTACGAAAAATGAGGAAGTTATTAAACCAGGAACTTATACGATAGAAGTGGACCAGGACATTGAGAAAGAAGGACTACAAGTACTAGTTGAACCAGCGCTTAATTATACGGTTTCTACTTATGACAAAGATGATAGTAGTCAAAAAAATGTAGAGAAAATGTACGAAGGTGTTACTGCTGTTATTGAAGCAAAGCCTACGGAGTTACCAGTTCAGTCTTCTTACTTTCAGGCAGAATTAGAAATAGACGGAAAACACTACCCGATGAAGTGGGACGATAAAAAACATGTATTTTACTACGAAATGAAGATTGCTAAAGGGCTAGTGCGTGGGAAAGTTCATATGAACATAAAGGGATTTTACAGACAGACGAAAGAATTTAAAATCGAAGTAACGGAAAAACCAAAATTATCACTACAAACGATTACGAAAGATTATGAAGAAAAAGTAACAAATTTAGAGAATAGTAAACCGTTTATTATACAACCACAGTTAGATGGTAAGCCGATGACAGAAGAGGCTGTAAAGAAACTATTAAAATCTACTGGTGTCACATCTAAACAATCAATCAACTATGAAATAAAACAACATGGTAATCAAATTTATATTTATCCTCGCCCTCATTACTCCGACACATTCAATTTCACAGATACCGGCACCATAGAAGCTACCATCGTAGTGCAAGATTCAAAATTACAAGAAGTAAAGAAAAAAATATCACTTCATATTCAAAATGCTCCGTTTTATGAAAAATATGCGCTTATTTTTAAGTTTGTCATTCCTATCACTTTATTACTGCTAGTAGTAGGAATCATTGTTTTAGGATGGATTGTTCGGCCAAGATTTCACAGGAAAGCACTACTGTATTATGAATGGGATCAAGAGGTAGCGAAAGATTGGCTATATCAATCTGAACCAGAATTACTTCGAAATAAATGGTGGAACCATTATTTTGGTATCCCATTTAGAGCAGAAAGAAAAACTGTGCAATCCGTTACATTTATAGCGAAGAAAGGTTCGAAATCTGTCTTTGTAGCGAAAGAATCACAAGTAGTTGGAATGATTATTGATGGAATGTTTATAACAGAGGATGAAGTAGGAATGGAACATAAGACACTATATCCAAATGAACTTTTACTAATTGATAGAGGATATGGTAAGGAGATTTACAAGTACGAATGTGAATAGTAGGTAGGGATAAGAAGGGGATGGAGTATGGATTCTCTTCTCCTTTTTTCAAACAAGCAAGAATAGGAAGGTGGTTCACATGACATTACAAGTTCCAACAATATTAATTGGTTTAGGTGGAATCGGTAGTACTGTGACGCATCAAATATATGAAAAACTGCCTGAAGAGCGCCGAAAAAAGGTAGCAATGCACGTATTTGATACAGATGTGAATACATTAAGTAAATTTGATCATATTCGAAAGTTTAAGACACAAACAAGTTCTAGTAAAACGCCTAGGGAGTATATTGCAGGAGATCCAACGATCCCAGAGTGGTTTCCGATGGATCCGACTATACTTGATAAGCCATTAACAGAAGGAGCAGGACAGTTACGCGTTATTTCACGTTTAGCGTTACGTGCTGCGATGAAAGAAGATAAATTGACGTCTTTTTGGCAAGAAATCGAGAAAATTTTTCCGGTTACAAGTGATCAAACGGAATATGGTGTGCGTGTCATTATAGTAACATCACTAGCAGGCGGAACAGGTTCAGGGATGTTTCTGCAAATTGCTTTATATTTACGTGAAATGCTTCGGAAGAAATTGCAGCATCATAACATTTTAATACGCGGTGCGTTTTTAATGCCGGATGTTTTAGTAAAGACGAGAACAGTTAGCGCGAAAGAATTTGAAACGGTGCAAGCAAATGGCTATGCATCGTTAAAAGAATTACATGCTATTACGCTCGGGTCTACTGGAGAATTATCAAAACGCGGCGGTGTAACAATTGAATTAGAGTATCGCCCTGATCAAGTAGATGAAGACGGAAGAACGAATCATACAATTAAACAACATCATTTACCGTACAATTATTGTTTCTTATACGATTACGAAAACCTACATGGACACCATTTACACAATTTATCAGACTATATGGAACAGATGGCAAATACAATTTATTTACAGTTATTTAGCCCGATGTCCACAAGTCATTTTGCACAGGAAGACAATCAAATTCAGCAATTAGCAGAATCAAGCGGAAAAGGACGATATTGCGGGGCAGGAACGGCAAAACTCATTTATCCATATGAACATGTGTTAAAATATTGTGCTTTAAAATGGGCGGTGCAAGGTTTAGATGAATCGTGGCTTCATTTAGATCAACTGTTTCAAGAGAAGAAGCAAAGATACGATCAAGATGTAAAACGTGGGATGCAACGTGAAAAGCCGGAAAGAGGTAAAAGTTATTTAGAGGACTTGGAGCATCTTGCTACCCGTCCAGAGCAAGCTCATATTTTCTATAGACAAATGTACAATGAAACACGTGAAGGAGCAGAGGGTGGTAAGCTCGGAGTTGCGAAATCAAAACTGTTTTTAGAAGCTGTAGAAAGTTATGTACAACGAACGGTGCAAAAAGATGAGGAATTAAATCGTCTGCAACATGAGTGTAAAATTTCAGCTACGAAACTGAAAATGATGGAACAAATGAAAGGTGAAGTGGCAAGAGTGGATCATGCGGTTCGTTTATATGCGTATGCGATTCCGAGCCGTGTACATGAACATGTAACGACACTTTTATATGACATGATTGAATCAGACCGCTTTTCACCAAGTGGTTCTGAAGGGCAGTCCTATCAATTAAATACATGGTTTTTAAAGAAAACAGATCCAGTTCACCCAGTAGCAGCTCGTTTTATGTTATATGAAATTCGAAAGCAGTTAGTCGAAAAAATGAATCGACTACATGAAAATAATGAACAAAAGCGTAATTTAATTCAAAACTACGATAAGAAATTTAATGTGAGTAATATTGATGGAACGGTAACAGCTGTACGCCGAGTAGAAATTGCGCAGCAACAAGGCTGGTTTGGAAAAATGATTAATAACCAGCAGCGTTTATTTAAAAAGGAATTTGAAGATATTGTAACGCAGTACGTACACAAATTAAACGAATACCGTAAAGAAATGCTATTAGAACTCGTTTATCAATCGCTATATCAAGCAGTTAACAAAATGATTCAATATTGGGAAAGATTTTTTGATAATTTACATGAAACACGTGAAAATTTACTGTTTGAAATTCAAAAACGAAGCAAGGAATTTGAAGGGAAAACAAACCCAACGAATGTATACGTATTAGCTGAAGAGAAGTTGCAAGAAAAGATATGGCAAGATATGCAACAACATTTAAATTTAGGGGTATTACCGAAAGATATATGTGCGGAAATTTATATGAGCTTATACGGGGAATATTGCCGGGATGCGAAAACAGAAGAGATTCAATCGAAAAAGGTAGAAGACTTTTATCGTGAGCACATACTAAACTATTGTTACGATGAGTTACAAATACGCTATCGCGATAAATTAGAGCTGAACATCGTTGAAGCATTACGAAAAGAAGCGGATTATAAGAATCGTGATCGTGATGAATATGTTCGTGAAAAAATTGAAGACTTGTTCCATTTAGCAAGTCCATTCGTTCCGAAAGTTTCGCATCATAGGGAATTACAATATTGGGGTATACACCCATCTTTAAAGAAAGAATTGCAAGAGGAATTAATGCAAGAAATGTTTAAAGAAAAAGATACAGTACATGAAGCTTTTTCACCATTTGAAGTCATTTGCTATCGTGCACATTACGGTTTATCACTGCAAGACTTTCCTAAGCTTTCGTCTGGGCATATTGCAAATGGATTTATGAATGATAAAGGTGATTATTTTCAGTCTTACTATCGCCGAGTGAACAAGTTGAATAGTAAAAAATCTAGTTTAACGCCGCATTTAGATAAGTATTGGCACTTACCAGCCTTCATGCCAGACTTAAATGCAACGCAAACGAAGTTAGATTACGATAAATGTAATCGTGCTCTACTATACGCGTATATGTATCGCTGGATTAGTTTAGTTGCTGTTGATGGCCAGTTTGTGTATCAATATAATGGCGTTGGACGTAGCTTCTTAATTCAGTCGATGGGGAAAAATATTTCAAGCGAAAGTTATAAATTACACAGAGCGTTGCTTCATAACCCATTTATTTATGAAAACATCTTGTCCAGGTTTGAAGAAGAACAAGAGAAGGCGATGATACAAGGTGGACATTTATATACACATCCGTTTGTATTAGGTGCTCAAGATATTAGATGGCTTCGTAAAGAGCATGTCCATAATATTTTAGATATGATTTTAATGTATGACCGTGAAGCGAAATATGACCCAACGTTAGAAGAAACTTCTGATGAATTATTGAGGCTATTCCTTGATGAAATTGAGTTATATTTCCAAAACTATTACGGTACAGGTGCCGATATGGTTGCAAAGAAAGAAAAAGAAATGTTTATTAAACAATTGTGGGATCGTTCGTACGCGAAAGGTTATGTAGACCCAAATAGTGCACCGTATAAAAAGTGGCAAAATTTATTAAGTGTTCATGATGAGGAGGAAACATCAAAAACGAATGTTTAATGAATGAAAAGGGAATCCTTAAAAGTGGCAATACAACTTTAGAAAAGAGGGATTCCGATGCCGTTTTTAGGAAGTGTATATCAAATATTTGGATTGTATCCAGAAATTTATTATGGAATGATTTCAGCCGAACTTGCAGAACAGCAAAGGTTGGAACAAGCGGAAAACGAAGAACAAGAAACAGAAGCGTAACTGCATAGGAAGCTTCAAAATAAAAATGATAACACACTACTTGCTCTTTAAACGTATAAGAGTAAGTAGTGTGTTTTTGCTATTTAATAATCCCATTTTCTAAAATTTTAATAGTTGGTGCCACTTTCACATTAGCTTTTGAAAAGGCACTCGGCCAATCATCTTCAACTGTTTTCCATTCTTTATATTGAAATGCTCTCGCATAATCACCAAACCCGAATGGATCGAGTTGCTGTTTTTGGATTTTGTGGATTAAATCGTTTAAATCTTTGTTTAGTTGTTTTGCAATGAGAGAAGTTAATTTCTTTCTATCTTTGTCTATATCCATGTTGAATGTAAGTTCAGATACGGCAATTTTTAAATCCATTTTAACATTAAATTTGAAGTGGTTATCGCTATAGTCTGTACGGATATCACGATTCATGCTAAGAACGTTTATTGTTACGAAATCGTCACCTTCTGTATCTTTTAGATGACTATTACTTTCAACTGAATGAGACGGAATTTTCATTGTAAGTGAAACGGGTATATTAGCTTTCTTTTGCAACATAAGCAAAAGGGCACTTTCATAACGATTTAAAGACATCTTATAAATTCCGCGAGAAGTTAATAGTGCAGAGCCTGTAACGATAACATCTTTTTTTCCTTTTTTTATTTCTGAAATAGCAGGTGTTATACCTTTATTAAACGTTTGCCTATGAAATTCATGAAATGGTGTGAAAACTGTCCGATTGTATAATTTATTTGTATTAATTAAATCTGTTAAATACTCGGGAAGGGCAGGTTTATCTTTAAAGTTATTATATAACTGAAGAAACTGGACCGTCTACTGCGACCATGCGCATGTTTCCGGTATTTTTAGGATCGCGATACCAAACATCAAGGTAAGGCATAGCCCCTTCTTGTTTTAAAAAATTTGTGCTAAATAAAATGAGCTGTAACTTTTCTGTAGATACTAAACCGCCACTTGAACTATTAAACGTTGCTTTTGCTTCTCGAGGTGTACGCACTTTTGCTTCATGTGTTTCGTACTTTTTTTCTACGTCTTCATTAAAAGTAGGGTTTACGTGGTACACAATTAATTTTCCTTTTGCTTTTGCGTCAAAACCGTAAATTAATGAAATAGATTGTTTTTCTAAGTCTAGCCGGTCTCCACAGCCTGTTAATAAGGTTATGAGAAAGCAAGGTATAGTGAAATGAATAAAGCGCCTCATTTAAATTTTGCTCCTTTTCCAATGCTGATAAAGTGTCATGTATAAGAGAAATACGACTGGGAATAGAAAAACGATAAAATAACTGGCAGTTCCCCAAAATTCTCGCAACGCACTTATTTGGTAAGAGGAAGGGATATAAAAGAATAGAACGAAAATGCACCCGAATAATAAAATCCAAACAGGTAATGGACTCCCTTTTTTGTTAAGTAATTGATTGATTCCATCTGAAGCAGTGAAAATATAAGGAATACAAGAATCGAAAATAATGAAGAGATAAAATGATAAAAAGATAATTTCAAATCGTTCCAGAAATGAAAAGTGAAATGGTGTAACAAGAGAAAGAGTCGGCCATAAAAATTTCGTTATACCATCCGGGCTAAAATAAACGAAAGAAATGAACGTAACTTGTAGGTAAACAAATAAAGTAATCATATTTGCAATAACGATTCCTTTTTTTGCAGCTGATTTGTTAGTTAGATAGGGATAAAGGACGAATGCAAACTCGAATCCGAGAAACGCAATGATAGTTGATTTCACTGTGGTTACAACTGGTATCCATCCTTCCTTTAGAAAGGGAAGAAGATATATCCAATGACCATCTTTAAGAGGAATAAATAATAGTAATGGCATCCAAAGGGTAAAAATTACAGTGAAAACGGCAAAGCGACTAATAATAAGTACACCTTTACATGCAAGCATAAGCATTGGAATAGAAAGCAAAATCATAATTAAAAACATAGGAGATCTAGGTAAAATCCAAATGTGAATAACATACAGGAGGGAAAAAACTAAGGAAACTGCTGCAAGTACAGCATATAAAATCCAAAAAATCATTCCTACTCTTCCTAACCATTTTCCAAGATAACGAGTCAGCACATGAAGTAAAGTATATCCAGGATGCTTTTCCATAATTTTTACAATACATAAACTGACTAAAGTAGTGATAGCGCATCCGATAATAATAGACATCCAGCCATCTGTATTCGCACCTTGTGCAACTTCACGCGGAAGTGTAAGGACACCGAATCCTACTTGAACACCACTAATCGTTAAAATGTATTGAAATAAAGTGATCTCCCTCTTTGTACGTTTTGTCACTTATTCTCCTCCTTTTCCTCAACATCTCTTTGCCGGTTATCTTGTTTTAATTGTAGAGATAGTGGCCGTTTCTTCATAATTTTCCATGGGAAACGTACAAGGGTATCTTTTAAATCCGAAGCATATGACGGAGAAAAAGGACTACCATATGGCACACCAAGTGATTCCATAGAAAGAATATGGATGATAATAATTGCCATTCCAACCATAATTCCAATGACGCCAAATAAAGAGGCGGCTATCATCATTGGGAATCGAAGAAGCCGAATTCCTGCTGACATTTCTAAGTTGGGAATAATGAAAGAGGCAACCGCAGTAATTGATACGACGATAACCATAACGTTACTAACAATTCCAGCTTGAACCGCAGCTTGTCCAATTACAATTCCTCCTACGACGCCGATTGTTTGTCCAACAGGTCCAGGGAGCCGAATCGCTGCTTCTCGGAGCATTTCGAGAACTAATTCCATTAATAAAGCTTCTAATATGGGGGGGAAAGGAATTTTGGCTCGAGATTCTCCAATCGTTAACAACAATTTGAGCGGAATCACTTCATAATGGAAGGAAATCATAGCAATATAAAGAGCAGGAGCAAATATTGCAATAAATAGTCCAGTGAAACGAAGGAGTCGTATAAAAGATGGAATCATAGGTCTGAAGCTGTAATCATCTATCGTCTGAAAAAAGGATGAAAAGGTCATAGGTCCTATTAATACGCCTGGTGAGCGATCTACAACAACGGCAATTCGCCCATCAAGAATATGATGTGCTGTTGTGTCAGGGCGTTCAGTTATTGATAATTGTGGAAAGAGAGTAAAGGAATTATCTTCAACAAACCCCTCTAATTCACCAGTAGTAAGAATCGCATCAACTGTTACTGACTCGATACGGGATGCCATTTCTTTTACGATATTTTCGTTCGCAACATCTGCTAGATAAAGCAAAAAAATCTTTGAAGTAGCTCGTTCACCAACAGTGAATTCCTTCACTTTCAATTCGCGATTTGGAATATATCGACGAATAAGTGCAAGGCTGTCGCTCGCTACTTCATTAAATCCTTCATGTGAGCTTTTTATGGAGCTCTCTGTTGTAGGTTCTTCAATACTCCTTTTTGGCGCCGCTTGCGTATCTAGTTCTAAAGCTGATAATTGCCCGTTTATAAATAAAATACTTTTGCCATGTAAAAGAGATTGCTCAATGTCTATCCACTGTTGAACTTTTTTAATATTTCCGATAGAAATAGAAGATTCCGACAAATCGTCTTCATTCCATTCTTTAAATAAGAGAGGACGAAGAATATCTACATTAATAACAGTTTTATCTACAAGTCCTTCCATATATATAAGTGCAGCTTCTTTTCCGTTTTTTAACGGAAAAGTGCGTGTAATTAATTCTGGAATACCACTAAACAGTTTGGACAAGTGCTTTAAATTAAGGGAAAGGGAAGAAGAGATAGATTTATTTAATGCGAAATCAGCTTGTTCTTGGGTAGAAAAAGATTTTTCACCACGAATCCATTTATTAAAAGACCCCATTTGTTCGCTTACTCCTTGTTATGTTTTATATGGGTTATTATGGATAGTTACAAGCTGACATATGCGTAGTTTAAATTTTATATTGTATATTTTTAACTTTAACGCTATAATTATAGTGTTAAAGATGGAATCGTGATATGACCTGTTATGAATCTATCGTTTTATTTATGAATAAATGGATTGGTATTTTAGCAAGATGTGCTAATAAACTACTCCACCATGATGATAGCGTGCCAAAAATGTGGTGCGTATATTTTCGTGGTGGAGTTTTTTTATTCTCAAAAAGGGGGAAAGACCATGAATAACAACATGGTTCATATTACAATTGACGGAAAAAAGTATACAGCGGAGCCTGGTTCGACGATATTGGGTGTTATGAATGAGAACGGGATTGAACATCCGCAAATTTGTTACGTGCCAGAAGTAGATCCTATTCAAACATGTGACACTTGTATTGTAGAAGTTGACGGAAAGTTAATGCGTTCTTGTTCGACGATAGCAACGGAAGGTATGAGCATTGAACGTGCTTCTGTTCGCGCAAAAGAAGCACAAACAGAGGCGATGGATCGGTTACTAGAAAATCATTTATTATACTGTACAGTATGTGACAACAACAATGGGAACTGTAAACTGCATAATACAGCAGAATTAATGGAAATTGAACATCAAAAATATCCGTATGAACCGAAAGTAGATGTAAGTGGGGTTGATATGACGCATCCGTTTTATCGCTATGATCCTAATCAATGTATTGCATGCGGTCAATGCGTTGAGGTGTGTCAAAACTTACAAGTAAATGAAACATTATCGATAGACTGGGAAGCGGAACGCCCACGAGTTATTTGGGATGAAGGAGTAAATATTAATGATTCTTCATGCGTTAGCTGTGGTCAATGTGTAACGATTTGTCCTTGTAACGCTTTAATGGAGAAAACGATGCTCGGTGAAGCTGGATTTATGACGGGATTGAAACCAGATATTCTTGAACCGATGGTAGATTTAATTAAAGAAGTTGAGCCTGGTTATAGCGGTATTTTTGCGATATCAGAAGTGGAAGCGGCCATGCGTGATACTCGTACGAAGAAAACGAAAACAGTATGTACATTTTGTGGTGTAGGTTGTTCATTTGAAGTGTGGACGAAGGGGCGTAAAATCCTTAAAGTACAGCCATCTTCAGATGCACCAGTTAACGCAATTTCCACTTGTGTAAAAGGGAAATTTGGTTGGGATTTCGTAAATTCTAAAGAACGAATAACAAAACCTTTAATTCGTAAAAATGGAACGTTTGTTGAATCTACATGGGAAGAAGCACTGAATGTAGTTGCAAATAAATTAGGCGCTATTAAAGAAGAGTACGGTAAAGGTTCTATCGGATTTATTTCTTCCTCTAAAATTACAAATGAAGACAATTATGTAATTCAAAAATTAGCTCGACAAGTATTTGGAACGAATAATATTGATAACTGCTCACGTTATTGCCAATCACCAGCAACGGATGGTTTGTTCCGTACAATTGGTATGGGCGGTGATGCCGGAACGATTAAAGATATTGCGCAATCTGGTCTTGTTATTATTGTAGGATGTAATCCGACAGAAGGTCATCCTGTTCTAGCTACACGTATTAAACGTGCACATAAATTACACGGACAAAAGTTAATTGTGGCCGATCTTCGTAAAACCGAAATGGCAGAGCGATCAGATGTCTTTATTAGTCCAAAACAAGGAACAGATCAAGTTTGGTTAATGGCTGTTACGAAATATATGATTGATCAAGGTTGGCATAATCAGGAATTCATTAATGAGAATGTAAACTTCTTTGAAGATTTCAAAGAAAGCCTAGAAGAATATACACTTGAATATGCAGAAGAAGTAACAGGTATTTCAAAAGAAACACTTATTCAAATGGCTGAAATGATTCGTGATGCAGATGGTACATGTATCCTTTGGGGTATGGGGGTAACGCAAAATACAGGTGGTTCTGATACTTCCGCTGCAATTTCAAACTTACTTCTTGCAACAGGAAACTATCGTCGTCCAGGAGCAGGTGCATACCCACTTCGAGGTCACAATAACGTACAAGGTGCTTGTGATATGGGTACTTTACCAGGATGGCTTCCAGGATATCAGCACGTTACTAACGAAATGGAACGTGCGAAATTTGAAACTGCTTACGGAGTGAAAATTGACAGTGAACCAGGTCTTAATAATATTGAAATGCTTCACGCAATTGACGAAGGAAAAATGAAAGCAATGTACCTTGTCGGAGAAGATATGGCTCTTGTAGATTCTAATGCAAATCATGTACATGAAGTGTTATCGAGCCTTGATTTCTTCGTTGTGCAAGATGTTTTCCTTTCTAAAACTGCTCAATATGCAGATGTTGTATTACCAGCAGCGCCATCTCTTGAGAAAGAAGGTACTTTCACAAATACAGAGCGCCGTGTCCAAAGATTATATCAAGTTCTTCCTACGCTAGGAGATGCGAAACCAGACTGGTGGATCGTCCAGGAAGTTGCGAATAAACTAGGTGCAAACTGGAATTATAGCCACCCAAGTGAAATCTTTGCTGAGATGGCAAGTTTATCACCATTGTTCTCGCAAGCGAACTATGAAGTGCTTGAAGGGTGGAACAGTTTCCATTGGGGAAGTTTTGATGGAACGAATACACCACTTCTGTTCCAAGACGGATTTAACTTCCCAGATAAAAAAGCTCGTTTTGCGATTGCTGACTGGGTACGTCCAGCTGAATTTCCAGCTGAGTTTGACCTTCACATTAACAACGGTCGTATGCTTGAGCATTTCCATGAAGGGAATATGACAAATAAATCAACAGGTATTCAAACGAAAGTACCTGGTGTTTTCGTTGAAATCTCTCCAGACCTTGCAAAAGAACGTGGAGTGAAAACTGGTTCATTAGTCCGTCTTGTTTCTCCGTTTGGAGCGTTAAAATTACGTGCACTCGTTACAGAGCGTGTAAAAGCGAATGAGTTATATTTACCGATGAATTCTACAGATAATGAAACAGCGATTAATTTCTTAACAGGTCCTGCGGTCGATACGCGTACGAACACACCTGCTTATAAACAGACGAAAGTGCGTATGGAAGTGCTAGAAGTTGATGGCGAAAATCCGATGCCAAAAGCGAACCCGCGTAATAAAAAACGTCATCCTCAAGCTGGTATTGAGGTACATCGTAAGTGGGCACGTCCAGGGTATGTGCATTTAACGGATAAGTAGGAGGAGAAAAATATGGCTGCACCTATAAAAATGATTCAAAAACAAGAATTAACTGAGGAAGAAATAAAACAGAAAAAATTAGATGATTTAAAAGAGCTTCTAGCTAATAATGAAGACGCTCTAAATCAAATGTTTAATATAGTAGGGGAATTGAATGATATTGGCATGTTAGAAGCAGCTAATTCTATGCTAAAGGCGAAAGAACCAATCGCAAAGATTGTTCTTGGCCAAGTGACTCGTGAGCCTGTTACAAATTTAATTAATAATATGATGGGGGCTGCGGGTGCTTTAACAGAACTTGATCCGGAGCTTACGAAAAAGCTTATAGGTAGCTTATTAGTAGGGCTAGAAAAAGGTAATGAACATTTAGAGAGTAATAAAAAAGTAGGGGTATTCGATCTTATGAAAGTATTGAAAGACCCAGATATTAACCGTGCTATCGGGTTTGGGCTTCATTTCTTAAAAGGTATGGGAAAAGGATTAAAAGAAGAATAAGTTTCATGAAGTGAACCTTTTCGCCCAAATGTTTGTACGAAATAGTTTGGGCGGAAGGCTCATTTTGGTAAAATATATAATAAAGTAAAATGAGGTTTGTGGGAGGTATAATGGTATGTCAAAAAAAGTACATGAATTTAATGATATGATACGAAAACTTCGAAAGGAACTTTTCGGAAAAGGGCCAGAACGAATTCATACTGTTTTTGCAGAAAACATGGCGATTGCGACTCTTTATGGAAACTTAACACCTACTGAAAAATTCATTTCAAGTACGATGGACGGTGCGGAAATGGTTCATATGGCTAGAACGAAAATGATTCAAGAAGTATATGCTGCGAATTCCCGTGAACATTTGGAGGAACTTGTTGGAGCGAAATTAGTGAACCTATTTTCAGATATGAAAGTAGAAGAAGATATTGCAGTTTCGGTATTTGTTTTTGATAAAAATATAACGTGAGAGAAGGATACTGATCGTGAAACCGATACAGGTAGAAAGAGAAATCTTTCGTTATGAACAAGGGGCGTTTAAACATATAGAGGACAGCATTGTAACAGAGTTTCCAGTCACGATTAAAATGAACGGACAGGAGTTTGTTACAATGGTTAGTACTCCAGAATATATAGAAGATATGGTAATAGGCTTCTTAGCATCTGAAGGAATCATTCGAAAGTATGAAGATATTGATGACATATGGGTACAAGAGAAAGAAGGATTTGTACATGTCACGACGGCAAAAGTAAATCCGTATTACGAACAAATGCAAAATAAACGATATATTACGTCTTGTTGTGGTATGAGTAGGCAAGGGTTTGTTTTTGCTAATGATGCACTAAGTGCAAAAAAAATGCAGGGTGTCCATGTACAGGTTGCGGCAGAGGATTGTTTTCGGTTAATGAAAGAAATGCAGCAATCTGCGGATACGTTTCATCATACTGGCGGGGTTCATAATGCAGCTTTATGTGATGTGAATGGTATTATTTTAAGCCGAATGGATATTGGTAGGCATAATGCACTGGACAAAATTTACGGTTATTGTTTAAGAAACGATATTTCTATAAAAGATAAAATCATTGTTTTTAGTGGTCGTATTTCTTCGGAAATATTATTGAAAGTTGCAAAAATCGGTTGTGAAATTATACTATCAAAATCAGCTCCAACTGAGTTAGCTTTGCAACTAGCGGAAGATTTAGGTATTACGACAATAGGATTTATTCGGAATCAATCCTTAAATGTATATACGCATCCAGAGCGTGTTTTAAATATAAAATAAGTAAAAGCGAGGCAATAAATATGAAATCTGTCACATTAGACAAGTTACAACGTCCGTTAAAGGATTTACGTATTTCAGTTACCGATCGCTGTAATTTTCGCTGTCGATATTGTATGCCAGAAGAAATATTTGGTCCTGATTACTCGTTTTTGTCTAATGATAAAATTTTATCTTTTGATGAAATTGAAAGGATAACTCGTATTTTCGTTTCTTTAGGTGGGAGAAAATTACGAATTACAGGCGGAGAACCGTTACTTCGAAGAGGGCTTCCAAAGCTTATTGAGCGGCTTCATAAAATAGATGGTGTGGAAGATATCGGTTTAACAACCAATGGATCGTTACTTAAAAAGTTTGCTCCTGATTTATATAAGGCGGGACTATCACGTGTAACAGTTAGCTTAGATTCCTTAGAAGAAGAGCGGTTTTTCTATTTAAATGGTAATAGGAGCAAAGTACAAAGGGTTCTGGAAGGAATACAGGCTGCTGCTGAAGTTGGTATGAAAATTAAAATAAATATGGTCGTTCAAAAAGGGAAAAATGAACAAGACATTTTGCAGATGGCGCAATACTTTAAGGAAAACAGGCATATTCTTCGTTTTATTGAGTATATGGACGTTGGAAATTATAATGGTTGGGATTTAAAAGAGGTCGTCTCTAAACAAGAAATAGTAAATACAATTCACAAAGTGATGCCGTTAGAACGGATAGAAGCAAATTATTCTGGTGAAGTGGCTACTAGGTATCGTTATATAGGAAGCGATGAGGAAATAGGTATTATTTCATCGGTAACAGATTCTTTTTGCTCCTCATGTACGAGAGCTCGTATTTCTGCAGAAGGAAAATTATATACCTGCTTATTTGCTTCTAAAGGAAATGATTTAAGAGAATTGCTTCGTTCTGAACATACAGATGAGGACATTACAGATGTAGTACGCGATATATGGAATAATAGGGAAGATCGTTATTCAGATGAACGCTTAAATCATACAAATAAGAAAACAATACCTAAAATTGAAATGTCACATATCGGTGGTTAATATATAAAGCTAGCGTCATAGTGAAAAATGGAAAATTTACAAGAGTTGTGGATTTTCTATTTTATAGTAAAAGTGATGATTGATATCTCTGTAAAAGATGTGCAGAGAAATTAAGCAGCATTCAAAAACCTTTATTTTGAGGAGGTTTTTTGAAGCTGCTTTTTATTTGGAGAAAATGGAGGAATGGGTAATGGCATTTCATAAGCCGGAACAAATTGCTGAGCTTGTCATTGAGGCCGGTGTTCAAAAAGTAAGACAGACATTGCCAGCGATGCTTATTCTCGGTTTTTTAGGAGGAGCGTTTATTGCGATAGGTTTTTTACTTAACATTCGAGTTTTAGGGAATTTACCTGAGCGCTGGGGAAGTCTAGTTAATGTTTTAGGAGGGGCAGTATTTCCTGTTGGACTCATGCTCGTAGTATTAGCAGGAGGAGAATTAATTACGGGAAATATGATGTCACTGTCTATGGCGCTTTATGCAAAGAAAATTACATTGATAAGTGTACTGAATAACTGGGTTTGGATTACTCTCATGAATTTTATTGGGGCAATTTTCGTTGCGTATTGCTTTGGACATCTTGGCGGATTAACAGAGGGAGAGTATTTAAATAAAACGGTAGCGATAGCGGAAGGGAAGTTACATGAATCATTTGGGAGAACTTTAATTTTAGCAATTGGTTGTAATTGGCTCGTTTGTCTTGCTCTTTGGCTTGCTTACGGGACGAGTGATTTTGTCGGAAAAATCATCGGAATTTGGATTCCAATTATGGCATTTGTAGTCATTGGATTTCAGCAAGTAGTAGCAAATATATTTGTCATTTCCGCTGTTATTTTTGCTGGTCATCTAACGTGGATGGATCTGGCTAAAAATTTTGTTCCTGTTTTTATCGGAAATGTAATTGGAGGAGCTGGGTTTGTTGGTTTTGCTTACTTTGCTTGTTATCAGAAACAACATTCTAATATGAAATAGAGTTCTTGAGAGGAAGGGTATGTAATGGCTGATCGGTATTCACGACAACAGTTGTTCAAACCAATTGGGAGTAAAGGACAAGAAAAAATTCGAAATAAACATGTGTTAATTGTAGGAGCAGGCGCATTAGGAAGTGCAAGTGCCGAAAGTTTCGTACGTGCAGGTGTTGGCAAGTTGACGATTATTGATCGTGACTACGTTGAATGGAGTAATTTACAAAGGCAACAATTGTACTCTGAACAAGATGCGATAGAGAAAATGCCGAAAGCAATTGCTGCAAAAAATCGGCTAGAACAAATTAATTCGGAAGTACAAATACATGCTTTCGTAATGGATGCAACTTTAGAAAATATGGAAGGTCTATTAAAAAATGTAGATGTAATCATTGATGCAACAGATAATTTTGATATTCGTTTTGTAATAAATGATTTATCACAAAAACATAATATTCCGTGGGTATATGGTTCTTGCGTTGGATCGTATGGTATGAGTTATACAATTATTCCGCAAGAGACACCGTGTTTACATTGTATGCTGAAAAATATTCCTGTTACAGGTGTGACATGTGATACCGCTGGAATTATTAGCCCGACTGTACAAATCGTCGCAGCATATCAAGTGGCGGAAGCACTCAAAATTTTAATAGAAGATTTTTCAGCAATTAGAAAAACATTTTTCATGTTTGATATATGGAATAATCAAAACCATTTTATAAAACTAGGAAAAATAAAAACAGACGCTTGTCTCTCATGCGGTTTGAATCGAACTTATCCTTATTTATCATACGAAAATCAAACGAAAGCAGCTGTTTTATGCGGAAGAAATACAGTTCAAATTAGAACAGTAGACAATAGGAAATACAATTTTGATGATATAGAAAAAGTATTAAAAAAACTGGGAAAAGTAGATCGGAATCCGTATTTACTATCTTGCCAATTCGATGATTACCGCATCGTTTTTTTTCGGGATGGTCGTGTTTTTATTCATGGTACAAATGATATTTCAAAAGCGAAACAACTATATTATCGCGTATTCGGTTAATAGAGAGGGTGTCAACAATGGAAAGAAGAGTGCCAATTACGGTTGAAGAAGCTGTTCGTAAAGTGATGGGATTTGCTCATAAAGGCTTAAAGGAGCTATTACCAATTGAATTAGCTTACGGACGTATATTAGCAGAGGATTTAGTAGCTGACCATGATGTACCGTCATTTAATCGTTCGCCGTATGACGGATTTGCTATTCGAGCAGAAGATACTAATTTAGCAAGTTATGAAACGCCAATTGTATTTGAAGTAGTGGGTGAAATTGGTGCAGGATCGCTATTCCATGAGAAAGTAGGTCCGTTTCAAGCAGTTCGAATTATGACGGGAGCACAAATTCCGACTGGGTGTGATGCGGTTGTTATGTTAGAGCTGACTCGTCAATATGAGAAGAAGGGCAACAATTATATAGAAGTGAAGCGATCATTCAAAACGGGCGACAATATTTCTGTTCAAGGTGAAGATGCTCGTAAAGGAACAGTTCTTGCAAAGAAAGGATCGTACATTAATCCAGGTATTTCAGCTCTTCTTGCTACATTCGGTTATAGTGAAGTACCAGTTGCGAGAAAGCCTGTAATTGGACTGTTAGCGACTGGGAGTGAATTACTGGATGTCAATGAGTCATTACAGCCAGGGAAAATCCGAAACAGTAATACGTATATGATATTGTCTCAAATCCGAAGAGCAGGCGGAAGAGTAAAATATTTTGGGAAGTTTAGTGATGATTTTAATACGTGTTTTACAGCTGTGAAAGAAGCGCTTGGCCAAGTAGATATGTTAATTACAACGGGCGGTGTATCAGTAGGAGATTATGATTATTTACCAGCTATTTACGAAAAGTTAGGTGCATTTGTTCTTTTTAATAAAGTTGCAATGCGACCAGGAAGTGTTACGACTGTAGCACAATTAAATGGCAAGTTATTATTTGGTTTATCAGGAAATCCATCAGCTTGTTACGTAGGGTTTGAATTATTCGCAAGACCGTGTATTCGGACGTATATGTTTAGTGAAAAAGTACATTTAAAAAGAGAAAAAGCGTTATTAGGAGAAGATTTTCTAAAACCGAATCCATTTACAAGATTTGTACGAGCAAAATTGACATATAACGAAGGTCAGTTAATCGCTTATCCATCAGGGTTTGATAAATCTAGCTCAGTTTCTTCATTGGCAGAATCAAACGCGTTTATCGTATTGCCGGGCGGGACAAGAGGATATAAAAAAGATATGTTTGTCGATGTTCTTTTATTAGAAGATAACGAAGGTAGTAAATGGCCTTGGACATTTTGTAAAGGGAGAGGTGGTTCTAATGGGACAAGCGCTATTTGAAATTGTAGATATACCGATTGTAGTTGAAGAAGTAACGAATAAGGTTGCAAGAAGAGAAGCAGGAGCAATTACAACATTTATTGGTACGGTGAGAGAATTAACAAAAGGAAAACGAACGCTACATTTAGAGTATGAAGCATATAAGCCGATGGCAGTAAAACAACTTATGAGAATTGGTGGAGAAATTAGTGGGAAATGGCCGGACGCAAAAGTAGCAATTACGCACCGTGTAGGGCGGCTAGAAATAATGGATATTGCAGTAGTCATTGCAGTTTCATCACCGCATCGTAAAGTAGCTTATGAAGCGAATGAGTACGCGATTGAACGTATAAAACGAATCGTTCCAATTTGGAAAAAAGAATTTTGGGAAGATGGAACGATGTGGGTTGGAGATCAACTTGAAAACACACCATATTCAGAAGGAAAACCAAAGAAGGAAGAATGAGAAAATGATTACAATTTTACTGTTTGCAAATTTGCGTGAGGAAGTTGGATTGGATCGATTAGTGATTTCAGAAAAGCAAGAAATGACAGTGCAGCAATTAAAAGAATGGCTCAAAGCCAGCTATTGTTTACAAACGCTGGATAAAGTGATGGTGGCTGTTAATGAAGAGTTTGTAATGAATGAAGATATGATAAAAACTGGAGATATAGTCGCATTAATCCCGCCCGTTAGCGGGGGATAATAAGTTTTTTCACCAGATGAAGCGCCAAGAAGATGTGGTATATAAATTAGAATAAGAGAAGGGATGAGTTCTATGCTTACTCAAGAACAAATAATGAATGCATTAAAACATGTAGAGGATCCAGAGTTACACAAAAGTGTTGTAGAATTAAATATGGTTAGAAATATACAAATGAACGGAACAGAGGTTAAACTTGAAGTAGTACTAACAATCCAAGGTTGTCCGTTAAAAGCAAAAATTCAACAAGATATTGAAGAATCACTTTACGCAATTGGTGTCTCTAAAGTGGAGGTAATATTTGGCTCTATGACACAAGAAGAACGTGCATCTTTAACAGAGAAGTTAAAGAAAAATACTAGAACAGAAACTGGTATGCCGAGTATGCTTCGCCCGGATTCAGGAGTACGTTTTATTACTGTAACGAGCGGAAAAGGCGGAGTTGGAAAATCAACGGTGACAATTAATCTTGCAACTGCACTAGCTCGTATGGGCAAAAAAGTGGGGATATTAGATGCAGATATATATGGTTTTAGTATTCCAGCTATGATGGAAACGAATAAGAAACCAACGATGATTGATCAAACGGCAATTCCAGTCATTAGTCACGGTGTTAAAATCATGTCGATGGGATTCTTTACAGAAGGAAATAACCCAGTGATGTGGCGCGGACCGATGCTAAATAAATGGATTCAAAATTTCCTTGCGAATACGCACTGGGGAGAATTAGATTATTTATTACTTGATTTACCACCAGGTACAGGAGATGTTGCCATTGATGTTGCGGCAATGGTTCCGCAAGCGAAAGAAATAATTGTTACAACTCCGCACAATGTAGCTTCATTCGTTGCTTCAAGAGTCGGTGTAATGGCAAAACATACGAAGCATGAGATTTTAGGTATTGTGGAAAATATGGCTTATTATGAAGAACAAGATGGATCGAAAAATTATCTCTTCGGAAAAGGCGGCGGCGAAATGCTTGCAGAACAATTGCAAACAGAAGTAATTGCCAAAATACCTTTTGCGAAACGTGAAGAAAATAATGGTTCATCTGTATATGATGAAGATTCTCTTGTTGGAGAAGTGTTTACATCGTTAGCTGAGGATATTATTTATAGAGGATAGAGGGGGAAGTTTAGTATGGCATGTAACATTGATCATTCTATTGAAGATGTGATGAATAAGCTTGAAAGTCAAAAGAATTTTTTACCTGAAGGGATTTTTAAAGAGTTAAAGAATTTTTTGCAAGGTACTCATTCACAGAAATTATTAAATGATGTTTTTCACCTCCTAAAAAAGTATGATTTAGTCAGTGAGGAAGAACGAGAGACGAGAAACGCACAATTATTATACATTTTGAATTAAGTACTCTTTGGCTTTAGAATTTTTTCAGAAGGGGTGAATGTGATGGATATGAAAAAGATGATTGAAACGATAGAAGTAACTAGAGTGACTGACGAGGAATTATCGATTTCGAATTTACATCCAAAGCTTGTGAAGTTGTATAGTCAAAAAGATAGTGCAGAGTATACGAAGCTATTAAAATATATTTTATCATTATCCGTGCAACTGAAGCTGAATCTCGTATTGAAATATTTTGGTGTACGTCCCATTGTTGCTGCAGACGAGCGTATGCAATTTCAAGAGATATTTAAATGTTTAGCTAACAAAGATGATAATGGCGAATGGTTTCTAAATTTCGTTTCTTTATACGTAGGGTTAATCGTAGTTCTTTATTTTGATGAAAAAGAGATTGAGAGAAGTTTTTTCGATGATATGGTAGTGGGTGAAGGGAATGAAATATAAGCTTCTGCTCATAACATCTTTTTGTTTAATTGCTATAACTGCGATTTTAATTGGTTATATAAATATGCAAGTAATGAATTAAACTAGTTTGATAAAAAGCGTTCTTCAGTTGTTTCCGTCGTTTTTTCGTGTTACTATTAATCGAATTTTTCATAAGGAGAGAAAGCGATGAAATGGATTTATTTTATTATTATTAATGTTATAGCTTTTAGCCTTATGGGGCTTGATAAACGAAAAGCAAAGAAGAAACAGTGGAGAACGCCAGAAAGTACGTTGTTTTTATCAGCGGCAGCTGGGGGAGCAGTTGGAGCTTGGATTGGTATGTATATGTTTCATCATAAAACTCATAAAAAGAAATTTGTTTTCGGCATACCGTTACTTGTTGCAATAACGGTATGTTTATTATTCGTTGTATGAGAAATGTCGAAAGAAATGCAGATTGATTATTGGTAAAGTGAGCATATGAGAACGTATAATGGAGAAAAAATGAGAAGAGGAGAAAAAGGAAGATGGGGAGTCAATCAGCAGAGCAAAAAAAAGGGATACTATATGCGGCTGGTGCTTATACGATGTGGGGTATTCTGCCGATTTATTGGAAATGGGTTGAAGAAGTTCCTGCAGATGAAATATTAGCACACCGCATCGTTTGGGCGTTTGTTTTTATGTTACTCGTATTAGGTGTTACGAAGAGATTTCGCCAGTTTATTGGGGAATTTGTGAATCTTTTTAAACGACCTAAATTATTAATGTCATTAACAATAGCTTCAGTCTTGATTAGCGGAAATTGGTTTGTTTACATATGGGCTGTTAATCATAATCATGTTATTGAAGCGAGTCTTGGCTATTATATTAATCCGCTTATTAGTATTTTACTTGGTACAGTCGTTTTAAAGGAAAAGTTAAACTTTTGGCAATATGTTGCAGTTGGTTTAGCTGGAGTAGGAGTTGTCATTTTAACAGTACGTTTCGGATCTATTCCGTGGGTTTCTCTTTCACTTGCCTTTTCATTTGGATTATACGGATTAACGAAAAAATTGTTAAACTATGATGCGACAATCGGGCTTACGATGGAAACGATGTTAGTGACGCCGTTTGCAATCATTTACCTTGTTATGACAGGCGCACATGGTTTCGGCTCATTTGGATCTATTTCCATGTTATCAACGTTACTTTTAATAGGAGCAGGCATTGTAACAGCATTACCACTATTTTATTTTGCGAAAGGAGCGCAACTTATTCCACTTTATATGGTCGGATTTTTACAATATATTGCGCCAACAATTAGCTTAATTTTAGGTGTATTTGTATTTGGTGAACATTTCACAGCTACACATATGATTGCATTTTTCTGTATATGGGTTGCTTTATTTGTATTCTCGGTAGCGAAGACAAAGTTCTTAGTGCAGAAACAACCGAAATTTATAAAAAATAAATCAGCAAAAGTATCATAATGCGTAGTATTTTCTACGCATTTTTCTTTATACTGATACTATATAGGATTTCCATTATAGCTAGTAGGGAGCTGAGAACGTGGAAACAATTTTACATAACGATCCGCTTATGGCTGCTGTACTTTCATGGTTTTTAGCACAATTAACGAAAGTAGTCTTTAAATTAGTCAAAACAGGTGAATTTGATTTTGCAAAGTTTTTTGCTTCAGGTGGGATGCCAAGTTCTCATGCTTCAACAGTTACAGCGCTTGCTACAGGAGTTGGAGTTGTGGAAGGTGTGGAAAGCTCGATGTTTGCGGTTGCTGCTATTTTTGCCATTATAGTTATGTATGATGCTTCAGGAGTAAGGCTTGCAGTAAGTAAACAAGCAAAAATATTGAATGAGTTTTTTCACGGTAGAGAAACAGAATATAAGAAGTTAAATGAACTTGTTGGGCATACACCGTATGAAGTAGTAGTCGGTGCTTTATTAGGGATTATTGTCGGAGTAGGATATTGTTTATGAGCAGAACATTTTATATGTTCTGCTTTTCTTTGTTTTCATACATATTCAGCTATCTTTTTGAATATCGTTATACGGATTTCGAAAGGGTGGGTGAGTAACTTGTTATTATATGAAAAAGTGCATGAAGAAATAGCGAGAAGAACAACTGCACTTCAAACAATGCAACGGCAAGATGGTACGTGGCGGTTTTGTTTTGAAGGAGCTCCACTAACAGATTGTCATATGATTTTCTTATTAAAATTATTAGGTAGAGATAAAGAGATAGAACCGTTTGTAAAAAGATTAGCATCACTCCAAACAAATGAAGGAACATGGAAATTGTATGAAGATGAAGCGGGGGGGAATTTATCTGCTACAATTCAATCTTATGCTGCCTTACTTGCATCGGAAAAATATACAAAAGAAGATGCGAATATGAAGCGAGCGGAAATGTTTATAAATGAGCGCGGTGGGGTAGCGCGTGCTCATTTTATGACGAAGTTTTTATTAGCGATTCATGGAGAATATGAATATCCTTCTCTCTTTCATTTGCCAACACCAATTATGTTTCTGCAGAATGATTCCCCTCTCAGTATTTTTGAACTGAGTAGCTCAGCACGTATTCATTTAATTCCGATGATGCTTTGTTTAAATAAAAGATTTCGAGTAGGGAAAAAGTTATTGCCAAATTTAAATCACATTGCAGGCGGGGGCGGAGAATGGTTTCGGGAGGACCGGTCTCCGGTTTTTCAAACATTATTAAGTGACGTGAAGAAAATTATAACGTATCCACTTTCTTTGCATCATAAAGGATATGAGGAAGTAGAACGTTTTATGAAAGAGCGTATTGATGAAAATGGAACATTATATAGCTACGCAACTGCCTCGTTTTATATGATTTATGCTTTACTTGCATTAGGACATTCTATTCAATCACCAATTATTGAGAAGGCTATAACGGGAATCACATCTTATATATGGAAGATGGAAAGAGGGAGCCATTTGCAAAACTCTCCATCAACTATATGGGATACAGCTTTACTCAGTTATGCTTTGCAAGAAGCTCAAGTTCCGAAAGCAAGTAAAGTGATTCACAATGCATCAGCATATTTACTAAGAAAACAGCAAACGAAGAAAGTAGATTGGAGTGTACATGCACCGGATCTCTTCCCGGGGGGGTGGGGCTTTTCGGATGTGAATACGACGATTCCAGATATTGATGATACAACTGCTGCGTTAAGAGCATTGGCGCGAAGTAGAGGGAACGAAAATGTAGACAATGCTTGGAAGCGAGCTGTTAATTGGGTTAAAGGATTGCAAAATAATGATGGTGGTTGGGGGGCTTTTGAAAAAGGGGTAACGAGCCGTATATTAGCAAATTTACCAATCGAAAATGCAAGTGATATGATTACAGATCCTTCTACACCAGATATTACAGGAAGAGTGTTAGAATTTTTTGGGACGTATACGCAAAATGAATTGCCCGAGAAACAAAAACAAAGTGCGATAAATTGGTTAATGAATGTACAAGAGGAAAATGGATCGTGGTATGGGAAATGGGGAATTTGTTATATATATGGTACGTGGGCTGTTATGACAGGTTTACGGTCATTCGGAATTCCATCTAGCAATCCATCATTAAAACGAGCAGCTTTATGGCTTGAACATATACAGCATGAAGATGGTGGCTGGGGAGAATCTTGCCAAAGTAGTGTGGAAAAAAGATTTGTTACTTTGCCGTTTAGTACACCATCCCAAACAGCATGGGCGTTAGATGCCCTCATTTCTTACTATGATAAAGAAACGCCAGTTATTCGAAAAGGTATTTCATATTTGCTCTCCAACTCTTATATAAATGAAAAATATCCTACTGGAACAGGTTTACCAGGTGGGTTTTATATTCGTTATCATAGTTATGCTCATATATATCCGTTGCTTACTTTGGCTCATTATGCAAAAAAATATAAAAAATAAACCGAGAGATGTCTCTCGGTTTATTTTGTTGGGTAGTAGGTCCCTTTTGAAAAGAATAAGGTTGTGATGTACCTTATTTTTCGGTTGATTGGCGCTTTTGACGTGCATCAGCGGCATTTGCACGTGCGTTTGCTTCTAAGTCATTGTGGTCAGCGAGTTCGCGAGAGAACTCAACATCAATGCCATCAGTAGCTTTGTTTTGTTTGAAATTTTTTTTGTTCATTCGACACAATCTCCTTGCACTTTATCCCGCTTTAATGGGCAGTAAGACCTCACCTCAAAATTCAGCGAAAGTAAAGAAGTTAGGTGGGGGTCGGGCTGCCCATAAAAGTCCGATTGGTGAGGGCTAATAATCAGTGGGGGATGAAGAAAACCCCCACTGATTAAAGTTTCACTTTATGCGACGTTGCAAAGTTAGTTTGACACAAATAGACTTTTTTATACAAAGAGGAATTGGAAAGTAAAAAGCCGAAATATACAGTATAAGTAATAGAAATGGGGGATAGGGATGGAGTTTTTAAACGGGAAAACAGCTGTTGTAACAGGAGCTGCACAGGGAATTGGAAAAGAGATTGCAAGGGTTTATGCAAAACTAGGGGCGAAAGTATTAATTAGCGATGTAAATGAAGAGAATCTACAAAAAACGACACGTGAGTTATCAGATGAAGGATATGAAGTGTGCTCATATCGATGTGATGTAAGTAATCAAAATGAAGCGAAGTCGTTAATTGAATATGCGGTTCAAAAATTTGGTACATTACATATTTTGGTGAATAATGCTGGAATTACAAGAGACGCAATGTTACATAAAATGGAGAAGTCTGCTTGGGAAGAAGTGTTACAAGTAAACTTAACTGGAGTTTTTTATTGTATGCAACCAGCGCTTCTTTACATGAGACAACAAGGGTATGGGCGCATTATTAATATATCTTCAATTAGTAGAGAAGGAAACATAGGGCAAGCAAATTATGCGGCTACAAAGGCAGGAGTTGTAGGTTTAACGAAAACGGCAGCGAAAGAAGTTGGAAGTTTCGGTATTACTTGTAACGCGATTTGTCCGGGGTTTATGGATACAGATATGACAAAAACGATACCAGATAAAGTGAAAGAAAAGATGGTTGGCGCTATTCCAGTTGGTAGAATTGGAACGCCAGAAGATATTGCGAACGCAGCAGCCTTTTTAGCATCAGAATACGCATCCTATATTACAGGTGAAGTATTAAATGTGAGCGGAGGACTGCAAGTTTAAAGGAATACATAATGAAAAGAACCTGACCAGGTAGGTCAGGTTCTTTCTCATTAATTTAAGTTAAGCCAAACGCTCTTCACTTCTGTATAGTTATTTAATGCGTAAGATCCCATTTCACGGCCGAGGCCAGATTGTTTAAATCCTCCAAATGGAGATGCTGCATCAAAGACGTTATAACAGTTTACCCATACTGTACCTGCACGTACTTTACTTGCAACATAGTGTGCAGTTTTAACATTTTCTGTCCACACACCAGCAGCTAAACCAAATTGCGATTTATTTGCACGTTCAATTACTTCATCAATATCGTTAAACGGTATTGCAGAAATAACTGGACCGAAAATTTCTTCTTTTGCGATCGTCATTTCATCATTTACGTCAGCGAATACTGTAGGAGAAACGAAGTAGCCTTGATCGAATGGATTACTTCCTCCGCAAAGTACTTCAGCGCCTTCTTCAATCCCTTTTTCAATGTAGCCCATTACACGTTTTTGTTGTTCTTCGGAAACGAGAGGACCAATTGTTGTTTCAGGGTTAAGACCGACACCTTGATTTAGTTTTTTAGAATAGAGGACGAGATCAGCCATGACATTATCATACATTTTCTTCGGAACAAATAAGCGTGATCCAGCAGAGCATACTTGCCCTTGGTTAAACATAACACCAGAAAGGGCACCAGGAATTGCGCGAGATAAATCAGCATCTGGCAAGATGATATTTGGTGATTTACCGCCTAACTCAAGTGTAACGCGTTTTAATGACTCAGATGCTTGTCGCATAATTTGTTTACCGACTGGAGTAGAACCAGTAAATGCAATTTTATCAACGAGTGGATGATTAACAAGTGCTTGTCCAGCTGATTCACCGAATCCAGGAACAATATTAATAACACCTTTCGGGAATCCAGCTTCTTCAATTAATTCAGCTAAGTATAGAGCTGATAGTGGAGTTTGTTCTGCAGGTTTTAAAATGATTGTACATCCTGTAGCAAGCGCTGCTCCCATTTTCCACATCGCCATAAGAAGAGGGAAGTTCCAAGGGATAATTTGACCGACGACACCAACAGCTTCATGGCGTGTATAGTTAAAGTAATTACCGGAAACAGGGATTGTTTGACCAACGATTTTCGTAGCCCAGCCAGCATAATAGCGCATATGTTCAATTGCAAGTGGTATATCTGCTGCCATTGTTTCACGGATTGGCTTTCCGTTATCTAACGTTTCGAGCTGTGCAAGCTCTTCTTTATGTTCTTCCATTAAATCAGCTAACTTGTACATGAGACGGCTTCGCTCAGCAGTGCTCATACGAGACCAAGGACCTTCGTCAAAAGCCATGCGAGCTGCGACTACAGCTTTATGAATATCTTCGCGACCAGCTTCAGAAACGACAGCAAGTGTTTCACCAGTTGCTGGGTTTGGTGTTATAAACGTTTTTCCGGAAGCGCTTTCAATGAAAGATCCATTCACATATAACTTTTTTGTACCTTGAAGAAACTTTTCTACCTTTTCATGAAGATTTACAGCTAGTTGACTCATTGTATAACCCCCTTGAAAATATAATGTAAACGCAGTACGAGACGGCGCTTATTCCGAAATCAAGGATGTGGAAACTAGATGGAAAGCCTCTAATTAAAATCATAATTAATAAATACTGAAAATTCAAATTTCATTTGTGTTACAATTGTAAAAAATATGTAATGTAACAGAATCTTCTATATGATTATAAAAAATCCTGCTTGTTTTGCTTTCTAGTAGGAAAAACTAGAAGAACAATGGTACAATAATACATCGTGAGAGGAGGGGGAAAAATGAAAGATTATCATGATGATCCACGCTTTCGAATAGCCCATAGAGAAGCGTTAATTGGTCTTGGACTTGCTATTATTAATTTTATAATATGGTACGGATTCGCTTATGGGCTTGGTAGTAAAAATCCGAGTGAATATACATATGTATTAGGTTTTCCCGCATGGTTTTTTTATAGCTGTATCGTTGGATTTATCGTTATGGTTATTTTACTTAGTTTAGTTGTTCGTTTTGTATTTCAAGATATTTCACTCGATGAGGAAGAAAAAAGTGAGGAATAATAGATGAATTGGTATGTAATCATTCCAATGATAATTTCGTTTATCGTTGTATTTTTAATTGGTGTATATGCTTCAAGACGCGTTCAAGCAACTGCTCATAATAAATTTTTACAAGAATATTTTCTTGGTGGGCGTGAGCTAGGCGGTTTATTATTAGCGATGACAATGATTGCTACGTACGGTAGTGCAAGTAGCTTTATTGGTGGTCCTGGTATTGCTTACAATATGGGGCTTGGATGGGTATTGTTATCTGCGATTCAAGTTGTAACAGGGTATATCGTTTTAACGGTTATCGGTAAAAAGTTTGCAATTATCGCTAGGAAGATGGAAGCCATTACTCTTATCGATTATTTAAAAGGGAGATACAATAATAAAGCAGTTGTTATACTTTCTGCGTTATGTATTATTATCTTTTTATTTTCAGCGACAGTAGCCCAGTGGGTCGGTGGTGGACGATTAATCGAGTCACTAACGGGTCTATCGTACACAACAGCACTATTTTTATTTACTTTTTCTGTACTTGTTTACGTATTAATTGGTGGATTTCGTGCAGTCGCTTTATCAGATACATTATTAGGAATTATTATGTTAGTTGGAACGACAATCATTTTAATTGCTACTGTCATTGCTGGTGGTGGAATTGAAAAGATTATGCAGGAACTTGTTCAAATCAATCCAAATTTAATTACACCATTCGGAGCAGATGGCAGTTTAACGAAGTCATATGTGACATCATTTTGGATTTTAATTGGAATTGGTGTTGTAGGTTTACCACAAATTAGCGTGCGTGCCATGTCTTATAAAAATTCAAAAGCTATGCACCAAGCTTTAATAATTGGAACAGTTGTCGTTGGTACAATTATGATCGGTATGCATTTAACAGGTGTATTTGCAAGAGTAGTACTTCCAGGTATAACGGTACCAGATAAAGTAATGCCGCTACTTGCGATGGAAGTGTTGCCACCTTGGTTAGCTGGAGTTTTCTTAGCTGCACCAATGGCAGCGATTATGTCTACAGTAAACTCGTTATTATTACTTGTAAGTTCGTCAATTATTAAAGATATATACGTAAATTACATAAATAAAGATGCAGCAGACAGTACGATAAAAAAAGGAAGTTTGTGGATTACTGGTATTGTAGGACTACTCGTTTATGCAGCGGCCATTAAACCACCAGATTTTTTAATATGGCTAAATTTATTTTCTTTCGGTGGATTAGAAGCAGCATTCATTTGGCCAATCGTATTAGGGTTATATTGGAGGAAAGGAAATGCAACAGGAGCGCTTGCTTCCATTTTCGTTGGAGTAGGTTCATATATGTGTATTCACCTTTTCTATCCAAATCCGTTTGGTATACATACAGTTGTCTTTCCGATTTGTTTTGCGTTTATCGCTTACATTATTGGAAGTATGAGTGCTGTAAAAAAAACTGTATAGGTTAGCTGGAGAACGTAGTCCTTATAGGACTGCGTTTTTTCGTATGAAATTGTTCTTTTTTATTCTGTATGCCGATTGTTATTCATAAATTAATAACAATTGAGGGGATGGAGTTGAGGTCGATGAAAAAAGTATTATTTTTAGGAGACCCAGGAATTGATGACTCTTTAGCAATTATGTATGGATTGTTGCATCCTGATATTGATATTGTTGGTGTGGTTACAGGATATGGAAATGTAACGCAAGAAAAGGCGACAAGTAATGCGGCATATTTATTACAGTTAGCAGGTAGGGAAGATATACCAGTTATTAATGGTGCGAAAATTCCTTTATCTGGAGATATTACAACGTATTATCCAGAAATTCATGGGGCGGAAGGTTTAGGACCAATTCGACCACCGAAAAATCTTTCTCCAAATATAAAGCCTTTTTGTGAGTTTTTTGACATTCTTGAAAAATATAAAGGAGAATTAATTATAGTTGATGCTGGGAGGTCAACGACACTTGCGACAGCATTTATTTTAGAAAAGCCAATGATGAAGTATGTGAAAGAATATTATATAATGGGCGGTGCTTTCTTAATGCCTGGCAATGTTACACCAGTCGCAGAGGCGAATTTTCATAGTGATCCGATTGCGTCGCAATTAGTTATGCAAAATGCCAAGAATGTGACACTGGTGCCGCTCAATGTTACATCTGAAGCTATTATTACGCCAGAGATGGTAAAGTATATTACGAAACATTCTAAAACAAGTTTTAATAAATTAATTGAACCGATTTTTACGTATTATTATAAAGCTTATAGAAAATTAAATCCGAAAATAAAAGGAAGTCCAGTACATGACGTCGTTACAATGATGGTTGCCGCAAATCCTTCAATATTGGATTATGTGTATCGCCGTGTAGATGTAGATACAGTGGGAATAGCAAAAGGAGAAAGTATTGCAGATTTCCGTCCTCAACCTGATGCAAAAGCCTTAAAAAACTGGGTGCGAATTGGTTGGTCATTACATTATAAAAAATTCCTTGAGGATTTTGTGAAAATCATGACGTAGACATAATAGGAGTATACAAGTTAAAATAATGGAGATGGTTATTTGAATAACCATCTCCATTATTTTGTTTTTTAAAGATAGAGAGAAGAGTTACACAATAGGAGAGGAATTTTACTTGAAAAAAACTATAGTATGCGCAGTGATTGTGGGTATTTTCGTTTTGCTAATATCGGGTAACTTTTTAGTGAAAAAAGTGTGGAGTTCAAATAATGATGATGCACAGTATATTGCATCTTTTATTGAAGAACATAAAGATGAAAAAAATAGTGCACTTCTAGTAAAGAGAAATGATAAAGTTGTTTATTCTGTAAATCCAAATGTTGTATTACCAGTTGCTAGTACGATGAAATTGATTATAGCGCTTGAATATACGAAACAAGTTACGGAAGGGAAAATTGATTCTTCTAGTTTCGTTTCCATTAATGATGTGAATCGGTATTATGTACCGAATACAGATGGTGGTGCGCAAGATAGATGGCAAAGGTACTTGGAAAAGAAAGGAAAGATAACTGAAGGAGCGGTTTCTTTAGAAGAAGTAGCAAAAGGAATGGTTAAGTTTAGTTCAAATGCAAATGCTGAGTACTTAATGGAAGTGTTAGGATTAGATAATATTAATCGGAATTTACAAAGTTTATCACTTCCTGCACATCAACCACTATTTCCAATCGTTTCATCTTTGTATATCCCGGGATATTTGCATAAAGAATTACATGTTCCAAAATATAAAATAGAGAAAAAGTTAAAAGAAATGTCTCAAGAGCAATATCGTGAATATGCGATGATTATTCATGAACGCTTAAAGAAGAAGGGACCATTATTACAGAAGGAAATTCCGCTTTATTTAGAGGAACGTTACGACAAAATTTGGTCAGATAGATTACCAGCAGCTTCTGCAAATGATTATATGGTATTACTTCAAAAGGCAAACCATAAAGGTGGCTTGACAGAAGCTGAAGAAAAAGTGTGGGCAAATATCGTTGAAACAGACATGAGTGCCAAGAAATACCGTAAAACATTTAGACATGCTGGGCAAAAAAATGGTTATACGCCATGGACAGTTACAAAAGCAGTTTATGCAATGGATAAACGCGGGAACTGTACAGAAATAGTGTTCTTAGCAAATAATTTAAATGAAGATGACAGCGCAGAAATACGGAAACATTTAGCAAACTTACATTTTCAAGTGTTGCAAAGTGATAAGTATGATGCGACTTTTATTAAATAAACTCGGTGCAGAGAGCACCGAGTTTATTTTTGTGTACAAGCACTTTTTTCCTATCTCTGGGTATGATGGGTAGTAATACTTAGGTGAAAGGGGAAAAGGTGATGAAACAAAGTAAAGAAGAGTTTATAAAGAGCGAAGGCGCTGATTTCCCTGGGAAAACATACGTGAATTGCGTATTACAACATGTATTTGAGTTTCAACGAAATTACTTATTGAAAGACATGTTTCAAGTGCATAAAGCGCATATTACAATGCTGACGGAAGAAAATTTAATGAAAAAGGAAGAAGCTAAAGTTATATTAAACGCACTAAAAAAGATAGAGGGAATTCCAAAAGATCAATTGCTCTATACAGAGCAGCATGAAGATCTCTTTTTTTTAGTGGAACATTTAATTTTTCAAGAAGCGAAATGCGATTTTGTAAGTAATATGCATATTGGTAGAAGTAGAAATGATATGGGTGTAACGATGTATCGCATGAGTTTAAGGCGATACGTACTACAATTAATGGAACATCATTTGTTATTGCAAGAAAGTATGCTGCAACTTGCCGATGATCATAAGGAAACGATTATGACAGCTTATACACATACACAACCAGCGCAGCCAACAACATTTGGTCATTATACGTTAGCGATTTATGATACGATGCAGAGAGACTTAGAAAGAATAAAACGAACGTACACACTTTTAAATCAATCGCCAATGGGAGCAGCTGCTCTTTCTACAACAAGTTTCCCAATTAAACGAGAGCGAGTTGCTGATTTACTTGGATTTACTAATGTAATTGAGAACTCATATGATGCTGTCGCTGGAGCTGATTATTTATTAGAGGTTAGCTCGTTACTTACGGTAATGATGACGAATACGAGTAGATGGATTCATGATTTCTTACTATTAGCGACGAAAGAATATGATGGTATTACTGTTGCAAGGCCATATGTACAAATTAGTAGTATTATGCCACAAAAACGAAATCCAGTTTCAATTGAACATGCCCGTGCAATTACGAGTAGTGCTTTTGGAGAAGCATTTACAGTATTTCAAATGATTCATAATACACCATTTGGTGATATTGTCGATACGGAAGATGACTTGCAGCCGTATTTATATAAAGGAATTGAAAAGGCTATTCGTGTATTTTGCATTTTGAATGCAGTCATTCGAACGATGAAAGTAGAAGAAGAAACGTTGAAAAGTCGTTCCTATAAACATGCAATTACGATAACGGATTTCGCAGATGTTTTAACAAAAAACTATGACATTCCATTTCGGCATGCTCATCATGTAGCAAGTGTTATTGCGAATATGTCATTGGAACAGAAAAAGGAGCTACATGAATTATGTTTCAAAGATGTGAATATATACTTACAAGAAAAATTTAAAATACAATTATTAGAAAAAGAGTGGGAAGAAATTATATCGCCAGAAGCATTTATTCAAAAAAGAAAGGTGTACGGTGGACCGAGTAAAAAAGAAATGGAGCGCATGATTAAAAGTCGAAAAGAGTCATTTTGGAAAGAAGAAGAGGTATTTGAAAAGGAAAAACAGAGAGTTTTACAAGTGGAAAATGATTTAAATATATTAGTTTCGAATATTATTGAATCGTAAAAGAAGGATTTAATGAATTAATCGCCAATACTTAATGAAACTATAAATAGAGAGAAGAGATTGTCGATGATTCAATTACGTGTATATGAAGAGATTGTTAATTTTAAAGAAGCGGTTACACCATTTTTAGAAAAAAATGAACAGGAAAATAATCTCATATTAGGTGTATTACAAATGGTACAACAACCGATATTTATGGGGGTAGTAAAACAAGAGGAAGAAATTACAATTGTATTTCTTCAAACAGAAGAAAAGAAACAAATTATTGTTGCTACGTCTGAAATGGTGGAAGAGGCCATCGTGGAACTTGCAAAAAAATTAGCGGAAGTATATCCGAATGTTCCTGGATTAATTGGTAATAAGAAAATTGTACAGAGATTAGCGGAAGAGATTGCCGTGTTAGAAAATAAGAAAACTACTATTGCAATGGAGCAAGGTATATATGAATTAAAACAAGTGAAGAAAAAGTGGAACGGAGATGGAGTCTTTAAAGAAGTAAGTAGTGATGAGCTACCAGTAATAGAACAGTGGATATACCAATTTTGCGAAGAAGTGAATCTTCCTACTACAAAAGAAGAAGCGGAACAAACCGCACATATATTAATTACTAATCGTCGTCTATTTGGTTTAGAAATAGACGGAAAACTTGTTTCTGTAGCTGCAAAAACACGCCCAACTAAAAATAATATAACAGTTAATTTCGTGTATACGCCGAAAGAAGCAAGGGAAAAGGGATACGCATCTAATTGTGTAGCGGCACTTAGTCAACGTATGTTAGATGAAGGATACAAGACAACTACGTTATATACTGATCTAGCGAATCCGACATCGAATAAAATTTACCAAGAAATTGGTTATGAACAAATTGCGGAGTCTATGCTTATATTTTTAGAGAAGTAGAACAAAAAGGCATGCTAATTTAGCACGCCTTTTTGTTATTCATCAATTCTAATAACCTCGCCTTGAGGGAAGTCTTCAGTTTCTAGTAAGTTACGAATAGCTTTTGCTACATATTCAGGTGATAATAGTTTTCCTTCTTCTTTTAATGTGATGAAGCGGTCTAAATTTGTGAAGTCTTCTTTATTTGTTTCACGAATTTGTGCTTGCATATTTGTATCAACAACACCAGGTGCAAAAGCGACGATTTTTACTGGGTATTCTTTTTCCCCTTCTTCAGTCGCTACGCACTGTGTAAACATATTTACACCTGCTTTCGTTGTACAATAAGCGCCCCATCCGAAATAAGGATTTTTTCCTGCGCCAGATGAAATATTTATAACGCGTTTATCTACTTTCCATTCTTTCGTATGTTTCATGAAAGTAGATGTAAGAATCATAGGTGCAAGTAAATTAATGTGAACGTTCGTAATGAATTGTTCGCTTTCTGCTTTTTCAATTGGTTTCATAGGTGCGAGTGCACCAGCGTTATTAATTAAATGAATAGATGATACAGTGTCTTCTTGAATAGATGAAATGATTTTGTTAAAGTTCGTTTCTAAATTATGTACATCTTGAAGATCTAAGGAGTGGAAAACACAATTGCTATTATATTGCTGTGCAAGTTTCGTAAGTTCTTTATTTTCTCTTCTAGAAATAGAGATAATACTCGTGTTTTCTTCTAACAATTGCGCGGCGATAGCCTCACCTAAACCTTGTGAAGTTCCTGTTATAATAACATAGCGCATAGTGTAGTAAGCTCCTCTCATACGTGCGGAATTTTGTTGGACAAAGTACATTGCATAGTTTGTCTACATTTTATAGTATAGAGCACTTTTTACTATAAATGAAATGAGATGATTACGTGCCTTTTTTGAATCGCTTTACGACAACAGTAACTGGTGCCGTCACGTTCACTGGGAACACGTTAGGACTTAGTCCCACATCGCCTGCACCAGGTAATATTTTTGGTACACTTGCTGTTTTTACAACGGTAAATACAGCGCTGCAAGTACCAGGGTTCCCAGCAGGTACAACGGATGACTGGCGATTGAATTCTTCAAGTGCAATTTTAAATCTTCCGGCAGGGAGTAGTATTTTGTATGCAGAGTTAGTTTGGGCAGGAACTTTCCGGACTGATACGGAAGATGTTTTACCATTTTTAAATGATAATATTACATTTACAACACCAGCAGGAACATTTTCTGTTACGCCAGACCCTGCTACCGCGCAGCAAGGTTCAGTAGGCAATCAGTTTTATTATGCTCGCTCTGCTAATGTAACGAATCTTGTTAGTGCGGGTGGGGCAGGGACTTATACGACAGGGGCCGTGCCAGCTACAAGAACTTCGGCTGATCCGACAATCAGTCGTTCAGCTGGATGGACGCTTGAGGTAGTGTATCAAAATGCAAGTTTACCACTTCGGAATTTGTCGGTATATGCAGGTCAAGAAATTATCGATGCTTCATCACCACCAGTTGATACTATCATTTCAGGATTTGCTACTCCGGGAACAGGAGCAGTTACAGGAAGAGTGCTCGTAACTGCTCAAGAAGGTGATTCCAACATTGTTGGAGATCAACTTCGCTTCGGCCCGAATGCAAATGCTACAATTGCATTATTCGGCCCGAGAAACCCTGCTAATAATTTCTTTCAGTCACAAATTTGTAACGACATTGGAGAGTTAGATACAACTGGAACGTTTGGAGAGTTGAATCAGCCGTTAGGGATAGCTTTGGCTGTCCGAAGACAAGGATGGGATATTACAAATGTAAATGCCACTTCATCATTAGTAAATAATCAAACGTCAGCAACAGTTCGATTCGTTACAAATGGAGATGGATACGCTGCAGCTGGTTTTGGTGTTCAAATTGATGCGACGGGTCCAATTATTAATCCTGTTAAATCAGTTGATAAAACAGTTGCAGGAGTTGGAGATATTCTCACCTATACAATTACTGTTCCGAATACAGGGACAGGAAGTGCAGATAACGTTGTATTACAAGACAGTATTCCAAACGGAACGACGTTTATAACTGGTAGTGTGACGGTAGGGGGAGTAGCGCAACCGAGCGCGAACCCAGCTAGTGGAATTAATTTAGGAACGATACCTAATAATGCGCAGAGAATTGTAACATTTCAGGTAAGGATCACGTCATTTCCAAATCCAAATCCAATTCCAAATCGTGCGGTGGTATCTTATCAATTCCGTCCTTTCGTAGGAAGCCCACTCGTTACAAGTACAGCTTCTTCAAATACAGTACAGACGATAATTAATCGTGCGAATGTAAGCTTACAAAAGTCTGTAGATTTGCAAACAGCAACAATTAATGACATATTAACGTATACAGTTAATGTGACGAATAATGGAAACATCACTGCGAACAATGTTATTTTTGTTGATAATATCCCTGCTGGAACAACATTTGTTCCAAATAGTGTTACGGTAAATGGAGTAGCGCGTCCAGGAGCAAATCCAGCAAGTAGTATTAATCTTGGGAGTATTAATGCCTCGCAAACGACTGTAGTCCGCTTTCAAGTTCGAGTAACATCTAATCCTCTTGTAAATCCAATTCCAAATCGTGCAAGTGCAACATTTACCTATACCCCAGTGCCTGGTCAAACACCAATTTCAGGTCAAGCGACAAGTAATACTGTATTTACTACAATTAATGTAGCTGATATAAGAACGCGAAAAACAGTAGATCGAGCTTTTGCAACTGTAAATGACGTTCTTACGTACACCGTTACAATTGAGAATACAGGAAATGTACTTGCGACGAATGTTGTTTTTCAAGATCCAATCCCAACTGGAACGACTTTTATCGTAAATAGTGTAACTATAGATGGGATTTCACAACCTGGAGCAAATCCGGCAACTGGGTTTACGATAGCAAATATTTCTCCAGGCGGAAGTAGGACGGTTACATTTCAAGTACGGGTTACATCTACGCCATCCGGAGGCACGATTGCGAATCGCGGAAATGTATCTGCTAATTTCGTTGTTATTCCGAATCAACCACCAGTGACGATTAATAGACAAACGAATACAGTTGTGACACAAGTTAATACAGGTGGTTTAAATGTAATAAAAGAAGTGAATACGACACAAGCGGCAGTAGGTGATACTTTAACATATACGATTGCCGTCCAAAATACAGGAAACGTTCTGTTAACAAACGTGTTTTTCCAAGACACTATTTCTCCCGCTGTCTCATTTGTTGCAAATTCTGTAACAATTAATGGCGTACCACAAAGTGGATTGAATCCAAATACAGGATTTTCTCTTCCGAATATTCCTGCGGCTCAAACAGTTGTAGTCACATTTGACGTATTAATTGTACAGGATCCAGAAAATGAAGATATTTTAAATCAAGCAAATGTAACAGCAAGTTTTCAAGTGGATCCGAGTGAACCACCCGTAACAATCAATGTTCCGAGTAACATTGTGAATACAACAGTACAATCAGGGAACTTTGAAGTTGTGAAATCAGTGAATACGGATGTTGCAACGGTAGGGGATGTTTTAGTATATACAATCGAAATCATAAACGCAGGTAGTGTACCAGCAACAAATGTATTTTTCCAAGATTCAATTCCACAAGGTACATTATTTATTGAAAACAGTGTCTTTGTGAATGGGGTCTTACAAGAAGGGGCAGATCCAGAATTCGGATTCCCATTAAATAATTTGCCTACTGGTGCGAGTGTAATTGTTACGTTTGAAGTATTAATTGATGACATTCCCCAAGGAAATAATGTCCTAAATAATGCGAATGTAACTGGAGATTTTCTTGTAAATCCCACAGAACCACCAATTACTGTAACGGTACCAAGTAATACTGTTATGACAGTCGTGAATTCTTCAGGGTTAAATGTGAGAAAGAGTGTAAGCGCTACTGAAGCAGGAATAGGAGATACGTTAACATATACAGTTCGTATACAAAATAGTGGAACGGTAGCAGCGACAAATGTATCATTTCTTGATCCAATTCCAGTTGGAACAACGTTTGTAACAAATAGTGTAACAATAAACGGAACATCTCAACCAGGTTTAAACCCAACAACTGGATTTCCACTTGCCAATATTCCAGTAGGAGGGATGGTAACAGTTGCTTTTCAAGTGACAATCACGAGTGTACCACCAAATAGAGTTCTTCCGAATACTGCGAATGTAACTGCGGATTTCCAAGTAAGCCCTCTCCAGCCGCCAATTACAATTGTAACGATTAGTAATATTGTTGTGACGCGAGTGAATGTAGGATCACTTAATGTAATGAAGAGTGTAAATACATCGCAAGCAGGAGTAGGAGATACGTTAACGTATACGATTCTTATTCAAAATACAGGAACTGTTCCTGCAACGAATATTATTTTTCAAGATCCAATTCCGTCTGGTACTGCCTTTGTAGCAAATAGTGTGACGATAAACGGAGTCGTGCAGCAAGGTGCGGATCCTATGGCAGGTTTCCCAGTACCAAATATTCCGGTCGGGCAAACATCTACGATTACGTTTCAAGTTACAGTGACGAGTGTTCCGAACGGTGGAAATATAAGAAACCAATCGAACGTTACTGCAAGTTTTCTTATAAATCCAGCAAACCCTCCAATAACGACTGTAACAAATAGTAATTTTGTAGTGACGCAAGTAAACACAGCACAGCTAAATATACAAAAATCTTCATCTGTACAACAAGCAGCACTTGGAGAAACTTACACGTATTCTGTAGTCATTCGAAATAACGGCACAGTAACAGCAACGAATGTTTCTTTTATTGATCCAATTGCTTTAGAAACAACATTTGTAGCAAATAGCGTAACGATAAATGGAACGCCTCAACCTGGATTTGATCCAAATATTGGTTTCCCGCTTCCTAATATTGTAGCTGGAACATCATTGACAGTAACGTTCCAAGTTACGGTAGTTGCACCGTCTACACGTGGAGCAGTATTAAATACAGCATCTGCTACAGCCACTTTCTTATTGAATCCTTTACAACCACCTGTAACAACAACGAATTCAAGTAATACAACGGTAGTTACAATACCGTTACCTCCTCCTGGTGAAGTAACAGCAACAAAAACAGTTGATGTTGCAACTGGGGCTGTCGGGGATGTATTAACGTATACAGTGCTAATAACGAATGTAGGAATTATCCCTGTTACAGATGTACTCTTCCAAGATGTCATTCCAGAAGGGACGACGTTTGTTGACAATAGTGTAACGATAGGTGGAGTGCAGCAACCAGGATTAAATCCAGAAATAGGATTTACAGTTACTCCATTATTAATCGCTGGTGGAAGTATTGAGGTCACATTCCAAGTGACGATTACAGAAATTCCAGATAATGAAGTCATATTAAATGATGCAGATGTTACATTTACTTCACAACCAAATCCGCAGGAACCACCGATTACGGAAACGATATTAACAAATTTAGTCGTTACGACAATTAATATAGCGTTTATTTTTCCATTGAAACTAGTAGATAAGGAAGTAGCCACTGTAGGAGAAATATTAACGTATGATGTATTGATCTTTAATTTCGGAACAGTGCCAGCAACCAATGTTCAATTTATCGATACGACTTCTGCTGGTGTAGCGTTTATACCAGGAAGTGTGAGCATAAACGGGGTACCAGCACCAGGATTAGATCCTTTCATTGGTTTTACAGTTCCAGATATACCTGTCGATGATTTTGTACTTGTCACATATCAGGAAGTGGTTACAAGCATACCAGAAGGTGGAACGATTGTTAATTTTGTAGACGTTACAGCTACATTTGCTGTAAGTGAAACAGAACCGCCTATTACGGAAACAACGACAAGTAATACGACATTAACAGAAATCAATGAATCTGGTTTGAATGTTTTAAAATCAGTAAGTCAGCCGGTTGTTGCAGTAGGCGATACAATCACATATACAACAGTCGTTCAAAATACAGGAACAGTGGTAGCGACGAATGTTCAATATAGCGATGTATTACCGGCCTCTATCACATTTGTACCAGATAGTGTAACGATAGACGGTGTGTTACAACCTGGGTTCAATCCAAACAATGGATTCCCGCTTCCAGATATAAATCCAGGTGAAAGTGTAGAAGTCACATTCCAAGTAACTGTTGTTAGTGTGCCAACAAACGGAACAATTGCCAATACGGCAAATGTAACAGGAAGTTTTGTATTAGTACCAGGAGAACCACCAGTTATAGTAACAGAGCCGAGCAATACAACACTTACTACTGTAAATAGAGGACAATTTAATGTTATAAAACAAGTAAATAGGGCTGCTACTCTCGTTGGAGATGTATTAACGTATACGGTTCAAATAACGAATACAGGAACAGTAACAGCTAATGATGTTCAGTTTATTGATACTATTTCAGCAGGAGCGTCATTTGTACCAAATAGTGTAACGATAAATGGAGCCCTGCAACCAAACTTAAATCCAATTACTGGATTTGGAGTTGGAGATATACCAGTTGGTGAAACGGTTATCGTGACGTTTCAAGCGATAGTTACAAACATCCCGTCATCAGGAACAATTACGAACGTTGCAAATATAACAGGAAGCTTTACTTTAGTACCAGGAGAGTCACCGGTTGTAGTAACAGAGCCGAGTAATACGACGATAACAAGAATAAATAGAGGGCGTTTTAGCGTTATAAAATCTGTAAATAAAGAAGCAACACGTTTAGGAGATACGTTAACGTATAGTGTGCAAGTTACAAATACGGGAACGGTAACAGCAACGAATGTTCAGTTTATTGATGTCCCATCACCTAGTTTAGAATTCGTTCCTGGAAGTGTACAAATAAATGGGATTCCGCAAGTAGGTTTAAATCCATTTGTAGGCTTTTCATTATCGGATCTTGCAGTAGGGGATAGCGTATTAATTACATTTGAAGTAAATGTAATCGCAGTTCCGCCGTCTAGTAGCATTATGAATACAGCAAGAGTAACGGGTGATTTCGAATTGATTCCAGGAGAACCTCCGTCTACAATTACAAATTCAAGTAATACGACGGTTACGCCGATAAATAGAGGCAGCTTAGAAATGCTAAAAGAAGTAGACCATTCAGTTGTTGGCGTAGGAGAAACGGTAACGTATACTGTTCGTATATTAAATACTGGTACTGCTGATGCAATGAATGTTCAATTTATCGATGTACTATCTCAGGAAGCTGATTTCGTACCAAATAGTGTAACGATAAATGGGGTTCCACAACCGGGGTTAAATCCGCAGATTGGATTTACGATACCAGATATTCCAGTTGGTGAGACGGCACTTGTAACATATGAAGCTACGATTACAAGTTTTCCGGATGGTGGAACAGTAGTAAATGTTGCTGGAGCGTTAGCAGAATATATTTTAGTACCAGGAGAGCCGCCAGTTACATTGATGGACACGAGCAATACAGTTATTGTAACGGTAAATACTGCAATCTTATTTGTTGCAAAAGGAGCAAACTTTGAAGTAGCGATGGTAGGGGATGTTGTCACTTACGGAATTGCCGTTATAAATGATAGTACAGTTCCTGTGACCAATATTGTGTTAACAGATATCATTGATCCGAATACGCTATTTATAAATGGCACGGTAACGGTAAATGATGTACCTTTTCCATTCGCTAACCCGAATACTGGTATTCCGTTAGGTGATTTTCAGCCAAATGATGCAGCAATTATTAATTTCCAAGTTGTCATAACAGGAGAACAAATAAATAATTTAGTTACAAATACTGCTACAGCGAATGGGCTCGCAACTGTAAATCCGAATGAGCCGCCAGTAGTAGTTGAAGGTGATAGTAATACAGTTGTTATCCCGTTTATTCCTCAAAATGTCTCAACGACAGTCGTAAAAACGGCAGACCATCAAACAGCAACGATTGGAGATGTTATTACGTTTACGACAGTTATTACAAATACGGGGGATACAGCAATACAAAATATTCGTTTTCAAGATATGTTAGATAGTAGTGTTCGATTTGTCCTTGGAAGTGTAACTGTTGATAATACGCCAGTGTCAAATGTAAATCCAGTATCAGGATTTCTTATAGGAAGTTTAAATCCGGGTGAGGCACAGACAGTTTCGTTCCAAGTAGTAGTGGAGAGAGCACCAAGCGGTTCAGGGAATTATATAAACCAAGCGAGTATTCGTTTCGAACATCAAGTAGGCACAGTATTGCCACCTGTTACACAAATGGTAGAAAGTAACATAGTTGTCATTCCATTTGTTCCAACGATAGAACAAATTTGTGAAACGAATCTTAATTGCTTAGGGAAAATTCCTTTTCAATGTTCTCCGTGTAATCATTTGCAAATAAATAAAAAATAAATACAGAAAGAGCATCCGGAAAAAAGGATGCTCTTTCTGTATTGATCATGTAGATTCTTTTTTGGGTGAGGTGAAAAATTCGTCGATTTTGTCGGAGAGTAGTAATGGAATGGCTCCTTTTATAACAGAAATGTCCCAGTCCCACCATGCGAGATTCTCTAGTTTGTCAATCGTTTCTTGCGGGAAACGATATCGAACAAATTTTGCAGGATTACCAGCTACAATTGCATACGGGGGTACATCTTTTGTAACAATGCTCCTGGCGCCGATAATGGCCCCGTTACCAATTGTAACACCAGATAAAATGCAGGATTGATAACCAATCCATACATCATTGCCAATTACGATATCACCTTTTGAAGAAGGGTGACCAGTAATATGTGCTCCTTCATCAAAAAGTGCATTAAATGGATAAGTTGTTATCCAGTCTGCTCGATGTTCACCGCCAAGTATGAAAACGACTTCTTCTGCTAAGGAACAAAACTTACCTATTTTTAATTTTGTTTCATCGTTCCAAGAAAAAATGGTTGGCCCTACTTTACTATAAGTATAATCACCAATATCATATTTATTATATTCAGGTTTTTGATTTAAATATAACATGCTTCTTCAGCCTCCTTTCTCAATTAAGCGATACGTATGGAATATTATATGCAAGATGTAGTAATGTGAACTGTATTAATAGGTGAAATGAACAAAAGGGAGTGGGATGTATGCGATACGAAATGGGTTTATATAATAAACCGTTTCAGTCAATTCAATCAGGAAAAAAAGTATATGAAGTACGCCTATACGATAAAAAACGTCAACTAATAAACAAAGGCGATGAAATCGTATTTACGAATCTTACGACGACGGAAATGATGACGGTAAAAGTAACGGAAATAAAGCGATACGAGAGCTTTAAATCTATGTATGAACAAATTGATAAAAAATTATTGGATTGTGAGAATGATAGTTTAGAGGAAATGTTAGAAAGTACATACAAAATATATACGAAAGAACAAGAAAAAGAGTGGGGAACAGTCGCGATTCGTATTGAGGAAATAAAATGATAAGAAATCGCGGGGCGGCTATCATTGTACAGGAAGGGAAAATTGCTCTTATAAAACGTATTCGAGAAGAGGAAACATATTATGTTTTTCCTGGCGGAGGGGTTGAGGAAGGTGAAACGCCTGAAGAGGCAACGAAAAGAGAGGTATATGAAGAATTAGGGCTACATATAAAAGTGGAGCACCTTATTGCAAAGGTAAAATATAAAGGAAATGAATATTATTATGATGCCTATATTACAGGCGGAGTGTTCGGAAGTGGAACAGCTGAGGAATTTCAGCGGGAAGGTAGAGGAAGTTATATTCCGTTATGGCTACCGATAAACGAGTTGGAAAAAGTGAATATAAAGCCTTATGAAGTGGTCGGAAATATATTTAATCATTATAAAATATAACGTCTGACAACATACAAAAAAAACCATTGACATAGGCTTCTGATTTAAGTATTGTATTCGAGTATGTTTATAATCAGGAGGTTTATATGAGCAATCAAACTACTACACATCATGTGAAAATGACAACAGCGGATCCATCTGGAATTGGTCTATTTGGATTAGCGATGGTAACACTTGTAGCATCATCTCAAAAGTTAGGCTTAACAGATGGCGTTTCACTTGTATTACCGTGGGCAATCTTTTTAGGAGGATTTGCACAAATCTTTGCTTGCATTCACGATGCAAAGCATAACAATACATTCGGTACGACAGCATTTGGTGCGTACGGCCTATTTTGGTTAGGTGTTGGAATGACTTGGTTAATTCAACTTGGAGTATTTGGCGAAAAATTAGCACAAGCTGCAGATTCAAAACAGCTTGGTGTAGCCTTTATCGGATATTTGATTTTCACAATCTTTATGACGATTGGTGCAATGGAAACACATAAAGTATTATTTATGATCTTTGTCCTTATTGATTTCTTATTTATTGGTCTTTCATTAAGTACTTTAGGTGTTATGCCGCACGCAATGCATAATTTAGCAGCATATTCTGAACTTCTTATTTCATTATTATCTTTCTATGGTTCAGCAGCAGCAGTGTTAAATACACACTTTGGAAAAGTTGTTTTACCAGTAGGAAAGCCTTTTGGTATTTTTAAAAAGTAATAAAAAAGCACAGATGATTGTATAGTCATCTGTGCTTTTTTATTTATCCCGCTATTTGCCGGACAGTAAGACCCCCCACCTCAAAATTCAGTGGAAGCAAAGAAGTTAGGTGAGGGCCCTGCTGCCCGTAAAAGTCCGATTGGTTCAACTAATAATGAGTGGGGGATGAACAAAACTCCTACTCATTAAAGTTTCACTTTATTTGAAATAAGTAATGTAAATAAAAGTAGAAAAAATCAATTGAAATTGATTCTCATTATTAATATAATGAGAATGAGAATCATTTATTGTAAGAGGGGGATGCCGAAGTGGCGAAAATTTTAATAGCTTATGCAAGTATGTCAGGAAATACAGAGAGTATTGCTGATTTAATAAAAGTTAGTTTAGATGCTTTTGATCATGAAGTAGTATTGCAAGAGATGGAAGGCATGGATGCTGAAGAATTATTAGCTTATGATGGAATCATTTTAGGATCTTATACGTGGGGAGATGGTGAACTACCATTTGAAGCGGAAGATTTCCATGATGACTTAGAAAATATAGATTTATCAGGGAAAAAAGTAGCGGTATTCGGATCAGGAGATACGGCGTATGAACTGTTTTGTGAAGCGGTAACGATATTTGAAGAGAAACTTGTAGAACGTGGTGCAGAGCTTGTACAAGAAGGATTGAAAATTGAATTAGCTCCAGAAGATGAAGAGGATGTTGAAAAATGCAGTAATTTTGCAATTGCATTTGCTGAGAAGTTCTAAGAATGGGAGTGTCAACGTGGAGACAATGTTAAGTGCAACTGCTATTACAAAGTTAAGAGATGGAAAACTGTTGTTAGCTACTACATATAATGGCTTATTTATTGAACAAGACGGAGAATGGAAACGAATTTTAAATGGTTTTCAAAAACGAATTAGGGATTTACATAGCGAAGATAATGTAGTTTATGGTGTAGGTGACGAAGGGATTTTTATTCGTAGTATGAATGGTGGAGAGAACTGGACAATTCAGCGTTTTCCAACAAAAGCAACGAGTTGGAATGTATGTAGCAATGTACAAGGAACTGTCATTGCTCATGGAGAAAAAACGCTGTATCTTTCTAATAATTTCGGTTCGACATGGGAGACTATTCATCCGTTTCTTGAGTATGGCAGTGCGGCACCGTCTATTCGATCGTTATTTTTATATAAGCATTACTTATTTATTGGTACGAAAATACATGCTAAATATGGTGGTGTTTGGCTCTTTGATTTGAAGACACGTAAATTAAAGAGGATTAAAATTGCGATAAATCAAATGATCTCCGCGTTGACTTTACACAATTCTTATTTAGTAGCGGCAAGTGGATCGTGCAAGGGAGTTAGCGGGAGTATTTCTTATTGTAAAATAGATGAAAGTATTGCGAGTGAAAAAATATATTGGCATACATGTCAAAGTGAGCAGAAAGCAAGTAGTTATTTAGACTTAAGTGTAGATCAACATGTTTTATATACAACTTCAACACAAAATAAGGCGGGTATTAGTAGTGTGTGCCGTGTGCTTCTTGACGAAGGTATTGTTACAGTATGTGATTCAGTTAAAGGGCACGGATGGCGCATTGTTAATCAAAAAGATGGTTATGTAGTAGCCGGATCAGGCGAATTAAAAGCAATGCAGTGGGAACGAAAAATAATTTAAGAAAAAAACTTTACTTTTATTATATTGATATGATATAGTATATTTAAACCATTTTACTTTTAATAATATAGAGATTTAAATGAGCTGTAACTTCCGAGGAGGATAGCAATGTTAAATCTCCTCAGGGGTTGCAGTTTTTTAATATCTGGCTTATTATTGTAAGGTGGTTGAAAATGAATATGTACATATAGGTACATTGTAGGAGGATTTTTTTCATGCAAAACGGTAAAGTAAAATGGTTTAACTCAGAAAAAGGTTTCGGTTTCATCGAAGTTGAAGGCGGAGAAGACGTATTCGTTCATTTCTCAGCTATCCAAGGCGAAGGCTTCAAAACTTTAGAAGAAGGTCAAGAAGTTACTTTCGAAGTAGAACAAGGTAACCGTGGACCTCAAGCTACTAACGTAAACAAGAAGTAATTTTTGAAAAAAGAAGGGCTCGCCCTTCTTTTTTTTTTGCATTTTTATAGATGTCCTCCTACTTACATATCATAACAAGACTGAATTTTCATTTATTTTTTTGGGTATTTTTGTATAAAGTACATGAATAAATAAATACTGAAAATAAAGTGTTTGTGTGAAAAGGAATTTAGAAAGAGGTAAATAAATTGAAAAACGCTACACATTACATTGTGTTTGATATTGAGAGGAATTTCAGACCGTATAAATCAGAAGATCCGTCAGAAATAGTTGATATCGGAGCTGTAAAAATAGAAATAGGTACAATGAAGATAATCGAAGAATTTTCGGAGTTAGTAAAACCAAGTGCACGATTAACTCGTCATACAACAAAATTAACCGGTATTACGAAGAAAGATTTAATGGGTGTAGAAAAATTCCCTCAAATTATAGAGAAATTTATTCAGTTCATCGGCGAAGATTCTATATTTGTTTCATGGGGAAAAGAAGATTATCGTTTTCTATCTCATGATTGTACATTACATGGTGTTGAATGCCCAAGTATAGAAAAAGAAAGTAGAATTGATTTGCAAAAATTTGTTTTTCAAGCATATGAGGAATTGTTTGAACATACGCCAAGTTTACAATTTGCGGTAGAACAGCTCGCTTTAACGTGGGAAGGGAAACAGCACCGTGCTTTAGCAGATGCCGAAAATACAGCAAATATACTTCTTAAAGTGTATAGTGAGAGAGATATTAATAAGCGATACAAAAGACATGGTGAACTTGAACTTGTAAAAAACGGAAAACTAACAGAAAAAGCGAAAAAAAAGATGCGAAAATGGGTGTTTAAAGAACTAAAGAAAGATACAGAACGCCTTTTTGAATGGAGTACATTTGAAAGTAGTGACACGTGGGAAAGTATAACGGAAAGATATTATATAAGTGAAAATACAGTAGAACTGCTGAAAAAACATTTTCGTACGGCGGTTAGAAAAGCGGAAAGGCAGATTAGATACTTGGCTGAAAGGGAGGAGAATACAGAGGTTAAATGAATTTCTTCTCCATCTCTAACTACATACATGTAATAACAGCGTATTGATATTAAATAGGCATCAACTTGTTGTTGTGATTGCGCATTATAATGGCTTAGGGAGTGTTAAGATGTAATAAGAGTTTTAAACCGTATTAATAAAATAAAAATATATATAAAGAAAAGAGTGTAGTTTAATGGAAACAATCTTTAACATTTTAACTGTTTTAGTTTTTGGGATAATATTTACCACACAATTAGCATTAACTACACTTTCTTTCATAGTAAAGAAGAATTGGAAAAAACTTAATATCTCTTTAAGTTGTGGTGTATTAAAGTTTAAAATAGAAGAGTAAGATTGAGTTTTGTACAAGGGAGGTGTGGTAGTGGTAGACTTGGATATTAAAGATGTCACAGTAAAGATGGAATTAAACGGTGTCTTTTGGAATGAGGATGGGATTGCTGAAATGAAGGTGACTACAAAAGAAGAGCATTCTTTTATTCTTCGTCTAGTAGTTGACTTAGAAAGTAAAACTATTAGGGCGACGAGTGCGGAAATAGTGAATGGATTCTGCCCTCTGTGCAAACAGAAAAAGGACGAATGTAGTGAACTTAATGACTTGCAAAACAAAATGGAAATTTTAGAAGAAGCCTACGATTGGGTAAGAGAACATCCGGAATATCGTTTTCAATTATCTTTTTACGAGTACAATAAATTTGAGGTAGTGAAGTGAAGTTTTAATTTTGAGAACATACATAGTGACTAAAAGGAACAACATAAAAAACTTATAGAAGGGTTTAATCAACTAGAAATATTGAAGCAGATATCTTTAATGGAAATACGCTTGTATAACAAGGAAAGAATCTACTTGATTCTGCAACAAATTTCATCTTAGATTAAAAAATTTTAAACATAAACATATTTTGCTATAAAGCAGAGCAACCGATTCTTAGTAGAATCGGTTTTTAATATAAATGTCAACTAAGTCTAAAATAAAAGAGCGCTTGTTAAAAGCGCTCAGTAAAAATAGTTATATGGAAGTATTTATTCAATACCGCTCGGATCAAACGAATACTGCTGCTTATTCTCAATCCGCTCAATCACATCTTGCAGCTCATCTGGCTTCAGAAACTCAATAGGAGAGAAGCCTTTTTCAAACGTAAGTGTGTCTGCTTCAATCATAAGTACATATCGGTCATTTACCTTCGCAATATGTATTTGATCCCCGAAATCAGCAAGCAGGGCCTTTACAGAGATATGGTCTGCTTTTAGCTTCAATTCCACTTCAGGAGCGTGCTCGACGATTTGAGCGGTTGCTTCCATTACCTCTTCGGTTGAAAATTGTTCCATAATTTCGCGTTTCGGACTGGCAGCCCATACTTCCATCGCTTGGTCGAATTGTTCGCGTTCTTCCGTACCTTCTTCAAATACATCTTCAATTTGGTCGTATACCATGTCCATTACCTGTGTTTTCATAATTTCAGGCATAGAGCGTTCATATTCGACAAATTTTAAGAAGTCTTCGAAGTAGCGGGCATGTGATGCTTGGTGTATTTTTAGTTCGCCTACTTCAACCATACCTTCTTCAGGCATGTACGGATATTGGATAGATTTCATATTCTTTGTTGTGATGGCCATTTCAACGTTACGAATCAGTGTTGATTCATCAGAAATAGAAGCCACCTTTGGTTCGAAGTCACATTTCATTACGAATACGAATGGATCATCAAAGTATTTGCGTAGTTTTGCCTGTGCAATTAAAAATACACCTCCGCGTACAGCGCTTGTGTCAAGATATGTATAAACGAGAGGTTCGCTCATATCTTTAAAGCTTTCCTTTGTTTCTGCAAAGCGAATACGATTAAAAAGGTTGTAATGAGGGTTTGAATCCAGTTCGTGTCCTTCTTCTACAATAAAGCGACCAATCTTTGTTGGGGCTTGTTCTGTTTTTGCATGACGTTCTACTTTTCGCTTTGATATTTTTAATAACTCACCATTCAAAAATTCTTTTAATGAGCTATCTTCATATTCTTCAGCGTCTAAAGTTTGAAAATGTTTGTAGCGTTTATCAACTGCTTCACCTTTTCCTTCTACTTGTACAACATAAAAGGAAAGATAATTTATTTCAAAATCCATATTTATCACCTTGTTTCATTTCATTAACTCTTATCAGTATAGAGATGGAAAAAACTTTCGTCAATTTATATAAGGAAGGGGGAGCCCCTTCCTTATATAATTTTTATTTTCTCGATTAAAATCCGTCTTCTAATGCTGCGAATGGAATGTTTAGCCTGTTTTCTACTGTGCGTAAACGTTGGTTTAAGCGGTTTAGTCTACGTGTATGGCGCTCAACTGTATTTTCTAGTTGACGTACTCTTTGTTCAAGCTCATTTACGCGTCTTTCTAATTGACGATTTCCAGTGCCAGGAAAAGAGATTGGAAGTTGGAATTGTCTATTTTGGTCATATGAATTCGTTTGCTCTGCTTGATCTATATAAGATTGGTATTGTGCTTGTAAGTCATACTGTGGTTGTTGGTACGCATATTGATTATATGGATCATATGGATTGTAGGGATACATAATAACATCCTCCATTTCTTTAAAATAGGTTGAATTCACCATAATGTATGTGCAAAAGCGGAGCGGTGGCACGGCAAATACCTATTTATATTGAGGGATTTCTCTTTATCGTGCTATTTGCTGGGCAGTAAGACCCCACTGATTAAAGTTTCACTTTATAAAAAATAGCTTGAGGGTTTTTAATTTGTATTTCTTTTGGTCAATGGTATATACTGGATAAAAGGGGAGTTTACATAAAAGTTACAATTCTATCAAGCTCAAACTTTTATGTAAATATATATAGACATTTGTAAAAGAAAAGAGTAATTTATATAGAGTGAAAAATAACTTGTAACATTTTATAAACATATTGTAAAATGATTGTAACAAAACATACATAAAAATGAAATAAATACATAATAGTGATGTTGGGGAAAGGGAGAGAGTATATTGTTCCGTAAAGTAAAGGGTATATTAGTTGGGGTGTTATGTGTAGCTATAATGAGTGGCTGTGGTGCAAAAGTAAGTGATGTTGCATTGGTAAGTGATATTGGTGGGCACACTGTAGAGGCTAAAGCAGAAGTGCAGAATACTATTAGTTTAGTTGATGGTCGAACTGGTACTGAAGTGAAAAAATTAGATTTATCTAGTTTAGGCTATTTTGAAGATGAAGCAAAATTTAAAAAGTCTGTAACAAAGGTTGTTGGTGAGGTTGGAAAAAGCGTCGACAAAAAAATGGTTCCTTCACGTATAGCACCTGATGGAAGTTGGCAAGAAGGAAAACCTTCTTATGAATTAATGGAAAAAGAATTAGTAGATAAATTGTTAAATGTTGGTATGTGGGATGCTACGTATCAGTTGCCGATCGTGGAGAAAAAACCAGTCGCAACATTAAGTGATGCGCAAGGAAATGGTACGGTAATTGGTAGATATGAAACGAACTTAGGTGGTTCAACAGGTGGCCGTATTGAGAATATTCGTTTGTCAGCAGCGAGCATAAATGGAGTTGTGCTAGCAAAAGGAGACCGTTTCTCTTTTAATTCATTAATCGGTGATACAACACCAGATAAAGGATATCAATTAGGGAAAGAAATTGTTGACGGTAAATTAGTAGATGGATATGGCGGTGGTGTTTGTCAAACATCTTCAACTTTATACAATGCAGCAGATCAAGCTGGCCTGAAAATGGTGGAGAGAACTACACATTCTAAAACGGTAGGTTATGTTCCACAAGGAAGAGATGCTACAATTGCATATCCATATTTAGATTTAGTATTTGAAAATACGAATGATGCACCTGTGAAGCTTTATATGGGCATTCAGGGTGGAAAGCTAGTTGCTGAAGTACATAAAATGAGATAAGAGTTAAAAAGCCACCTTTTCTAAAAGTTAAAATGAAGTGCACCCCAATTGTTAGACACAGTCTAACAATTGGAGGTGCATTTTTTATTATGAAAATAAAAATGTATGTAAATTCTGACTTTTATTATTTACATAGGATGATTTTACTTGTATCCTTCATAGTAACGGTTATATGTAATGGGAAAATATAGGGATAAGGAGATAAAGTTATTCATGGTACAAATTCATCCGAAAACACGTATTGGTCATGTTGAATTTAAAGTGAAAGATTTAGAGCGTCAAATTGCTTTTTATGAAAATGTGGTAGGCTTAGAAGTAATTAAGCAAGAGGAAAATAAAGCATATTTATCTGGAAAAGGTGGAAAGAACGCGTTACTTGTTCTTGAAAAGTTAGAGGAAGGGGTACTGCAAGAACCGCGTACGACTGGTATATATCATGTAGCCTTTTTAGTTCCGACTCGTGAAGCTTTTGCTTCTGCGCTATTTGGGGTTCTTCGTAATAAGAATGTAATTGACAGCCCGGCTGAGCAAGAAGGGCGTTATACATATTCAAATGAAATTTTACCAATTTCAAGGTTTAATAGTGCAAGTGATCATACATATAGCGAAGCTTTTTATTTGCAAGATTTAGAGGGGAATGGTATTGAAATTTATGCAGACCGTCCGCGCGATCGATGGGGAGAAGGGCCAGGAGGAAGTACACCACTTGATTTAAAAGAATTGGCAACACTTGTTGATTATGAGTTTGCTGGTTTGCCTGCTAATACTGTCGTTGGGCACGTACATTTACGAATAGCTGATGTAGAGAAATCACATGAATTTTATGTGGAAACAGTAGGTTTTGAAGTACAACAGCGTGAAGAGGATTGCTTATTTATTTCAGCAGGGGGATATCATCACCATATTGGTGCAAATACGTGGAACGGAGTAAACAACCCACACCCACCAGTACATGCAACTGGGCTAAAAGTGTATACGATTGTACTACCGTATAAAGAAGCGTTAGATGAAGTGAAAGAAAGATTAATAGAAAAACAACATGAAATAAATGAAACTACAAATGGGTTTGTGGTGGTAGATCCAAGTGGTATTACAGTGCAATTTGAAATAGAAGCAGTGTAAAATAAGCGAGAAAGTGTATAATCACTTTCTCGCTTATTTGTGATCATTCATAGCTCAATCCAATATCTTCTTACTACATTCCCATCTTCCTCAGTGAAATCATCATCACGAAGCCCGCCGTTATGTAAAATCGTTTTTTCAGAAGCGGTATTCACTGCGTCGCAAACGACAAGTACTTTCGTGATGTCTAATTCCTTCGTTTTTTCTAATGATAATGCTAGTAACTTCGTAGCATAACCTTTTCTTCTTTCAGAAGGGCGAATGCCATAACCAATATGACCGCCAGCGTTAAATAAATGTTCGGTTAAACTATGACGTATATTAACAACTCCCACAATTTTATTTTCATCTGTAACAAGCCAATATGTAGAGTCTGGTACCCAAGTTTCAGGGATATTTATTCCGTTATGCGCATCGAGAAGTTCTTGAACCATAGCTGGGAAGTTGGCAGGATTTTTTGAGATAACCCACGGGATCATTGTTTCACCGCTATCTTTCCATTCGTTATAGAAATCTAAGTATTCTTCTTGTAAATCAGTAGTAGGTGTAAGTAACGAGACGTTCATTGTTAGTAAGCTCCTTTATTTATGTAGTATTTATAAAAAATTATGACACAAAATGAAAGCGTTTTCCATAATTTCTCAACCTAATTTCATGTAATCCACCTTTGGTTTTTTAGAAAATTAGTGAAGGTTTAAAATTAGGAGTTATTTATTTTATGTTAATATTTAAAATATTAACATAAAACGGTCGGAGTATTAAGTTTATTTTAGTGATATTCTTTCATGTTGATAAATGGATATTTGTGATAATTTTTGTTTTATCTATCTATAATGAATGAAAGGGGGAAGTGCCCGTGAGTGTAGATTTTGATTTTATTATACGAATCGGTGTTGCTGGCTTGTTAGGAGCAATGATTGGTATTGAAAGAGAAATTCGATCGAAAGAAGCTGGATTAAAGACTCATTTCCTCGTAGCGGTAGGAAGTGCGTTAATAATGGTTGTTTCGAAATATGCCTTTTCAGATATTGTGTATGAAGAGCATACGTCTCTAGACCCAAGTCGGATTGCAGCGCAAGTCGTTAGTGGAGTTGGTTTTTTAGGTGCAGGCACAATTATTATTCAAAAGCAGGCGGTGAAAGGATTAACGACCGCGGCTGGTTTATGGGCTACTGCCGGCATAGGATTAGCAATTGGAGCAGGAATGTATGTAGTAGGCATTGGAGCGACGATTCTCGTTTTAATTGGTTTAGAAATTGTAAGTCGTATTTTTAAGGTGCAATTTTTATTTCCACAAAATATTACAGTGCAAATGTTTGTAAACAAACATGAAGCGGTACAACAAGTATTGGAAACACTACAAGTGAAAGGCATCCCAATACTCTCATATGAGGTGGAAGCTTCACAGCAAGGTACAGAAACTGTTTATAAGATAGGGATGCAACTGAAAAATATATCGTCAGAAGAACAGAATGAGTTTATTCAGCATATGCAAACATTACCGGAAGTTACGTTTATAAAGTTAAAATCATAGTGTTGAAAATGAGGATAGATGTAGCAGGAATTTTGCTATTATCTATCTTTTTTTTGATATAAAATGTACGGAAAGTCAAGCGTTAATTTTACATGGAATGAATACATGTGTGAACGTTACCTTATTTTTTCTCAATACAGGACATAAAGTGAAAATAGTAAAATAATGGAGCGGGACACTAAAAATGTAAGGTAGGGGAGAGCATGAAAGGCTATTCAAAGAAAATGTTAGTAGGGGTAAGTTTTGCTAGTTTAATGTTAGGGAGTTTTCAAGGGGGAAGTTTGGCAGAAGATACTAAGGGAGAGCAAGTTTCTTATCGAAATGTGCTCAAAATGGAGCCAGTCGGTGTACAACTACCAGTACAAGAATTAGCTCATTCATCGAAAGTGCTCGAAAGCAAGTCTTTTGAGAAAAGGCTACAATTTGCCGATTTATCACAAAGACCACCTGAGGTGAAAAAAGAAAGTAAGCAATTAGCTGTAGAGAAAACTTATACAATTGCTGAATTAAATCAATTAAGCAATCAGCAGTTAGTAGATTTACTTGTAACAATTGATTGGGAGCAAATTACGGGGCTATTTCAGTTTAATACAGACAGTCTAGCATTCTATCAAAATGATAGTAGGATGCAGGCGATTATTGATAAATTGAAGCAGCAAGGACAAGCCTATACGAAGGATGATTCAAAAGGGATTGAGACATTAGTGGAGGTATTACGTTCAGGATTTTATTTAGGATTTTATAATTCGGAACTTAGTAAATTAAATGAACGGGGTTATCATGATAAATGCTTACCCGCATTAAAAGCGATAGCTAACAACTCAAATTTCAAGCTGGGTACATTAGAGCAAAATAGAGTGGTATCATCATACGGAAAGTTGATAGGAAACGCTTCGAGCGATGTGGAAACGATAACATCGGCTGCAAAGATTTTTAAACAATATAATGATAATTTTTCTACATTAGTAGATAATCTTTCAGCTGGAAATGCTATTTACGATATTATGCAAGGTATTGATTACGACATTCAATCGTATTTGTACGATACGAGGAAAGAACCGAAAGATACAGTATGGTATCAGAAAATAGATAGTTATATTAATGAACTAAGTCGTTTTGCATTAATGGGAACGATTACAGAAAAAAACGGTTGGCTTATTAATAATGGCATTTATTATACAGGTAGACTCGGTATGTTCCATAATACAGGAACGAAAGGGTTACAAGTTGTAACAGATGCGATGAAAATTTACCCGTATTTAGGGGAGCAATATTTCGTAGCTGCTGAGCAAATCGCAACGAATTATGGCGGAAAAGATGCAAATGGTAACGTGGTGAATTTAGATCAAATAAGAGAAGAGGGAAAGAAAAAATATTTGCCAAAAACGTATACGTTTGATGATGGGGCAATTGTTTTAAAAGCTGGAGATAAAGTGACAGAAGAAAAAGTAAAACGTTTATATTGGGCGGCAAAAGAAGTGAAGGCACAATTCCATCGTACGGTTGAAAGTGATCAACCTTTAGAAAAAGGAAATCCTGATGATGTATTAACGATGGTTATTTATAATAGCCCAGCAGAATATCAATTTAATCGTCAATTGTACGGTTATGAAACGAATAACGGTGGTCTTTATATAGAAGGAACAGGTACGTTCTTTACTTATGAGCGTACGCTAGAAGAAAGTATTTATAGTTTAGAAGAATTATTCAGACACGAGTTCACGCATTATTTACAAGGTAGATATGAAGTACCAGGGTTATGGGGACAAGGGAAAATATATGAAAATGAAAGGTTATCTTGGTTTGAAGAAGGGAATGCTGAATTTTTTGCAGGGGCAACGAGAACGGATAATGTTGTACCGAGAAAGAGTATTATAGGAGGATTATCTTCCAATCCAGCAGAGCGTTATACGGCAGAGCGAACGTTAAATGCAAAGTATGGAACGTGGGATTTCTATAATTATTCCTTTGCTTTACAATCGTATATGTACAATAAGAGATATGATATGTTTGATAAAATACATGATCTTATTAGGAAAAATGATGTAACAGCATATGATGCATATCGCTCTACATTAAGTAAAGATGCGAATTTAAATAAAGAATATCAAGACTATATGCAAATGCTAGTTGATAATCGTGAGAAATATAATGTGCCATTAGTATCAGACGATTATTTAGCGAATCATGCATCGAAGCCAGTTTCAGATATTGCAGCAGAAATAACAGCGGAAGCAAAATTGAAAAATGTATCAGTGAAGAAAAATAAATCACAGTTCTTTAATACATTCACACTACAAGGAACATATACAGGAACTGCAGCAAAAGGAGAATATGAAGATTGGAAAACAATTACACAAAACGTTAATGATACGTTAAAACGTTTAAGTGCAAAGGAATGGACAGGCTATAAAACAGTAACAGCATATTTCGTAAATTATCGGGTGAATGCATCAGGACAATTTGAATATGATGTTGTGTTCCACGGTATTAATACGGAAGAAGGGGCAGAGAATAAAGCACCAGTTGCGGTTATAAACGGTCCGTATAGTGGAAATGTAAATGAAGCAATTTCATTTACAAGCAACGGATCAAAAGATGAAGATGGGAAAATTATTTCATATAAATGGGAGTTTGGTGATGGAGCAGTAAGTAATGAGCAAAATCCAACTCACGTATATACAAAAGAAGGAGCGTATACGGCTAAATTAACAGTAACAGACGATAAAGGAGCAACTAATACTGCTACAGCGACTGTAACTGCTCAAAAGAAAGAAGATAACAGTGTAGAAAAAGAACCGAATAACTCATTCCAAACAGCAAACAAATTGCAGTTAAATCAAGTTTTACGTGCTAGTTTAGGAAATGGCGATACAAGTGACTTCTTTGAAATTAATGTGGAGACTGCTAAAAACCTTCAAATTAACGTAACGAATGAAAATAATATCGGAATGAACTGGGTACTTTATTCTGAAGCAGATTTAAATAATTATGTTACGTATGCTCAGCAACAAGGGAATAAATTAGTAGGTAGTTACTACACGTATCCAGGGAAGTATTATTTACATGTGTATCAGTATGGAGGAGGGACAGGGAATTATACGGTGGAAGTGAAGTAGTAAAAGGGGAGTTGTCTTTTTCAATGAATGGAAAAAGGTCTGTACTTTAATGGAAAAACAACTGCAGGCAATGTCCCTAATGATAATAACAAATTAAGTGTTGCGAGGTGTTATATTTATATTAAACCAATCTAATCAGTAAATAAGATAAAATCGATGAACTAGTATTTCATCACGATGTAAGAAAAGTTATAAATATTAAGTGTTTTTAATTGAATTAAACTAAAGGATCAGAGTGTATCTGTAACAATAGATAGGCTCTGATCCTTATTATATTTAATTAACGCATATGAATTTAAGATAATTAATAAGTAAGCTAGCTAGCGGGATTTTTAAAATTCATTTATGTAATTAGCTAAACAGAAAATTGTTATCACATTAGCAAGGGATACTAATAGAAAAGCGTGTCCCTTTACCTAATTCACTCTCTATTTCTATATCTCCGTTTAATTCTCTAATAATACTATAAGCAATCATAGTACCAAGCCCAGTTCCTTTTTCTGTTGTTGAATAGAATGGCAAAGCAATTCGTTTTATTTGTTGAGATGACATCCCAATTCCTGAATCAATAATATCAATTATGATATTTCCTTTTACTTTTTGTATATTTATTTGTAATAATCCACCATTTTTCATAGCCTCAATTCCGTTTTGGATGATGTTGTTTAGACAGAGTTTGAATTTTTCGGGGTCCCCATTTATATAAAAGGAATCTGTACTATTTTGTTTGATTTCAACTTTGTATGATAGAGCGAGTGGTGAAATAGTATCTTTCACCTGATTTAAAATGTGATTAATATCTATTTTTTCTTTTAGGGTATTCTGTGGTTTGGTTAAAGATAAATAGTTATTAATAGTAGATTGTATTTGCTGCATTTCAATTAACATGATTTCTAAGTATTGATCCTGAGATAGCTTAGAGGCATGTTTTTCATTTAATAATTGAGTGAATCCATGTACCGTGGTTAGTGGATTGTGGATTTCGTGTGCAATTGACGCTACTAGTTCGCTAGCTATATAAAATTTTTCAGCCCGTTGCAGTTTTTCTTTCATTTTATATTTCTCAATCATTTCCTCTATAAAATAAACTGATAATAATACTGTGAAAATATTAATGATTATATAATTTAATAAAAATTCTATGAGAGTAGAGTCTATTTTACCTCCTGTATTTATTTGAGTTACAATACCGCAAATAGAAAGGGAAGCTGTACATACTAAAATAAGAAGTAAGCTTAATAATATCTTTTTTTCTTTAAAATACATAGGTAATAAGTAACGAAAGAGCATTGTTATAACAGAAATGATAGTAAAGATAATAAATGATGGAAGAACGCCATTTCCGCCTAAGTAAAACCGGTAAGAAAGATATAAAATTCCTATAAAAACAATGTTTTTTGTATTTCCATATAGAAAAACTAATATTATAGGAATAAAACGTAAATCATAAATAAATCCCACATGTAAATGAAAAGGAAAAGTCATACAAAAAATAATAGCAATGGAGGAAAGGATAGAAAATAACATATTATTACATGTTATTTTTTCTTTAAACTCTAGCCAAAATACGTGATAGCTAAGGATACAAATTATTATAATAAAGGTATTTAATAAAAGAGTAGAAATTCCCATAGTTTTGCATCTCCGATAGTTTGTAAGTAGAATTATGTATGAGTTGGACATAGATGTTTAGTATTAGTAGACTTTTTATCTAAAAAAGGAAGGGTACTTGAAAAGTGCTGTTATATTACTCGTATTAAAATTGATAAGGAAAATAGAAAAAAATAATAGATAAAAAATCTATTTAAATTTATGTACATATGAAATCATAAACTAACTTTTGTATAGGTGAAATTTGGATTGAGTTACTGATAAAATAAGTCTTTTTAAGTATGAATATTCTGTGAAAATGATATGCGTGGTGACTCCTGTTTTGTAGCCTTCGTTATATTAACATGGAATATATCAAATTACAAAGTGAAATTTTAGAAAAATTTTATTAGTACATTTTATCTGAAATAGAAATGCTATTTATTTGATTATTTTGGTACTTACTCGTATAAAACTTTGTTAGAAAAAGACTTTAAAATTTACATGTTTTTTATGAAGTGTAATATTGTAGCTTTATCTATGTGGCTTTCTCAATAACTATTAAGGTGAAAAGTTAAGATATATAGGTTTATAGATATGAATTATTACATAAAAACGCACTTAAAAAAGGATGTATGATGGTAATAGAATACAAACATCAAGGGGGAACTTAAAATGAAGTTAAATAAACTAGTGCTTAGTTGTGGAGTAGTTTCAGCATTAACACTTGGTGTGTTAGGGAATAATACTTATGCTGAAGAAGTACACAAAACGAATGATCCAATTCATTTAGTTGAACATGTTTCTGCAGACTTATTATTAACTCAAACAATGGATTATAGCGGCGAGGCTGTAACTTCTTTCGTATATGATGGGAGTACTGACTTAAGCTTCTCTATGAAAAATAATGGTCAAAATACAATGGGATATAGTGTAAAAGGTCCAAATACAGAGCTAATTGTTGGTGGTTATATAAAACCTGGAGAACAACAAATTAATGTTACAAATGTACGGAATGCTTTATCTCCATTACCGAATGGAACATATAAAATTTACGTTTCAAATGATGATGGTTCTAAGGGGCAATTCCAAGTTTCAGTAAGATCTATGAATTAAATTTAAAACGCTTTGTTTTTAAGTTAATTTAATCTTTGCTTATTGGAAAGAAGCTAAAATGAATTGAGAATTACCGATAAAAATGAAAACGAGCACCTTATCTAATTGTGAGAGGGTGTTCGTTTTTTGCTATTAAACAGAAAATAATTATAAATATATTTTGATATCCCCATTGCTAACCTACTAGATTGTGTCAACGAGAGAATGTCTACTATAAAAGATATTAAAATAAAGATGATGTAACATTTAGCTACATTATATGGGGAAATAGAAAAACCACTCTTATATGAGTGGTTTTTAGTAATTATTTTTAGGTTATACATTTAAAATTAGGCTAAGTTATAGAAATAATAAACATTTTATCCGTTGTTATTATTTTGGTTCTGGATAATGATTGTAGTATGAGATTCTAATAAATTCTTGGTAGACATTTGTTAATTTGGCATCTCTAAGAGCATCGTTGAATTTTTGCATACGTACACTCCCTTGAGCGTAGCCTCCACCTGGAGTATAAGGGTTTCTAGCTTCAAAGTCATCCAAAAATACTTTTAATTTTTTATAGTCTTGAGATTGATAGAAAGCCACGGCCTCTTCAGGAGTGACATCAAAGTAAGAGGATGACGTTAAGTTATAAGAAGCTGCTTGAGCAGTAGGTGCCTCTAGCATAGTTGCAGCTCCACCGAACATAGTAAGCGCCATAGAAGATACAATAATTTTTTTAAACATAATAAAACCTCCATGTAGAATATTGGATTAATAGTAATCCTGTAATCATTATAGTTACATCGAAAATGATTATCAAATGCAATATTGCATAATATATCCCGCTATTTTTGGGCAGTAAGACTCCCGTCCAAAAATTCAATGAAAGCAAAGAAGTTAGAGGGGAATCGGGCGGATTAAAGTTTCACTTTATTCTTTGAACAAGAAGTCACCTTTATATTTAAATGGAGGAGTGTAATAGATTAAAAGAGGTGTATAAATTACTCAGATTAATAAGAAAGTGAAAAGGCTATTTTTAATAGGGGGAAAGCTTAATAATTGGAGTAAAGGAATTGCTATTTATATATTTAACATACATATTTGTCTTTTAAATTCTAGGCATGTTTTAGAATTTGTATATAGTAAATTCGTTAAAAAACTTGATAAATAATAAAATGTGTAAATTTTTTGACTATTTTATTAAAATTATTTAATATTTGTAATTTATTGTTTTATAATGATAATTGGGTCGATCGTGAATGTTTTAGATATTGCGATATATACTCGAATTAATTTATTCTAGGGAGGTTACAAAATTGGGTAAGAGAGTCATTATAAGAGTTTTTACATTATTATCAGTACTGGTATTATTCCTTAATGTATTTTTACCTAGGGCTAGTGCAGAGGTTATGACGCATGAGAAATATTCAATGGACTGGAGTTATAGTAATAGTCTAGGTAAGTACATTCGCACTGAAATGATTAAAAATTCAAGTGGTCAAATTGCTTATTGCTTAACCCTTGGATTAAAATCACCAAATGGTGAAGATCTTCCTGAAATGGGGAAAACAGATAATGTAGTATATAGAGTCTTATTAAATGGTTTCCCGCAAAAAAGTGCTGAACAGCTGGGAGTAGCTAATAAAAATGAAGCGCATTATGCAACGCAACTTGCGGTTTGGAATGCATTAGGTCAACTCGATGTAAATGAATTAAAACATGAGAATAAAAATGTTGAAAAAGCAGCTAAGGCTATTATTAGTAATGCTAACAATAGTGAAGAGACTCAAGATGTTTTTATGAATGTGATTCCTGCTGAAAAGCAAAAAGCAGAATTAAAGGGTGAATTCTTCGAAACAAATCTATATTCAGTACAAACAAATGCTAAGGGTGGTTCTTATAAGGTAGTAGCGAAAAATGCACCTAATGGAGTTAGAATTGTTAGTGAAAATGGAGAAGTGAAAGATCAGCTTTCAGTTGGAGAAAAATTTCGTATCCAAATTCCTAAGAATACAAAAACGGGTGAATTTAATTTAAGTGTTGCTGCTAATTTAACTAAAGTTCAAGCAATTGCTTACCGTGGTACGGATACTGTTCAGAATGCTACAGTACTATTAGAGAGAAATGAAGAAAAGCTTAGTAGTGATCTTGCAGTAAATTGGGAAGCAGCTGGTTCTTTAAAAATTAAAAAGGTTGGAGAAAATGGAGAAGTTTTAGCTGGTGCAGTATTTGAGGTCTTTACTGTAAATAATGAATCAGTCGGAAAAATCACGACTGGTGCTGATGGTATGGCAGAATTAAACAACTTACCAATTGGTACTTACACATTAAAAGAAATTAAAGCACCAACAGGCTATGTTTCAGATGATAAACCACAAACTATTGAAGTTAAGACAGGAGAAACAGGAGCTGTCCAAATAGTAAATAACAAAGTAAAAGGTAACATCGAAATTAAAAAGCTTAGTGATTCAGGAAAGATTTTACCAAATGTTGAATTCACAGTCTTCACTGAAGATGGAAAAGAAGTGAAAAAAGTAGTAACAAAAGAAAATGGAATTGCAAACGTTGAAGGTCTTACGTATGGTAAATATTATTTCTTAGAGACAAAAACACCTAATGGATATATTGGAAATAAAACAAAGTATCCTTTTGAAATTAAAGAGCACAATAAAACACTTACTTTTACAGTGGAAAATACCGAAGTGAAAGGTAGTATAAAATTACTAAAAGTAGATAATGAAGATATTAGTAAAAAATTAGAAGGTGCAGTATTTGAATTGAAAGATGAAAGTGGAAAAGTAGTTGGAGAATATAAGACAGATAAAAATGGCGAGATTAACGTCAAAGATTTAGCGTATGGTAAATATTCATTTGTAGAAAAGGCTTCTCCAAATGGTTACGTTCTTGTTAAAGAACCAATTTTGTTCGAAATAAAGGAACATGGAAAGATTATTGAGTTATTGGCAGTTAATCATGTTATCAAAGGTGATCTAGAAATTACAAAGGTAGATGTAGCTGATGGAAATAACAAGCTTCCAAATGCAGAATTTACGATTTATAACGAAGCAGGAAAAGAAGTAGTAAAAGGAAAAACAGACGATAAAGGAATCGCTAAATTTGAAAAGTTACCATTTGGAAAATATACATATAAAGAAACTGTTGCACCAAAAGGTTATGTATTAAATGAAGAAACGTTCTCTTTTGAAATTAAAGAGAATGGTCTAATCATTAAACACATTGTCAAAGATGAAAAGATTCCTTCAATAAAAACAACAGCTACTGATAAAACAGATGGTACAAAAGAAATGCACACGTCTAAGTCTGTAACAATCCAAGATAAAGTGGAATACAAAGACCTACAAGTAGGTAAAGAGTACACTTTAAAAGGTAAATTAATGAATAAAGAGACTAATAAACCATTAGTTGTAAATGGTAAAGAAGTAACTGCTGAAACGAAGTTTACACCAAAAGAAGCAAATGGTTCTATTACACTAGATTTCACTTTTGATGCAACTGGTTTAGAAGAAAAAGAAGTAGTAGTATTCGAAGAGTTACTGAAAGACGGAAAAGTTGTTACGACACATGCTGATATCAATGATAAAGGTCAAACAGTTAAGTTCGTTAAGCCATCAGTAAAAACGACAGCAACAAACAAAGCTGATGGTGGAAAAGAGATTCATTCAAAGGATTCTATCACTATTCAAGACAAAGTGGAGTATACTAACTTAGTTGTAGGTAAAGAGTACACTGTAAAAGGTAAACTAATGAACAAAGCTATTAACAAACCATTATTAATTGATGGAAAAGAAGTAACAGCTGAAACGAAGTTTACTGCAAAAGAAAAGAATGGGTTTGTAACATTAGACTTTACTTTTGTTGGTGCCGAACAGCAAGGAAGAGAAGTAGTCGTGTTTGAAGATTTATTACATGAGGGTCAAGTAATTGCAACTCATGCTGACATTAACGATGTAGGTCAAACAGTTCGATTTGTAGAACCTTTTATTAAAACGACAGCAACAAACAAAGCTGATGGTTCTAAAGAGTTAGATGCTTCTAAATCTGTAACAATCCAAGATAAAGTGGAATACAAAGACTTAATCGTGGGTAAAGAGTACGTTGTAAAAGGCAAACTAATGGATAAAGCAACAAACAAGCCATTATTAGTTGATGGTAAAGAAGTAACAGTAGAATCTAAGTTTACTGCTAAAGAGAAAAATGGTTCTATCACACTAGATTTCACATTTAATGCTTCTGCATTACAAGGTAAAGAAGTAGTAGTATTTGAAGAACTGTATCAAGATAATATATTAGTAGCTATTCACGCTGAAATTGAAGATAAGGGACAAACAGTGAAATTTAAGGAGGGAAAATCGGAACAACCTAAACCAGAACAGCCAAATTCAGATGAAAATACGCCAACACCAGAGCAACCTAACGAGCAAGTAAAAGAACAACCACAACTTAAGAAAGAAATTCAATCTAAAATTGGATGGTTACCGCAAACAGGTACTAATCTTACAAGTTGGATATCTATGGCTGCAGGAGCATTACTGTTAATTGTTGGTGGAGTGATTTTCTTAAAACGTAAAAATGCATAGAAATTAAAAAATAAGCACATCTGTTTTTATAACAAGATGTGCTTATTTTTATCATTTTAGCCAAGAAGACTCCTATATTTAAGCGTGAATGGCATTTAAAATAGCAACTTTATTTGTAGTAAACAATATATAATTTTTTTTTACTGTTTTAATTAAAATACGGTCTGTTGTCCCATAAGCTGTTCCAATACGTATTACATCTACTTCTTCAACACCAGCATAGGTAGCATCTTCGGTAACCTCAATCACATCACGTAATGGAATTGTAATCTCCGCCAATTGCCATGAAATAATTAACTCTTCATTTGTTTTTTTTACATTAATGCCTAGCATTATATCAAGACCTTTCAATAATAATAATAATATGCTACACTTCTAATCTTATTATATAAATTTTTAGATTATTTATCTATATATAGGAATAGAATTTATTTCTATTTGTGAGCATCTTAATGATGTCAAACAAATAGAAGGATATACAGTCTTTCTATTAAGAAATATGTAAGAACAAAATTTTACTTCAAATTAATATGTATTTGATATAGTTGAGATATTATGAACGAGAAACAGCAAGAGTTGCAGGAAGGAAATGAATAATGAGACTTAAATTAGTAGGGATTTTCATTTGTGTAATTATGATGTTAGGTATCTGTATAATTTACACCAATCAATCTATTGGTAAAGAATCAGATAAGATGAACTATGAATCTCGTGAAAACTTCATAAATAAAGAGAAAGATAGTAGAGGAAAAAGGCAATCAAAATACAATGAAAGTTCTTTTGCTAGTATACAGGCTGTAGTTAATAAGGAATATGGATTACCCGAAGACTTAGTGGACAGGATTGTTACTGCATTAACAGATAAACCTAATGTGTAAATTATTCAGTGTTTATGAATTCTATTATTACTATTTAAAGCCTAATTTCTCAATGTATTGTAGAGAAATTAGGCTTTTTTTATCAATTCATTAAAGTTTTTATCATCCAAGGACTCAAGTTAATGATTATATTTTCAAGTATTCGTTTTGAGCTACATAGATATAGTTTTCGTTGCAACTGTTTGTTGAAATATTTTATCATGCTCAACAATAACCATTGTGGGATTAAATTGTTGAATAAGTTCTTCAATCTGCATACGGGAATAGATATCTATAAAATTTAGTGGTTCGTCCCATATATATATATGAGCTTTTTCACATAAACTTTTAGCGATAAGCAGTTTTTTCTTTTGTCCACCAGAATAATGAGATATATCTTTTTCAAATTGAATTCGGTCAAAGTCCATCTTACTTAGGATGGACTTAAATAAGGTTTCATCAATCTTGTGCTCTTCAATAAAGCCTGATAGTGATCCCTTCAAATGAGAAGTATCTTGTTGGACATAGGAAATGATGAGTCCTGTACCTAAAGTAACTAAGCCTGTATGCTGTATCGGATGTCCTAGAATTAGTTTTAGGATACTACTTTTTCCGCTCCCATTCGTTCCATCAAGTACAATTCGGTCACCTTGTTCAACTATGAAGCTAATCGGCTCATTCACAATTTGATCATTGTACTTAACGGACACGTCAACTAAAGTAACCAATTCATTTGATTTAAATTGCAATTGTTCCAATTTTAATGACTCAGTTTTTTCCACATTTTTTAGTAATTTTGATTTTTCTTCAATAGCTTTTTGTTGCCTTGATTCAAGGTTTTTTGCTCTTTTCATCATCTTGGCTGCTTTATGTCCTACAAACCCCTTATCCAACTTAGAGCCTGAATTCCTCGTTCCATTTTTTGAAGCTTCTACGTCATTAGACCAACTTGCTGAACGTTTGGAAGACTGTTTTAATCGCCCTATGTCTTTTTGTAGGCGCTCATTTGTAGCCTTCTCGTGTTCTTGCTGTCTATCAAAATTTAACTTCCAAGAAGAATAGTTACCACTTTGAACTTCAATATTTGCTCTATTAATAGATAGGATATGGTCAACGCACCCATCTAAAAAGATTCTGTCATGTGAAATTAAAATAAATCCTTTTTTCTTCCTTAGATAATCGGAGACTATCTTTCGTGCATCTGTATCTAAGTGATTTGTTGGTTCATCAATTAATAGAAATTGACCCGCATTTAAAAACAGTGCAGCAAGCAACACTTTTGTTTGTTCCCCATTTGATAATGTTTTAAATGGTCTGTACATGACCTCAGCATCAACATTTAAATAGGATATCTCACGTAGAAGTTCCCAATCTGCGGCTTGGGGACAAATTTCTTCAAGGATTTCATGAGTGAATTTGTTCTTATCTGAAACAGAGTAGGGGAAGTAATTGAATTCTACTGAAGCAAGGATTTTCCCGCTATACTCATAATTCCCTAACAATAAATTAAAGAATGTCGTTTTACCTCGTCCGTTTCTACCGATAAATCCCAGCTTCCAATCCGTATCTATTTGGAAGTTTACACTTTCAAAAATATTATCAAAGCTACCTGGGTATGAAAAAGTTAAGTCTTGGACCTTTATCATTGACATAATAATTCCTCCTTTATATATCGAAACGTTTCATATAAAGTCGGAACATCCATCCATTTTTTAATTCCTCTATATAAGTTTGATGGATATTAACGACTTATATAGAGCATTACATGTGTAACAATAGTATCTGAAGTACTCATTTTTCTCGCTCCTTTATTTGTGAAGTACATTTAACAATTAGTAAGTTTCAACTAAGACAAACGGGAATAAAAAAATCCCCCAATTTGTAATCGGAAGGATTAGTCTTTCGTCTATACTTAATAAGTACTTATTAATCATTTGAATCATGACAAATAAAGTATGAACTGAATTTTAAAAATGGATAGACTAACCCTATATTTTGTAGTTTGAAGTTATAAAATTCAACTTAAAATATAAATTAGTTAATCATTATTCATCCATCATTCCTTTCATAATTCTATTTTTAGAGTAACATTCTTTTTAGGGAGATGCAATATTAGCTTCAATTTCATCTAATTCTAAATCATTTATAATTCTTTGAGTAAGGAGATAAAACTTTACCGCCCTTTTTATAAACATCAAATTTTTGTGTAACTATAATAGTTACAGTTGGTTTCGTAAACTAATTTGAATTTCTATTTTAATGATAGTATATTTTCATTCCTTTTTAAGTGTGACAGATAGCAACTATAATCCAATAGAGGAGTAGATTCTATCTCATATGTAAAGAGTAGATAAGTTGTACCCGCCAAATTTACGACGCGCAAATACTTAAAAAATTACATTTTTCAGCTTATCCTTTTTAGAATCCTCAGTATTGATAATTGTAAACATCTACAAAAAGTTAATAAGATTGTTGTGTGTAGAAAGAAATCTTTTAAAAAGGTCATAATATGGATAATAGGTAGCACACATTTTAATTAGTAGGACTTGTGCCACCATCAAGCCATTTTTTAATAAAAGTATAGAAAAAACTCAAGAAGGTGAGTCCATTGCGTAAGCATGCATATGTGCAATTTTATGTATTGATATTGGCTTTAATAACTTATATAAGCTTTTGCTTTATATTTTTATTTGTTTTTCCGAATCATTATTTCGTATCAGATTTTAATATCCGACTATCATCTTTAGTCGTTGAAACTACTGTATTTATCTCATTACTGTATTCTATATTATCCCAAAAAATTAAGTTAGGAGTATTCTGGGTTTGCATTACTATTGCAATAGGGTGTTTTTTGATAGGGAATTTCATATCCGCTTTTCAAGTACTTAATGTAGAATTACCAATACAAAATTTTAATATTTCTGATGTATTTCTACTGTTTTTCTTATTCTTCTTTCTTTTTGCGTTCTTTTATAAAATTATGATGGAATGTAACAAATGGGAGAAAGCGTATTTACTTTGTGATTTATGCATTGTTGTTACTGCTATTTTTACATTAGAGTGGTACCTATTTAATAAACCATCTGCAAATATTTTATTCTTATCAATTGGAGATGTTTTTCTCTCATTTATTTTTCCGATTATAGATTTATTGCTTCTATTACTTGGAGTTACACTGATCTTTCGACCTGCTATTTTCAATGCAAAAAGTAAATTGTTTATTTTTATCCTAGTATTAACTGGATTGGCTATTACGGACTATTTGTATTTTTACTTACAAGGTGATTTGTCAGAGCGTTCAGTTATATTTTTAAGGTGTTTGTATAGAGTTTTCCTATTATTTATCGCTATTGCTGCTACAATCCCAAAGAATACTTCTTCTAAAAGAAATTATTTTATTATTAATCCGACATTTGGAGAGAAACTTCTTGGTATATTCCCTTATCTTGCAGTTGCAGTCTTAATTGGCTTTACTTTGAAAGAGCAAACTTCTTCAGCTACATTAATTACGGGAAATTGTATTGCTTTTGTATTTGTACTGATTCGTCATACAATCGTACGAATGCAAAACAAAGAGTTAACTAAAACATTAAAAGTGTTTAATAATCAATTAGAACAAACAGTATCTCAAAGAACAAGGGATTTAATAAATAAATCTAATGATTTAGTAAAAAATCAAGAGAGATTTAAGTCATTATATGAGTATCATCCGGATCCTATTTTAACGATTGATTCAAACGGTATCGTATTAAATATAAACCAGGCTGGAAGTATGTTATTAGGAAAAGAAAGTGCTGCATTGATAGGGAAAGAGTGCTTCTCTATTTTTTTAGATGAAGATAAATCTGAATTGGAAGCAGCTATAAAGAAAGGGAAACGATGTAGTTCATCTTCACTACAGTTACGTGTGAAAAATAACAATGAGAAGGATATACTCTTTTGGTATGTCACTATAGTTCCTATTATGATAGAAGGACAAACCTTTGGGAGCTATGTAATGGTAAAAGACATAACAAGGATGAAACAACAACAGGAAGAGATAAATTACCTTGCATTCCATGATACGGTGACGGAGATTGGAAATCGTATATTCTTCCAACAAGAATTAGATAGATCTATTAAGCGTGCACAAAAAACACAGGATAAGTTTGGGCTCCTGTATATTGATTTAAATCGCTTTAAGACTATTAATGATACATTGGGTCATTCGATTGGTGACAAGGTTTTAAAAGAAGTTGCCAAACGTTTTAGGACATGTCTGTCACCGACTATTCCTCTAGCAAGAATAGGTGGTGATGAGTTTGCGATCATTGTCCATAACCAAACAGAGCAACAGCTATTGGATTTGTGTACAACTTTATTTCGTATAACTGAAGAACCATTTGTAGTAAATCAGCATAGTTTTTACTTATCTCTTAGTATAGGAATAGCAGTGTATCCATTTGGAGGAATAAATACTACTACACTTTTACAACACGCTGATATCGCTATGTATAGCGCAAAGGAAAAAGGTAACAATGCTGTTTGTATGTATGACGAGACATTATCTCAAAAAGTAACTCGTCGATTACGATTAGAACAGGATTTACCAAATGCAATTGAAAATAATGAGTTGTTTTTATTGTATCAACCACAAATTGATAGTAAGGCAGGTAAGGTTATTGGTGCAGAGGCTTTAATACGTTGGCAACATCCAGAGCTTGGGCTGATTTCTCCTTTTGAGTTTATACCTATCGCAGAAGAAACGGCGCAGATTATTTCAATTGGGAAGTGGACGTTACAGAAAGCGTGTCAACAACTGAAAGAATGGCATTCTGCGGGCTTTTCAAATCTAAAGATGGGGATAAATTTATCAGCTATAGAGTTTGAACAGAAAGATTTTGTTCAAACCATTATATCTACCATAGAAGAGATAGGAGTACCTGCTAATTCGATTGATTTGGAATTAACAGAGCGAATAGCAATGGTAGATGAAAAGGAAACCTTATCGAAGTTAAAAGCATTAAAATCATATGGTGTACATTTATCAATTGACGATTTTGGTACAGGTTATTCTTCATTAGCGTATCTGCCTCTTTATCCAATTGATACTTTGAAAATTCCAAGAGAATTTGTTAATAGGATTGGAACTTCTACTGATGGAGATGAAATTATACAAACCATTATTTCACTTGCTCATACTTTAAACATGAAAGTGATAGCAGAAGGGGTAGAAACGAAGGAACAATTAACAGTGTTACAACGTACTGCATGTTATCTAATTCAGGGCTATTACTACAGTAAACCTGTAAATGAAGATGAATTTATTGGTTTTTTAAGTACAATACAAAATGAATAAGTGAAAAATCAGTATATGTATGAAATAAAGTGAAAAGACGATCTATCCATATGGATTTGAACGTCTTTTCATTTTATTTTCAGTAGTTATGCAGCAAGGTTTCAGCCTTTGAAAGTAAAATAAGTATCTATATTCCTTGTATTTAGGGCTAATGCGATATGAGGTGAAAGTTGCTTCTTGTGAAACCGCATTAGGGACAGCTCGTATATTCTTAAAGCAATTTGAAAAAGCGGAAGAACATTTCAATCGTTCCATTGACCTTTTGCAAAAACATAATGAAGAAAAATTGATTTTAATAGTAAGGCATAATCTAGGACTATTATATGCAACTCAAAATTTATCTAAATTAGCAATTCGTCATTTATCAGAAGTGACAGAGAAGAATATTGCCCATTTTAAAGCGTTGTTCTTACAAGCGCGTGAACACTATAAGCTAAGAAAAACAAATATTGTAAAAGAACTTATTGAAAAAGGATTAGCAGTTTGTATGGAATTAGGAAATGAAGAGTATATCATTTCAATATTTTACGTTCTCTTAATGAAGATGAAGCAATTAAACTCTTAGAAGAAGTGAAAAAAGTATTTCTTACTTCGAAAAGCAAGGTTTATGGGATTTCGTAGAAGAATATGCAGATCTAAAAAAGGAAGAAATTATACAATAATCACATGCTATCATTTTTAATAGCTAATTAACAAAAGGACTTCAATTATGGATTCTCTTTGTTAATGGGATAATGCTTTAGTTTATCTAATTATAACAATATTTGTAAAAGGTGTAAAAGGGTCCTAGTTTGGAGGGGGAATTATTTAATCTTTTTTATTTAATAAAAGGGATGATATTTAGTTATCTGCGCTTCTTAATTATGTTTTTTATCACAATTTGAAGTAAATTTCAGTTAATCTTATTTATTTTATAGGAATTATAAGTTATACTAAAAGTAGGTGCAAAATGTACCATTTGGAAAAGAGTGCATTGCAAAAAGGAATCCGTAAAGGATTCCTTTTTTGTTTCTTTTAAAATGAAGCAACGTTCTAATTATCTCTTTCTTTTTTTATGAATGAACTACCAATGTATAAATTTAAAAGGTATTTTTGGAAAATTGCCATATTCCTGTAACAAAACAAAGGTATGTTATGTGTGTTAAATATAAAGAGAAAGAAGGGAAAGTTGTGAAAAAAGTTTTGCCAATTGTTGCGTTATTAGGCATGATGAGTTTTGGAGTACAGGAAATGAATGTAAGAGCTGATACATACCACAAGGGAGATTCAAAAATTAGTTTTTGGGATTCGAAAAGAAAGGGTACTAATTTCATGAATAGTACGTCATTACCTGAAAACTATAAAAGTGCAAAAGAAGCTAATATTGAATATGTGCGTTTAGCACCTGATAAATGGGCAAAAGATAAAGATTTTCTATTTGAGGATAAACCAGATACTTCTGGAAAGGATTTTCTGATAGGTAATGCAGATAACTATCGGGGATTAGTAAAGGAAGATCTAGAAAAATTAAAGGCGGATTTAGATGCCGCACAATCACAAGGAATGAAAGTCGTTCTTACAATGTTATCCTTACCTGGTGATCGATGGCGTCAATTTAATAATAATAAGAATGACGACAGAATATGGGAAGAAGAGAAGTATCAAGAACAAGCAAGTCAATTTTGGAAGGACCTCGCTCTGGAACTAAAAGATCACCCCGCGGTGGTTGGTTATAATATTATAAATGAACCACATCCAGAAACAGCTAAAAATAATAGATATAATGATTTTTGGACGGAAGATTACGAGAAATGGTATGCAAAAGTAAAAGGAACGACAGCTGATTTAAACAGATTTTATGAAAAGGTGATTAACTCCATTCGTGAAGTGGACAAAGAAACACCGATTATTTTAGATTCAGGTTTATATGCTACTCCATGGGCCTTTAAATATTTAAAACCAGTAGAGGATAAAAAAACACTATACGCATTTCATATGTATGAACCATATGAATTAACGAGCCAAGGTGAAAAACAAAACAAGGAATATCAATATCCAGGATTAGTAAAAGTAGGGGATTTAGAGAAACCTGTAATGTGGAATAGACAGGGATTAGAGAAGTTTTTGAAGCCAATTCAACAATGGTCTAAGAAAAATCATGTACCATCTAATCGAATTATTGCAGAGGAGTTTGGAATTAACCGTACTGTTCCAGGTGCTACTCAATACATGCAAGATCTTATTTCTATCTTTAACCAAAAAGGATGGCATAAATCATTCTATGCATTCCGTGAAGACACATGGACAGGGATGAATTATGAATTGGGAACAGAAAAAATAAAATGGGATGAAGAGGGTAAACCGATGCGTCAAGATAATTCACTCTGGGATGTAATAAAAAAAGATTTACAAACGCGTAAATAGTTTAGAATATTAGGTTTAAGGACTAAATGTAAGCATCTAATTCAAATAGAATTAGATGCTTTTTATTTCGAAAAAAGGTGGAGTTGAATTAAAGGTTCCATCTTTTCTTTTGCATAAAGAGTACCAATCAGGTTTATTTACAACGAAAAATAAGATTTTTAGAGAATAGCTTAGAAAAAATTGTGGAGGTTTAAACAAATGTGGTCACAATTGTTTAAACCTTTAAAGTAAAATGGAAGTTGGACAGTTGCTATACAGGCAGCAAATTTACAATATGTTTCAGCTGAGCCTTCGGGAAATATAATAGCAAATCGTAATGCAGTTAATGAATGGGAGAAATTCGAATTAATTCCGACTGGGGAATTATATACGTACGCTTTAAAAACTAAAAGTAATGGGAAGTATGTTTTGTTTGAGCCAAATGGTAGAGTAGTAGCAGATCGTACATCAATTGGTGCATGGGAAAAGTTTATCTTATATAATGGTGGAGACAATAGGATATATGTATTACAAGCACTAAGTAATGGTAGATATATATCAGCAAATGGTGGTAGAGAATTAACAGCTACTAGTTATGTAGTTGGAAGCTGGGAAAGATTTGTTATTGTATACTTCTAAACTTTGAAGTGTTATATATCTAAATGATAATGGCATGTTTAGTTGGTATAAATACCTAATATAATAAAGTTTTAAGCATGTAATACAAGTGTATATTAACGTGTAAAAGGGCTGCAAATAATTAGCAGTCCTTTTTGCATGGACTTACTGAGGTTATAATGAGAAGAAAAAGAACCCTATAGGGTTCTTTTTCAAGGCATATTAACAGTAAGGAGAATCATGAAATGCTACTTCAAATCTTTATTAGGGGAAAGATTTTGAAAAAGCTTAACATGTATTTATTTTTACATAAATGTAAGATGTAGTAAATTGATAATGTTTATACTTACTATTACTAATATTCAATTAAGATAGTTAATACTATTTATATAGTGTTAACTGGTGTATAGTACAGTATAGATTTAGAAATTTAATATTAGATTACATTTGTTAAAAAAGTTAATAGATATATTATTTCAAATTCTAACTAACATTTAAACGGTTTTAATTGAAATTGGTTGTGTATTAACTCTTATAAGCCAATAAAAGTAAATAAAATAAACAAAGACCCTGTAATAAATACAGGGCCGGATACAGGGTTAAGGGAACGCATAGTTTCTTAATATCATAGTAGCATATATTCTTTGTATAGCTACATGAGGATTTTGACAGAATTAAGAACAAGACAGAAAATCTGTAGGAAAGCAAATATAGTGCTGGAAATGTGATTTTAAATTAAAACATATGTATATTGAAATAGATGAAAACTCTTGAGTACCATGATTAAATTGCCTTTAATTATGAGGTTTAGGTTAGAGGGATAATTGGATCTTACTGAAAAGAAAAAATGTTTTTTAGATTAAAAGAAGAAAAGACACCTTTTGGGTGTCTTTTCTTTAGGTAAACAGTTCACATATTGCTGAATTAGATACGAAACCATAATTCGACTACGAAGTAAATCCTAACATAATCTGAACAGAAAAAATATGTAATATTACATTTTTATTTTTTAATTATTTTATTCAATATAGAGAAGCAACGTAAATAAAAGGGCATGCAGTCGTATCTGCAGCCCTTTTTAGGAGGAATTCAAGATACCATTAGGACACGTATTGGTAAACAGGTTCAAAAATAGTATGTGTGTTAAGAAAAAGTCCTATACCAAAAGTAGACAGGACCTCATCTTTTTTACATTTTAAAAAATGAAATTCTGTCCTTTTGAAATCAGTACAGCACACACTTGGTTTGAAATGAAATTAGAAAAAGTATACATGAAAATGGCAGACAACTATTTTGTTGCCTGCCGGTGCCAGTGGGTTGAATGAGTTAGTCAATTCAATAAATTGTGCTATCCCATTACCAGAAGAGTGAAGCCGCTAGTTCAAACGGCTTAGACATAGTTTGTCTAATAAAGAAAAAATTATGAGTAGAAATTTTGTTTGCTCTATATGAAAAGATAAATAGATATTCATCAGACAAGGATAATTTAGCATATCTTGAATAGGGTGTAGGAACGAATTAAAGAAAGGGATATTTGTTTAGGAAGGGACTGACTCAGGAGTGGGACTTTCGGACAGGGTTTGGAGAGCGGTGATTGCCTTTGGCATTGCGACTAATATCGTTGCTTGTATAATGGCAGTATACATTCAAAAATATGAGCTAATGATAAATCATCTTACAAATATTTTATTTTTAATAATTATCTCTTTAACGTTTATAAAGATGAAAATTAACAGATGGGTGGCTTTAGGATTTACATTAGTTGTAATAGAGAAAGGTATTAAAGCGGGCTATGACTTCTACACACATAATTATTATAGTGTCAGTTGGAGTTTAGCTATCATTGTCTATTGCATATACGAGATGGAAAAGTATCATATTGAAATAAACGAATAGGTGCAACAAAAAGGTGTTAGTAGGTGGAATTCTTTTGAAAATACTATAAAAAAGACACTACAAGAGTGTCTTTTTTTTGAAAATACTCTATAATTAACTTTGGGGAAGGTAATGTTAGAGTATTCGTTTAGCATTATCTTTATATTTGATAAACCATGAAATCGAAAGATTTTGTGGTTTATTTTATGAACAATAGATATTACAGTATTGGCAGTGAGTTATTAATCATTTTAAGCATTAGGGGAGAATGGATTAAAAGTCTAACATCGAATAACGGTTCCGGAATATAGTGTTGCGAAATGATCTCCCATATCCCAAACGGTACTTGCCTGTATATAGCCCTTAAAGCCTTCTGAAGAATAATAAATCTCTTTTGGTATACTTTCTTTAGTTTGGAAATGTGCTTTAGAGTACTTTACATAATGGTTTTTAACAAATTTTGCTTCTGGAACAATAGTGTTTTTTTGTTCCAATTTTGGCCTAGCACTAGAAGGTGGTATGAATTTTACTTTGTCTTGGTAATTAGGATCTAAGGTGTCAGCTTGTACACTGTGTGACGAAACAAAGGGGCTTAGACTACTTCCCGCGATTAAAGTTGCAAATACTAACTTTGAGAATTTTGTTAATCTACTCATTCTATAATCTCCTTTTTATTATTTTGTAAGGTATCTCCTTACACCTCACAGTCTATATCCACTACAAAAGGGTGTACATACATATTGATAGACAAAATTCTACAAAATACCGCATGTTTTTGGGATTTATGTATAATAATCCAATGTCTAATAATCTATCAAAAGTAAAAAGGTAGGTCTTATATAAAAGAAAATGAATAATTTATGCAGGTAATGTATATGGAATTATTGTTTAAATATTCTAAAATGAGTTGATAAAGATGTTGGTAGTTTTTTTGGAAAACAAATAATTCCCTAGGTGAAATTTGGAAGGAAGATTCTCTGTTAGAGTTTTTATAAGGGAATTCATTTTCGTAGATTCAAAATGTAAAAATAACTAAAAGAGCAAGTGTTTCAATGGGTAAAAAGCTATGTTGAGTCTTTTTTCTCTGTCGGTGGTCGTCTAATCAATGAAATGACGGATGCTTATGATAGTTTGTGTCTAGCAACATTCGTGTATAAACGAATGAATTAAGAAAAGGGTGAAATATTGGATAACTCGAAATGGATGCCTTTAAGTAATGTTGATGATGATGAGGAAATTTGGGTAGGAGCAAGAGTTAGGTTGTACAATGTTGGTATGAATAGAGAAGATAAAGAAAATAATTTCTATGAATATATTATTTCTTATATCTACGACAACACTAACTACTTACAACTAACTAATTTAACAACAGGAAAAGCAGGTTATATTATTTGTGTCATTGAAAAAGAATTACCAAATAATTATGCTTTGGGCAGAACATTAAAGCAAAGAATAGGTTTAGAAAATGCCTATTTTAGATTTGAATAATCAACAAATAAGGGAAGCACCAACTCTAAGGTGTCTTCCCTTATTTAATACTTTTTATCAATAATCAATATTAACAGAGCCTAAATAAAAAAGTGAGAAAAATGATAAACACTCTTCTCACTTTCATCAATTAGGGTGGCATATACATAAATATGCGTTTGGGTGGATTTTGGATGAAAAATCCACATGCATAGTATAACAAAAAAATTATGGCTTTTCGCATGTAATATTGCATATAAAAAAATAGTAAAGTTTTTAAATTTTAATATTAAAAACTTATATATACATGTTACAATGTAATTCTCTAATTTATTTTATTCTCCTATTTAGAATTTATGGTTTAGTGATTCAATAAAATAAAAGTGGTTGTAATGAATAGATAAAACGATGAAGTAATACAGTTAGAATGGTTAAAAGACAGTTAAATATAAGTATTTAAAGAAATAAATGTACTTAGTTATATTTAGTGAATGTATTATGGTAAGAATTTCATCCAATTGGATTAGCGCTAAACTAGATTTTTATCCAAACAAATCCAATAATTATTTTTAAATGAAGTATATGTTGCATCCAGTTTATTCGGAATAATTCGTAGTCTAATAATTGCTGAATCTAGAAAAATAACATATTCGAAAGGAGGACAGATAAAACTCTGCCTGTGAAATTTAAATCGTTAAATGTTAAAGTAGAGATAATAGGATGTAATTGTGGTTTCATTTCGAATGGTACCATAAATGAATGTGGAAAAATAAAGGAGAAAAATTTAAATAAACTATATAAGTAGTAAAAATGAAAAGGAGAAGTATCTAGTGTTTAATATAAAAGAAAGATTGGGACAAATAAAGCTTAAAACGAAGTTGTCTATGGCATTTATAGCAATATTAATTATACCAAGCCTTATCGTAGGAGTATCATCTTATAATAAAGCAAAAACAGATCTTAATGAAACAATTCTACAATCAGCAAAAGATAATATAAGTATTTTAGATAAGATTGTTGATGATGAATTAGAAAATAAGCATATAGATGTCACTCATTTTGCAAAGGTACTTACACAAGGGGATTATAATCCTGAACAATCGCAAAATGTACAGAGTAAATTTGATCAATATATACAGTTACATCCAGAGATAGAAACGATTTATACGGCATCCAGTAACAATCAATTTATTCATGCACCGGTTGGTAAAATACCAGAAGGGTTTAATCCGTTAGAAAGTAGTTGGTATAAGGATGCAGTAAAAGCAAATGGAGAGATTATTGTTTCATCTCCCTATAAATCAAAGTCTACAGGAAATATGGTAATTGCAATTGCAAAGCAAAATGCAGATAAAAGTGGTGTCATTGGCGTAGATTTGAATATTACAGATATCGTAAAAACATCCAAAATGATAAAAATTGGTAAACAAGGATTTGTATCTATAGTTAGTCAAGATAAAACTATAGTTGTTCATCCATCACTAAAGCCTGGAGAGAAATTAGAGAAAACTTTAGCGGATGAATTGTATAAGACAGAAGATGGAGTAATTACTTATAGCCTCAATGGCGAAGATCGAAACATAAGCTTTAAGACAAACAAAAAAATAGGTTGGAAAATAGCTGGCGTAATGCCTACGAAAGAAATTGAAGAAGCTACTAATCCTATTTTTTATAAAACGCTCACTATAATAGGGGCTTCATTATTGTTAGGTGGGATTGTAATTCTATTCATACTCAGATCTATAATTACTCCACTAAGACAATTAGTCATTTCAGCTCAAAGAATTAGTCAAGGAGATTTAACCGAGAAAATAGATATTCGTTCAAAGGATGAACTTGGTCAATTGGGTGGTAGTTTCAATACAATGGCAGAGTCGTTACGTAATATTATTTCTCAAATTAACACATCTGCAGGACATGTAGCTGCGTCTTCTGAGGAACTAACTGCTAGTGTAGAGCAAGCAAGTGTTGCGACAGAACAAATTACAAAAGAGATGGAAGAAATTTCGAACAGTGCAGAGGTTCAAAATAATGAAGTTGAGTCTGGAGCTGAATTAATTGGTGAGGTAACACGAAATATTCAATATGTAGCTGAGAATGCATCTGAAGTATCGGCTTCATCCATATACACAAAACAAAAAGCCAATGAAGGAGAACAATTAGTAGAACAAACTGTAGCACAAATGCAATCTATCCATCACTCTGTTTCTCAATCCGATAATGTAATAAAATTATTAGATAAGAAATCGCAACAAATTGGAAGTATATTAGAAGCGATTCAAAATATTGCGGAACAAACAAATTTATTAGCATTGAATGCAGCAATTGAAGCAGCTAGAGCAGGAGAACAGGGGCGAGGGTTTGCAATTGTTGCTGATGAAGTTAGGAAACTAGCAGAGCAATCATCCGAATCTTCAATGGAAATTGGAAGTTTAATTAAGGAAATACAAGCAGACGTACATGAGACTGTAAAAGCTATGAATGAAGTAGGCGTAGAAGTACAGTCGGGAATTAAGGTTGCGAATGATACAAAACAAAGTTTTTATGAGATTTCAAAATCTGCAAATGATATCGTATCAAAAGTGCAGGGTATGGTAGAACTATCAAATAAAATGACAACTGATGCAATGAAAGTTGATACATCGATTAATCAAATAGCTATGGCTGTAAAAGAAAATTCTTCAAGTATGCAAACGATAGCTGGTTCATCTGAGGAACAACATGCTTCTATGGAAGAGATAAATTCTTCAGCAATACAATTAGCACAGATGGCGGAAGAACTTCAAGAGTTAATTGGTGGATTTAAGATTTAAGTTGAGATTCTAGGAGAGAATGCTAGAATCTTGTTACAGAGTGGAAATGAAAAATCTTATAACATAGTAAATAAGTATAATATGTAATCTCTATGCGTATTGAACAGGCAGATAAGCCATTTAAAAACCCTCCATTTGGAGGGTTTTTAAATACATTTACATTAAATTTGTGGTGGCGCACCACCATAATCGCCAACACTATATGAAGGAGCAGGATAATGCCCATGAGTAGCAAGCTGATCTGTTTTAGAAAACTGAAAAATTCCCACCGTTAATACCCCAATAAAAGCAATACCTGATAATAATAAGCTAATTTTTTTCATTATTTTAACACTCCTTTTGCGATTGATTTTTGTCTTGCTTGATAACAAATATGGAAATAGTCACTTACTTTTTGGTGGTTCTCTAATTGTCTACATTTTGTGGCAAATAATTCGGCGTATTCGACAACATATTCCCATAACTCTTCTTCCTCAAAGTATAAGATTCCTTCTTGAATGATTTTTTCTAATTCTTCCAATGGAATATTTTCGTTTAATCTTTTTAAAATAGAGAAGTGGTGTGTGTATTCTTCGTTATGAATTTTTCTGCAAATCTGTAATCCCTTATCAATGAGTTGGTTGGCCGTTGATTGTTCTCCTAATTTATAATGTTCCTTAGCTTGTAGGAAGATGGCCTTGAAGTGTGTAGGGATTTTCTCTGTTACTTCTGAAAGATGACGAATAGCTAAAGTAGACATACTTTGATCAGAATACAACCAACCCATCGTATTTTTTACGTATAACAAGGAATCTTCTTCCCCATTTTTTTGTAGTAAATCAATTGCACAATGTAGATATTCTTCTGCTTGTTCGTACTGTTTTAAATAGATACAGCAACCACCTAGCAAACTATTACAAAAGGCTGTTTTTACTTCATAACCTTCATACTTTAAAAAGATTGCTCTCGATTTATTTGCGTATTCGATAGAAGTGAGATTGTTATAGGTATGGTGATAGAAAGTAGCAATTCTATAGTAAAATTCAGCATGTTCAATTTCATCTGGTATAGCTACCAATATTTTTTCTGCTAGTTTATAATGTTCCTCTGCCTCAGTATAATTTGATATAAAAGTGGAATGAATGGATTTGAAAAAATGATAATAGAATTGTAGAAATTGATCTGTAGGCATATCATAATCGATAATAGTATCAAAACTATTTTGTTGAATACCAAGGCTATCTGTTAAGACCTTGTAACGAAATTCGAGTAGTGAATAGTATAGTAACAAATTTTGATCCTGATGCTCTTGATCCGGTTCAATGCTTAACTTATTAATTTTTTCATCAATTTTCTTTTTTAGATTAGTAGCTTTTATAACTTGCTGAGATAGCATAGATCGATACCAGTCGTTCAATAGAGAGGTTAATTGCTCATTTCCTTTTACTGAGACACTCATAATATACGCCCCCATTTTCTAAAAAAATCCTAATCCAATTTAATTATAAACATCATAACAAAATAGAAGAAAAAATGGAGTGATATTACAATATTTTTCAAGAAAATTCATAAAAAATAATCAATTCGTGTCGAATATACTTAGAATAAAGCATCCAAAAATTATCAAAAGATGATATGAGTCTTTATACGTTCTATTAGGTGAACTAAGAAACTGTGATTGAAGATTTATGAGATTTCCTTATATATAAATTTAATAATGATTAGGGATTTAGAAAGTTCCATGGAAAGTACATATCAACCTGATTGGAAGATTGGAAATTTAATAACTAGTGATACATTTTACTTAACGCAACATTTTGGTGCGCAAATGAAAATTTTTAAAGTCCACACAAATGGTACCTAGAACGATTCCAAACAATAGAACCAGAATTAAAATAAAATTTTTGCAGGATCGATTAAATTCATTCCTTGTTATGCAAACACATTTTCAGCGGAAATAACTTCTTTACTATTTTGCGCTAGACAGACTTTATAAAAAATGGTTACATTTCCTGATCTTGAAATAATCCTTTCAAATTACAATCCTACTTTTTCTAAAAATTTTACTGCATCAACAATATTTGTAGAAGTAATTGCTAAAAAATTTTTTCAAATAAAATTTATAAAAGCTTGATAGGCGATACCAAATGAAAATACCGTAGCTACTATATGTGCAGTCCATTTAGGCATATTTAATTTCAATACGGTACTGTACAAGATTCCATATACGATACAAATGATTAATATGAATGCAATGAATTGAAGAACTAATAAAAATAGCGGTTGTTCCATTTATTCTCACTTCCTTTATTTAATATATTAATATAATTTATTTAAATGTGAAAGTTATATTTCTATGAATTTCCAAAAAATGTGATATGAAAGGCATAGTAGTAATCACAAGAATTACTGCAAAACTATAATGGAACTAAAAGTATTATGACGAGATCAGTAAAATAGTAAAGAAGGTCGCGATTCACGGCGACCTTCTTTACTATGCGTTATACCCAAATAATTTTAAATCTTCTCCTGAATCTGAAATGATTTTCTCAAATCGTAATCCTACTTTTTCTAAAAGCTTTCCTGAGGCGATGTTATCTATAGAAGTAATTGCTACAATTCGTTTCATGCCGAGCTTTTGTACACCGTATTCGATTGTCGCAGAAGCTGACTCGTAGCCATATCCTTTTGAACAGAATGTCTCTAAAAAGGCAAATCCGATATCAACGTCTTCTAATGAATCTCTTTTAATAAGGCCACACATACCAAGTGGAGTGAGATCTTCTTTTCGTTCTACTAAGTAAAGGCCAAATCCGAGTTTGTTATACATATCGATGGGACCGTTTACAATATATTTTTTTGCATCTTCTAAGTTTCTAACTCCTTTGTCACCAATAAACTGAATCCATGCAGGATCGTTTACTAACTCAAGAATAAAAGGAGCGTCTTTTATATCAAACCAACGAAGGTTAAGACGCTCGGTTTCAAGAACTATCAATGATTACACCACCTTTAAAAAGTTATAACAATTAGTATGGATTGTGTAAAACAAAAGTGCAACATATTTTAGTGGGGCTTTGTTTGTTCACATAAAGTTCGTTTGTTTTGTATAGAGAGATATTTTATAATTAGGACTGATTGTAAAGAGTGAGATGCTTATACAATGACTCCTAGGTGACTAGGAGTTTTTACTATATAACTATCATTATTACTAAATATGACACACTACACATTCTACTCAAGGAGGTACATAATGAAGAAATTATATAATGCATCGTTTACGTATTTGATTATCGGTTTATTATCAGGGATTTTCGCTAGGGAGTATGGTAAGTATAAAGGGATTTTAGGATCTACTTTGTTAAATCTTTTGCATACACATACACTTGTACTTGGCTTTTTCTTCTTTTTAATTGCTTTAGGATTAGCAAAAGTATTCGCGTTTCATGAAGTGCAAGGGTTTAATAAGTGGTTTGTTTTACATAATATTGCATTAACATTAATGTTAGGTTCGCTAGCAGCGAGAGGGCTTCTTCAGTTAAATGGAGCTGACTTTAAAGGGCTAACTTATATTGTAGGGTTTTCTCATTCGTTGATGGCAGTTACATTAATTTGGTTTATGTTGTTAATAAAGAAATCGTTTAAAATGTAGTGAAAAAGAACTTGTAGCGTGTGCTGCGGGTTCTTTTTTGTATGTTCAGGTTAAATAATCTTATTTTTCTAATTATTTTGTATAAAGATGGTATACTTGTTTTAAAATTAAAAAGGAGAGTTGATTATGGAAATAACAATTGAACATGTAGTAAATGAATTAAAAGGCATACTTCCTGAAGATCGAGTAGTAATAAATATGACAGTACGAGAGTTACATAGTAAAGATGAATCTTACCACGTTAGTAGTTTACCTGATGTAGTTGTTTTTCCAAAAACGACCGAAGAAGTTAGCGCGATAATGAAAATAGCGAGTCAGCACGGAACAGCTGTCGTTCCATTTGGAGTAGGATCCAGTTTAGAGGGACATGTAATTCCTTACGAAAAAGGAATTACAATGGACTTTTCTCTTATGAACAAAATACTTGAAATAAGAGAAAAGGATTTTCTTGTGAGAGTACAGCCAGGGGTGACGCGCTCTCAGCTTAATAAAGAATTGAAAAAGTATGGATTATTTTTTAGTGTAGACCCAGGAGCAGATGCAACGTTAGGAGGAATGGCTGCTACAAATGCGAGCGGAACGACAGCGGTAAAGTATGGTGTAATGCGTGATCAAGTTCGAGATTTAGAAGTCGTTCTTGCTGATGGAGGAGTAATACATACCGGGAATTTAGCGGCGAAGTCATCATCAGGTTATCATTTAAATGGTATTTTCGTAGGATCAGAAGGAACACTTGGATGTTTCACGGAGTTAACTTTAAAAGTATACGGTATACCAGAACATGTTATGGCTGCGAGGGCATCGTTTCCAACTATAAATGATGCAGTAGAAGCTGTAATTAACATATTACAAGCAGGTATTCCAATCGCGAGAATTGAACTCGTTGATGAATTATCTATGAAACAAGTAAATTATTATAATGAAACAAGTTACAGAGAAGAACCGACACTGTTTTTAGAGTTTCACGGCAATGAAGCAGGGTTAAAGCAAGATATTGAATTTACGAAAGAAATCGTTCTTGATCATAAATGTATAGAAATTACGTTTGAGACGGAAACAGCAGCGAGAAATAAACTGTGGGATGCAAGACATAACTTAGCGTACTCTTACGTGCATAGTTATCCTGGTAAAAAGCTAATGAGTACAGACGTATGTGTGCCAATTTCGGAATTAGCTGGAGCGATTCAACATGCGAAAGAGGTATTAGATAAAGTAGGGCTTATTGGCGGTATTCTAGGTCATGTTGGAGATGGGAATTTCCATGTACTCTTAATGATTGACACAAATGATAAAGAGGAAGTAAAGAAGGCGGACGAAATAAACGAAAGTATCGTTCTGTATGCTCTTAAACGAGGAGGAACGTGTACAGGAGAACATGGCGTTGGAATCGGAAAACGAAAGTATCAAGAAGAAGAACATGGGGCGGCATTATTTGTAATGGAGAAAATAAAGAAAGCTCTTGATCCGCAAAATATTTTGAATCCGAATAAGGTGTTTCAATTAAAAGATAGGGGCTGATTGGATGAAAGTACTAGAAGCGATAAGTAATATAGCTGGAAAGTATTTTGCATTTTGGGTTATTTGTATGGCAGCTATTGCATACTTCATTCCCGTGCCATTTCTAGGGTTAACTAGTTACATAACGATTTTACTTGGGATTGTAATGTTTGGGATGGGATTAACATTAAAGGCTGTTGATTTTAAAATCATCACTACAAAACCATTGCCAGTTATTATCGGTGTATGTGCTCAGTTTATTATTATGCCACTTGTCGCATACGTACTAGCCTACGTTATGAATTTACCAGCGGAATTAGCAGCTGGATTAGTGTTGCTCGGTTCAGTACCGGGTGGCACTGCATCAAATGTTATGGTTTATTTAGCAAAAGGGAACTTAGCGTTGTCTATTGCAATGACTTCATTATCAACATTACTAGCACCAATTGCTACACCACTCATTTTACTATTACTTGCAGGGCAATGGATGCCAGTAAATGCTATGTCCATGTTTCTTTCTATCGTACAAGTCATTATTGTGCCTATTATTTTAGGACTAGTAGTGAAAAAGTTTTTCCCTCGTATCGTTAATAAAGGAATGACTGTTATTCCTTTAATATCGGTTGTAGCAATTATTATTATTGTTTCCGCAGTTGTTTCAGCAAATGTAAGTAGCATTACTTCTTCAGGACTTCTTATTTTTATTGCAGTGATGCTCCATAATGCTTTCGGTTTTTTGCTCGGATATATAACTGCGTTCGTACTTGGACTAGACGAAGGGACAAGAAGGGCTATTTCAATAGAAGTAGGAATGCAAAATTCTGGCTTAGGTGTTGCACTGGCGACAGCGCATTTTGGACCTGCTGCTGCACTCCCAAGTGTATTAGCGGCGGTATGGCATAACATTGCAGGACCAATTTTAGCAACCATCTGGTCAAAAAATGCAAAGAATACTTTCAGCGATGAAAATGTATTAATAAATATAGAAAAATAGGAATGATAAATAATGCAAAAACGTATTGTACATTTTGAAGGAATGGTTGTATTTTTAGCCACGATTTATATGTATTTGATATATGAGTTTAGTTGGATTATATTTTTTGTATTCCTTTTAGCGCCAGATTTATCCATGTTAGCGTATGGGATCAATAATCACGTTGGTGCGAAAATATATAATGTATGTCACACATATATCATATCCATATTAATTGTTCTAATAGGTGTCTATTTTAAGATAGATACCGTTATAATGATTGGCTTAATATGGACAGCACATATTGGAATGGATCGAATGTTTGGATATGGATTGAAATATGAGACGGATTTTAAGGATACTCATATTCAACGGTTATAATTTGTTTTGAGAAGAGGGGTACGTTGAAGCAGAGAATTGCTATCGAAGAATATAATGTCAAATGGGAAAGTGAATTTAATAAAATACACACTCTTATTAACAATGTAATGGAAGACAGCATTGTATCTATTGAACATGTTGGGAGTACATCTGTTAAAGGGCTTGCATCAAAACCAATACTAGATATTGATGTTGTAATAGAAGAGTTCGAAATTTTTCATGAGGTAGTAAAAAAACTTGAGAAGATAGGGTACTATCATCAGTTAGAATGGAGATTTAAAGGAAGAGAGGCGTTTGGAAGAAAGGATGCGTTCGTTCCATGGAACGAGGGAAATACAGTTTGGATGGAACATCATTTATATGTGTGTGATAAAAATAGTGAAGAGTTGAGAAGGCATATAGCGTTTCGAGATTACCTTCGTGAACATGACGATGTTGCTGCTGAATATGGACGTTTAAAGGAAGAGTTAGCGAGAGAGACGAAAAATCGACCTAGTTATATTGAGGGTAAGACCGTATTTATTACAAATATATTAGAAAAAATAAACTAAAGCAGCATGGAATACATGCTGCCTATTGTTTTGAAATAGAAAGCTGCCATTATAAAACAAATACAAACTGGCCCTGTTGATTGATGCGGTTACTAAATATAATAGGAAATAAAATAGAAAAGAGCGGAAAAGAGGGAGCTTATGTACATACCAAAATATTTCGCAATACAAGATGAAGAGATGAAGTACGAAATAATGGAACAAAATAGCTTTGCGACATTATTTTCTCAACATAACGGAGAACCATATGCAACGCACTTGCCGTTGTTATTAAATAGGGAGACCCTTACTTTACATGGTCACTTCGCACGGCCGAATGAACAGTGGAAAGATATTGGGACTCAGCAAGTACTAGCTATATTTCAAGGACCACATAGTTACATCTCTCCGTCATGGTATGAAACAAACAATGCAGTACCAACATGGAATTACGTTGCAGTGCATGTATATGGTGAATTAGAAATTGTTGAAGATGAGAAGACATTAGTAGATTCTCTTCAAGATTTAGTAAATAAATATGAAGATCCAGAGAGCACCTACTCACTTAATGATGTAGATCCGAATTATATGGGAGGATTAAGTAAGGGAATAGTTGGATTCAAAATAAAGATAAATAAAATAGAAGGAAAAGCGAAGTTAAGTCAAAATCATTCTGTAGAGAGACAGAATTTAGTTGTGGAGAAACTTGAGAAAGTTGGTAGTGAGGAGAGTAAGAGGATTGCGGAGTTGATGAGAAAATAAAGCCTACATGAAAGGGAAATATTCTAAATAAGCGTATTTAAAAAGACCTTCTTAATTGAAGGTCTTCCGTTTTTTAAAGTGCTTTTTCAGTTGTTGTTGAGTTGTAGTCTTTACTTACGTCAACGGATTGAACAAGGTCAGGTCTTTGTGGTGCAGGGGTGTCCCCAATGTTTAATGCTACATATCCTAACTGTGTTTTCGGTGTTTCTGAGGTGAAGCTTAATCCAAGAGTTGTGATGCTAATAACAGCTAAGCCAATGATGCTCAATTTAATCTTTTTCATTATATCAAAGCTCCCTTTTCTTCATGTTTTTTTCTTGCTTGATTGGCCATGTAAAAGTATTGACTAGCTTTTATATGGTCTTCTTTTTCATAAAACATATTTGCTAGAACATCAGTGTACTCTTGTATACATTCCCAAAGGTTTTCTGTTTTAAAGTAAGAAATTCCTTCCAAAATTATCATTTCTAAATCATTTATAGAAGTTTTATTATTTAGTTCTCTTAAAATCATGAAACGATATTGAAACTCTTTGTTTTCTAGTTTATTTGAAATGTTTAATCCTTTTTTTATAAGTTCTTTAGCCTGAGTATATTCTCCAAGCTTGTAGTATTCACGTGCTTCAACAAAAAGTGCTTTAAAGTGATTTGGTTGCTTAGTTGTAACCTCTGAAATATGACGCATTGCTAACTCTGAAAGGTTTTGACTTGCATATAGCCAAGCTAAATTATGTCGTACTCTTAATGATAAAGTCTCCTCTGAATACTTCTGTAGAATATTTAATGCTGAATTAAGTCTAATTTCAGCTTGTTCAAACTGTTTTAAATCAATACAAGATAAACCAAAGATGTTATCACACAAAGCAACATTAATTTCACAGTTTATATGTTTTGAAAAAATCGCTTTAGCTTCATTTGCAGATTGGATTGCTACTAGTGGTTGATATGTTTGATAATAATAGGAAGCTAAGCGGTAGTTAAATTCAGCATTCTCTAGTTCGTCAGATACGTGTATTAGCAGCTTTTTAGCGTTCTCGAAAAGGTGTTTTGCTGCATTGTAGTTTCCAATAATTGTATTGTGAATAGCCTTGAAAAAATGATAATAATAAGAAAATAGCCCGTTATCTGGAAGTGGGAAAGAATCAATTTTATTAAAATCATCTTTATTAATATTTAAACCATCTGTTAAAATTTTGTATCTGAAATTAAAAAGTGAATAATACAATTGTAGGTTTGTATCTTCTTCTGAATTAGAGATGATATTTTCAATATCTTTTTTTATTTTTGTTGCATGGGTAGTTTGATGCTGTAACATAGCTCTATACCAGTCATTAAATAATTTTGTAATTTGTTCATTACCTTGTAGTTGAACGTTCATGAAATCCCCTCACTTTTTGAATATTCTTATAAAATATAGTATCAAAAATAAAAATATTTAGAAATGATGTTTTATATTTCTCAATATTTGTTTAACAAGCTTACGAGTAAGTCTATTGGAATAGTGTAGAATTTATTTTGGATTAAAGAAATGGCATCGGGGGATGTGCATTTTAAAGTTTTAGTTGAGTAGGGGGATATAAAAAGGGTGCGTTCACACAATTTATATGAACGCACCTTTTTATATATTAAACAATCAAGTCCCACAAAAAGTACGATAAGGGCGATTCGTCGGTGCAGGCGGAATGCAGTATTCTTCTTGATCTGTAGAATACGCATAAGGGTTTGATAAAGCTTCAAGAAGTTTCTCCATTACGCTATAGTCGTCATTTGTAACAGCTGCTTCTAGTGCTTCTTCTACACGGTGGTTCCTCGGGATGATTGATGGGTTATTATTTTTCATCATCTCGTAGGCGTTTTCTTTCGATTCTTCTTGTTTTTCTAATCGAGATTGCCACAGTTTGTACCATTCTTTAAATTCAGGACTATCGAATAGAGGGGTATTTTCTAACGTATCAAGAGTTAATGAACGGAATGTATTAGTGTAATCTGCTTTATATTTCTCCATCATTTTTAAAAGTTGCTCAATAAGTGATTGATCTTGTTCTTCGTTGCTAAATAGTCCTAATTTCTTTTTCATTCCAAGGAACCAATGGTTTTCATACTGTACGCTAAATTTCGAAATTTCGTCTTGGGCGATTTTTAATGCTTCTTCTTCATCTTCGTGCAGAATTGGTATTAAAGATTCTGCTAATCGAGCGAGGTCCCATGCGGCCATATATGGTTGATTTCCATATGCATAACGACCTTGTGTGTCAATAGAGCTAAATACGGTTCCTTGATTGTAATTGTCCATAAATGCACAAGGACCGTAATCAATTGTTTCGCCACTAATCGTTATATTGTCAGTGTTCATTACACCGTGGATAAATCCAACAAGTTGCCATTTTGCGATAAGACTGGCTTGTCTTTTAATGACTTCTTGTAGTAATGCAGTATATCGGTTTTCATGAGCTTCAATTTCTGGGTAATGCCTTTTTATCGTATAGTCAGCTAGTGATTTCATGTCTTCTATTGAACCACGAGCTGCAGCATATTGAAATGTACCGACGCGTATATGGCTACTAGCTACTCTAGTTAAAATTGCTCCAGGTAACTTTGTTTCACGATATGTTGCTTCACCAGTTGTGACAACTGCTAAACTGCGAGTAGTCGGAATATCAAGTGCATACATTGCCTCACTAATGATATATTCACGTAGCATCGGACCGAGTGCAGCACGGCCATCTCCTCGGCGTGAATAGGGAGTAGGACCAGAACCTTTCAGTTGAATATCGAAACGCTCACCTGAAGGAGTAATTTGTTCGCCAATTAAAAGAGCACGACCGTCGCCTAACATATTAAAATGTCCGAATTGATGGCCAGCATATGCTTGAGCTAATGGATGAGCTCCTTCTGGGAGTGCATTACCAGCGAAAATAGCAATTTCAGCTTCCTTTTTCAGTTCTTCAGGGGTCAAGCCAAGAGATATCGCTAATGAATGGTTTAGTTTAACTAACTCCGGTGAACTTACGGGAGTAGGGGGGATTTCTGTATAAAATGATTGTGGTAAAGTCGTATAACTATTATCTAAATTCCAACCTGTTTCATTATTTTTAGTCATTGTATCTCCTCCTTTTTGTATTTTAAGTTATGTATTTGTACGTATGTATTCTTTGTAAAGTTAACTAAAAGTATAATATAATATTTCCCCTTGCAATCTATTGTAAGGACTTCATTGCACTATGTCTATTTAACAGCAAATTTAAAACCTCCATTTTAAGAAAATGGAGGTTTTATTATTATTTAATTTTTACAATTATTTTTCCTTTTGCTCTTCCAGACTCTGAATATTCCATTGCTTTTTGCGCATCTTCAAAAGGGAAGACTCGATCGATTACCGGTTTGATTTTTCCGGCTTCAATATAGTTTGCAATAGTACGTAATTGACCCCCGCTTGGCTTCATAAATAAAAATGAATATTGAGCATTATGCTTTTTTTCAAGTGCAGTAAGTTTTTTGCTGGCTAATGAAAATAAGAGAGTTTTAAAGAATCCTGAACCAAATTCTTTACCGAAGCGAGCATTCGGCATACCTGAAACGGAAACAATGTTTCCGCCGCTTTTTATAATATTGAATGATTTTTCAAGTGTTGCACCGCCGATTGTATCGAATACCGCATCATAATTTTTTAGTATATCTTCAAATTTTTCTGTTTTGTAATTAATAATTTCATCTGCGCCAAGAGACGTTACTAAATTTGCACCAGCTTCACTAGCAGTCGTTGTAACAGTAGCACCCATTATTTTTGCTAACTGAATTGCGAAAGTACCAACACCACCAGACCCAGCGTGAATTAATATTTTTTGTCCTTTTTGTAATTGCATAATGTCATGTAATGCTTGATATGATGTTAAGCCAACGAGTGGAATCGAAGCAGCTTCCTCAAAATTTAAATTTTTTGGTTTTAAAGCTATATCATCTTCATGAATGGCTATATATTCCGCGAAAGTACCAATCTTATTTTTTCTTGGGCGTGCATATATTTCATCACCGACTTTAAAGTTAGTCACTTTTGCCCCAACCTTTACGATAACACCGGAAAAGTCATTCCCAAGGATTAGGGGCATTTCATATTTAAGTAACATCTTTACTTTTCCATCACGTATTTTAAAGTCAATTGGGTTAATACTAGTTGCATGAATTTCTGCGAGCACTTCATGCTCATTTATTTCAGGAGTAGGTACCTCTGCCATACGCATTGGAACTTTCCCGTATTTATCAATTATCATTGCTTTCATTTCTTATACCTCCACATTTCAATAAAAGTTGTGTAATAGCTTTTCGATATCTAATACAAGATTTTTTAATAAACTTAATTTTGTACGTATATCAATATAATAAAAGTTTTTTGTACCTTCTTTTCGCATTAAAATAATACCAGCTTCTCGTAAAATCCGAAGGTGATGCGATACCGCTGGTCGAGAAAGGTGTGTTTGTTTCGTGATTTCTCCTACACGTAATCCGGTTTGACATTCCGTTTCCATGAGAACTAACAAAATAGCTTGACGTGTTTCATCGCCAATTGCCAATAATACTTTTTGAGAATCAATAAAATCTTTTTTTATAACATTTAATTGTTCTTGTTTATTCATTTCAATCACTTTGCCTCCTGCTAATTAGTCGAAAGGTTTAAGATAATGAACCATTACTTCGATACGGTAATGCTACATGATTGTTGTATGAGGTGCAATATTGGGAAAGAAAATCGAGACGAATGAATTTTTTATTTTTGAAAATTATAGGGAGATAGAAAAGGGATTGGAAGGACTATATAACACAATAGATGAAGTTTTAAAAACAAAAAATGATGTAACAATAAAATAAGCGGTCGTAACCTTGTATAATCGATAAGGTTACGACCGCTTATAATGTTTGCATTATTTTTGATTTTTACGATAGAACATAGTTCAACGTAAAGTACGTTCTTTTGTTTTACATTTTCATACAGACACAATTCAGGTGGATTATAGATGTATGAAAATGTAAAAAGGATTTTGGGGCGTAATCTATCTATATGATAATTCAAAATGAAATATAAGTCTATATTTTAATGTTTTTTTTGATTATATTTATGACACTGAGCTCAGAACAATGATGTGGAGGGTAAATATATGAAATCGAATTATGTACCAGTTTTAATTGTTGGAGGGGGATTATCTGGGTTAGCGTCTGCGTTATTTCTTGCAAAACATAACATTGAGTACTTACTTATTGAAAAGCATCCGTCTACTGCCATTCATCCGAAAGCAGGCGGCCTTACTTTACGTACAATGGAGTTATTTCGAGAATTAGGTTTGGAACAAAAAATTAAATTGGCAGGTAAAGCATTAGAGAACTGCCGAGGAAGAATAGCAGTTCATACAATAGCTGAGGCGAATAAAGAAGAATTGGAACAAATGAGAGCGACGCAATACGGAAACGATGAAGAATTACTTCAAAAAATAGAAAAGATTAGTCCATCAAAACAAACTGCGTGTTATCAAATTATTTTAGAAGAAATGATGTTACAAGAAGCGAAAACGCTAGGCGGGCAACTATCTTTTTATCATGAATTAGTTTCATTTGAACAAAATGAAAACGGGGTAAAAGCAACGATTCGAAATCGTGAAACAGAAAAAGAAAGTGTCATACATTGTGACTATGTAATTGCAGCGGATGGAGCGAAAAGTAAAATACGTGAGCAGTTAGGGATTAAAGCTGAGGGTCGTGGAACCATTGGTGGCTATTATATGAATATTTATTTTGAAGCTGATTTAAGTGAGTTTATACAAGGATATGCATTCGGTTTTTCGATGGTACTTCATCCGGAGGTTCTTGGTGCACTTATCCCCGTTGATAACGTAAAAAAATGGATTTATCATGTAGCCTACGATCCATTAAAAGGAGAGGGGTTAGAGGACTTCACTATAGAACGTTGTAAACAAATTATTCAAATAGCAATTGGAAGTACAAATATTGAGTCAGAAATATTAAGTGTTTTACCGTGGGAAGCGGCCGAAAGTACAGCGGTGAAATTTCAAGAAAATCGAATCTTTTTAGTTGGAGATTCAGCACATATTATGCCGCCAACAGGAGGGTTTGGTTCAAATACAGGAATACAAGATGCACATAACTTAGCTTGGAAATTAGCGGCTGTTATAAAAGGGAAGGCAAAACCAAAATTGTTAGAAACATATCATGAGGAGAGACACTCTGTTGCAAAATTAACGACAGCTTATGCAAGTAGTTTACTGTTTCGTGCTGCGAATAGAGAGGAAGGTAGTTTGAATAATATGGATGGTTTAGCTGTTACAGTTGGATATCAGTATTGTTCAGAGGCGATTATAGATGATTCAGTAACTCCGTATAGAATGGATAGCATAGAGTTGAACGGAAGACCTGGAACGCGAGCGCCACATTTATGGGGAACGTATGAAGGGAAGAAAGTTTCTACATTAGACTTATTCGGTAACAGTTTTGTATTACTTACAGGAGTAGAAAATAGTTCTTGGGCTGAGGCAGCACATACTGTTTCAGCTAAATTAGGAATAAATATAAAAGGGTATCGTGTTGGTTTAAGTGGAGACTTTGTTGCTCCAGAAGATATTTTTAGCAAATTATATGGTATAGAGAATGGAGGTGCTGTATTAATTAGACCAGATGGCTTTATCGGATGGCGTTCGGAAAAAACGGTAGTAAATCCAGATATAGTATTGGAAGAGGTAATGAGAAATTTATTATGTGATTTTTAAGTAACTACAGAAATATTGTTTTATGTGCTTCACTGTACTGAAAAAAATATTCACAAATTTCAATAGGTTTGATATGATTAAATTCGACAAGTTAATAGAGACCGGAGATATTTGAGAAAAGCCATAAATTTATTTAGGGACACAGGAGTGTATTCTAAATAATTTATGGCTTTTTTTATTGAATGAACCGTACAAAATAGGGAGTTACATGTGAAAAGGAGGGCTATAGAAATTAAATAGGATAATACTAGTTTTCTATATTAATAATATAGATAAAGTATATTTGTAAGATTGGAATTTTAATATAGGTTTATAAAAATAATGAAAGTGTGTCTTCTATTTCGTGTAAATCTCATTAGCTTGTTGAAATTTGCAACGTAGGAAGGGTTAGAAGGATGAGAAAGATTATTAGCGTTTTAGTTATTTTCTTTATGACGGGAAGTATCTTTGCTGGGGGAGCTGTTCATGCGAAAGCAGAAGGGAAGCATGAATGGAATACGAATAAGTTTTTAAATATTGCACATCGCGGAGCAAGTGGACATGCACCTGAGCATACTTTTGCTTCTTATGATTTAGTGAAAAAAATGAAAGCGGATTATTTAGAGTTAGATATTCAATTAACAAAGGATGGCCAATTAATTGCAATGCATGATACAGCAGTTGATCGCACTACAAATGGAACAGGCGAAGTACGTGATAAAACGTTAAGCGAAATAAAGAGTTTAGATGCAGGAACGTGGTTTAATAAAGCGTATCCAGAAAAGGCTAAGCAAGAGTATGTTGGGCAAAAAGTTCCGACTCTTGAAGAAATCTTCCAAAAGTATGGAAGAAGCATGAAGTATTACATTGAAACAAAATCACCAGATGTGTATCCAGGAATGGAAGAGAAATTGTTAGCATTGTTAAATAAATATAATTTAGTAGGTCCAAACATGTCATCTAGCCGTGTTATGATTCAATCATTTAGTAAAGATAGTTTGAAAAAGATTCATAGTATGAATGAAAATATTCCGTTAGTTCAATTGCTTTGGTATTATCCAAATGAAAACAATGAAATTGTTGAATGGTCTGGCATTACACATGAACCGAAAAGTGTAACGAATGATGATTTTCAAGAAATTAAAAAGTATGCAGCTGGTATTGGACCAAACTTACGTAATGATAACGGAGAACTAATTATTGATGAGTCATATATGAAAATGGCTAGGAAAAATGGACTGTTAATTCACCCTTATACAATTAATGAGAAACCAGATATGAGACTGTTAATCAAATGGGGTGCTACAGGAATGTTTACAAATTATCCGGATCGATTACATAGTGTATTGAAGGGAAAATAAGTGGAAAAGGGTATACCAGTGTTTTAGGTATACCCTTTTTAATCTAACTCCCCGATAAATGTAATCTCTTTTTCATAGCATTCATCTGCATCATAAATAATTTCTTGAAAGTGAAGCGTTTTGAAGGAATGATAAACTGAAATTTCCCATGTCTCCCAAAAATCAATTTCATTTGAAAGAAGAATCCATTTTTGAAATTCACTATCTCTATTAAAGAAATTATGAAAGTAGTCCTCATTTTTAAATATAATGATTTGCGAATCCCACAAATTATTTATAGAAATCAAAACAACAACTCGATATGTATGTGTATCGCTCGGTTTCATATTTATTAAATGATTTGCTTGATTTAATAAGGTTTGAATACATAACCGTTTTACTTTTCTAGGTGTTTTACGAGAGTCAATAAAAGCTTGCGAAACTGGCAATAGCATATTCCAATATTCATCGTTATAGAAAGTAGAAGGGAACGTTTTTGTATGTTCCTCAATTTGCTTTATCACAGTGTTTGTTTTTCGTTTCATACCACGTATTTTCTTTTCACGCATTGTGAGTCATCTCCATAAATTTTTGTAATGCAGCAGAGTGATATATATCTTTTCTAGTAATAAAAGTAGTAGGAACTTTTTTGAAGCTATTTGGTAAAGGGTTGAATGATATGTCATGTTGATGACCATTTAAAATAGACTTCATCATAATTGCTATGCCCATACCTGATTTTACACATGCGAGTATCGCTTCAATTGTTCCAAACTCTAATACTCGCTTAGGTGAAATTCCTTCTTCTTGAAGCCAATCTTCTAATAAATTTCTATAATAGCACCCGTGACTAAATGCAAGTAAATTCATGTCTCCTATGTCTTTAAAGGAAGATAAAGGCTTTTTGCTAATGAGAACTAATTCTTCTTCACGAAATATATTTGTATGAAGTTCGGCATGCTGAGTAGAGCCAGCTATAAACGCTCCGTCCAGTTTTCGTTCTAGTACAAGCCTAATCAATTGTTCCGTCGTATTTGATTCTAAAATCAATTCGATTTTTGGATATTTTTCATAATAGGCCGTTAATATAGATGGAAGTCTTACAGCGGTTGTAGATTCTGTACATCCAATTTTTAAAGTGCCTCTTGGTTCGATCCCATTACTTTGAACTGCTTTAACAGATTGATCCATTAAGTGGATAATTTGTTTGGCGTATGTTAATAAAATCTCACCGTTAGAAGTTAAAGTTACACCTTTTCCGTTTCGGTAAAATAAAGGCACACCTAATTCGTTTTCTAGTTGTTTCATACGCATTGTTACGCCAGACTGTACATAGTTTAAATTTTTAGCTGCGTGAGATATGTTTTCTTCTTTCGCAACTTCGTAAAATACAGTTAAATCTTTTATATCCAAGTATCATCCCTCCAGAAAAGGTATCATTTTTTTTGATGGATCACATGATAAATCTTTATTTTATATGATATCAGAACTTTCATACAATGGAAGGGGGTGGAGGGATTATTGTGTTAATGGAAGAAAGGGTGAATAGTACTTATAAGTGGGTTATGTTAATTTTTGCGACGGTTGCTCAAACAACAGCGACACTTATAACGTATGGTGTTGGAGCGTTTGCTTTATTTTGGAAAGAAGAATATGCACTTACGAATACGGAGATTGGATTGTTAGTAAGTGTTGTAAATATAGGACCGCTATTTTGTATGCTTTTTGTCGGGCGGCTACTTGATCAATACAATGAAAAGTTGTTAATTTCGATAAGTTCATTTTTACTAGGAGGTTCGTTTTTACTGACTAATATGGTCAATGGATTTAATGGGTTACTTTTTGTACTTTTATTAGTAGGAACGTTTTATAGTGTTTCGCAGCCAGGAGGAAGTAAGGTGATAATGAAGTGGTTCTCAAAAGAAAATCGCGGGTTAGCGATGGGGATTAGACAAGCCGGTATACCGATTGGTGGTACATTAGCGGGAGTATTGATCCCGTTTCTTACAATAAAATATAATATGGCCTATGCGGTAAATAGTATTGCATGTATTTGTATAATTGGAGGGCTTTTATTTTTTATATTTTATAAGGAACCATATACTCAAGAGAAAGTTAAACAAGAACGTAGTAAACTTTCTTTTTGGATGCAGTTAAAAGAAGTGATGTGTAAAAAAGAGTTGTATGCAATTTATATAACTGGCATTTGTATGATTTCATTGCAAATGGTTCTAGTTGCACACTTTATAAAATTTTTAGTATTGGAACAATCAATCACGTCAATTTTAGCTGGAAAAGTATTTTCCGTTATGTTCTTTTCTGGAATGGTTGGTAGGGTTATATTAGCAGCTACTAGTGATTTATTTTATAAGGGGAATAGGCGTACCCTCTTATTTATAACTGTTTGTATTTCTATTTTCTTCATTCTAATATTAGTAATGAGCATACATACAATAACGAATGTATTGTATGGTGTAAGTGCATTGTTAGGGTTCTTTTCAATTGGATGGTTTAGTCTTTTTATAACTGAAGTTGCAGAATCAGCAAGTGAAGAATCGGTAGGGATGACAGTGAGTTTTGCACTTACATTAAATCAAATTGCCATTATTGCTGCGCCTGCTTTATTTGGTTATATTGTAGATAAGAAGGGATATACGTATGCGTGGTTATGCATAGTTGTATTACTAACTATTTCAGCGGTCAGCTTATATAGGAAGTATAGAAAATGAAGGAATGTTAGCAATGTAAATTTTTTATGAAGAAAGTCTAAAGAAATGTTGAATGACCGACATTTCTTTTTTTATTTGTTGTATAATCAAAATGTAAATGAGATTCATTTTCAATTTCGTTCATTGCCTCTTTTGAAATTACCTGTAATTTTAGCCATAATTAGCTGTTTTTCATTATCGTTATTTGCATGATTTATTTTATTTAAAAGTTTTTCAGCATCATTTCCTTTTAATATCATAATCTGTTTTCTGTAATATTAAATTAATACCATGTTATTTTTTGTTATCCGATAATGAAACACCTTATCATCTAAACGATTGCGTTTATCGGTGTTTTTCATATTACATCTCCATTCTTTTTAGTATGTAACAAATGTTACAAAAGAATTTGAAATTATAGTGTAATGCATCCGATTGTATGTTGGAAATTTTGCAAGAAAGAAATACAATAGAGAGTAGTCAAAATTGAAAATGAGAAAAAGGAATCTAGTTTTAACAGAGTGAATATTAAATAATATTATAATATACTTGATAATTAAAAGATAGAATGGATATACGTTAAGTGAAACTAGATAAAAGAGGGTTCCTAGTATGTTAAAGAAATGGTTAATCATTTTCTTTATTTTTGCTGTTTTTTGTGGAAGTGTTGTTACACTAATACATGCAAATAAAGGAAAAAAATATGATGCAAAGGCATTTTCTAATGTAAATAGTAAGCAAAAAGATGTTAAGCAGGAAGTTGATGCGAATGAGAAAAAGCGTTATGAAATTGCAGCTGGAAAATTAGATCAGTATTTAAAAGATAAAGGATTTAATGGGAGTGTTCTTGTAGCAAGTAAAGATCATGTCATTTTACGAAAAGGCTACGGTTATGCGAATGTGAAAGATCAAGTATTAACAACGCCAAGAACGAAATATCGCATTGGTTCTATTACGAAAACAGTTGTTGCAATATCTATTATGCAATTAAAAGAAAAAGGGAAGTTGAACATTGAAGACAATGTAAATAAATATATCCCATCGTTTCCAGCAGATAAAAACATTACGTTACGAAACTTGTTAACACATACGTCTGGATTACCAGAACAGGGACAAGGTAGTGTTGACGCAGCATCACGGTTAAAATTAGTAACGTGGATTGGGGCACAAACGTTACAATTTCCAGCAGGGACAGGATGGAAATATACAGATTATAATTATATGGTGCTTGCATATATTGTAGAAAAAATATCGAATAAACCACTTGCTGAATATGTGAAAGAAAATATTTTGACTCCTGTTGGAATGCATGAATCTGGAATGGGCGCAACACTCCCAGAAGATATTTTCTTAGCAGAAGGGTATACGAAAAAAGATAATAAGTTAATAGCCACGCCTCGCTTAAAAATGAACTGGCTGTATGGTTGTGGTGAAATGTATACGACTGTTGAAGATATGAAAAAGTTAGATGAAGCTATTATGGATGGTAAACTACTTTCTAAACAAAGTATATTAGATATGTTTTCTGCATCACCTGCAAGAAAATATGGATTTAGTTTTTATATTTACCCAGATTATTATCATAACCACGGTGTATTAGCTGGCTGGAACACTTTTAATAATTTTAACTGGGATAAACGAACGTTCGTCATATTATTTTCTAACGTCCAAAATGGTATGAATGATGCATTTAATCAAGAATTTAGGAAAATGGCGAATGATTTAATAGAAGGAAAGGGAATATAAAAAAGAGCCTCTAGCGAGAGGCTCTTTTTTATAGAGCTGAAAACTCCTCAACAAGTTGAGTGAATTGTTTCAATGCACTTTCAATCGGTTCTCGCGTTGTTAAATCGACGCCAGCTTTTTTCAATAAGTTTAATGGGTAGTCTGAACTTCCGCCTTTAAGGAATTCAATATAATTTTTCTGAGCATTCGGATCACCACGTAATAGTTTATCAGCGATTTGAATGGCAGATGCGAATCCAGTTGCATATTTGTATACGTAAAACGGGCGGTAGAAATGAGGGATTCTAGCCCATCCGTATTTTACTTCTTCATCAAATACAAGTGAATCACCGTTATATTCTTTAAATAGCTTTTCATAAATTTCACTGAAGACTTGGGCATTTAATGGTTTACCTTGCTCAGCCATTTCATGTGTGATTTTTTCAAATTCTGCAAACATGATTTGTGTAAAGAAAGTACCTTTAAATTTCTCAATAAAATGGTTAACTAAATGGTTACGCACGTTCGTTTCTTTTGCTTCTTTTAATAAATAGTGAATTAATAACACTTCATTTACTGTAGAAGCGACTTCTGCGACAAAGATAGAATAATGTGCAGAAATTCTTGGTTGGTATCCATGTGAATAGTGCGTATGCATACCGTGCCCGCATTCATGAGTAAGAGTGAACAGGCTGTTTAAATCATCGTGATGATTTAGAAGAATGAAAGGATGAACACCGTATACACCAAAGTTATAAGCACCAGAACGTTTTCCTGGTGTTTCTCTTACGTCTATATATCGTTTATCTTTAAAACTTTTTAATGTCTCAATATATTCTTCTCCTAAAGGAGCTAGTGATGCAATCATAATGTCAAATGCTTCACTATATGGAATGTCTTGTTTTGCACCCTCTACTAAATCGACGCCTAGGTCGTATTGTCTTAGTTCATCTACGTTTAATTTTTCTTTTCGAATTTCATTGTATGTATGTAATGTTTGAATGTTTTTTTTCGTTGTATCAATTAGGTTTTCATATACTTCTTTTGGAACCATATCGCCAAATAATGATTTCTCTAGCGCTGATGGATAGTTTCTTAATTTCGAAACAGTAACATTATTTTTAATAGCAGCGGATAAAGTAGATGCGATGGAATTCTTTAACTGAACATATGGTTTGTAATATGCTTTATAAGCTTCTTTACGCTTTTCACGATTCGTATCTTCTATTAACTTTGCATACATTCCGCGTGTTAAGTTCACTTTTTCTCCATCGTCAGTCGTCACTTCACCAAATAATATATCTGCATTATTTAACATACCAAATGTGTGCTGTGGAGAAGAAAGAGCTTCACCCATTTGTGATAAAATTTCTTCTTGGTCCTTATTTAATACGTGTTTTTTATAACGGTATAATTCAAATAAGTCTTCTTTATAATATTGTAAGCCTTCTGTTTCTTCTATGTAAGAATGTAATGTGTTTTCGTCTATGCTAAGTAAGAAGGGGGAAAAGAAAGATTTCGCTGCACTTACTTTCACGTGTAATTGTGATACTTTATCGACAAGAGATTGCGCGTCAGTATCGCGTGTATCAAGGTCAGATTGTAATCGTGCATAAGCGAACATTAAAGATATTATGCTAGAAATTTCTTCACTCTTCATTAAATAAGCTAATAAACTATTGCCGTCGTGAATATTTTCATTAAACTCGTGTAATTCCTTCGTTAATACTTCAATTTTATGAAAATCACTTTCCCAATCTTCAATTGTATGGTAAATGTCTGTTAAATCCCATTTTTCTATATCAGCTACTTGTAATCGATCTTTAAGTTCTGTCATAATCATTTCCTTTCTAAACATGTAGTTATATTTCTATATAACTATGAAATACAACAAATTGCAAAAAATCCCTGCTGAAAATTGAAAAGCCTTGCTAAAATAACAAGGCTTACTTACTTATAGTGTAATTCCGAATTTTGAATGTAAAAGGTTTGTATATTGCATGTTTGTAACGGTTTCTTTCGTTTTTTTACCATTTTTCGCTACTGTAAGGCTATCTTTCGTTAAAGAGGCATGCCCATCTTCAGTTAGTTTTACAATAAGAGGTACTTTATTAAAGGGTGATTCTTCATGTTCAACGATAATTTTTTGTGCTGTATTTGCTTTTTCTTCATCCACTTCTTCTATATAAAATGCATAGCCTAACGTCCAATCATCAGCAGAAGATTGATCCAAGAACTCATTGTTTTTCCGCATCTCTAAAATGTAGTTTCCCTTTTCGGTCATTTCTTTACGAATACGATAATCTCCTGTAACAGAGTGAATGACTTCACCTGAGAAAGGGACAGGGGCAAGAGGTAAGTATGATCCGAATCCTACTTCAATTAAATAAAGTTCATTATGATGTGTTAAAACGATTGCGATATGGCCAGAATCAACAGCCCATATGGAGTTTGCAGCGTTATAAACTGTTCCTGAAACGAGATGAACATCGAATCCAGAATCTTTCAGGAAGTAATACATAGTAGGATTGAGTTCATAACAAAGACCGCCACGGTTATTTACTAAAATTTTCTCTTTCAAATTTTCTTTTGATATTTCTTTAAAATTCTTTTCGAGAATATTTAAGTTTTCAAAAGGAACAGTTTGTGCCATTGCGTACATAATGTTAGATAAATCTTCAAATGAAACTGTGTCTTTTTCTTCTATATGTAATCGTGCGAAAAATTGTTTTTGAAAGTCTGTCATCGAAATCCCTCCGTTATGCTTTTATAGGTAAATTGTAAACAATCTTGAATAGGATGTGAAATTAAAACTACGTTGAATATTTGAAATTAGACTAAAAATAATATGGGAGAGTGAGAGATTGCTACTTTACTAACGGTGGGACGAATATTATAATAATTCTGATAAAATATGCAAACGCTTTCTTGGAAGGGGATGGTGTACAGATGTTTAAAAGAATAACAATAGTCGGATTGTCAGTTTTTATGTTTTTACCTAGTATATATGAGGGGAGTAAAGCATATGCAGACACAGTTAACAATGGAACGTTAATGCAGTATTTTGAGTGGTATGCTCCGAATGATGGGAATCATTGGAATCGTTTGCGTACTGATGCTGAAAATTTAGCGGAAAAAGGAATTACATCTGTTTGGATACCACCTGCATATAAAGGAACTACGCAAAATGACGTAGGATATGGAGCATATGATTTATATGATCTGGGGGAATTCAATCAAAAGGGCACAGTGCGGACGAAATATGGGACGAAAGCACAATTGAAATCTGCAATTGACGCTTTACATAAGAAAAACATCGATGTATACGGTGATGTAGTTATGAATCATAAAGGTGGGGCTGATTATACAGAAACTGTCACAGCAGTTGAGGTAGACCCGAGCAATCGGAATATTGAAGTATCAGGTGATTATGAAATTAGTGCGTGGACGGGATTTAACTTTCCAGGGCGTGGAGATTCTTATTCTAATTTCAAATGGAAATGGTATCATTTTGACGGAACGGATTGGGATGAAGGAAGGAAATTAAGCCGAATTTATAAATTTAGGGGCATAGGTAAAGCATGGGACTGGGAAGTGTCTAGCGAGAATGGGAATTATGATTATTTGATGTATGCGGATCTTGATTTTGATCATCCAGATGTTGCGAATGAAATGAAAAAATGGGGAACGTGGTATGCGAATGAATTAAATTTAGATGGTTTTCGTTTAGATGCTGTTAAACATATTGATCATGAATATTTGCGCGATTGGGTAAATCACGTTAGACAGCAAACAGGGAAAGAAATGTTTACAGTAGCTGAATATTGGCAAAATGATATCCAGACTTTAAATAATTATTTAGCGAAGGTTAATTATAATCAATCTGTGTTCGATGCACCACTTCATTATAATTTTCATTATGCTTCAACAGGAAATGGAAATTATGATATGAGAAATATTTTAAAAGGAACAGTAGTTGCGAATCATCCTACACTTGCGGTTACTCTAGTTGAAAATCATGATTCACAGCCTGGTCAGTCATTGGAATCTGTAGTGAGCCCTTGGTTCAAGCCGCTGGCATATGCATTTATTTTAACGCGTGCAGAGGGGTATCCTTCTGTTTTCTATGGTGATTACTATGGTACAAAAGGAAATAGTAACTATGAAATTCCAGCGTTAAAGGACAAAATTGATCCGATTTTGACGGCACGAAAAAACTTTGCATATGGTACGCAGCGTGATTATTTTGACCATCCAGATGTGATTGGCTGGACAAGAGAAGGTGATAGTGTACATGCTAATTCTGGTTTAGCAACATTAATCTCTGATGGACCAGGAGGGGCAAAGTGGATGGATGTTGGAAAGAATAACGCAGGGGAAGTATGGTACGATATTACGGGTAATCAAACAAATACTGTAACAATTAATAAGGATGGGTGGGGGCAGTTCCAAGTAAGTGGAGGATCAGTTTCCATATATGTTCAACAGTAATTTTGTGATGAAAAAGAAGAGGTAGACTGAAATATAAGTTTTCCTCTTCTTTTTATATTGTTATCATTCTTAAATTTTTATTTTCATAAACGAATTAGTCGACTTTTAAAACAACGAGAGATGCGTTGGAATAAATAATATCACCTGTGGCTTCTCTTATTCGTACTCGAAGAACATCCCCTTGATTTAAAGATAGTAAATCAGTTCTGGCAGATGTTGATCTTACCCCAGAACCACCACTAACTCGCGTTTCAATTGCGAATTGGATGGAATCGTTTATTGTAAGATTTAATATACTAGACGATATAGCTTGTATTACAAATACAATTGAAAAGGATACAGAGTACACGCCAGTGGTATCAATTGTAATAGAATTATTTAATGGATTTAGAGTAGTTCCATTAGCAGGTCCTGGGATTGTAAAATTAACATTTGTATTAACTACTGCTGAAAAACCGATTCCTACTTCAGAAGTTATTGTTCCAAATACGGGAAGAATCCCTAAACCAGTAACCCCAGTGGGACCAGTTATTCCAATTCCGGTAGGGCCAGTAACCCCAGTGGGACCAGTTATTCCAATTCCGGTAGGGCCAGTAACCCCAGTGGGGCCAGTTATTCCAATTCCGGTAGGACCAGTAACTCCGGTGGGACCAGTTATTCCGATTCCGGTAGGACCAGTAACCCCAGTGGGACCAGTTATTCCAATTCCGGTAAAACCTGTCGCACCGGTAGGGCCTGTGATTCCAGTAGGTCCAGTAGGGAAAGTAAATGGTGGAATTGATGGTAGTGTGGGACCGATTAAATTTGGTTCCAGAGCAGGTCCATGTAAAATATTATATTCTTCATTCATATAGTAACCTCCTATCATTGCTTGTCATAATTATTAAATGTATTAGGGGAAGGAAATGACATTCGCAATAGCGGAGGCGCTTCTTATAATTTCTCCTCAGCGAATATAGGTCTAATTTAAGAAATATTGAAGTGTAGAGTTGCGTACTACTGAAGTATGGCACCTTTACTTCTCACGTAACATATAGTATGATGATTTCAATAAATTAGATTTCAATGACTATAATATAACTTAATGAGAGGTGCTTTTTGTGAGTGCGGTAGGTATTAAATAGGAAAAATTTAATGAAATAAATCGGATAAGACCAGGGGATTTTTATGTACATCATACCCCTAATTTTGTCATGCATTTATTTCAAAACCTATGAAGATACCTACAATACTTTATAAAGCGTGTAATAAGGGACTGCCATCTATTTTTTATGGCTTATTTCCTCATATGTTATTACACATGCCTTGTAAATGTAAAAGCTGCGGTATCCCCGCAGCTTTTTTGTATATGTTTTTATTGTATAATTATGGAATTTTATATATGGCTCATTGGAATCTAATGAGTAGGTATCTTCATTTATGATAAAAATCAATCATAGTGAGGAGAAACAAAATGAATACGATGACTTTTGAAAAGTTACAATATAACGAATTAAAGGATATAGTGAAATCTTATTGTGTAAGTGGATTAGGTAAGGAATTATTAAACAAATTAGAGCCTAGTACGAGTATAAAAGTAGTGAGAAATCGCTTGAATGAAACGACAGAAGCACGAGCTATATTAGATGCAGAAGGGCATGTTCCTTTCTTCGGCATTTCTAATATTGCTAGTACAATTCAAAAATTAGAAAAAGGGATGATTTTAGATCCAGAAGAATTAGTCAGTGTTTCAGACTTTTTACGCGGATGTAGAAAGATTAAAAAGTTTATGTTAGATAAAGAATTTTTTGCACCAGTATTAGCTTCTTATGCAAATTCAATGACTGAATATAAAAGTATTGAAGAGGAAATTAACTTTTCAATTAAAGGAAATAGTATTGATGCAGCTGCAAGTAAAGAGTTAAAACGAATTCGAAATAATATCGATTCTGTAGATGGGAAAATAAAAGAACGTTTAACGAAGTTTTTAAATAGTAGTTCAAATAAGAAATTCATTCAGGAATTCTTTATTAGTAAAAAGGATGACCGTTATACGATTCCAATTAAATCTTCCTATAAAAACCAAGTTGCCGGAAGTATTATTGAAGCCTCGGCAAAAGGTTCTACTGTATTTATAGAACCACATACGGTTACGAAATTGAATGCAGAACTAGCAGGTTTGAAAGCAGAAGAAGCGGTTGAAGAATATCAAATTTTAGCGACTTTATCAGGAATGGTGTTAGAAAACATTTATAGTATAAAGATTAACATGGAGCTAATTAGTCAGTATGATATGGTATTTGCGAAAGCGAAGTTTAGTAAATCAATCAATGGAATAGAGCCGAAGTTAAATGATCATGGCTACATTCATTTAGTGAATTGTAAGCATCCGCTTTTAACAGGGCAAGTTGTACCCTTAAATTTTAAAATTGGTCAAGAGTATCGTAGTTTAATTATTACAGGGCCGAATGCGGGCGGAAAGACAATTGTGTTAAAAACGATTGGATTGTTAACATTAGCTACAATGTCAGGTCTTCATATTGCAGGAGATAAAGGTACAGAAATCGCTATTTTTGAAAATGTATTTGTAGATATTGGTGATAATCAAAGTATCGAAAACGCACTAAGTACATTTTCATCTCATATGAAAAATCTTTCTGAGATTATGAGCATGTCAAATAATAATACGTTACTTTTATTTGATGAAATAGGAAGCGGTACAGAACCGAATGAAGGTGCAGCACTTGCAATATCAATTTTAGAAGAGTTTTACCTTACGGGATGTATTACCGTTGCGAGTACGCATTACGGAGAAATTAAACGATTCTCAGAAATGCACGATGACTTTATGAATGCAGCGATGCAGTTTAATAGTGAAACGTTAGAGCCCCTTTATAAATTAGTTATCGGAAAATCAGGAGAAAGTAATGCACTTTGGATTGCGAATAAAATGAGCGTAAAAGAACATGTGCTGAAAAGAGCGAAAGAGTACATGGGAAATAAAGAGTACGCTTTAGAAAAAGTGAATGAAAGTAAAATTAGAAAACCGAAATTTGTACAAGAAAAAAGAGAATTTCATTATGAGTATAAAATCGGCGATCGTGTGAATTTATTAGATTATGATGATTTTGGTATTATCTATAAGGAAAAAGATAATTTTTATAACGTTGTTGTATATTATAACGGTGAATTTGTTGAAGTGAATATAAAACGTATTACGTTAGAGGTAGCAGCAAAGGAATTATACCCAGAGGGATATGATTTAAATACACTATTTGTCGATTATAAAGAAAGAAAAATGCAGCACGATATTGAGCGCGGATCGAAAAAAGCGCTTCGTAAAATCCAAAAAGAAATAAGAAAGAATAGAGGATAATATAGAATGGTAACGATTAGACAAGAGCAAAAAAACGATTATAGAAAAACAGAAGAAGTGGTACAACAAGCATTTTTACATGAAGAATTTAGTGATAAAACAGAACATGCACTTGTAAAACGTATTAGAGAATGTGACGCGTTTGTTCCGGAGTTATCAATTGTTGCGGTAGATGAAGATATAGTTGGTCACATTATGTTATCGAAAATTACAATAGAACAAGGTGGAACTTCTGTAGAATCGTTAGCACTTGCACCAGTTTCAGTTGTTAGGGACCATCAGAAGAAAGGAATTGGTGGAAAACTGATTACGGTTGCTTTAGAAAAAGCGAAAGAACTTGGATACGGATCAGTTGTAGTGTTAGGACATCCAGGGTACTATCCGAAATTTGGCTTTAAGAAAGCAAGTGAGTGGAATATAAAAGCACCATTTGAAGTGCCAGATGAAGTGTTTATGGTGATTGAGCTAAGCGAGAACGCTCTGCAAGGTGTAGAAGGAGTTGTGCAATATTCGAGTGCTTTTGCTGAGTAAGAGTATCGGTTGAAAATATAATCATAAAAGATGCTATCTTTTTGTAGGGATATACAGAAAGATAGCTTTTTTTATTAAGTAAATCTACTTACGTATATTTTGCTCAATGAATAATTAAGGTGGTAAAATTGATATAGAAATGTAAAGGGAGAGAATTGAATGAAGAATCGAGAAACAGATAGCAATGAGAATGTAGTTACGTTATATGTTACAAGGCACGGTAAAACAATATTAAATACGAACCATCGCGCGCAAGGTTGGGCAGACTCTCCGTTAGTAGAAAAAGGTGTGGAAGTTGCCTCTAATTTAGGAACGGGATTAAAAGATGTTCATTTTGCGAATGCATATAGTAGTGATAGCGGCCGAGCGATTGAAACTGCTAATTTAGTATTAAAATATAGTGAGCAAACAAAGTTAAAACTTAAGAAAAGAAAAAATTTACGAGAATTAAATTTTGGTATTTTTGAAGGTGAAAAACTTGAAAACATGTGGGATGCGGTTGGAAAAGCAGCGGGCGTTGCATCACCAGAAGAACTTATGAAGTTTTCTATTCAAGAAGTGATTAATCTTATTAGAGCAGCGGACTCTACAAAACAGGCGGAAGATTGGGAATTATTTTCTACTCGTATAAAAGCAGAGATTGATAAAATTAGTGAAGAATCTGCTGCAAATGGTGGCGGTAACGTTTTAGTTGTCGTTCATGGGCTTTTGATTACTACCTTAATAGAAATGTTAGACAGTAGCAAAACAAAACTTGGAGTAGAAAATGCTAGTGTGACGAAGATTGTATATAAAGACGGAACATACACAGTCGAGTCGGTTGGAGATATGAGCTATGTTGCAAAAGGGAAAGAAAGTGTGGAAATATAAAAATAAGGAAAGGAAGGTAGAGAAATCTAGCTTCCTTTCCTTATTTTTTAATATATCATTTATTAATTTGAATCGGAATATTCCGTTAAAAATGAACTATGAAAATTATTGTAATGGTATAATTAGAGAGTAGGAACAACAAATTAGTTTGCAGTGTATTGGAGGGACATTAGCCTTACATTTCATCTCGGAATCTAAAGTAAGTATACGAGAAATAAAACAAAGTAAGGAATGTGTGAAGATGGATGGTACACGGTATGTGATTTATGTTCAATTCTAAGAAGAAAAGAATATTAACAATTATATGGAGAAGTGATTATGTTGATTAAATTCGTTCATTTGTTATTTGGAAAACCGTGTGAAAAAGGTGATTCGTTCCAAACTAAGTTTCCACGTTTTATTTATTGGAGTGCAATTGTATTTTATTTTTTTGGAATGCTATTATTTGGGATTCTTTCTTTTATTGATACTGTATTTATTGGATCGTTGATATCAGGAGGTTTGTTCTTTCCTTTAATATTTAGATTCGTTTATTATATAAACTTAAAAATGAGGGGCCTAGAAAGAGAAGCGTAGAGAAAAAATATAAATAACAGGGTTATTGAAAAGAAGCGAGATTGAACATAAATAACGTTAAAAAAGGAAGCAAAGAAATACATTCTAGCTTCCTTTTTTTATTGGAATAATTATGGGATTAATAAAATCTTCCCTGTGCTTTTTCTGTTCTCTAATAATTCATGAGCACGGGCACCATCTTGTAAAGAGAAGGTAGTAGGACTTGCGATCTTTAATTTTTCGGTCGTAATCCATTCGAATAATTGAGAGGAGCGTTCTTTTCTCTCTTCATAAGATGTAAGCACGTTCCAAAGGTCTCCGCCAGTTAATGTTTTTGAAGTATCCATAAGCATACGTGGATCAACGGGCGCAGGATTACCACCGGCCATTCCGTAAAATACGACAGTGCCACCAGTTTTAGTAGCGTTAAAACTTTCCTCTAGCGTAGAACCTACTGATTCATATACAACATTTACTCCATCACCGTTTGTTATTTCAAGTACTTTCACAGGCCATGCTACCTTATATAAAAATACGTGATCAGCACCAGCTAATGTAGCTATTTGTGCTTTTTCTTTTGATGACGTGAGGCCGATTACTTTTCCGCCTAGTAGTTTAATTATTTGGATAAGAAGTTGCCCAACACCTCCAGCAGCAGCGTGTACTAAAGCTATATCACCTTGTTTTATTTGATAGCTATCTTTCGTTAAATAATGTGCTGTTAATCCTTGTAATAAGACAGAAGCGGCTGTTTTAAAAGAGATAGAATCTGGAAGCTTAATTGCTTTCTTCGATGGAACGGCAACTAGTTCTGCATTTGCAAATGGAACGTCAGCAAATGCAATACGATCTCCAGGATTAATATTCGTAACGTCAGCTCCTACTTTTTCTACAATGCCAGCCCCTTCATAACCTAATATATACGGTGGGTTGCCAGCGAGATGATAATCACCGCGACGTCTATAAATGTCGGCGAAATTTAAACCGATTGCTTTCGTGCGGACAAGAATTTCATTTGGATTTATGATTGGATCATTTAGTTCTTTATATTGTAGTACATCCGGATTTCCGAACTGTTCGAAACAAAGTGCTTTCATATGGAATACCTCCATTTTTATTGTTTGTCGATGCTCTTTATCATACAATACAAATATCAATAGACAAAGAGGATTATTTCGATGAAATCAATCGGGAATATCGATTGAAAAGAGGGACGATAAATGGAGATAAAACAATTAATTACATTTAAAGTAGCGGCGGATACTTTGAACTTTACACAAACTGCGAAGAAATTAAACTTTGCTCAATCGAGTGTGACAGCGCAAATTAAAACGTTAGAAGCTGAGCTAGGTACGCCGTTATTTGAAAGATTAGGAAAACGTCTTTTCTTAACTGAAGCAGGTAGGAAGTTTCAACTATATGCCGACAAGATGATTGCGCTCAGCAACGAAGCAAAAATGGCTGTGAAAGATGATGAAGAAATAGCAGGTACGTTAATAATTGGTGCGCAAGAAAGCCAATGTACATATAGACTTCTTTCTATATTAAAGAGGTTTAAAGCACAATTTCCTCAAATAAAGCTTATATTTAAACCAGCGCATTCCAATAAAGATGCGAAGGAACAATTGATGGAGGGAAAAGTCGATCTTGCCTTTATTTTGGACGAATGTAAAACAGAAGATGCTTTACATGTGGAGCCGCTTATGAAAGAAGAATTAAAAATAGTAGCTGCTTCAGGGCATCATTTACTCGAGAAAGCTTCCGTTTTTACAAAAGATTTAGAAAGTGAGACGTTATTGCTAACAGAGCTAGGATGCTCGTACCGGACTTTATTTGAAGAGCTATTTCGTACAGAAGGTGTGTATCCAGCAAATAAAATTGAGTTCGTTAGTGTCGAAGCAATTAAACAATGTGTTATTGCAGATTTAGGAATAGCTGTGTTACCAGCAATAGTAGTAGAAAAAGATATACGAGAGGGGACGATAAAAGAGTTACATTTAGAAAATGAAATCTCACCGATTTATACACAAATTGCTTGGCATAAAGATAAATGGATGACAGCGCCACTGCAGCAATTTATTGATGTGACTAGGGAGTTTTTTACAACAGATTAAGTGGAGAAATATTTATTTTATATAAAAGAAAAAATGGCAATTTTGTATAAAGAACCGATGCTTGCATGTAACAAGTATCGGTTCTTTTATGTTTTAAATAAAGGATGCTATAACATGTGTATTTCTCAACTTTTTTTCTTAGACGGTTACGTAAATTTCTTCGTATATTCCAATAATCATAAGGAAATTTACAACGTTTATTCGTTTTTGTAAGATGCCTCTAGGAAGCATGAAAGGAGGGGCGTACATAGGGGATAGATTGTCATTATTATACGTACTTCTTTTGAGGGAGGAAATTGAAAATGTTTAAAAAGTTAATGAAAGTATGTGTATTAAGTGTAGCGAGTGTAGGGGTATTATTTAGTTTCCAAGGAAGTACATTTGCAGCTACTGATTTAAGTAGTTATTATGACGGGAAAAATCCAGCAACAACGAAAGTATACGGAGGTAGTACAACGTGTGATGCAGATGGATTTAATGCAAAGTCTACAGCTGTGTACGAAGGGAGTAAAAAAGTAGGGACAGTGTATTTACGTTACAGCAATAAATGTCATGCAGCTTGGGCTAAGTTTGTTTTAGATCAACCAGCACCAGCTGTTGCGGGAGGAGTGTATGCGTACGCTGTTGTGAATAAATACAAAAATGGTGTATTCCAAAAATCAGTCACTTCCAATCAGGGGAACGGGACAATAAAAACAGGTCAAACGAGCACGTATACAGGAATGGTATTTGATTTAACTGCTGATTTCGGATACACAGCAGATGCTGAAGCGGTTACTTTTAATAACGGTTATGGAAAAACTGGACGCTATTAAGAAGGAGTGGAATGCTTTGAAACTTTTAAAAAAGCTAAGTGCATGTTTTTGTCTGTCCTTGCTCGTTTTAACTAGTATGTTTAGTACGACTGGTAATGATAAAGCGTATGCAGAAGACCATTCATATGATGGGAAAAGTCCTTATTATAATAGCTGTGATCAATCCGCAGTAACGAAAGAAAAGAAGTGGATTGATTCAAATTCTTATGTAGAATTAAAATTTAGCACAACGTGTAAGACAGCATGGGCAAAAGTTACTGTAACTCGTGCAGCAGTATATAATAACGAAGCTGATGCAAGGATTGTTAGAAAAACAGATGGAAAGGCATACACTTGCGGGAGTGCTGGAGGAAATGGTGTTGTGAATAAAGGGCAAACATCATGCTATACGCCAATGGTATATGATTTAGATCCAAGAAAGGCACAAGCGCAGGGGAAACATGCCATTCCGAATAGTGATGCATATAATTATGCTGAGACTATTTGGTATTGATGGGGATATGGAGATTGTAAGATAGAATATTTTAAGAGCATGTTTTGATTGGATTTCAAAACATGCTCGTTTTTGTTTGAATGCGAATGATCCAAGCCAGTATCGATAGCAATCGGCTACATGAATATGAGTCTTTATAATGCTACCGCTTCCGAAATTAGGAACTGTGCTATGTAATTTTTCTACTGGGATTTCTTCCAAAAATGAAAATAGAGTTTCTCTTGTAGAGCTAATAAGATTATATTGCTGTTTTAAAATATGTAACATGCAAGTACACTCCTCTTTTATTTACATAGTAAGTAATTCTATATTTACGAGGAGTGAACCTTTTTATTATTTTTAATAAGCATATTAGATGTATTTCTTATTTGTTTCTGATAGATTAAACAAGGTGAAACTTTAATAAATTGAACATTCTTAGTTCATAATAAATGGTACATGAAGAAGGAGAACAATCAAATGAATAGACTAGTTGGCTTAAAACAATTTGAAATAACGCGTGGAGAATTGCTTAAATTTATGGAGACGTTAGACGATAAAACTGTAGATACACAGCCAGAGGGTTTTAACAATACAATTCGCTGGCATATCGGTCATGTATTAACGGCAGCAGAAGTTTTCATGTTTGGAAAAGAATTTAAACAATTACCAACTGAATATCCAGGTATGTTTGGGTATGGATCAAGACCGTCTAAATGGAAAACAGAAGGACCATCATTAGACGTGTTAATGGCTCAATTAAAAGAACAAGCAAAACGTATTAACGAAATTCCAGCAGAAGCATTTGAAAATAAACTGCCAGAGCCGTTCTTAGGACTAGAAACAGTTGGTGAGCTTTACGGTATGATGCTTTATCATGAAGCTGATCATATTGGGCAAATGAAGGCGATGGAACGTATTATTAAAGTTCTTTAGTTCTTAATTGCATATAACAAGCAATACAGGTGTAATGTTAAATAATATATACAAAAAAGGTAGATAAATTATTATCTACCTTTTTTGTATAACTTCTTGAAGGATTAGAGAATTTTATAATTTTTTATGTTGTGATTATTAATTATAGTATTCCTAAATATGGAATATACGTATAATAATAGAGAAGAACTAGAAATAGGGGTGAATACTATGATTACATTAGAACAAAAGTTGGAGCAATATAAACATACATATGTACAGTTAAAGGGAGAACTAAAATGGAAAACGAGTGATTCTCGAACAGGAATGATGATTGCTGCTATGTATGCAGGTAGTGATAAATTGTTTGATCTCGGACGTTTTTTAGAAATTAGTAGTTATATTAAGAATGAGGTAGGGATGTTTTCATACTTAAAGTCTTATCATCGTTTTGTAGTGGCCGCAACATTAGATATTCACTTTACAGATTACAAGGAAGCTTTTCGCACGTTTTTAGATTTATATGAACAATTGGTCACTGGTGGCTTTAGCCGGAGTATATTTACTTATCTCGCAGCAGCTGTGCTTTTAACAGAAGAAAATGAACAGCATGGCGCGCACATTCAGCGTTCGATGCAAGTATATAAACGCATGAAAAAGGATCACCTCTTTCTTACAAGTACAAATGATTATCCGCTCGCGGTTTTATTAGCAGGACAATCAGAGAATGTAGAAACACTTATGGACCGAGTGGAACGTCTTTATCAGAAACTAGCGACAGCTGGTTTACGTAAAGGGAATGATCTTCAATTTTTGAGTCATATTCTTTCATTAAAGAAGGATGTCAGGGAAGAACTATTAGTTGCAAAATGCACAAATATATGGAATTTGTTAAAGCAAGAAAAGGTAAAAGTAAAACAGATGCATTACCCAGCTATCGGGCTACTAGCGTTACTCGAGGACGGAGAAAAAGAGATTCATTCTATTCGAGCATTTATTGAAAAATTGCAGGGGGATAAATTGTTCCGTTGGCATACAGATACAAATATTCTTATTGCTATTCAACTGTTCGTAAGTCAGAAAGGTGAGGAAAGTAAAGCTACTAACACAGGTTTACAAACAATGATAGAAGTCCTCATACAAGCACAACAGGCAGCCATGATGGCAACGATTGCCGCTTCATCTGTAGCAACATCTTCTGCTAGTAGCAGTTCATAATGTGTAATTGCTTATACTCTTGTAAATTATAACTCCCTTGATAAGGACGGTTTAAAAAATATTACTAAAAACAATTAGCTCATCACTCTCTAATGAGTGATGGGCTAACTGTTTTTACATAATCAGTATTATCTTTTTGATTCCTTCAAATGTTTGAGCTGCGTGACAATCATAATGCTAATAACAACGAGTAAAAACCATGAACTAATTTTGCTTAAGTGAACGAGACTCCATGCTTCCCGTTGATTTGGATATTGCCATGCTCCGAAAAATGTTGCGATGTTCTCTGCAATCCAAATGAAAAATCCGATAAGGAAAAAGGAGAGAACGAGTGGCATTTTATATGTAACGCCTTGTAATGAAAATTGTACAAATGTGCGAGAGAAAACGATGAATAGAAGTAAAGTTAAGAACCATCTAAAATCGTATAGAAAATGATGCGTGAAAAAATTGAAGTAAATCATTGCTCCTAATGGCACGATAAAAATAGCTTTCGGCCAATAATGCATTTGTAAATGCAACCTCCTCCACGCTTGGCATATGTAACTGGCGACACTTGCATACATAAAACCACTGTAAAGCGGAACTCCAAAAATCTTTGAATACGCCTCTTCAGGATAAATCCACGAACCGAAATGTACCTTATATATTTCTAGTAGAAGGCCAATGAGGTGGAAGACAGTAATTACTTTTAGCTCGTCTTTTGTTTCAAGTCCAGTTTTGTACATAATCCACTGCATAAGAAGACATACGATGAGTATAAAATCATAGCGGTATAACCCTGGGATAGAAATGATTTTTGATAGGGCTAGTGTTAAGAAAATAACGACTGGGAATAAACAAGATAATGCTTGCTCGTAAGTGAAATGTAATAGTTGTTTTATATAGAACATTGTGTCTCCTTTATTTTTGTTAGAAAACTCAAAATAATGACTAAGTATACTACAATTTAAAAAATAAACCAGTAGTCTATTTTGCATGTATTTGTAAGTTTTAGAGGGGAATTGTAATAAGTATTTTAATATATAACAAAGTAAAAAATAGTTTGCTATTTAAAAAAAGTGGGGATATAATATCTAAATGAAAATGATAATTATTATCGATATTAATTATAAATAAAAAATAATTATAAAAAACAACTGAATATAAAGGATGAAATGAAACATGTTACATAAGTCTACTATACGTGCTGGCAATAACCGCTGGATACATATTAAGTTCATATGTTTTATGAGCTTAACAATTATATGTTTAATTGGATCTATATTTTTGGCCGTCGCATTTGGTGCAAAGGATATTCATTTGCAAACGGTGTGGACAGCGGTTTTTGATTACAATCCGAAATTAACGCAGCATCAAATCATTTACGAATTAAGGCTCCCAAGGGTAATTGGCGCAGCAGTTGTAGGGGCAGCTTTTGCGGTCGCTGGAGCGGTTATGCAAGGAGTAACACGAAATCCTTTAGCTGATGCAGGTGTACTTGGCATAAATGCAGGAGCGATGTTTGTAGTAGCACTTAGTTTTGCTTTTTTTCCGCATATGCCGTATTCCTATTTAATGATTGCTTCCTTTATTGGAGCAGTCTTAAGTACAGTACTTATTTTTGTTATTGGATCAGCAACATCAGGTGGGTTAACACCAATGAGGTTAACGATTGCTGGAGCTGTTATGGCAGCGCTTTTACATTCATTAAGTTCAGGTGTTGCGATTTATTATGATTTAAGCCAAGATTTAGCGTTTTGGTATGCTGGTGGTGTTGCAGGGGTTAAGTGGGAACACTTGAAATTTTTAGTCCCTATTATTCTTATAACGATTATTTTTGCAATAGTGTTAGGGAGATCTATTTCACTCATATCAATGGGGGATGATGTTGCTACAAATTTAGGAGTGAAAACGAACCGAACGAGAATACTAGGGATGATTATAGTAGTTATTCTAGCAGGTGTTTCTGTTTCAGCTGTTGGTTCTATTGGATTTGTAGGACTAGTTATCCCCCACATTGCTAGAAAATTAGTTGGTGTGAATTATAGACTCATTATTCCTATGTCAGCGTTATTAGGAGCTATGTTATTAGTTTTAGCTGATTTAGGGGCAAGAACAGTAAACCCTCCTAAAGAACTTGCGATAGGAATTATGGTAGCTCTTGTTGGAGTTCCGTTCTTCCTCTATATAGCACGTAAAGTTGGGAGGGAGCTATAAGTGAAGGGTCTTATTAACACAGATAAAAAAAGAGCCATTACTGTAACTACAATTTTTGGTTGTATTAGTATCGCTGTCATTTTACTTAGCTTAAATACAGGGACACTTAGCATTGCACCGCTCAAAGTAATTCAAACGCTTTTCGGTTATGGTGATTTTGAAAGTGCAACCGTGCTATACGATTATCGTATGCCAAGAATTATAATCACAATGTTAGCCGGTATTGGCCTTGGGATTTCCGGTGCGATTTTGCAAGGATTATCCCGTAATGCACTTGCAGACCCTGGTATTCTTGGACTGCATTCAGGTGCATCTTTCGGGCTAATTATATTCGTTACATTCTTTCATTCTATTAATGAAAGTGCATCTATTTTAATACCGTTATTTACATTTGGCGGAGGAGTATTAGCTGCATTTCTTATTATTTTACTTGCGAGTGATCGGTCAAATGGTTTACTTCCCATTAGACTTATTCTCGTTGGTATTGCAGTTTCAGCTGGTTTTAGTGCAATTTCGTTATTTTTCTCTCTCAAGTTAAATGATGAGACGTATACATTCGCTTCTAGATGGCTAGTTGGTAACGTGTGGGGAAGGGATTGGATTCATGTCCTTGCATTATTACCTTGGATTTTCATACTAACCCCTTATGCGTGGCTAAAATCTAAAACGTTAAATGCATTGTCACTAGGTGATAGTGTAGCGGCAGGACTTGGTGTTTCTGTTCAAAAAGAACGGTTATTACTTTTAGCTACAGCGGTTGGATTATCTTGCGCAAGTGTATCGATGGCAGGAGGGATTGGTTTTATCGGTTTAGTTGCTCCGCATATCGCAAGGAAGTTAGTAGGTACTACATATCAACACTTTCTTCCTTTAGCTAGCATTATCGGAATGATTATTTTAGTGCTAGCAGATACGATAGGTCGTTCTATATTTGAGCCAAACTCTATTCCAGCTGGTGTAGTAGTGGCGGCATTAGGAGCACCGTATTTTCTTTATTTACTTACAAAAACAAAATAAATACTTCAAAGAGGAGAACATATGAAAAAGAAACTTACTATTTTATTTAGCATGATGTGTATTTTAGTATTATCAGCATGTGGTCAAACTAAAGCTAATGAAGAGGCAACGAAAAAAACGGAAAAAAGTAATGATCCAAAAATCGCCTCTATGTCCATTCATTTAACAAATAATTTACTTGCATTAGGAATTACACCAGTAGGTTCTGTTATTGGCGGAGATTTAAAAGATTTCTTACCACACGCAAAAGAGCAGTTGAAAGATACGAAGAAACTTGGTGTTGTAACAGATCCGAATATGGAAGCGTTACTTCAATTGAAGCCAACTGACATTTATGTGGATGAAAAATACGCGGGCAAAGATTTAGCGAAATACGAAAAAATTGCAAAAACACATTCTTTCAACTTAGATGAAGGCACGTGGAGAGATCAGTTAAAACAAGTTGGTAAACTTGTAAACCGTGAGAAAGAAGCGGATAAATATATTCAAGATTACGAAGAGCAATCAAAACGAGTAAAAAGTTTAATAGATAAAGAATTAGGTAATAACGAAAAAGTAATGGCAATTCGCGTTACTGCAAAAGAATTACGAGTATTTAGTACGAAAAGACCGATGGGACCAATTTTATTCCAAGACTTAGGATTACAACCTGCAAATGGTGTAGAGAAAATTGATGGAAACCGTCCTTTCGAAGTCATTTCACAAGAAGTATTACCTGACTTTGATGCAGATGCTATTTTCGTTGTCGTTAACAGAGATGATAAAGCGAAAGCTGCATTTAAACAACTTCAAGAAACACCAATTTGGAAAGACTTAAAAGCTGTTAAAGGTAAGCACGTATACATTATTAATGACCAACCATGGCTTGACTATTCTGCTTTAGGTAACAAAATGGCAATGGATGAAGCGGAGAAAATGTTTACGAAATAATATAGTTTCGCTATTAGGAAAGGCCCTCTAAATTTGGAGGGCTTTTTATTATTGTTAGAATAAACGAAAAATTATACAATGAAGTTAATTTCGTGTAGAGGAGATGTGCCAATGTCAGCGCTTATTGTAAGTATCCCGTGTATAAAGCAGTTTATAGAATAAGGGGATAAATAGGCTAATAATTATCCCTGTTATTAAAAAAGGGGGAGTTTGAAATGACAATGAATCTTTTTCAAAATAAAACGATTAAATTATCAGCTATTAGAGAAGCAGATGCTGAAGTAATGGCTATGTGGCAAGAAGATAGTGAGTATTTAAGGAATGTAGATACAGATGTAGCATTCCCGCAATCGATACAAGAAATAGCAAGTGATGGGCTATTAAAGGGACGGAGATCGAATAGTGTTTCTTTTATGTTAAGGACAGTTCAAGATGATTGCTTAATTGGTTTTGTTGCAATTCATGGCATAGAGTGGAATAACAGAACGGGTTTATTAGCCATTGGTATAGGAGATGCAAATGATAGAGGAAAGGGATATGGAAGAGAAGCAATCCATCTTATCTTAAAATATGCTTTCTATGAATTGAATTTACACCGCGTCGGTCTGGATGTGATTTCTTATAATAAAGCAGCCATTGCGTTGTATAAAAAGATAGGTTTTCAGATGGAAGGGTGTATGAGAGAAGCGGTTCAAAGAGATGGGAAGTGTTTTGATCGTATCATTATGGGGATATTGCGGGATGAATGGATAGGGTTGCAAGATTAGCGAATACATTCAATATTATATATGTAGTATGCAGGAGATATAATGATAATTGGCGAAAATTTACAGTGAACTGATTGGATTTATAAGGAGTTATGTAAAATGAATTTAGAAAAAGCAAAACCAGTAAATGAAGAGGTCGCTGAATTAAAGGAACTAATTAAAGAGTTACACGGAAGTGTACATCAACTGCAAAGCGAAGTGCAGCAACTAAGGCACGAAAGACCAGTTGTTGAAGTGAGAAAAGGTGTTCAATTATCACCAACAATTGTCGGACAAATTGGTGGTATGATTTTAGGTGGGTTAGCAATTATCGGTATATTTTGGTGATGAAAAAAGGTTTGCAGCACGATGCCGCAAACCTTTTGTATTTGACGATATAATTTCATGCAATACAACTTTTACATTAAATAACGTAAATATATATAACCATGTGATAACAAGAGTGCAACAATGGTTAATGGTAAACCAATTTTTAAGAAGTCCATATAAGAGAAAGCATGTCCTTCACGTTTTGCAATACCAGCAACGACTACGTTTGCAGATGCTCCGATTAGCGTTCCATTTCCTCCTAAGCAAGCTCCAAGAGATAACGCCCACCATAGTACTTCGATTTGCGGAGAATCGACAGATAGTCCGAGTCCTGTAGCTAAGTCTTGAATAAGAGGAATCATCGTAGCGACAAATGGGATGTTGTCGATTGTCGCAGATGCGATGCCAGATACCCATAAAATAAGTATAGCTGCGAATCCGATGTCACCGTTTGTTACGCCGATTACTTCTTTTGCAAGTGAAGAGATAAGTCCGATATCAATTAACCCGCCAACGAGAACAAATAGTCCGGCGAAGAAGAAAATGGTTACCCATTCAACGTGGGCAAATACATCTTCAATATCATGTTCTTTCACGCCGATTAACATAAGAAGTGTAGCGCCTGTCATCGCGATAACAGCAGCGTCTACATGAATAATCGAATGAAGTCCGAAGCCTAAAATAGTTAGTCCTAAAATCGAAATAGATTTTAAAAGGAGGCTTTGATCTTTAATGTAATCTTTTTCGTTTAATGCCATTAGTTTTTCGATTTGTTCAGGTGTTGTTTTTAGTTTGTTACGATACATGAAGTAAATAATGCCAAGTGTCACGATAGAAATAATAATTACGATTGGAGCTAAGTTAAGTAAAAAGGCGTTAAAGTCTAAATGCTTGTTTGCTGATCCAATCATAATATTAGGTGGATCACCGATTAATGTTGCTGTTCCGCCTATATTTGAAAACAGCACTTCTGAAATCAAATAAGGCACAGGATTTACTTTTAAAATACGTGTAATGGATAATGTAACAGGAACGATTAATAAAACAGTCGTTACATTGTCCAAAAATGCTGATCCGACAGCAGTTAATAGGGATAGTAATAATAAAATGCGAATCGGTTTTCCGCCAGCTGCTTTTGCCGCTTTAATGGCCACAAATTCAAAGACGCCTGATTGACTCGTAATATGTACGAGAATCATCATCCCAATTAAAAGGGTAATCGTTTCCCATTGAATATGTGATGTGAAAGCAGTATGTAAATCTACAACTCCAAAAATAATCATAATAGCAGCACCGAATAGTGCGATTACAGCACGATTCAATTTCTCAGAAATAATAAATCCGTACGTGATTAAAAATACGGCAATTGCAAAATAATATTGCCAATTTGCTACTTCATGTGCTGATTGTTCCAACCATGTCACCTTCTTTAAATTATGTATTCAATTGTCGAAATGTATCTCGCTGCAATAATGCGGGATAAAATATATTGTAGCAAATTCAAAAAAGAAAGAAAACTATTTAACAAAGTGAAGGAAAAAATGTATTTTTTACATATCATATAAAAAATATAAAAAATATAAAAAACACAGTGCAAATTATTAGGAAAAGTGAGCGTTGTCCTCTAATATAGAGATAGCAATTTACATTATTTTTGCGTAAAATGGTTTAAAGAGGTGAATTCCGATGGAAATAGTAAAAGATAGTTCTCTTATTCAAAATGAAATTGAACGTTTTGTAAATAAAGATGTATATATTCATTTAGAAACGACAAACGGAGCGTATGCATCACACATAAATGAAAAGATGATGACAGTTGGTGCTTTCATTCGAAATGCAATTATCCGTTTTGAACGCGGGAAGATAACTGGAACAAATCCATACCGAGTTGGTCTAAAAATGGATCACGGTTGGGTATATGCTGAAGGTATTACGCACTGGGAAGTAGATGGTCAAGAGCGTTTATTACTAGCTGGACATGATAATTTAGGTCGTCTAGCAGTTGCACTTGAGTTAAGCTTAACACCATTTAAGTAAGAAGGAGGGAAACTTATGGAGAGACATGTACTTGTTGTATTTCCGCATCCAGATGATGAAGCATATGCTGCGGGAGGAACAATTCGCTTATTAACAGATCAAGGAGTACCTGTAACATATGCATGTGGTACTCTAGGACAAATGGGACGTAACATGGGTAAGAACGTATTCGCTAACCGTGAAACGATTCCAAATATCCGTGAGAAAGAATTGAAAGATGCTTGTGAAGCGATGGGCATTAAAGATTTAAGAATGCTTGGCTTCCATGATAAAACGTTAGAATTTGAAGATGTTGATTTCGTTGCTGACAAAATTGAAGCAATCATTCAAGAAGTAAATCCATCTCGAATTATTACATTTTATCCAGAGCACGGTGTACATCCAGATCATAATGCATTTGGCCGCGCTGTCGTTCGCGCTGTATCACGTATGCCAAAAGAAGAGCGCCCAGTTATCCATGCTGTTGCGATTACGAAAAATCGTGAAGCAGTATTAGGAGAACCGGATGTTGTAAATAACATTAGTGAAGTATTTGATCATAAATTAACTGCATTAGGTGCGCACCGTTCACAAACAGAAGCAATGCTGGAAGATACGCATGCAAAAATAAAAAACAAAGATGCAGCAACATTAAAATGGCTGCAACTTGAACAGTTTTGGACTTATAAATGGGAGTAGGCTAGAAGGATACCTTCTAGTTGCTCTTACATAGAAAAAGCGCCGTCACTTGTGATGGCGCTTTTTCTTGTTGAAGACTATATATTTTTTAGGGTGCTTCAAAATTTTTAAATTAACGTGCAGTATAGCCTCCATCAACAAGAAGTGTTGTACCGTTAACAAAACTAGCATCATCACTTGCTAAAAATAAGACAGCTTTAGCGACTTCTTCTGGTGTTCCAAGTCTGCCTTGCGGATGAAGTGAAGCTAAATATTCTTTCTGTTGAGGATTAACACTACCTAGTAAAGGGGTGTCAATATAACCAGGGCACACCGCATTAATACGTATTCCATATTTAGCGTAGGCAGTACATAAATTTTGAGTTAATAGTTTCACACCACCTTTTGCAGAGGAGTATGCTGTTGGGGTAGGTAATGAAACAAAACTATGAATCGAACCAGCGTTAACGATGACACCACCTGTACCTTGTTTAAGAAATTGTTCAATCGAATATTTATCAGAAAGGAATACCCCAGACAAATTAATATCAATAGTTCTTTTCCATTTTTCATAGGATAATTCGTTTGCCGGTGCATCATCAGCAACGCCGGCATTGGCATACATAATATCTAATTTACCGTATGTACTTACTGTCTCATGAATTAGCTGTTTAATATCTGCCTCTTTTGTTACATCAGTTTTAATAAATAACGTAGTATATCCATGTGCATTCAATTCATCTGATAGTTCTTTTCCACGTTCAGAAAAGTCAGCAATAACTACTTTTGCACCTTCTTCGATAAAAAGACGAACAGTAGATTTGCCAATTCCACTTGCACCACCAGTTATGATTGCTACTTTGTCTTTTAATTTCATATAAACCTCTCCATTCATCAATGAATTTAAGTCGAATTTTTAAATCTTGTTACTAAACTATTAACCTTAAATAGTAAGTTTATAGAAGAAAAAGCTCGCGTTTACTTAATCGTGAGAGTACTATTTGTGTCTTTATCCCGCTATTTGCCGGGCAGTAAGACCCGCACCTCAAAATTTAGCGGAAGCAAAGACGTTAGGTGGGGGCAGGCTACCTGTAAAAGCACGATTGATTAAAGTTTCACTTTATTGTACTTATTGATACAGTGATGCATGAAATTATTAATTTGGTCAATTTTATCATTAGATTGAATATTTGGTAAAGAGCCTTCGAACAGAGTGAGTGTGGATGCTGAAAAATTAAAATAAATATTCAGTATTATTTGTAGGGTAAGGAACAAAGGGGAGAGATAACTACTACGCTAGTTAAATAGGAGAAAGCCTTGCAGGGGGGCAAGGCTTTAAACAGGGTATTAAAAATTATAGATTTATTAAGAATAACTTCTTCTTGTGAATAAACTAATTTTAGCATGATAACTCATATATATGTGTTACGAATTTGTGAATAAAAACTCAATGATAAAAGTATGAGTGAAAGGAAATAAGGTATTTGGGATATGCATTATTACACAAAGTTCAGTTGAAATAGGGAGGAACATAAAAAAAGCGCAATGAGCAAAATAATTAAGAGACGAATTATACTAAAGATTAGTGAACGCCTACTATTTAATTTCTTTTTGTATTTAATTCTTTAGAACTGATTGTTAATAATGTATGTAAGAAGCGTATATTTTGAATTATTTAATAGAATAATATATATTTATATTGATTTAATGATTTTAGTTTGTTAAAAATGGGGAAATCGATATGAAGGTTAAATTTGCCGTAATAAAAGATGAGAGCTTTGATTGTAGTTTATTGGAAACAAAATTATTGAAAACTTTTAAAGAAGTAGATTGTGAAGCAGATATTGTAAAGGTTGAGAATGAAATTTTTGAAAACAATGATGTACAAACGCATTTATCAGAAATAACCATTCATGTTACTGGAAAAAATATTGGATATAGATCCGTTTCAGCCAGTATATTTATTGTTCTAGAGAGTTTATCAATACAGCTATTTCGTATTCATATTAGTATATTTTAAGCAGTTCAAAAAGTGGATTCTTCAGAAAATCATACTGATTATATTAAGTTGTAAATATGAAAACAATAGAAATTATCGTAGGTGCTCCCGAATGTTGGATTGCACCTTGTTTGTTGTTAAATAAACTGGGGATTCATTTTCTAATTTTAATGTATCTTAACGCTAATTCATAAATAGAAGAATGGAAACATGTGAGTGATTCAATTAGATTGTACAAATAATTTGGTACGCTGATATACGGAATGTATTCACAGGTAAGAGGGTTGTCTCATAATATATATAGATTTTTCTATAAAGATGAACAGAGGGTGTGAATATATGGAAGATGTTTACGCTAAAATTGACAGTCTCAAGGCGGAGCAAAAAGAAATTATGAGAGACATTCGAAATTTAGAAACGCGTACCACTATTAATGAGAAAGACATAGCAACAATCAATAAGCAATTAGAAAAAATAAGTACAAACACTACTTGGATTTTGCGAATTATTATTAGCGCGATAATAATGTCAGTTTTAGGATTGATATTAAAAGGGATGATTTAAAAGAAAGAGGGGAGCTCCCTCTTTCTTTTATGTAAATGAGAAACTATAAATTTTCCGTTTCCTTTTCGTCTGCATACTTATCCTCTAAGGAAATTAATAGAGGGATTGATATAGTTACAAGAATGATTAAAGTGGTGATAAAAGATTTAGAAAGAGAAAAAGAACCTTCAATTAAAGGTGATAAAAACTTGAATGAAAGTATACTTGTTATGAAGGAAATTACTAAAAAGCTAAAAAGAGATATATTTTTATTCTTTATAGATGTCTCTATAAAGTCTTTAACACAGGTTATTACGACAAATATAGTTAATATGATAAGAGAAACAAAATAATGTGTTAAATTCGTCATATTAATAGTAGGATCGTCTATTATGTAAGCAAGTAACTTAGATACTAATATTCCTCCAAACAATAAAATAATAAAAGCAAGTAATCCTTCCAATATATAAGTGCTGAAATTGTCTTTCTTGTTAAAGAGTTTATAGTTTAGAGTAGATTGGGTTATTTGAATTAGGAATAGGGTAATAATCCATACATAATGTACAAATGGTAATTCTCCTGAGAATAGAGAAATTAGAAAGTTTACTACTGTCCTTAAAATTTCAATCATTACGAAAGTCCTCCTACTTGTTCAGCTTTATGACATTAGGAATATATGAGTATATCATTTTATAATTAGGTTTATAGATTCAAACTATTTCTAATTATTCCATAATAAGGTGGTTATATCAAGTAGTTATCTTCTATGGCGTGTATTAGTTGTTCACTAATATAAAAAGAACATTTGAACGTTAATACTAGAAAAATAAAAGTAATATGTAATATAATTGAAAAAGTATATTTAAAAATCGATGTTAATATTACCCTCCTATAAGTATTAACATACGTAATTGAGGTGTTTTCTTTGTTGTTTTATGACCGGATTTCTATAATGGCCCCTCCTGTTCCGTAGCTAAGGAAAGTCTTTTTATTTCTGAGATTTTCAAAGTTATAGGAGGGTATGAAAAATGAAAAAAGTCTCAGTACCATCACTTTTGTTAATGATTATTCTTGTCGCATTTCCGCAAATTAGTGAAACGATTTACACACCGTCTTTACCGGACATTTCAAAGGCGTTACATGTAAGTAATAATGAGGTGCAGTTAACGCTTAGTGTGTATTTTGCTGGATTTGCTTTAGGTGTATTTTTTATTGGATGGCTATCAGATATAATTGGCCGTCGCCGGGCAATGTTATTTGGAATTGTCGTATATGGCGCTGGGAGTTTCTTATGCTTTATTGCAAATTCCATTGAAGTTTTATTGGTAAGTCGTTTTATTCAAGCGTTTGGAGCAAGTGCAGGATCAGTTGTGACGCAAACGATTCTTCGTGAAAGTGTAGAAGGGCATAAGAGGCATGTTATGTTTGCTCAAATCTCGGCAGTCATTGCTTTTACACCAGCGATAGGACCGTTAATTGGTGGCTTTCTTGATCAAATGTTTGGATTTAAAATAGTATTTTTAAGTTTAGTAGTTATGAGTATCGGTATTTTTCTGTATACGTTTGTTTCTCTTCCTGAAACAAAAACGGGCTCAGTAACGAATAAAATAAATGTATTTTCAGTCTTGAAGAGGTTAATTACAAATCCGAAAGTGATAACATATGGGCTGTTAATTGGAGGAGCAAATGGTGTTTTATTTAGCTATTATGCAGAAGCACCGTTTATCTTTATTGAATACTTTCAGTTATTACCTAGTACGTATGGGTTTTTAGGAATTGTTGTTGCGTCTGCTTCTATTGTTGGAGCGAAAGTTTCAAAGCGTTTACTTGCTACTTATAAACCAGAGAAAATTATATATATCGGTTGTCTTGTAATGACAGGGGGAGCTATCCTTTTATCTGTTATTACGTTTGTTGGATCAAATCTGAATGTAATATATATGGTTGTATTTTTAATAGCGATGTTTATATTGCTATTAGGAATTGGCATAGCGTTACCTAACTGTTTAAGTTTAGCGTTAGTAGATTTTCAAGATGTCATTGGTACAGCAGGTGCATTGTTTAGCTTAGGGTACTATGTAATTGTAACGATGACAATTTGGGGAATGAGTCAGCTGCATACAGGCTCATTAATGGTGATGCCACTTTATTTTCTGGTTATTGTAGTTATAATGGCAGTGTTTACTAGGGTGTTTATCTTTGGTAAGCAAACTTCGAAATCGATTTAAATATGAAATCATAAAAGAGTCTCATTTTTTAATGAGATTCTTTTATATTTTATTCCGTTGTTTTGAGGCAGAAAGGTTTCTGCCTCAAAATTTGGCTGGGGTAAAGAAGTTAGTAGTTTATTAATATATTAAATTTCTCATTGGTATATAAATTGAATGTGTGGGAAATTACGTTATTAACAATAAAGGCTGAAGTATTTAAGATATGAAACTAAGGAAAAAATGTTCTCCTCGGTTATTTATATTGTAATAATATACATGCCGGAATCATATTGAATAGATGTATTTTATTGTTAATTTAGTTAAAAATTAATCAGACTTATGTATAATAATTTATTGAAAAAATAATTGAATTTTTCAGATTAATGAATTAATATAAGGTAAGTAATTTTAAGATTTATAGAATATTGGAAGATGAAAGGTTTTGAGAATTTTATTAGGAGCGCAAAACGATTTTAGGATAGCTTTAAAGCTAGTGTAAAATGACGTTTGCTTCATCATTTTCAGGGCCAAAGGGAATTAGGGGAAAGCATCTTGTTTTAAAATGCGACGACTATGAATCATCTAAGAGGGGGAAGTGAAGTGGCAAACAAAGAATTGAAAAGAGGTTTAGAAGCACGTCATATTCAAATGATTGCTTTAGGCGGAACAATTGGTGTTGGTTTGTTTATGGGTTCAGCCAGCACGATTAAATGGACAGGTCCGTCAGTAATGCTTGCTTATGCAATTGCAGGTATTTTCATCTTCTTCATCATGCGTGCCATGGGAGAAATGTTATATATGGAGCCAAGTACAGGCTCATTTGCGACATTCGGTCATAAGTATATTCATCCACTAGCTGGTTATATGACAGCGTGGAGTAACTGGTTCCAGTGGGTTATCGTTGGGATGTCAGAAATTATCGCGGTTGGAGCGTATATGCAATATTGGTTCCCAGATTTACCAGCTTGGATACCAGGTATAATTGCAATGGTTATTCTTGGTGCAGCCAACTTAATTTCAGTTAAGTCATTTGGTGAATTCGAATTTTGGTTTGCGATGATTAAAATCGTTACGATTCTGTTAATGATTATTGCGGGATTTGGCCTTATTTTCTTCGGGATTGGTAACGGCGGAGAAGCCATTGGCATATCTAATCTTTGGTCAAATGGCGGTTTCTTTACAGGTGGTTTTTCAGGATTCTTCTTTGCATTATCACTTGTAGTTGGAGCATATCAAGGTGTGGAATTAATCGGGATTACTGCTGGTGAAGCGAAAAATCCGAAGAAGACACTTACAAAAGCAATTCAAAGTACAATTTGGCGTATTTTAATTTTCTACATCGGTGCTATTTTCGTTATTGTAACTGTGTATCCGTGGGATCAATTAAGTACAATTGGTAGTCCGTTCGTAGCAACTTTTGCGAAAGTTGGTATTACGGCAGCAGCTGGACTTATTAACTTCGTTGTAATTACAGCGGCAATGTCTGGTTGTAATAGTGGTATTTATAGTGCTGGACGTATGCTTTATACGTTAGGGGTAAATGGACAAGCACCGAAATACTTCACGAAACTTTCTGGAAATGGTGTACCTTTATTCGGTACAGTTGGTGTAATTATTGGTTTGGCGGTTGGTGTTGTATTAAGTTATATCGCGCCGAAAAATTTATTCGTATATGTATACAGCGCAAGTGTACTTCCTGGTATGGTACCATGGTTCGTCATTTTAATTAGTCAAATTCGTTTTAGGAAAGAAAAGGGAGCAGAGATGAAAGATCATCCGTTCAAAATGCCGTTTGCTCCTGTTACAAACTATTTAACAATTGCCTTTTTAATTATGGTATTAATCGGAATGTGGTTTAACGATGATACTCGTATTTCACTAGTTGTAGGTATTATTTTCTTAGCTATCGTTACAATTAGTTTCTATGCTTTTGGAATAGGGAAGCGAGCTCCGTTAGACGTTCAAAACAATAAAGAGATTTCAAGTAAATAAAGAAAAGGCTGTTCATCTGGAACAGCCTTTTCTTATTGTTGATATAATTTGATTTGTGATAGATATATTTGAAAAATCGTTGGTATATTGTACGTTATGATAGATATATTTGAAAAATCGTTGATATATTGTACGTTATGATAGATATATTTAAAAAATCGTTGATATATTGTACGTTATGATAGATATATTTGAAAAATCGTTGATATATTGTACGTTATGATAGATATATTCGAAAAATCGTTAATATAATTTCACATACTATCTGTCACTATCATGATTAAAATTTCTCTAATACGATTTTCCCTATGGTGTGCCCGCTTTCAAGTAGTGCATGTGCTTTCTTTAAGTTTTCAGCGTTAATCGGTGTTAATGTTTCATTTAAAGTAGTCTTTAAAATGCCTTCATCTAGTAGTTCGCTTACTTTATTTAATAGTTCGTGCTGCGTAATCATATCGCCAGTTTCATACATCGCTTTTGTAAACATAAACTCCCAAACGAGTGTAGCACTTTTACTTTTTAAAATACCCATTTCAAGAGGGTGTTCATTTTCTACGATAGAGCAAATTTTGCCTTGTGGTTTAATAAGGTCACATATTGCTTGCCAATGTTGATCTGTATTGTTTAAGCAGAAAATATAATCTACATCGCTGAATCCAAGGCTTTGTAATTGCTCTTTTAAAGGGGTATGATGGTCAATTGTATGGTCAGCTCCAAGCTTTTTAACCCAGTCTATCGTTTCGCCGCGGGAAGCAGTTGCGATTACATTTAGTCCAGCCCATTTCGCAAGTTGAATTGCGATTGAACCGACACCACCAGCTCCGCCGATAATTAAAATATTTTTAAATGAGTTCGTATCTTTTTTAGTATGATCAATGCCTAAACGTTCAAATAAACCTTCCCATGCTGTAATCGCTGTTAAAGGAATTGCGGCGGATTCAGCATCATGTAACGTTTTTGGTTTCTTACCGACAATTCTTTCATCAACTAAATGATATTCACTATATGTACCTTGTCTCGTAATGCTTCCAGCGTAAAATACTTCGTCTCCTTCTTTAAATAATGTACAACTTTCGCCAGTTTGTACAACAACACCACTAGCATCCCAGCCAAGTATTTTTGGTGCATCTTCTTTTTTATCTTTCGGAGAGCGGACCTTTGTATCAACTGGGTTAACGGAAATGGCGTTAATTTTCACGAGTATATCTCTTCCTGTGGCAACAGGTTTTTCAATTTCCAGATTAATTAAACTGTTTTCTTCTTCAATAGGTAAGTATTCATGTAAACCAATTGCTTTCATTTGTAATCCCTCCATTAAAGTAAGAATCATTTACCTCTATATTATAGATGGTGAAATACTGCTATGTAAAAAAATACCCTCTTTTTTATGTAAGCTGTACTGATAGTCTAGAAGGAGTTTATTTCTAAAAAGAAGAATTTTTTACTGTATTACTTTATCCAAAACTAAATGTAAAGGTGGATACATAATGACAGTAAAGAAACTTTATTTCATCTCAGCAGGTCGTTGCATGTTGGATCATTCGTCTGTTAACAGTGCGTTAACACCGGGGAAACTATTAAACTTGCCGGTGTGGTGTTATCTTCTGGAGACGGAAGAAGGTCCTATTTTAGTAGACACAGGTATGCCAGAAAGTGCAGTTAATAATGAAGGGCTTTTTAACGGTACATTTGTTGAAGGACAGATTTTACCGAAAATGACTGAAGAAGATAGAATCGTGAATATATTAAAGCGTTTAGGGTATGAGCCAAACGACCTTTTATATATTATTAGCTCTCACTTACATTTTGATCATGCAGGAGGAAACGGTGCTTTTACAAATACACCGATTATTGTGCAGCGAACGGAATATGAGGCAGCACTTCATAGAGAAGAATATATGAAAGAATGTATATTACCGCATTTGAACTACAAAATTATTGAAGGGGATTATGAAGTGGTACCAGGTGTTCAATTATTGTATACGCCAGGTCATTCTCCAGGCCATCAGTCGCTATTCATTGAGACGGAGCAATCCGGTTCAGTTTTATTAACGATTGATGCATCGTACACGAAAGAGAATTTTGAAGATGAAGTGCCGTTCGCAGGATTTGATCCAGAATTAGCTTTATCTTCAATTAAACGTTTAAAAGGAGTTGTGGCGAAAGAGAAACCAATTGTTTTCTTTGGTCATGATATAGAGCAGGAAAAGGGTTGTAGAGTGTTCCCGGAGTATATATAGTGCAAAAAGTCATGAGTTCGCGTGCTCATGACTTTTTCGTTTAAATAATTTTTTTAAATAAATTATAAACTTTTTTTGAACTATCTTCGTTTAACTGATAGTACGTAAGGTTTACATCATCAGGAGTATCTTGCTGAGCAATCATCACTTCGCTGCTGTGATGATCAACTACCCATATGAAATATTTTTTATAAGTTCCATCTTCGAAAGTAATCCACATATCACAATCTATTAAGTCTGATCCTTCTTCATCTAATGTTAATTTGCCTTTTTTTGCGGTATTCATACTGTTAATAAACGTTTTTAATTCATCTGTTTTTGTGAGAAAGATATCCTTTTTTGTTTTAATTGATTCGACATGTATATCTTTTATTTCCTGTTTTCCTAAAAAAACAGGAGGCTCATTTGGATCTCGCGAGCTTGAAATAATAGTAGCTTTCTTTTTCGGCTTATTTGCAGTATACAGATCTTGAATAGATTTTCCCGAGTTTATAAACCATACAATTCCAGAAATAATTAATACGCTACCTAACAATAAAATAATTTTTTTAATAGGATTTTCTCCTCTCTATTACTTTGTGTGAAGAGCTTTTCTATTAATATATGATAGGTAAGTGTAAAGTATTATAGTTGAACTTGGTTATGCTTCACAGTTTTTATCGGGCGATCTATGAGTAAATTGTAAGTGAGCCCAATTAGTACGAAAATGCCACCGATAACTTTGCCCATTGAGAGTTCATGCGACAAAATGAAATCAATGATAGTCCCCGCAAATAATTGTCCGATAAAGATGAGTAATGTTAAATAAAATGCTGATATTTTAGGAGTAATATAGTTGGATAATGAAATAACGATAACGCCTACTAATCCGCCTAAGTACACGGCGATAGGAATAGATTGCAACGTATGAATAGGGATATACAATGAATCTGAACTGAAAATTAAAAATAACATAGAGAAAAATAATCCAGTAATATAATTGAAAAACGTGCCTTCCCAATTTCCAATTTTTGCTGCTAAATTCGCGTTTATAATTCTAGCAACAACGATAGAAACACCAGCTAAAATAGCGATCGTAATATATAACATTTTTTTGCCCCCATTAATAAATTGTCATGATTATAATTCCGGAAGAGATGAAACATAATCCAATTAGTTTTTTCTTTTCAAACTTTGCAACTTTCATTCCTAATAAGCCGAAATGATCAATAACGATGGAAGCGATAGATTGACCGAGTAAACTTAATGCGATCGTAATAGAGGCACCGAGGACGGAGAAACTTATATTATTAAAAAGAACAGTGAATACTCCAATCGCTCCAGCGCTATATAAAAAAAGCGGAATACCTTTATCAAAATGAATTTTATTTTTGTTTATGATTAAAATGAAGATAACTGCAATTAAACCGACAAGGTGAATGACAACGCTTGCTGTATACTTCCCAATTAACTCAGATAAAATCCCATTCAGTGGAAGCATAACGGCGATGAGCACACCAATAAAGACAGAAAGAAAGTTATACAATGTAATATCCCCTTTAATTTTCATATTTGTAATGACTGTATCATGCTGAAATTGTGTATTACTATGACATATGTCATAGTGGAAGAAGAAAATTTTGATTACAATGGGGATGAGTGGTAAAGGCGGGGGAACTATGAAGAAAGTATGTAATTCAATTAAATTAGCAAAGTATATGAAACAAAATAATATTGATTCATTTTTTAGTAATGATATGAAACCGTATATGGAACTTATATTTTTTAAAAAGAATGAGTTTATTTGTAGAGAAAATGAAGAGATAGATTATTTATATTTTTTCGTTGAAGGAAAAGCGAAAGCGTTTAATACATTAAGTAATGGGAAATCTGTATTATTATGCTTTTATGATAGTTTGCAGTTGTTAGGAGATGTGGAGTTAATTCATTCTCAAAAGACTGCTTCAAACGTACAAGTAATGGCAGATTCATATTGTGTTGGTTTACCTTTAGGAAAAGTGAGAAATCAACTATTTCATGATGCGAAATTTTTACGATGTATTTGCGGATCGTTAGCACATAAATTAAACCGACTTTCAAAAAATAGTACTATTAATTTACTATATCCACTTGAAAATAGACTTGCGAGTTACATGTTAGCAGCAGGAGAACGAGCAGTTCAGCATGAAAATAGAATTGTGTTTAGTGGGAATTTAACGGAAATAGCGGAATTGTTAGGAACGAGTTATCGGCATTTGTTGCGAACATTAAATATTTTTTGTGATAAAGAGATAATAAAGAAGAACGATGGATGCTATGAAGTAGTAAACGTGGATGTTTTGAGGGAATTGGCTGCGGATGTTTATAAATAGGAGATGAAGTTATAAATGATTACACCTATATTTAGAATTTTTGATATTGAAAAAGCAAAACTATTTTACATAGGTTTTTTAGGATTTAAACTGGATTGGGAACATCGGTATGAGGAAAATATGCCATTATATATACAAATTTCGTTAGATGATACTGTGATACATTTATCAGAACATCATGGTGATGCCTCACCAGGTGGTGCGATTCGGATCAAAATAGATGATGTAAAGGATTATCATTCTGTATTATTAAGTAAAGAATATGTTTATTCGAAGCCGAATATAGAAAAAACACCTTGGGGTACAATTGAATTAACTGTAATTGATCCGTTTTTAAATAGAATTATATTTTATGAGGAAAAATTGTCGGAGTAGAAAGGATTCATATACAAATATTCATGGGTTTAGTAGTGTAGTTACGTGGTAAATGTAATGAAGAGTAGTTCATAAAGTAGTGAACTGCTCTTTTTCATGTTGTTAAACAGATTGAATTATTGAAAAATAAATCGTATGATAAAATACATGAACAAATGAGCATATATTCATTTGTTGTAAGGAGGAGGGAAAAGATGTTAGATGCAATCATTGTTGGAGCTGGTCAAGCGGGATTGACAATAGGATACTACTTGAAGCAGGCAGGATATAATTTTTTATTACTCGAGGCAGGAAACCGAATTGGTGATTCATGGAGAAATAGATATGATTCTTTGCGGCTCTTTACACCGAGTGAATATAGTAGTTTACCAGGTAGGATATTAAAAGGAGCAAGGAATGAATTTCCACATAAAGATGAAATTGCAACTTATTTAGAAGAATATGCAAGACATTTTCAATTACCGGTACAATTACAAACGGAAGTTCTAAAAATAAAGAAAGAAAAAGAAATATTTGAATTATATACTCCTACAGAAATTTTACAAACGAAAAAAGTTATTATCGCATCAGGTGGTTTTCAGCATCCATTTATTCCCTCAGTTTCAGCAAATCTATCATCACATATTTTTCAAATACATTCATCACAATATAGATCATCATCGCAAATTCCACAGGGGAAGGCACTTGTAGTAGGTGGCGGAAATTCAGGAATGCAAATAGCAGTAGAACTTGCAAAAACGCATGAAGTTACGGTGTCTATTAGTCATCCTTTAACGTTTTTACCGTTACAACTTTTCGGAAAAAGTATTTTTAATCTGCTAGAAAAAGTGGGTTTATTGTACGCTGAAATAAATACAAAGAGGGGAAGATGGTTTCAGAAGAGAAAGGACCCTATTTTCGGTTTTGAAGGTAAGAAACTTATTCGTAATGGAGCAATTAAACTGCAAGAAAAAGCAGTAAGTGCATCAGGAAATAACATTATGTTTCAGAATGGTGATATTTATAGTGCAGAAAGCGTTATATGGTCAACTGGTTTTGTTCAAAATTATAATTGGATTAAAATTGAACAGGCAGTGAATGAGAAAGGATTTCCTAATCATATAAGGGGAATCAGTCCAGTAAAAGGATTGTATTATATCGGATTACCGTGGCAATCTCAAAGGGGTTCCGCACTTATTTGTGGTGTAGGAAAGGATGCAGCATATTTGCTTTCTGAAATCAAAAAAATAGATCAGTAGTGATAACTACTGATCATCCATATGTACATGAATTAGGAGAGGTCAAACATTTATTAAATTTATTATAATAGATTTTCATAGAATTAAAAACTGAAAATTCTAATTTCATGTTGAGAAAGTTTTTTGTATCGAAATATATGAAAAAATAGGGATTTTTATTGAAACAGAAAAAGATATTTCTATTTTAGTAAATTATGATATAGTCTAAATAAGCGTGTTTTTCCATAAATGTAATTATTTTCATTGTAGTTTCGTTTATATGAGGGAAGGAGAAGTAATTATGAAGTTTGATGATCAACGCTTATTAGGAGTCCGATTAGGTTCTGTACTTGTGACAGAGGAAAATCAATATTTAGTAATTAAGAAAAAAGATCATTATGCACTGTTAAATATACATAATTTAGAATGCACTCATGTTGAAGTGCAGTTAGAACATTTGGAAGAAATGTTGCGGGAAGATTTCCAAGAAAGCATAACGGAAATTATCGCACCAGAACATATAAAAATTGTTGCGAAAAATGTTATATAGATAAAGAAGCTGGAAGGAACAGCTTCTTTATTTTCATTATAAGGGTAACGTTTTTACAACTTCACCAATGATCCCTTCCATTTGATGAACACCTAAATCGGAATTGGTCATAATAACAGCACCATTCCAGCAGTATGGATAACAAACCATCATACATTGAAATCCAACGCCCCATCCGAGTGAATAAACCTGTAATTCTTCATTAGAATCATCTAGAAAAACACCTAATCCAGTCCATTTTGAGCAACCTTGAGGAGAAATCATGTCTATTACTAATTTTTGAGAAAGTTTTAGTTTACCCTTTCCTTGTAAGGAATGAATGATTTCAATAACTAAAGCTGATAAGTCAGTTGGTGTTGTCCAAATACCTGAAGCAGCTGCGAATGGATAAAATGGATACTTCTCATTTGTTACAGTTCTATCTTTATTATGTCCGCAAGCAAAAACATCGCTTTTATCTATGTCTTTTGGAGAGAAAAGTGTACTATTTTTCATTTGTAGTGGCTGGAAGATGTGTTCTTCTAATAACTGACTAAATGATCTTCCTGTAATATCTTCAAGTAGTAGTTCAATAATACAAAAGTTTGCATCGGAGTAGTGAAATTCGTTTTCTGGTTTATAAGTTATTTCTATCGGTACTGGGCAATAGGATGTTTTACCGGCAAGGAGTTCAGACATGTTTGGTCGCCCTTGTGCAAATGTATAATGTCCAAAACTATTAGGAGGATCAATAATTCCAGATTGGTGACTTAATAAATTTCGCAGGGTGACTTTTTTCTGTGAGGTAAATAGGTTGGTAGGTATGTTCCAAGATGTGAGTCTATCATTTATGTCTTCATCTAAATGTATGATTTCTTGATCTGATAACGTTAGTACGAGCATTGTAGTGATGAATTTACTAATTGAACAAGAGTTGAATATAGAATTCGTAGTGACAGTTCTAGTTGTTCCAGATTCAAGCGTTCCAAAGGCAATCGTTTCGTCTAGTTTGCCATCACGTATAATAGCAAGGCTTAAACCTGCAACGGAATATTGGTTCATTTTTTCGTATATATTGTTACTTTTTAAGTTCATAGTGACTCCTTTCTTAAAAAGACAGAATGTTAGTTCTATTATACATTAGTAAATAGAGAGAAAAAGAAAAAACTTTATCTTTTATCGATGAAGTTTTTTTAGTTAATTCGAAGTGAATGTTTTAAAAAATTTGTCTCGGTACATGTACATAAGCCATGAGGTTGTTAGTAAGGAAATAATCATTTGTTTATTTTTAATTGGCGCATTGAAAACAAGCCAGCCAACGATATCAAATAATAAATGTAGTGCAAATGAAAGAACTATAAATTGTAGTAACGTCTTAAAAAATCTTTTCATAATGTGTCCCCCTAAAATAAAAGGTTTTATTAACAGTGTTGTATATTACTATTATACATTAAATGTGTTTAGTGGTGAAATTTACACAAGTTAGTGAAATAAAACAAATGAAAGCTAATAAGGAGGGATAGTCATGGAATTTTGGATGATCATACCGATAGCGGTCCTTGGGTTTATTTATATCATTGAAAAATTAAATAGAATCGAAAAGAAAACGGATGCACGTTTAAAGAGGATGGAAGATAGATTACAGCTAATTTCGAAAGAAATGGGAATTGTAGATAGAGAACCTGAAATTAATAAAGAGTTACGTCAGCTTATGGAAGAAGGAAAAACAGTTACAGCAGTTAAGAGAGTAAGAGAGGCTTTTGGTTTTTCCTTATTAGAAGCGAAGCAATATGTTGATAAATTATAAAAAAGATCATCCATTTGGGTGATCTTTTTTCAATGCACCATGCGTGTATTTACATAAGCAGCGATTATAACGTGGCCAATTATAATGATAGGAAATAAGATTTTGACATTAGGAGTAGTGAAGACACTACCAATTGTGGCGATAATACCAGCAGTTAAATTATAAAGACCAACTATTTTTGATAACCTAACTTTATCTGGCACACGGCGTTCATTGAATCCTGATAAGAGCCAAGTGTATTGTTTAACTCCGATGAAATAGGCTAGTGCAAATGAAATAATTGCTAGTATGAATAATGAGGGGGAAGCAAAGAGAGTCATTGAAAACACCTCCGTTAAAGGGTTATAAATAAATTATAGTATGAATGTTATAATTTAACAAAATACAATTTTGATTTTAAATGTAATAGAAAAATGGAGTATTTGTAATGAGGGGAGATTAAGTATGAATATTGTGGAGTTTCAGATTGAGACGACAAATTAACGAAGGAACTAATAGAAATGGTAGAAAAGAAATTTCAGAAGCGCGTAACGGATTTCATTATTACACATGCGCACGCTGATCGAATTGGCGGAATAAAAACGTTGAAAGAAAGAGGTATTAAAGCGCATAGTACAGCATTAACTGCAGAATTAGCAAAGAAAAATGGATATGAAGAGCCGCTTGGAGATTTACAAACAATTACGAGTTTGAAGTTTGGCAATACAAAAGTAGAAACGTTCCATCCAGGGAAAGGACGTACAGAAGATAATATTGTTGTTTGGTTGCCACAATATAAAATTTTAGCTGGAGGCTGTTTAGTGAAATCTGCGGAAGCAAAAGATTTAGGAAATGTTGCGGATGCATACGTAAATGAATGGTCTACATCGATTGAGAATGTGCTGAAGCGATATGGAAATATAAATTCGGTAGTACCTGGTCATGGAGAAGTAGGAGACAGAGGATTACTTTTACATACATTGGATTTATTAAAATAAGAAATTGTAGAAATACAAAAGAGAGGAGAAATAATTTTCTCCTCTCTTTCTTCTAACTATATTTAAATGCTGAATCTGTCGATTACGCCAGCATGTATTACTGAGATTTTAATTCCAAGTATACAAATACTAGAACTGTCATAATTGCTATAACAACGTAAGTAGCATCAAGCATTATAAGTGTTTTTAAAGTTTCAGTCATTCTAATTCACCCCTGTTATAAAAATATAACATGATCTTTTTATTGATTAGATAAGAGATCATAAAGATAAAATGTATATGAAATTTCTTAAGTAGTTTCTATATAAATATATCATATAAATAATGTAAGTAATGTTAAGATAGTGTAAATGTATTGTAAATAAAAAGCTTTACAATAAAGGCTTTAATAAAAAATGATAGTTTCTTAAAATAAAAAATACGCTATTCTTTCTATTGAATGATAGAAAAGGATGGCGTTTTTGTATGTCTATTTTCATATGTGATGAATTGCAACTATTTGTATAAGGGTTCAAAAAATTTTCGTTGTATATATTTCTCCAAATTAATTATTTAGCTATTTAAAAGTATCGAAAGATGTGTGCACACTAATGTACATTTTTTAGTGTCAATAAAAATATTATGTCAACAATATGAACTGTCACAAATCTTTATATATTATTGTGATTGATATCACATCACTTTTTTTCAATGGGTATTATGCTTAAGGTGTAATGAATGATTGGGAGAGGGTGGGATGATATGTTTTGTTATCAATGTGAACAAACGCCAACAGGCGGATGTAAAGTGATGGGTGTTTGTGGTAAGAATGAAACGATTGCGAGTTTACAAGATACGATTGTGTTTGGGCTAAAAGGAATTGCAGCTTATCGCACACATGCTGCTCAGCTAGGGTATACGGATGCATTTGTAGATGCTACAACACAAGAAGCTTTATATATGACATTAACAAATTCTAATTTTAACGAACAAGAGCATATTGATATGGCTATGAAAGTTGGGAAATCAGCTTTACGGGTGATGGAGTTATTGGATGAGGCACATACGAATCATTTTGGTGTGCCAGAACCTGTACAAATTACACAAAATCGTGTAGAAGGTAAAGCAATTGTAGTTACGGGCCATAATTTATTTGCATTAGAAGAACTATTAAAGCAAACAGAAGGAAAAGACATTAATATTTATACGCATTCTGAAATGCTACCAGCACACGGATACCCGCAGCTGAAAAAATATAAACATTTAAAAGGAAACATCGGTAAGGCATGGTATGATCAAAGACGCCTTTTTGAAAAATTTACTGGTGCCATATTAGCTACAACGAACTGTGTTATGCCAATTAAAGGCTCGTACTCTGATCGATTCTTTTCATATGACATTGCAGGTTTAGAAGGTGTACAAAAAATTGAAAATGATGATTTTACAACGTTAATTCAAAAAACGCTAGAACTTCCAGAAGTACATATGGAGTCGGATGAACAGTTAGTGACAGGGTTTCATCATAATACAGTATTATCATTAGCTCCAGAAATTATTGACGCAGTAAAAAAAGGGAAAATAAAGCGTTTCTTTGTTATCGCCGGTTGTGATGCACCGGGAAAAGGCGGAGAATATTATCGTGAATTAGCAACGTCACTTCCGCCAGAAACGGTTATTTTAACAACTTCTTGCGGGAAATTCCGCTTTAATGATGTGGATTACGGTGTTGTACCTGGTACGGAAATTCCGCGTTACATTGATTTAGGACAGTGCAATAATTCAATTTCTACAGTGAAAATAGCGGCTGCTTTAGCTGATGCTTTTCAATGTGAAGTGAATGAATTGCCAGTAAGTATTGTCCTATCATGGTTTGAACAAAAAGCGGTTGCCATTTTACTAGGGCTATTTAGTCTTGGGATTCAAGATATTCGCATCGGTCCAAAGGCTCCTGAATTTATTTCAGCTGGCGTGCTTGATGTATTACAAGAAACATTTGGTTTAAAACTAATTACAAATGCAGCAGAAGATATGGCTATGATGTTATCGTAACAAAAAATGATCTGTCTTATTAAATAAGAAGAGCTAGCCATATTCATTAACTTTGGTATAGTATAGCGCCCCAAAACAAAAATGTAGAATTTTTATTTTGGGGTATTTTCTTTTCTTAGTGGGATAGGTATGGGGAAATTTAAAAAAAGAAAACAGACTGTATCGAATAGGTAATAGTTGATTTTAGAAAAAAATATAAAAATCGAGTTAACATTCATCGCTACTCAGTCATACAATGTACTTGTAATAAGCAATACTGAGTAGTGTTGTTTCTCAAAATATTTTCAGCAGACAATAGGTAATAGCGGATTTTAGAAAAAATTTGAAAATCAGTTGACATCTATCGCTACTTAGTCATACAATGTAGATGTAATAAGTGATACTGAATAGTTCGAATTCACAAAAACTGTTCAGTGAAAAATTCGCCTTAGTACTCTGTAATACTGAATATAAGTCAGACAGAATAGGGGGTAAAGGAGGATCAGAACATGGAAAATTTAACTGAAATGTTGAAAGGTTCACTGGAAGGGTGTGTGTTGGAAATCATTAGCCGCCGTGAAACGTATGGTTATGAGATTACTCGCCACTTGAATGATCTTGGGTTTACCGAAGTCGTGGAAGGAACGGTGTATACCATTCTCGTACGACTAGAGAAGAAAAAGCTTGTGAATATTGAAAAGAAACCATCAGATATGGGGCCGCCTCGTAAGTTTTATTCATTAAATGAAGCTGGTCGTCAGGAGCTTGAACTATTTTGGAGAAAATGGGATTTTGTATCGTCAAAAATTAACGTCTTGAAGTCAAACTAGCCTCATAATATAAAATGTTTCGGCTCATATTTGGAGAGTTTCTTGTTCTGCTTTATAAAAAGGAGGAAAATAACATGTTGGAAATATTCAAAAAATTAATCGGTGATAAAAAAGAGTACAGAATGATGATGGCACGTGTTGCAGCACTGCCAGAGGACTATCAGTTTGTGTTTAAGAAAATTCAAAACTATATGTGGAATTTTTCGACCGGAAACGGGATGGATATGCTGCACATTCAGTACGAATTAATCGATTTGTTTGAAGCCGGTGCAGCGGAAGGTAGACAAGTGCTAGATATTACTGGGGAAGATGTGGCATCTTTTGCTGACGAACTAGTGGCAAACGCTAAAACGTATGTCTCCAAATATCGTGAAGATTTGAATGAAAGTATTATGAAGAAATTGAGAAAAAAATAAATGCAATACGTAATACCGACTGATTAGCTGGTCATAAATGTGAACCACCGCCATCGCTATTCAGTTATATTTTTAACTCAGTACTAAGTGTTACAGAATATCAGTGGTACTAAATAGAGGGTATAGGTAATTTATTTTTGTAAGGGGGAAAAAGCATGAGCAATGCAGCGATTTCTGTAAAAGGATTAAAAAAATTTTTTAAAGACAAAGAAGTGTTAAAGGGAGTGGATTTTGATGTACAGCGTGGCGAAATTTTCGCGCTGCTAGGCTCAAATGGAGCGGGAAAGACAACAACGGTCAACATCCTTTCGACGCTAATGAAGCAAGATGGCGGTGAGGTAAGCATTTGTGGATTTGATGTACAGCGCCAACCAGATCAAGTTCGTCAAAGTATCAGTTTGACAGGACAGTTTGCAGCTTTAGACGGCATGTTGACGGGGAAAGAAAACTTGATAATGATCGCTAAGTTACGTGGTGTTTCCAATCCCGTTCAAGTCGCTGACAATTTGCTTGAAAGATTTAGCCTGACTGATGCGGCAAACCAAAGGGCAGATCAGTATTCAGGCGGGATGAAGCGCCGGCTTGATATCGCGATGAGTTTGATCGGGGCGCCAGCAGTTATTTTTCTTGACGAACCAACGACTGGACTTGATCCTGAAGCGCGAATTGAAGTGTGGGATACAGTCAAGGAACTTGCCGGTAGCGGCACAACGATCTTGCTTACGACCCAGTACTTGGAAGAAGCCGAACAACTAGCAGACCGTATCGCTATTTTGCATGGCGGAAAAATTATTACGACAGGTACTCTTACTGAACTGAAAGAGATGTTCCCACCGGCAAAAGTGGAGTATATCGAGAAGCAACCGACATTGGAAGAAATATTCCTTGCGATCATTGGCAAAAAGGAGGAGATGTAAATGAAAAGTAAAACAGGTGTATTATTAGGTCGTTTAATGCGTAACATTATGCGCAGCCCGGATACAATTATTACAGTAGCGATTACGCCGATTATGATGATGCTATTATTTGTTTACGTATTTGGCGGGGCTATAAAGACAGGAACAGATAACTACGTCAATTATTTATTGCCAGGAATTTTGCTAATGGCTATCGCATCCGGTGTAGCTTACACTTCTGTGCGACTCTTTACGGATGTAAAGAGTGGGCTGATGGCACGTTTCATTACGATGCCTATTAAGCGTTCATCGATATTGTGGGCTCATGTTTTAACCTCTCTTGTTGCTAATGTACTTACTATCGTGGTGGTTATTCTTGTTGCATTATTAATGGGTTTCCGTTCCAGTGCTAATATTCTAGAGTGGCTCGCGGTAGCTGGAATACTTGGGATGTTTACGCTGGCGCTAACATGGCTAGCTATCATTCCAGGATTGAAAGCGAAGTCTATGGAAGGGGCGACTGCTTACTCGTACCCGCTAGTTTTTCTTCCATTTATTAGTTCGGCCTTTGTGCCTACCGAAACGATGCCAAAAATTGTTCGTGCGTTTGCAGAGAATCAGCCTGTAACTTCAATCGTGAATGCGATTCGTGCTCTTTTATATGAAGGAACTGTGGGTAACGATATTTGGATTGCACTCGCTTGGTGCGTAGGTATAATGGTCATCTCTTACTTTTTCGCCAGTAAAGCATTTAAACGTCAGTTAGGGTAAGAAACGAGATAAACGAAACCTTCAGGAATAATATATATTTAGAAAAGCACGGGAGATTTTCCGTGCTTTTATTATTTATCATGCTCTCATTGTAGTAAATGAAATGGTATTTAAAAATAGGATAATTATCCAGTGATAAAGCTTAATATTTGAGGCTCACTGCTTATGGAATGTATAAGCACACTCGTTTTTGTAAATCTGCTAATACTTCATCGGGTATTTCTTTGATTTTAATATCCTTCCCTAGAAAAAGCAGCCAATTTATTATTTCCGTCACTTCATCGGGATTGTTAACATTGATAAAAGTTTTTAAAATGGCTGTGGATTGGTAAGGATTAGTATAAGATATTGCAATTTTTAAAGGATGGTATTTTTTGAACTGGGCAATTGCTGTTGGACCAAGTTCAAGTACAAGGTTAATTGCTTCAGCCTTCTTACTTAGTTTTTCTAAAATCTTTTTCTTATTGAGCCTTTTATTCGTCGTGTACGGTTCGATATTGATGAGAGCATCGACAGGAAACATTAACTTCTTTTCTTCTTTTAAGTCAAATCCTTCAATGATCCAATGGCTTTTTTCTTGATAAAGGTGTAATAGATAAATTGGATAAGACTTAATTTCTTCATCTTCTTTAATGGTAATCAATAAATGGTTATCCAAAAGAAGGATTTGAATGAGTTTTTCTAACATAGGATGGGGGAGATCAGAAAGCTCAAGTAGATCGGGATTATGAGGATTAGTTCCTTGGAACAGCAAGAGTTGATTTAAAAGAACGAGGTCATCTTGCTGGGTTTCTGAGATGAGTCCTAGTAGTTTTTCAGCTAAAGATTGACGACTTTTTAGATAGGGAAGTTGTTGATTCCTCGTAGCCATAAAGGCAATAAAAAGAGCTTTCACTTCATTATCAGTAAAGCGAACAACGGGCAGGATAGAATTATGCATAACAAAATATCCACCCGTTCTCCCAACTTCAGCGACAAGTGGCATTCCCATAGCTTCAATTTCTCTAATGTCTCTAATAGCTGTCGATCGTGATATGTTAAATTCTCGTATGATTTCAGAAATTGTAAAGTGGGAGCGGTTGTTGATATACCGCATAATTGTATTAATCCGTTCAACTTTTTTCATTTTGGTCTCCTAAACAGTATCATTTTTTGACATGGTTTAAAGATATTATAAACGTATCAGATGAAAAGATAAATCGTTTGATTAATAAAAAAAGAGGCAGGTTTTGTATATGAAAAATTATACTATAGAAGAAAAAGATAGCTTTATTGTGTTAGGTATTGGAACTGAAATTAAGAGTGAGTACACAGACTTTGCTGGAATAAATAAAGAAAAGGAAGACTTTTGGTCGGCTGTTAAAGAAGATGGAAGGCTGGACACTTTAAAAGCTTTAGCGACAAATGAATACATTTTTTCTGTGAGCGAAGCGGTGAATAACAAAATGATGTATTATGCGGGTGTCATGACAGAAGCACAAATAGAAGAAGAATCTAGAGTGATTCAGTTTCCGAGGGGAGAATACTTAGTAGTAAAAGGGGAAGACAAAACAGCTGAAGAGTTAAGTAATAAGTTGACTGGCATCGCCTTCGGTCAAGCTTTACCAGATGCAAATGAGTTTGCTTATGTTGGTGGACCAAATACGACGGTTGAGATGGGGAAAAGAAACGGCTTAGTGTTTGGTGAAATGTGGATTCCAGTTGTAAGGAAGTAAAGTGATAAAAGATACGAATATGGGAAGTAGAGGCTAACAATCTTGGATTGTTGGCCTTTTTAACATGAATATAATATTCATATGTTTATTGTATTTTTTGCGACAAGATTAAATAGCTTTTTTGTTACTTTACAATAAAGTATACTTAATATCAGTAATTCATATAATTAGGAGTGGTTTCTATATTTAGAGAAAATACAAAAAGGATACTTCTGTCATTAGTAACAAATCCAATACTAATAATTGTATACGGGATTTTTTGTTATGAGTTGGCCTTATACTGTAAGTACGGAAGAATGAATTATAATATTTACATTTTGTTATTATGTATAGTACTTTTTATATCCATAACTACATTTACTACAATGCGGGTGATAAAAAATAGAGAATATAAATCTAAAAAATTAACAAATTCAATAGCATGGAGATCCATTTCTATTATCGTTATTGTTGCAATTACATCATTTTATGGGATGCAGATTTATAAAAGTGCAATAAATTACAATGGCAAATTGGCATGGTTTATAGAAAAGTTAAAACATGAAAGGTCAGTTAAACTTAAACATAATAATATATATAAATCTGGAGTAGAAGGTATTTTTGAAGATATAAATAAAAAATATCCTTTGCCAAAGAAATTGTATATGGCAACTGATTTTGATCTTACGTTTCATTCAGATGGAACAATCACAGCGTTTGATACATTTGTTTATGGGAAAAATGTTGATGGGAAAGAAGAAACTTATTTAATCTCTTATAATAAGAAGAAATCAGAAGATATTACTATAATACGAGATGGATACGCAAAGCCTGATTATAATGATGATAAATTAGTAGAACCTTTAATTAAAACGGTTAAGGCGATCCCAGTTAAGCAAACGGTCAAAAAATGGAATGAAAGTAAGTATGGGTTGATTTATTATGGAAAAAGAAATTGGGGATCCAATACAGAGGGAATTATTAATATTACTGAGGATGGTAAGGAGCAGAGTCTTAAAGAAGCAGCTTCTGATATCATTGGATATACTGTATCTATATTTGTCCCTGGAAAAGAGAAAGAGCTAGTCCCTGCTAGATATAATTTAATAAGTGACGCAAGTTGGAGTAAATCAAAGACGCCTCCAAAAGAAGATAGGCTTAAAGAGAAGGAACAACAAGATTTAAAGAATGAAAAAGAACAGTTTTTCCTATCGAAAGAAGTTGGTTATAAACTAAATATGACAGATAAAGCATTAGGGAGCGCCTTTTATTCATTAAGCAAGACTAGTGATGAAGGGAAAACATGGGAGGTTATCAATCCAGACCCATTTAATGGGGGGATTGGTAGTGTATCAGGAATCACTTTTATAAATGATAAACTTGGGTTTTTAGGAGCAATCAGGCCTTCTGGTAATGAAGGAGAGTTATATCGTACAGATGATGGGGGAGTATCTTTCAAAAAGGTAGAATATCCGCCGCATGAAGTGAAATTAGATCATACACAGTCCACAATAAGTCCTTTTGATTCTCCTAGTATGCCATATGAGAAAGATGGGGTTTTTAATATGTTAGTTGGACAAGGGGCAGATGGAGACTACAATGGCGATAGTAGTGCACTTTATCAATCAAAAGATAACGGAGAGACATGGGAATTTGTAGAAGAAGTGAAAAAGAAATAATCAGAATGTCTTTTTGAAAAATAAGGTAACTACTCAGCTATACATTTCATTTAGAAATTTGGTAAGGAGTATAATTCCAGCCATGAAGATAAAAATGGACCTATACCTCGCTGCCTTTCTTTGTTTTATTTCTTATGCTTACTATCAACGCTATATTTATAGAAAGGTATTTTGGTGATATACAAAAGTGGATTCGAAATATTACATGTTGCTTTGCTTTATTCGTAGTAGTTTTAGTAGCTCTACGGATAGGTTACTTTCGAATTCAAATATTTCCATTTTGTGTGTATCACTTCTACCTCAATTTTAAGATCCAGAGAAGGGATTGCTGCTTTTTCAAGGTGAAGTTTTGGGGCTTACGCAAATCACTGTTAGCTTTATAGTTAACCTTGTAATTGTATGTACAGCAAGTAAAATTGCAAAATGGTTTGGCACACGCCCGACGTGGCTACGAGTACAGCGTTGGCTTATGGCAAGTGTTTTAACGGTGCTTGCTGTACGTCTTGCTTTTGAACGTCGACAGTAAGAGCCTCTTTACCTTCAGTTTCTATAATATAACCTAATAAATATTAATATAATTTATGTATAGTAGATATTAACCTTATAAAATAAGGGGGGAATATTATGACTGAGACAAATGAATCTTCAGGAGTCAATTTGAAAAAAGATATGAAGTTTTCTATTATAATTCCTGCACACAATGAAGAAAAGTACATTAGAAAATGTTTAGATTCAATTGCAAAGGCATCAGAGGCATATAAAGAGCAAACGGAAGTTATAGTTGTTTTAAATCGTTGTACAGATAAAACAGAGGAAATAGCAAAATCTTATAATTGTATTACATTGAAAAATAACGATAAAAACTTATCTAAAATTCGAAATGCAGGGGCTAAAATAGCCAGTGGAGAAATAATCGTTACTATAGACGCTGATACGATAATGACAGAGTCTATGTTGTCTAATGTAGATAAATATTTAGCTTCAGGTAAATACATTGGTGGTGGGGTGAATGGGAAGTTTGAAAGAATATCTTTAGGAATATTTCTCTCCGCAATGTTAATCATAATCCCTTTACTTTTTAAGTACGGAGCTATATCTGTAGGGATTTTTTGGTGCTATAGAAAAGACTTTATGGCAATCAATGGATTTAATGAAAACATGCTTATGGCAGAAGATGCAGATTTCGCAAAACGTTTAAAAGAGTGGGGAAAGAAAAATAATAAGAAATTCGGTACTATTAAAAATGGAATGATAACTTCATGCAGAAGATTTGATACATATGGAGACTGGACTTTACTTAAAAATCCAAAAGTAATTTTAGCTTATCTAAAAGGAAATGATAGAAAATACGCAGATAAGACATATTATGATAACCAAGAAAGATAAAAGTGGAGAAAAGCGGCAGATGATAGCTAGTACTTTTTTTAGATATGATGAGAATCCAACTTAATTTAATAGATATTATAAGAAAACCATCAATTTGATTCTCCTTTTTCAAATTGATGGTTTTTATTTTTGAAATAAATATGTATTTTTTATAAAAATATTTTTTGACCCCCATAAAACTATGTATTCCTCCGAATATGTATAGTGAAGAAAATAAATAGAAGAAAAATGACTATGAAAGAATATAGAAGTATTAATAAAATTACTAGATTAAGTGGGCATCCAAAGTAAAAGGATGAAATTACCAATGATATAGAGGAGAGTTATTCAAGAATTGCAGATAAAATAGAAAAAGAATAAGCAAAACGAACGGTAGAAAATAAGAAAGTAGATAAAAATACAAACTTAACTTTAGTGCTGAGAGAAAAGGAAAATCATTAAGAAAACGTTGGGAAAAGTTAGACTCGAAAAATATAATTAACAGCAAGAAAACAAGACCGAAGAAAAGTACCAAGAAAATCTGGTTAAATGGTCACTTGTGCAGTGGCCATTTTGCTATTTGAAGGAGGCTGGGAGATTACAAGTGTTGAGTTTAGTAATGAAGATCTTAAGAAAACCGAAAATAGAAGATATCGTATGTAACATACAAAACAACGAAGAAGATAAAGAAGCGTTTATCGTACAGTATCAGCCTTTTATTAGAAAATCAATTTCATCTGTCTGCCGCCGATATATTACAGAACAGGATGATGAATATAGCATTGGATTGTTTGCGTTTAACGAAGCAATTGAACAGTATTCATATACAAAAGGAAAATCCTTTTTAGCGTTTGCTGATCTTCTTATAAAAAGAGATGTAATTGACTATATACGTAAGGAGTCTAAACATAACTTTGTCTTTTTAAAAGAAGATGAGCAAGAGGAAATGTTAGAAATGCAAGTGTCGCTTACGGAGTATATGAAAGAGATGGAAAATAGTAACCGTAAGGAGGAAATTCTTCATTTTCAAAGTGTGCTAGCTGAGTTTAAAATCACATTCTCAGAGCTTGCTAAAGAATCTCCTAAGCATCGTGATACACGTGAGCACTTAATAGAAATTGTGAAAATTATTATAAAAGAAGAGGAAATGATGGAAGAGCTGTTCCGAAAGAAAAAGTTACCGCTTAAACATATTGAACCACGTGTTAGGGTAAGTCGCAAAACATTGGAGCGTCATAGAAAATATATCATTGCAATGTGTATTATCTTTGCAAACAACTATACATACATTCTTGATTATATAAAGGGAGGGAAGCATGATGAATAAAGGAATTGTGATGGATATAAAAAAGCATAGCGTAGTTGTTTTAACACCAAATGGAGAGTTTATTACGTGTAAAAGAAAAGGGGATTCTTGCATAATCGGGGAAGAAATCTCATTTGATGAGCAAGAACAAAAAGCATCGTATTTTTCAATCCCTTCCTTTTTAAAGCCTGCATCAATACTTGTTGCTTGTTTTCTATTTGCAGTGCTGTTTTTCTACAACCAACCAGAAGAAAAAGTATTTGCTTACGTCTCAGTTGATATAAATCCAAGTTTAGAGGTGAGCGTAACAAAGGATTTTCGTGTTATAGATTTGCAGGCTTGTAATGATGATGGAAGGCGTATTTTAAAAGAATTGAAGCAATGGGAAAATAAACAATTGCAAGAAGTAATACGTACTATTATAAAGCAAAGTCAAGAGGATAAGTATTTAACGAATGATAAGCAAGTTATGCTAACAGCTGTTGCAAAGGACAAGGCACTAGAACCACTTTTGGAAAAGGCAATGAAAGAATTAAAGAAAGAATATGAGCTAAAACATATTACAGTTGAATATCAAAGTAGCACAATGCAAGTACGAGAGAATGCTAGAAAAGCTGGAATTGGCACAGGTGTCTATATAAAGCAAGAGAATGAGAAGAACAAATCGCTTACGCCTCCTGCCACGCCGTCTAATCCGGTGGAAAACGAAGAAGAGGTGCAATCGCAACCGGAGTCATCTCCTGATGCAACAATGGATTTGTCTCCCGTACAAGAAAAAAAGTATGAGAAGCAAGAGCATAAAGAACAAAAGAAAACAGAGGAACAGCCATCGAAGCAAATAAAAGAAAACAATGGAAGAGGATCTCAGCAAGAAAATAGAAGGAATCAACAGGAGAATAACAGTAGAGAAGCTCAACAAGGAAATAATGGGAATGAGCAAGGAAACAACGGAAGAGGACCTCAACAAGGAAATAATGGGAATGAGCAAGGATACAACGGAAGAGGACCTCAACAAGGAAATAATGGGAATGAGCAAGGAAACAACGGAAGAGGTCCTCAACAAGGGAATAATGGGAATGAGCAAGGAAACAACGGAAGAGGTCCTCAACAAGGGAATAATGGGAATGGGCAAGGAAACAACGGAAGAGGACCTCAACAAGGGAATAATGGGAATGAGCAAGGAAACAACGGAAGAGGACCTCAACAAGGAAATAATGGGAATGAGCAAGGGTACAACGGAAGAGGACCTCAACAAGGAAATAATGAGAATGAGCAAGGGAACAATGGAAGGGGATCTCAACAAGAGAATAGGGGCCACCAACAAGGCAATGAAAAAAAGAATCAATAGAATTTGGAAGTGAGAGATTCAATTTAAAGCTAAAAGGATTTATCTCGCTATTGTGGGCAGTAAAACTCCCATCTCAAAATTCAGCTAAGGCAAAGAAGTTAGATGGGAGTTGGGCTGCTTATAAATGTTAGATTGGTGAGGCTAATTAAAGTTTCACTTTATTATTCTATAGTTCTATTAAGAAGGAGTATGTGAAAAATATAATGGAGAAAAACATTCAACAAGAGAAAGATAAAGAAAAACCTGTTTTTTATGATCCGAAAGGAAGGAGAAACATAGCCTTTATTTGGTTTCTATGTATCTCAATAGTTAGTGTAGGTGTTGTATTTTATTTTTTCTTTCAAAGTATTTTTTCAACACCAGAAATTCCAAACATGAATCCTACTGTAAAACAAGATACGAAACTTGTACCAATTAATCAAAAACTTAGTGAAGAGCAGTTAAAGAAGGGAGAATTCAAGCCAAATACCGAAATGAAGGATAATAAAAATTTGGTGAATTCGACAAACGATAGTAAACAACGTAAAGAAGTGTATGGTTTTTATGTAAACTGGGATGAAAATAGTACAGCGTCTTTAAAAGAAAATATCAATTCATTAACCACGTTAGTACCAGAATGGTATCATTTAAAAGAAGATTTAACGATTAGAAGTGAGATAAAACCTGAGATTGTAAAACTAGCAAAAAAAAATCATGTGAAAATTATGCCGTTACTTACTAACTATACAGAAAAAGCTTCTGGCCCTGATAGTGATCTTATCCATAAGTTACTGAATTCGCCGAATGATGTGAAGACGAAATTTATTAATGATTTAGTAAGCGAAGTTAAAAAGAGTCAGTTTTCAGGTATTAATATTGACTTTGAGGCCGTACCTGAAAGTGATAGAGAAAACTTAACAAATTTTATGAAAGAACTTACTACGGTCTTTCATAAACATGATTTGCTCGTTACACAAGATGTTCCAGCTAATGATAAGGCTTTTGATTATGGTGCATTAGCAAAAATAATAGATCGTATGATTGTAATGATGTACGATGAGCACTATGGAGCGGGGGAACCAGGACCAATTGCTTCAAATAAGTGGTTCCAACATACATTGAATGAACTGAATATTCCGTCTAATAAACTTATAGTTGCTTTCGGTAACTACGGATATGATTGGGAAATAAATAGTAAAAAACCTGCGAAGTCTTTAACTTTTTCAGAAGTTATGACAATGGCGAATGATTCCAATATGAAAATTCAATGGGATAACATGAGTGGAAATCCTTATTTTAGATATAAAACAGGAGAGAAAGAACATACTGCTTGGTTCTTAGACAGTGTTACTCTCTATAATCAAGTGAAAATCGCAATGGACAACAATGCAAAGGGGTTTGCGTTATGGAGATTAGGAGCAGAAGATCCTACAATATGGAAAGTTTTAAAAAATCCGATTGAGGCACAAAAAAATCCTGATGTATTACATAAAATCACTAGTTTAGATGAAGTGAATTATTCTGGACAAGGTGAAATTTTACAGATTGAGAATGAAAAGCAAAATGGATTGAGAGATTTTAAAGTAGGCAAAGATGGTTATCTTACAGATGAAGTATATCAATCTTTACCATCTGCATACGAAGTGCAACGATATGGAAAACCGAAAGGGAAACAAGTAGTATTAACATTTGATGATGGACCAGACCCGAAATATACGCCAGAAATTTTAGATATATTAAAAGAGAATAAAATAAAAGCTGCTTTTTTTGTCCTTGGTGAAAACGCACAACTAAATCCTAGTATTGTAAAAAGAATATACGATGAAGGGCATGAAATTGGCAATCATACTTTCAAGCATCCTAACGTAGCTGATACGTCTTTACTACGAACAAAAGTAGAACTTAATACGACGCAACGTCTGATCCAGGAAATAACTGGGCATTCTACAGTTTTGTTTAGGCCACCATACGAAGCGGATGCTAACCCGGATTCCTCAAATGAAATAATGCCTATTTTACGGGCACAAAATATGAACTATACAATGGTAGCAGAAAAAGTGGATCCTGAGGACTGGGCAACACCATCAACTAATGAATTAGTAAAGCGTGCTCTTAATCCCGTTTATAAGGGAGAAGGAAATATTATTCTTCTCCATGATGCGGGAGGGAATCGTACCCATACGGTAGAGGCGTTGCCGATCATTATTAAAGAGCTTAAAAAGCATGGATATAGTTTTGTAACAATTTCAGATTTAATGAATAAAGAACGAGATGAAATTATGCCCCCAGTTTCTTCTGAGGGTGAGCAATATTTACTTTACAATAAAGCTGTCTTTTCAGGGGCGGGATACTTTAAACATATATTAACAACTATTTTTTATATTGCTATTGGATTAGGGATTTTTCGATTCTTATTCTTAATTTATTTTGCATGGAAGCAAAAAAGAAAAACGTTATCTCGCTCTATTAATTCGTCCTACCAACCTTTTGTTAGTGTTGTCATAGCAGCATATAATGAAGAAAAGGTGATAGCTAAGACAATTCGCTCAATTTTGGATAGTAAGTATGGAGAATTTGAAGTTATTGTTGTGGATGACGGATCGACAGATGGTACGTCAAAAGTAATGCAAGAAACATTTTATAAACACCCTAAAGTTCGTTTCATTCAGAAAGAAAACGGCGGGAAATCATCGGCAATGAACCTAGGGTTTCAACAATCTCGAGGAGAGATTATTGTCACATTAGATGCGGATACTATTATTGCGCAAGACGCTATTTCTCTCATGATTAGACACTTTGAAAATCAGAATGTAGCAGCAGTTTCAGGTAATGTCAAAGTGGGAAATAGACGAAACTTGTTAACTACTTGGCAACATGTTGAGTATATTACCGGGTTTAATTTAGAACGTAGAGCTTTTGATGAGTTAAATTGTATTACAGTAGTTCCAGGAGCTATTGGAGCATGGCGTAAAAAAAATGTAGTTGAATCTGGATATTTAAGTGAGGATACGTTAGCAGAAGATACGGATCTTACTATTACATTTTTACGTCAAGGATATAAAATTGTATATGAAGAAAAGGCCTATGCTTTTACGGAATCACCTGAAGATGTGAAAAGTCTAATTAAACAGCGATATCGTTGGTCATATGGTACACTCCAATGTCTTTGGAAACATCGAAAAGCAGTGTTTCATACAAAACATAAAACGTTAGGATTTATTGCATTGCCTAACATGTGGTTATTCCAATATGTTCTGCAATTCATTGCTCCTTTTGCAGATATTTTAATGATTATGGGGCTGTTTGGTAGCAATCCGCTAAAAGTGTTAGGGTTTTATCTTATATTCTTTTTATTAGACCTTTTTGCATCTCTGTTTGCATTTAAATTAGAGAAAGAGGACCCTAAACCGTTAGTGTGGTTAATTTTACAACGCTTTATTTATCGTCAATTTATGACTTATGTTGTCATTAAATCTATATTCTCATCTATTCGAGGCGTAGCGGTAGGATGGAATAAACTAAAGAGAATGGGGAGTGTTAAACATTCCACGGAACATAAGGAGGCATCATAAGAGAGCAGACTATCTGCTCTTTTTTTCATTGATTTTAGTTAGTTGAATGTAGAGTTGTAGCATAAAAACTGGTGTTTCTATAACGAGATTCCTATTCATCATTAATAGTGAGACATTATGTTAAGCTAATCTTTTAGTTTCGGATTAAAGTTTTTTTATATTTTTTTAAAATGACGGACACAAAAACGCATATACCTTCGAATTATATATATGGATAACATAAATATGCATATAAAAGGGGAGAAATAAGATGAAAGAAAAAAAAGAAATGTTTCAAGAAATCGCTGAGGTGTTAAAGGTATTGGCGCATCCAGTTCGTCTATCTTTAGTAAAAATAATGCTTGCAAAAGGTCCTACTAATGTAACAACAATGTATGGGGATTTGGAAATGCCTCAAAGTACAATTAGTCAACATTTATCTAAACTAAAAGCTGCTAAAATGGTTACAGGTACTCGGAAAGGATTAGAAATTTATTATGAGGTAACTGACAATCGCACAAAATCAATATTAGCATGTTTAGTTTAAATGCTGATTTCTAGACGTCAAAATTAAGAAAAGGATAGGAAAGCAATTCTATGGAGAGAATTTTTAAGGTTTTTACACAAGTGAAGATCTGAAGTAAAGTTCCTTAATAAATAAAATAATTGTTTGAAAATATGGTATAAAACGGGATTTTTATACCATATTTTTTAATATCTGTAATAAAAGGAAGAATGTTTTGGTTTCAATTTATACGCTATCTTTATAAATTTTGATTACCTTAAACGTTTGACAAACTAGCAATAGGTCTGGAGTCAAAGTAAGTCCACACAGGCTTAATTCCTAAGTGGAAAGATCAACATGCTCAATATGCAAAAAAATATAACTTAAATCCTCTGCATCCTAGATTTTGCAAAATTACTTGTTACCTTATTTATTAAAAAAATCAATTAAGGAACTATTTAGTGAAAATAAATTGTTCAGTTAAAGGTGCATTTTATAGAATGTAAGAAAAGGTCTCAATTTCAGTAGACACGTGGATTCGCATACTGATAGAATAAGCGAAAATATAATAAAGGTGGAATGGATTTGAGAAAAAGGTTAGGATGCTTACATGCCCATTATTCAAATATAGAATATATAGAAAAGGCACTTACCTCATTTAACATTGAATTAATCCATTTTGTTGACCCGGCATTAATGTATCAGGTTACATCCAATGAAAAATTTCAAGAATCAGATGCTCAATTTAAAGTTAAAGAGCAAATAGAATGGATTGCTCAATGTAATGTTGATGCTATCCTTATTACTTGTACAAATTATATTGCAATTTTACATGAAGACCAAGACTTAATATCAGTGCCAATTATTAAAATTGATGTACCTTTCTTTGATTACATATGCAATATACAGCAACCTCAGACAATTGTTTTTACAAATCCTGCAACTGTTGAAGGCACAGTAGAACGTCTTAAACATCATGCTAATAGCCTTCAAAAATCTTTAGATTTAGAGGTTGTTGTCATAAATAGTGTTTTTGAATTGATAATGAAAGGATTAAAAAAAGAATACAACCAAGAAGTTACAAAGTTCTTAAATCAAATCATTAAAGATGAAAAGAAATTTATCTCTGTTGCTCAATTATCTATGGTTGATGCATCTAAGCAAGTTGAGTATAAAACATCTAAGACTATTATTACTCCATTGAATACATTGGTATCTTACATTGTTAATAAATTAAAATTAGAGAAGAAAAATTAGTGGTAGAAGACAGAGGATTTGGAATTATATATGGCTTTCTATCAATTTTCCTTGGGTTAGGTACTGTTATCCTACATAATGTTTGGACACTTAATTGGCAGGGACTCATTACACTTATTGCATGGCTCGCACTATTAAAAGGGATTTATGTAATTGCATATCCTGAACCATCCAAGAAAACCGATTTCGAAGTAAGGGTACTATCTACTCGTATAGTGCTTGCTATCCTTTGTGCTTTATCTTTATGGATGCTTATCATACTTTATATGAAATAGAGAAAAATATTTTTGATTATGAGAGTATGTAGGTGGGAGTTTTTTGTAGTACATCAGAGCGGAATTTTATAGTTAACTGTAAGTTTAATATTTTTCCCTTGTGGACATGTTTTTATAAATAGTGAGATGGGCAAAACGAAAAGAATCCTAAATAAATAGGATTCTTTTCGTTTTATAAAAGTGAATTTATATTGTATCACTAATACGGTTGATAATCGTTTTTCAGGAATATTCCCAGTTATCTATCTTGGTATACTCAATGTCGGCAATGTGACCATCTGGTCGAATCAAAATAGTATCTATATTTTTTAACTCAGAATCTTGTATTTCTCCTACAACTACCTTTATGTGCGAATCAATATTCATTTTATTTATCTTATCTATATAAGAAGGGTGTATTAATAAAATAAAGTTACCATCTTTCATTAATTCAAAGAGTTTATAACTTTTCTTATTTAGAGAAGAAATAGTGAGATTTGTACATCTTTTTCCTATCAATGGATGTCTTTCTGTATCGTGCATCGATGAATACATTACCCCTAACCCACTTACTCTTTCAGATAAATCGTGATTTATCTCGGGATATGTAAGTAAGTGCGAAAATAAATCCCTTAATTCCATTCCTGCGTTTGAAAAGTTTATCATTAATTGTTCTTGCGCTTGTACTTCCTTGAAAAATTGTTTTCCCACAGCATGTCTTTCAATATGATAACTTTCTAATAGACTTTCATATTTTTTTTGTTTTATTGCGAGCCCTAATTTCCAGCCTATATTAAAAGCATCTTGTAGGCCTACATTCAAACCTTGTCCTCCAGCAGGGAAATGAATATGTGCTGCATCCCCTGCTAAGAATACACGCTTATGTTGATAAGTATTTGCTAGTTTGGTTGCATTGCCAAAACGAGAAAGCCATATTGTGCTCTTAATTTGAAGATGTTCACCTGTAATACTATAAATACTATCTATAAACTCTTTTTCTGTAACAGCAACATGAACGGGTATTGTCTGATTCTTAGGATCAACAATTGCAAAACGAAATACATCAGGTGTAATAGGTACCATCATTAATATCCCATTTATATTAGAAGTAGATAAAAATGGAGTATCTGGTATATTTTCTAAAATAACATCACCTAATATAGCAGTAGTTGTTGTGTTTGTTCCATTAAACGGTATATTTGATAATTCACGAACTTTACTTCTTGCTCCGTCAGCTCCTATTACATATGGAACTTCTATTTTATATATTGTTTCTCTTTGTTCTATTTCTAGTTGTACGAATGTTTCATATTGTTTTAAGTCTTTCAGAGTATGCCCACGTTTAATGACTACACCTAATTCTAATGCACGTTCTTCTAATATTTCTTCTGTAATAGATTGGGGAATAAAAAGTGTATACGGAAAATCAGTATTTAAATTTTTAAAGTTTAATCTTGTATCTAAGGCAGCAAAATGACTTGTATTTAATTTCTTGCCTCTAGCTAAAAATCGATCTGCAATACCTCTCATAGCCATCAATTCTAAGGAGCGGGGGTGTAGTGTGAGTGCTCTAGAATTTCGTACCCGGTCTAATCTTCTCTCTAAAACAACAACTTTTACGCCTTGAATAGCTAATTCACATGCTGCCATAAGCCCAACTGGACCACCACCAACTACCGCTACATCATAATAATTGTCCATATCATGCCCTCCATTTATTTAATTGTTTAAGAGCTAATGTGAAAAATTGTAAATAGATTTATAAATGCTATCTATTGTACATATATAATTATACTTCATTTTAGTTTCCTTGGAAACTAAAATGAAGTTCCTAGGAGAAGTCTACATAGTTGTAGTTAAAGCTATATAGCGTGTCTGCAGCAGTAGCCATTGGGTAGCATTGATATGTAATGGCGTTTGCATTAAAGGCTGTAGCTTCTTATGCTTGTGCTATTTTTACTAAAAATGCTACTGCTATAGTTCCATGTGGGAGTTGTAAAGGTCTTTCCGCTATTCGTAGTTTTAATGAGGTAGTAGTGGTTTTAACTCGACTTCAAATAATTCGCTTTCCATTTCATTAAGTGCATACATTGATACAGGATGTGGAGAGGTATTAGATAAGATTTGTGATGAAAGAAGTTCTCCTGATGATGAGTAAAATGTAACAAACACTTGTGAAAATGGAGGGACCATAATGATTACACGGTCAGTTTTTTGTAACGTATTAACCAACTCCAAAATAATATAGTTTTATAAAAAATAATAGATAAATATAAAGATATTATTATGGGTACTTTTCTGATAGTGAATTAAGAAAATTAATAAACTCTTTATTTTATTGTAAATAATTTAAGAGCACACAAATATGCGCGCTCTTAGAGTAGAAAGGTAGTTTTCTATGAGTAGGGAGTCCCCATATAATAAAATATGCTTGTACAATTCAAATGTGAGAAGTTTTTTATAAAAATGCTATTTGGTAAGTCTATGTGAAAAATCAGCTTGTACAGGAATTCTTTGCAAAGTATTTTGTGTGCAGTCATGATTATTAAAGTTGATGAGAACTGTTATTCGACTAATAAAACCACATCTCAAATTGTTGACTATATGTCTAACAACTAGGATGCGGTTCAATTAATAAAAAATGTCCGAGTAAAATATAAGGTGAAAAGTATAGGATACTTTTGTTATAAAGATATAGATGAATGTTATTGTTTTTTACTTCTGAAAGATTTGGGGTTCTAAATTACGAGTTGTTGGAGTCCCTCTAATATAAAATTTCAGTAGAAATATTGAACTACTAATATGAATGTAGAATATTTAATAAAGACGGTAATGTTTTTTTAGTCATGTAATCTTTTCATTTGATGATCTTTCCCCCATTCACATAATTCATCCATAATTTGCATTAAAGATTTTCCGTATTCACTTAGTGTGTACTCAACCTTTGGTGGAACTTCTTGATATGCAGTACGATGGATAATACCATCAGCTTCAAGTTGCCGAAGTTGTTGTGTAAGAACTTTTTGCGTAATGTTTGGAATTTCTCGTCGGATTTCATTTGTTCGCATTTTTCCATCTATTAAGACACATAAAATATGAACTTTCCATTTTCCACCGATTACATCGAGTGTAGTTGCAATTGGGCAGTCATCATTTTGATTCATATAACACCTCCACAGGTACTTTAAGGTTCCTATAGCACTTTAAAGTACGTACTTTTCAATTATATGTGACTCATTCATACTAATACGTAAAGGGTTGAATAATTTATAAAGGGGATGAAAAAAGATGAAAACACTTGTAATTGTAGCACATCCTGATATTGAAAAATCAAAAATTAATAAAAGATGGATTGAAGAACTTGAGAAATATTCGGATGAAATTACGGTGCATGAATTGTATAAAGTGGCACCGAATTGGGAGTTTAATATTGAAGAAGAGCAAAAGTTATTAGTAGCACATGACAGATATATATTTCAATTTCCGCTTTACTGGTACAGCTCACCACCATTATTAAAAAAATGGTTCGATGATGTATTAACATATGGATTTGCGTACGGATCTAAAGGAGATAAAGTGAAGGGGAAAGAATTTGGTGTAGCTATTTCTATAGGTGGATTAGAAAAAGACTATGAAAATAGTGGAATTACAATGGATGAGTTGACGAAACCATTCCAAGCTACATGCTTATACACAGGTATGGAATTTATACCTTCCTTTTATTTATATGGTGCAGAATATAAACTAAGTGATGAAGAGATTGATAAAAGTGCACCTGAGTATGTGCAATATGTGATGAACAAGAAGTATTCTAATATATAATGGGAAATAGCCATTTACTTGTAAAGTAAATGGCTATTTTATATTCTTCTTATATTCACTAAGTGTAATCTTTAGTAAATTAATAGTTAATCTGGTAAAATAAAAAACCTAACATATATAAAGGGGAGTTTTACTTGAGAACGATGCGACAATTATTACAAAAGAGAGCAATGCAATCACCAAGTTTGGAAGCGCTTGTAGGGGGGAAGAAAAGATATTCGTTTCAGCAATATAATGAACGAGTAAATCAGTTTGCACATTATTTGTTACATAATGGTGTGCAAAGAGGAGATCGTATAGGAATACTATGCAAAAACAATCACCCATTTCCAAGCGTTATGATGGCAAGTTTAAAAATTGGAGCGGTATTTATTCCGCTAAATCATCAGCTGACTGTTTATGAATTAGAAACGATTGTAAAAGAAGCGAAATTAAAAGTGTTAGTTATTGATGAAGAATTTAGTGAAGTGTTATTAAAGGTTGATGCTGTTAAAGAAATTCCTTATGTAATTCAAACGACAAAAGAAGGCTTTGGTTCATTTGAATTAGAGTTGCAAAAACAGCCAACGACAGAACCGAACGTAGAAGTTCATGAAGAAGACGATGCCATTTACTTGTTTACATCAGGAACGACTGGACAGGCGAAAGCATGTGTAATTGGACATAAAAACTTACATCATTATTTTGCTGAAATTGCGGGACAAAGAGAAATCCCAGCAGGTGAACGCTTTTTATCTGTGCATCCATTGTTTCATATGAGTGGCGTGCTTTCTATTTTAAATTGTATTTATCATGGCGTTACGATGATCTTCTTAGCTGATTCGAATCCTGCTCTTATTTGGGATAAGATTGAAGAAGAGAAAATTACTACGATGCTTGCTTTCCCAGCCGTTTATAGCTACATGCTTGATGAACTACATAAAAAAGAACGTAACATTTCAACCTTTAAAGTAGCACAAAGCGGTGGTACAAAAGTGCCAGAAACACTCATTCAACAATATATGGAAAAAGGCATATATATGGTGCAAGGCTATGGTAGTACAGAAGGTTGGGTTGTAACCTCATGGCATCCAATGATGGGAAAAGAAAAGATGTCTTCTGTAGGAAAGACCTTGAAAAATGTAGAGGTGAAAATTGTTCATCCGGAAACAGGACATGAACTAACAACAAATGAAGTTGGAGAGATTCATGTGAAAAGTCCATACATGTTTAAAGGATATTGGAATAATGAAAAGGCGACAAAGAAGGTAGTAAAAGATAACTGGTTTAACATGGGTGATGCTGGCATGATAGATGATGATGGATTCCTGCATATTATGGGAAGATATAAAGACGTTATTATACGCGGTGGTGACAACGTATATCCAGATCAGGTAGAAGATGTTATTCATGAAATACATGGTGTTTTAGAAGTTGCGGTAGTTGGAGTTCCAGATGACTTTTGGGGAGAGGTTCCAAGAGCTTATCTTGTGAAGGATAGCGAAACAACATTAACAGAAGAAAGTATTCTTCAGTATTGCAAAGAGAAATTAGCAAGTTATAAAATACCAGAAGTAGTATTCATAGATGAGTTGCCGAAAAACGCTTTAGGAAAAGTGTTGAAGAGGGAATTACGAGATGCAGTTCTTGTGAAATAGAAAATTATGAAACGATGGAGAACCCAGTTATGTATAAAGCATGACTGGGTTTTTATGTATCAAAAACATAATAATTTACTAGATTTTGTATTTTGTGTAAGATGATAAAGAATATTCAATTAATAATTCGAGGGATGAAATTAAATGAAGCTACCGTTATTAGAAGTAGAGACGGATAGACTCATTATTCGTCCATTTCAAAAAGGTGATTATGAAAGTTGGTTAGATGGATTTAACAAGAGACTGCCATCGCAGTATAAATATGACGATTGCTATCAAGTTCTGGCATCATCAACAAAAGCATGGTTCACGGAATGGGTAAGAGGTTTTGATGAAGCAGCACATAGAGATGAGATGTATGTATTAGGCATTTTTCGTAAAGAAGACGGAGCTAAATTGGAAAGCTAGAGCTAATAAAAATTTTACGTATGGACTATCAATGGGCGATGATGGGATACTCGATACATAATCAATATTGGAGAAATGGATATGGTGTTGAAAGTGTGAAAGCTGCGTTACCGTTATTTTTTAGTAGCCTTGATTTTCATAGAATCGAATTACATATATGTGTTGATAATCAGCCATCAGTGCGTCTTGCGGAAAGAGCAGGCTTTTCATTTGAATGCAAGAGAGAGGCGTTTTCATTAGAGAATGGTAAGTGGATGGATTTTCTTATTTATTATAAAAATAAGGAGATGAATATATGAGAGTGTTTATTACAGGTGGCAGCCGCGGGTTAGGATTACAGTTAGTAAAAGTATCTTATGAAAATGGGCATATCGTTTATCCATTAGTTAGAACTGAGGTTGCGGTAACGCAATTGAAGCAAATATTTAGTGGTAGATGTTTTCCTATAATGGCAGACTTATCGGCTGATGAGAGTACGGAGCAAATTAAGAAGCAGCTTGAGGAATATACAGAGTATGTTGATCTAGTTATAAATAACGCTGGCATTACTGGGAAGGAGACTGAGATTTTACATACAAATTCAGAAGAGTTAACGAACTTATTTAATATTCATTGCTTAGGTGTAATTCGGGCTGTAAAAGGTACATATGTGGCGTTGGCTAAATCGAATCATCCGAGAATAATAAATGTGTCCTCTCGATTAGGATCATTACATAAAATGGCGAACAAAGAGTTTCCGCAAGGCCAGTTCTCATATTTATATCGAATTGCTAAAGCTGCACAAAATATGTTAACACTCTGCTTACAACAAGAGTTTGAGAATAAAGGAATTCGTGTAACTGCCATTCACCCAGGAAAATTAAAAACTGATATTGGTGCCTTTGATGCGAATATGACTCCGGCTGAAGGAGCAAAAAATATATATGATTGGGTAATAGATTCAAATGAGGATATTTCAGGAAAGTTTATTAAGCCTGGTGTGGGGGAATTGAAGTGGTGATATACGATCTTGCAATCATTCAGAATCTATTTGGCCCTTCTAAAAAAGTATTAAATGGCTTACCAAATGCAGTAACGATTGAAGAGATAGAAGAGAATGTTCTTTATGATGTACAAACTTATAAAGAAAAGATAAGTAGATTTGAAGAAGTTTGTTTTAATTGGGAGTTAAAAAGAGCGAGTATTGTATTAAACAAAAGGTTTAGTAGTTATAACTCAAGTGTGAGAGTGTTACTTGATGCCGGTTTTTCTTTGTATGCCGCAAAGATAGAAGTATGTAGAGAATTGAACAATGTAGAAGGACCTGAAAGACAATATACATATCAATCAATAGCAGAAGGAACGTTAGCGGAAAAAGAATTTAAATATATTTGGGAACAATGTATGTCGGGTTCAGGGAATCAAACTTCAATTTTAACTATCGATGAGCATTTTTATTCAGTGCAAACAGAGTTAGGTACGGGCTGGGAAAAGTCATGTATTGTTTTTTATGATAAAAATGAGCCAATTGGTATGTCCATACCGCATATAGAAACTGGAACAGAAAGTGAAGGACGATTATTTTATTTTGGGGTAATGCCTTATTATCGCGGGAAAGGAATTGCTTCCCATATGCATCTTCAATCGTTGCATATGTTAAAGGAAATGGGGGCTACTTATTACATTGGAAGCACACATACTTCAAATGAAAAGATGCAGAGGATATTTTGGAGAAATAATTGTTCGTTGAAAACGAAGATAGAGCTTTATTATAAAATCTTTAAAGAAGGTTAGGAGAAAAGAAAATGAAGACTATAAACGTATTTCATTACGACGCATTTACGAATAAACCAAATAAGGGAAATCCAGCAGGTATTGTATTAGAAGCAGGTGGGTTAACGGAAGAGGAAATGCAAATTATTGCTGAAAAAGTTGGATATAACGAAACAACTTTTGTTCTTTTCTCAGAAGTAGGAGATATAAGAATGCGCTATTTTACACCTGGTTTTGAAATGGATTTATGTGGTCATGGGACAGTAGGGACGATATTTGCCTTGCGCGAAAAAGGTTTATTAGAAGAGAAAAGTAACCTTACGATTGAAACGAAGGCTGGGATTTTACCGATACAAATAGGTGTAAATGAAAATGGAGAAACCTTTATTAAAATGAGACAGGCAGCACCTCAGTTTAAAGAATTTACAGGTTCAAAAGAAGAATTAGCTCAAAGTATCGGTTTAGAAGTAAATGATTTAGATGTAAGTTTACCGATTGTATATGGAAGTACTGGTAATTGGACTGTAATTGTACCGATTAAAAATCTTAATGCATGTGAGAGAATGACACCTAATAATGCTGCATTTCCATCAGTATTAAAAGAAATACCTAATGCTTCTATTCACCCCATTTGTCTAGAAACTTATGATGAACTAGCACAAATGCACGGCCGTCATTTTTCATCAGCTTACGCTGGGACGACTGAAGATCCAGTGACAGGAACAGCTTCAGGTGTAATGGGAGCGTATTATGCGGAGTATTTAGAGAAAGATTTTGAACATGAATTGGGTTTAATCGTTGAACAAGGACAGGAAATAAATAAAGATGGTCGTGTAACTGTTTATGTAACGAAAGGGATAGAAAACGAAAAGTTACAAATAGATATTGCTGGAACAGCGGTGTATGTAAAAGAGTTTGAAATTTCGATATAAAGTGAAACTTTAATCAGTGGGGGTCTTACTGCTCGGTGAATAGCGCGATAAAAAAGAAAGCCCGGAATACATCCGGACTTTCATTATCTGTTCAATACTTCAATGTACGAAGCATCTCCAGTTGTTCTTAAAGCGGAGCGGAAATTATTATTTTCTAACGCCTTAGCAACTTGTTGTAACTGCTGTGCATCATCATGATGAATAAGTAAGCTGTCAGCACCGCTTTCCTCTATATGAATGTGTTCGACATTTCCGATTGCATCATGTACAGCTTTTAAAAATTCAGGTTTCATATTGTCCTCCTATATGTATGTAACGTTGTAATTTAGTATTTCCTTATTTATGAAATATAAAAGTAAATGAAAGGAGAAATAAAAATGAATATAAAGCAGTTTAAAGAACATATAACATCACTATTTGGAGAGCATCTTCATAAATATGGCGATGATGAATATGGTTTTACTTATATAAGTAAAGAAGAGTTTCACAAAATCGGTTACACAACAAATTTAACGTTAGAAACTATTGAAGAAGCGTATCGAAATGGAGTCGATATGATAGTTACACATCATGCGCCGTGGAGTTTTTTATTTGGTATGGAAGAGGCTTGTATTGAGAAATTGAAGCAATATGAAATGAATCATTTTTGGATTCATTTGCCGTTAGATTTTGTAAAGTTTGGCACGTGTACATCGTTATTTAACGAAATTGGGATAGATACAATACTGGAATATTCAACCTATGAGGAAGAAGAACTACCGGGAATAGGAGAATATAAAGAAGCGATTCCTTTTTCAAACTTAGTTGGAAAACTTGAAGAAAAAATGGAAGAGAAAGTGAAGAGCTGGAGAAATCACGATAAACCAGTAAAACAGATTGCGATTTTAACCGGTGCAGGAAACAACACAAATTTGATTGAGCGTGCATTAGAGAAAGGGTGTGACACGTACATAACCGGTGAAAAAACATTATATACAGTTCAACATGCGAAATTTAAAGGAATTAATTTAATTGTAGGCAGTCATACGTTTACAGAAGTGTTTGGTGTAGAAAGTTTGGCTCATAAGTTAAAAGAAAGAGATAATTCAATAGAAATTACTAGATTAAATGAAGATCATTTGGAGTGAAGAAATCACATCGCATTACCATAAATGGAATGAACTATATAATGGAATATTGAAGGAAGCAGTTGCAATGAAATAAAATTTTTTTTTGTTATATTAAGATTTTTAGGGGAAATTCCCTTATGTTTGTCAAATAATAGTAAAGTTGTCTTTTGAATTAAGGGAATATTCGGAGTTGAAGGGTGAGAGAATGGACATTTCAATAATCACTGCACAACTAGTTAAGGAAAAAGTTGTTTCACATTATCCAAATAGCGTAAAAGCATTAAATGGGGGAACGACAAGTACTATATATTTGTTAGATGAACAATACGTTATAAAGTTGAATGAATCGGATGTCATACGTGAAGAAGCTTATTTTCTTCAGTTTTATAAAAAGGACGAATTATTTCCAAAGCTTTTATATAAGGAACCTTTAAATCGCTATATTGTTTACTCATTCCTTGAGGGCACAACTTCTTGCAAACTAGGCCATAAACGGAGTGTTCTTTGTAAACTTGTAAAGAAAGTTATCAATAAGTATGAAGTAGCTACAGAGGTTGATGGCTGGGGATGGAAAGAAAATCCGGTTCAATCTTGGAATGAATTTTTAACAACAAATGTGATAGAAGCTCATGAAAATGTAAGATGTTACATAAGTGAAGAAGAGTATAGAACGGTTCTTAAGTTAGCAAATAGGGACGCTGGAATAAATCAGCCGTTTTTATTACATGGTGATCTTGGATTTCATAACTTTATATTTAAAGAGAATGAGCTGCATGGTGTAATTGATCCTTTACCATTGTTAGGAGATCCTATATATGATTTAATTTATGCGTTCTGTTCAGCCCCGGAAGATTTAACAAAAGAAACAATCGATTATGCGATGAAACAATGTGTATTTCATAAAAAAGACCGTGATTTATATGAAGAAATAGTCATAGGATTATATTTGCGTATAGATACATGTTTACGGCACCACCCGAAAGATTTAGAAGATTATTTAGCAGCTTGGCGTTATTGGATGGGTGAGGTTGAGGTGACTTTATAGTACAAATATTTTGGGGGAGATAGTGAGATGAATGTTGCAGAAGCGAAAAAGGATTTACTGTAATGCCATTATTGGTTACAGTTGTCTATTTACTTACTTTTATAAGTTTATTAATTGAAAATAAAAAAGTAGATCATTATCAACAAAAATCAGCTTAATAAAAATATAGGGATAGGGGAAATTATTATGAAAAATTTCGTTTGTACAACGTGCGGTGTGCAGTATGCAGCGAGTGTAGATGAACCGGTGAGTTGTCATATTTGTGATGAAGAAAGGCAGTATGTGAATCCGAAAGGGCAGTCTTGGACGACTTTAGAAAATTTGCAAACAGATGATACATATAAAAATGAAATAATCAAAGAGGAAAATGGACTTTATAGTATTACGACAAAACCAGGATTTGCGATCGGTCAAACGGCATTTATAGTGAAAACAGAGTCATATCGTTTACTATGGGACTGCATTACGTATTTAGATGAAACGACAATTGCGAAAATAAAAGAGCTTGGTGGATTAGATGCAATTGCATTGTCTCATCCTCATTATTATTCAACGCAAGTAGAATGGGCAGAGACATTTGATGTACCAATTTATATACATGAAGATGATAAAGAATGGGTGATGCGCCCAAGTAGTCGTATTATTTATTGGTCTGGTGAGTCTTTACAATTAGCGGATGGGATTACTGTACATCGTCTTGGAGGACATTTTAGTGGTGGTTCTGTATTGCATTGGGAAGAAGGTAATGATGGAAAAGGGATTTTGTTAACAGGTGATATTATTCAAGTCGTAGCAGATGAGAAGTGGGTAAGCTTTATGTACAGCTATCCAAACTTAATTCCATTACCAGCGAGAAAAGTGGAAGAAATGGTGAACCGAGTGAAGCCGTTACAGTTTAATCGTTTATACAACGCTTTTCATCGAGTAGTAAAAGAAAATGCAAATGGGGCAGTTGAACGTTCTGCTGAAAGATATATAAAAGCAATAGAAGGAAAGTTGTTTCATACGTAAAAGGAGAGTAGCTTAATGAAAACGTTAGTATGTTTTGGAGATAGTATTACAGCTGATGAAACATTTTTTGATGGAATGCCGAGATTAACACCACGTTTGCAAGAGATGTTTCCGAAATGGAAAGTAGTGAATGCAGGTGTTCCAGGGGATAATACATTGGATGCGTTACATAGGATTGAAGAAGATGTAATATCATATAAACCAGATTTCGTAACAGTTTTTCTTGGTACGAATGATGCAGTTTCTTTTTCTCAAGTGTCATTACAAGCATATAAAGAAAACTTAGAGAAGATTGTGAACCATATTTCATCAGATAAAGTACTACTGATTAGTCCTGCACCAGTTGATGAAGAAAGACAGCGTAATAGAACAAATAGAGTGCTGGGTCAGTATGCAGACGTGGTGGAGAAAGTGGCGAGGGAAACAGGAAGTTATTTTCTAAACGTATTCGCTGAAATGATTCAAGAACGGGATTATAAAAGATTTGTAGAAAATGATGAAAAAGATGGATTACACTTTGGACCAGAAGGCTATGAGTATGTAGCGAGGTTAATTGGTGAAAAGTTAAAAGGAATGTTATAAGGAGCAAAGCACTTAGTGCTTTGCTTTTTCGTATTTCTTTCGCAGTCCATAAACTTATTGATCGCTGTAATTTGGACAGATATTTTGCTTTTTTATGTGCGTAAAAGGCTAATGCTGTTTTAAAGTAATATAAATTTATTTTTTAAAATTTATATTTCGTAGTTGAAAATCAATAAATGTGTAACTATAATGGTTACAGTGAGTTTGTTGTTTTGAAATATACACATTGAATTACAAGAATGAAAGGAGTTTTTATGTAAATCAAAAAGTTATAAAAATCTATTAATTTTTATAATAAGATAAAAAGCATTTCGGTTCATACACATTATTAAATATGTTAATTCTAATAGAAAACTAGAGGTGGAAAGATGAAAAATTTTAAAGGTATGTTGATATCATCACTTGCAATTACAACTTTTGCTGGAGTAGGTACGACATTTGTAACAAATACAGTACATGCTGCTAATAACGATTCTAGTAAAATACAAGTTCGTTCTAATAAGAGTATAAACACAACGCCTAGCTCGAGATTGCCTGTATTATCAGTGAATCCTTATGATGATCCTAGATTTTCGAGACAGGGATATCTTGAAGAGGCACCTTTAGGAATTAATGCTCCTTATGCTTGGGGAATTAAAGGAGGAGATGGTCAAGGAGCAACCTTTGTAGATTTGGAAGAAGGCTGGTTATTAAATCATGAAGATTTAGTCGGTCAAAATATTGAATTTATGTCTGGAAAAATGAGTAATGATCTTTCTCACGGTACTTCAGTTCTAGGTGTTGTTTCTGCAGCTGACAATGGGATTGGGAACATTGGGATTGCACCAAAAGCAAAGGCAAAAGTAATTTCAGTGATTCGAGATAATGGGAGAATCGATGTAAGAGATGCTATTTTAAGTGCCGTAGATTCTTTACAGGCTGGAGATGTTTTATTAATAGAAGAATCCTTTAAATATGATGGATATGGAGATGACCCTTTACCAGTAGAAGTATACCCGAGTATATTTAACGCAATTCGCAAAGGTACAGATAAAGGCATTATTATTGTAGAAGCAGCTGGTAATGGTGGGATTGATTTAGATGAATTTAAAGACCGTAATGGTAAACAGATTTTAAATCGAAATAGTCCAGACTTTAAAGATTCAGGAGCTATTATAGTTGGAGCATCTACTGCAAGAGTTCCTCATAAACGTTTAGGTTTCTCTAACTATGGTAGTAGAATTGATGTATATGGTTGGGGAGAGTATGTTGATACATTAGATACATATCAAAATCAAAATAGTAAAGGACAAAAAGTTACAGATCAGAATATAATGAATCGTTATACTTCTAACTTCCGTGGTACTTCTAGCGCTTCGCCTATAATTGCTGGGGCTGCTGTATCAATTCAAGGGATTGCTAAAGAACATTTAGGTAAGGCATATACACCAAAAGAATTGAGAGCAATTTTAAGTAATCCTAATACAGGCACAAAGTCTAATAACCCATCATCTGATAAAATAGGGGTTTTACCAGATTTAAAAGCGATTTTGTCTAACCTTGGATTTCATAGTGATTTGACTACCAATGATCCTATGGTATTTCCAGATAACGTAGAAAAAAATGAAGGAAAAGAAAATTCAACTTTCGTATTTCCAGGTGAAGAAACAAAACGAACCGGGGATAAAAATTCAACTGTAAACTTCCCAGAAGAAGATTTAAAACAGGAGGAAAAAGAAGAGGGATTAATTGTTTTTCCGGATTAATAAAAATACTACCTTCCATTTGGAGGTAGTATTTTTTATTTCGTGTAATTAACAAGAGTGCATGAAATTTGTATTTGTTTATCTTTCATAATGAATTTAACTACAAAATCGAATATTTGACTGTTAATTAACTTTCTCGTCTCAATCAATTACATGAATTAATCTAGAAATGCTTGCTGCAATGCTTTCAGTCCATCGCTGTAGATACCATGAAACAGATTTATTGCCTCTTCAACACTAACCTCAACAGGAGTGAACGTACCAGACCACTCTACTAATGATGTGTTACTTTCAGTACCTTCTTTAACTTGGATTGTAGATAAATAATTAGTGACCGGGAACGGTGCATTCATGATTGAATACATGTAGTAACGTTCCTTATCATTGAATACTTCTAAGCGTTCTATAATTGTTTCACCCTCTGGATTAGCTAGATGACGTACACGACCGCCTTCGGTTAATTTACTACTAGGTATATAAGGTAACCAGTCTGGAAGGGAGTTGAAACCTCCGATTAATTGCCATACTTGTTCAGGTGATCCAAAAATTTCCATAGATATAGTAGTATATGCCATGTTCATTACGCTCCTTTTCATCCCGGTATTTACGGGTAAATAATCAGTAGGGGATAAACCGCCCCACTGATTAAAGTTTCACTTTATAGGTCCATAACTTATAGTGAGAATGAATTTTATCGTGGATTTTTTATTTAATATATAATTATAAAGTTAAAACTATATACTTTTAATGATTAAATTATATAATAAATATAGAAACGAAAATTTATGAGCAAGGAAGTTGAAAAATATGACATTAACAATGGGCTTTATTGGATTTGGAAAGTCAGCTAACCGCTATCACTTACCTTATGTAAACACACGTAATAATATAAAAATAAAAACGATTTTTGTACGGCAAATAAATGAAAAATTAGCGGCTCCATATGAGGAAAAAGGTGTTTACTTCACTACTGATTTGGATGAATTGTTGAATGACAAAGAAATTCAAGTGGTGACGGTCTGTACGCCAGCACATACGCATTACGAATTAGCGAAAAAAGTTATACTTGCTGGAAAATCAGTTATCGTTGAAAAACCATTTTGCGATACAGTGGAACATGCGAAAGAATTATTAGCTTTAGGACGAGAAAAAGGTGTAGTAGTTATGCCTTATCAAAACCGCCGTTTTGATGGTGATTTTTTAGCTGTGAAGCAAGTAGTTGAACAAGGATTCCTTGGTGATATTATTGAGATTGAATCACATATTGATTATTTCCGTCCTGGTTCAATCACTCATGAAGCTCCAAAAGAAGAAGGTTCATTTTATAGTTTAGGTATTCATACGATGGACCGCATGATTTCACTATTCGGCCGTCCAGATACGGTGACATACGATATTCGTAATAATGAAATGGAAGGTGCGGTTGATAACTATTTCGATGTTGGTTTACATTACGGAAATCAGTTGAAGATTAAGCTGAAAACAAACCATGTCGTAGCAAAAGATTATCCACGCTTTATCGTCCATGGAACAAATGGATCATTTATTAAATACGGTGAAGATCAGCAGGAAAATGATTTGAAAGCGGGGATTATGCCTGAGAGTGCAGGGTTTGGTGAAGATTCACCGATGTACTATGGAGTTGCTAAGTATCGTAATGCAAATGGTGACTGGATTGAAAAACAAATTAAAACGCCACTTGGTGATTACGGTCGTTTCTATGATGCCGCGTATGAAACAATTATAAATGGTGCACCAAAACTTGTGAAAGACGAAGAAGTGGTAACGAATATTGAAATCTTAGAAAATGGATTTGCTGCCCCATCACCTTCAGTTTACAAACTTGAGGCTTTACATTTGAATGAATAGAAGAGAGTTTGCAGTATAAAGGAGGTATGGAAATGGCAAGCGGATCAACACAAGTAAAATACCTCGGCATTTATCAAAAGATTAAACAGCAAATTTTAGACGGTGAATATAAAATCAACGAAAAAATTCCGAGTAGCCCCGTCCTTGCTGAAGAATTTGGTGTTTCAGCCCTTACTATTAAGAAAGCGCTGGATCTATTAGTTAGAGATGGCTACATTATCCGCCGGCGCGGAAGTGGAACAGTGGTGCAAGATTGGCGTCAACAGGAAAAGGCACGAATGATTCAAACTTTAACGGGTACGAAAGCTGTATACGGCAGTGAGGTAGAAAGTAAAATTATCGAGTTTGCGATTGTTGGGGCTGATGAAGTAGTTGCTGAGAAATTGGGAGTTTCAATCGGTGATTTCGTCTATAAAATCATTCGCCTCCGCATCATTCACAGCATTCCGACGATTATGGAGCATACATGGATGCCAATTTCGGTTATCCCAGGTGTTGAGGCTTCTGTTTTAGAGGAGTCGATATACTCACATATTCAAAATAAACTTGGTCTTGAAGTAGGGACATCTGTTGTCAGGGTTAAAGGAATTCGCCCAGATGATAGGGGAAAGCAGTTTATGAACTTAACAAATCAGGATTTCCTAATGCGAGTTGAACAAGTAGCTTATTTAACGGATGGACGAACTTTTGAATATTCTTATGCAGATCATCTACCCGAAACCTTTGAGTTTGAAACAGTCATTACTGCAAAAAATTATAAAGAGATATAAAAATCGGTTGAGGCAAGTATTGTCTCAACTGCTCCTATTATAAGTTAATAGAATGAATCCAAGACTTAACATTTGATTTATAGAACTGTAAAGTTTAAAATTACAGTATAGTTTTTAGAAGTGAGTTGTTATCGTCTGTAAAATGTAGATAAATTAAATATTCTCGAATAAATAATATTGCTTGTATTTGATTCTAAACTGTAATTTTTTTTAATACATTTCAATAAACGATGTTTAAAATGTACGTTTCATAACATTAAAGGAGTGAGTTAAATATGGTAATTCTATATACAACAGCAAGCTGTGCCTCATGCCGAAAAGCGAAAGCATGGCTTGAAGAGCATCAAATTGATTATATTGAAAAAAACATCGTATCAAATTCTATGACAGTTGATGAGCTTAAATCAATTCTTCGTTTAACTGAAGAGGGGGCTACTGAAATTATTTCAACTAGATCGAAAACTTTTCAGGACTTAAATATAAATATTGAGGAGCTCTCGCTCAATGAATTTTATACATTAATAATTGAGCATCCACTAATGTTACGTCGCCCAATTATGCTGGACGAGAAAAGATTGCAGATTGGTTTTAATGAGGAAGAAATTCGTAAATTTTTACCACGTAGCGTTCGAACGTTTTTGAACATTGAATTGCAAAAATTGGCCAATTAATAAGTAGTATTTTTTAGAAAAAGTTTTTTGAAAGGAGGAAGCAGAAGATGATTGAAGTATGTGTTACAGTTAATTATAATGATAGAAATTATCAAACAAATGTTATTGTGAGTAAAGATACGATTTGGACAAAAATTGAACAGTTGGCAGAAGAACAAGTGAAGAAACAGTGGAGTGTTTAATTTTATTTTCAACTTAAAAAGCTAAATGAAGTTATCAGATATAGGTGGGACCGGATAGAATATAAGAGAATTAATTTTTTATGGCAAGAAGTATTCTATATGTTTTAACGTTCTAACCTATCTGTAATATTTATGGCTACAGTATGTTAATATATGAAAAACAATATTTTGAATCGTAGGAGGAAAATCATGAACAGCGACTTTACCTTGGCCATTCACAGTTTAACTTATTTAGCTTTACAGCCAGACCGGATGTCAACAAGTAATGCTATTTCAGAAAGTGCAGGTGTACATCCAGTACGTATTCGTAAAGTGCTAAGTTTGTTAAAAAAACATAAATTTATACAATCGAAAGAGGGAACTGGTGGAGGTTTTATTTTCGCTCGCGATTTAGATGAAATTAATCTTTGGCATATTTATCAGATAACCTCTGAAGGTGCTTTGCAGCCGAAGTGTCCGGAATCAAACAATCAGTGTGTTGTAGGTTCGAACATGCGAAAAGTTCTTTTCGCTATTTTCTTAGGTGCTGAAGAACATCTAGGTGAATACTTAAAGAATTATACAATGAAAGAAGTTGTTGACCTTATCAATCAAGAGCGTTAAGGGGGCTTAATTATTATATAGCCGTGAGTTCTTAACGCTTAAATGTAATGAAAAATATTACAGTATAATTTGTTTTTATATCTTTTTTATCGTCACAAAAAATATTTATAAGAAGGTGAAACGGTATGATGTCAAATAATAATCATGTTTTAAAAGTAGGAGATTGGGTTCGTGGAATATCAAATGAAGGTGAATTAATAGTTGGTTATATTGTATCACTTGATGATGTGGAGGATATAGTTACAGTTAGTATTGTGAAACGTGACGGCAAGTACACAATAAACGAAGCGATTTTACTCTTTAGTAAACACGTTAACAAACTCCCTGAATCAAAGGTAATAAATAAGGAACAAATCCTTTATCTTATAGATCTTGCATTATTAACAGGGGATGAAGAATGGTTTATCGAGCTTTCTTCAAAATTAAACTCGATAAAAGAGCTAGTTAATGAGGGATTTTAAAATTTAAACTTTTGAGGGTGCACACAATCCGCCTTATGGAGAGGACGCAATTACTTTTCGCATAAAGGGAAACGATGTAAAAACGATTCATTACAAACATAGAGATATTCCTGAAGAAGAGCCGAACAAATTACAATTAAGATGATATTGAATTGATTTGTTTGTGTATTCCTGATAACGATAATTATGTAAATGAGCTGTCCATATGGGGCAGCTTTTTTGTTTTTTGCTCAGTGTAGCTTTTTAAATCGTATATGAATTCAATATTGATAATATATATCCTGAAATTTGGTTTATGTATTTTTGGTTTTTTTCTTTTTACCTACATTAATTATTTATTACAATATCTTTTATGTTTAAAATAAAATTTTTTGATAAAAGTGGATATAAGTGTCTTTATAATAAATCACCTAGAAAGATAATGTATTATTGTATTTTTTTACTAACTAATTCAGCTTTAAGTTATAAAAACAATGGCTACATGCTAACTGTAAAATATTATCTGTATAAAATTATTCCACTTTAATATTTCTGAAAATATAAAAATATTAATTTTATAAATATACACGTTATAATGAGGGCGTCGAGAGAAATTTTATTATCTCTGGAGAAAATATAAAAAATGCGATTCTTAGTAAGAAAGGTGTGTGATTAGAGGCGAAATGTATGTAATGTGCTTCAGTGGCTTGTGTAAGCAATATCATCAGTGCTACCGAAGTTATGAAGGTAATGTATAGAATTGAGAAAGAAATGCCTCGCAAATTAAGAGAGGCCGGTTTAGCTAAAATTACTGTTAAAAGTAAAAAAGAGAAACCATTAAAGTAATACACTGTTATTAGAAATGTTGCAACGTATTTATGAAGTCTATTCTATATTGTTCTCTTAAGGGGTCTTTATATAAAGAGCGGATATTACGAGTAAACTTTTTTGTGAACGCTAACAATTATATTAGGACGCTAATTAGTGAATGTTTCAATTTGGATTCATTATGATGAAGGACATACAATGTGGGGCAACTTGTAAGGAATTCATTTTCCAGAAAGGGAATATTTGTTAGATGCAAAGAGAGATGCAGGAATAGATACAAGGGGGAGTTATTATATGAACGGGAATACTGCAAAGAAAATAGAAGTTCAAGCTGAAAATACCGCACTAAAAAATGAGCAATATGCAGATCCGAAAAAGTGGCATAAGCAGGATACTACATGGGCACTGAGTCTATTTGGAACTGCAATTGGAGCAGGGGTGCTCTTTTTACCGATTAATGCAGGTTCAGGTGGTTTATTATCTTTACTACTAATTACATTACTTGCATATCCAGTTATGTACTACTCACATAGGGCGCTTGCTAAAATGATATACGCTTCTAATTCTGCTGATGAGGGGATCACAGGTACAATTAGAGAGTATTTCGGAAATAAAGCGAGTATCATTTTTAACATCGTATATTTCGGTTCAATTTATACAATCGTGCTAATGTATTCGGTTGCGCTTACAAACACTGCAAGTAGTTTTATCGTGCATCAATTGCACATGCCAGAACCTCCAAGAGCTATTTTATCACTTGTATTAGTTCTTGGTCTTATCGCTATACTGAATTTTGGTCAAGATATTACTGTAAAGGTAATGAGTATGTTAGTGTATCCTTTCATAGTTTCTCTACTTTTTATCGCAATATCTTTAATTCCACAGTGGAATACGTCAATGCTTAGTTTTTCAGCTGTTTCAACTGCTTCAACAGGAACAGGCTATTTTGGGACGATATTGATGATTCTACCAATCATCGTATTCTCATTTAATCATTCACCTATGATTTCATCATTTGTTGTGAAACAGAGAGCTACGTATGGAATCGAAGCCACTGATGCTAAATGTGCGCAAATACAAAAGGTTTGTTATATCATGACATTCGCTGTTGTTATGTTCTTCGTTTGGAGTAGCGCATTGAGCTTGACTCCAGATGATATAAAAATGGCAAAAGAACAAAACTTATCAATTCTTTCATATCTTGCTAATGAGCTTAATTCGCCTGTAATCACTATTGCAGCTCCAATTATTGCTTTTGTGGCTATTACAAAGTCTTTCCTTGGCCATTATATCGGAGCATTTGAAGTAATGCGTGACATGATTATTAAGTTTGGTAAATCACGTGGAAAAGATATTGAAGAAAAAACAATTAAGACAGTAATCCTTACTTTTGTTGTATTATCATGCTGGTTTGTTGCTTATACAAATCCAAGTATTCTTGGACTTATTGATTCTCTAAGCGGTCCTTTAGTTGCTGCTATCTTATGTCTATTACCGATGTATGCGATTCAAAAAGTGCCAGTACTAGCTAAATACAAAGGGAAAATGAGCAACGTATTTGTTATTATTGTAGGTGTACTTACTGTCTTAGCAAGTATTAAGTCATTATTCTAATTCATTATTATTCGTATTAGTGTAAAAATAGTTAACATGAAAAACTTTTTGGACAAACTTCTCACATTGGAGAGTTTGTCCTTTTTTAGTCATTCTATCAACTTGCCGACAAACAGCCACCTTCCAGGCAGTGAAGTGACCCCCGAAAGTTAGACAGATCGTTTCATTAGGCAGCCTCTAGGGTATGAGCCCGGTATTGTACTGGGCTCATACCCTTTAATTTTGCCTTAATTCTTTTATGATTATAGTATTCTATATACTTTGCTAACTCTTGTTTGAAATGTGTTATACTTTCAAATTCTTTTCGATACAGAAATTCCGATTTCATGATACCGAAGAAATTTTCAATAACGGCATTGTCATAACAGTTTCCTTTGCGAGACATACTTTGAGTTATGCCACAATTCTTAAGAGAATGACGGTATTGTTTCATTTGATAGTGCCAACCTTGATCAGAGTGAATGAGGAGTTTATCCGGATCGGTTACACAATAAAGGGCTTGGTCCAACATCGTTGAAACAAGGGAATAGGTCGGTCTTGAACCAATTGTATACGTGATAATTTCACCATTAAATAAATCCAACATTGGTGATAGGTATAACTTCTCCCCAAATAACTTAAACTCCGTAATATCTGTAACCCACTTTTCATTTGGTTTTTCAGCTTGGAAGTTGCGATTTAAAATATTTGGTGCAATTTTCCCAACTGTCCCTTTGTAAGAGCGATATTTTTTCATACGAACCAGACATTTTAACCCTAATTCTTTCATAAGACGATACACTTTTTTATGATTTACTTTGTGTCCACGATTCATAAGTTCATCACGAATACGACGATAACCATAACACCCATCGTGTTCATTATAAATAGCTTGAATCAGTTCTTTTACCTCCGCATTTGGATCAGGACGATTAAAATGTTTCATCCAGTAATAGTACGTACTACGTGGAATGTTTGCGAGTTGAAGTAACTCCTTGATAGGAAATTCATGCCTTAACTCGTAGATTACTTGCGCTTTGTCTTGTTTGGTGATTTTTCTTTGTTTTGAACTAAGGCATTCAACTTTTTTAAATATGAATTTTCCATACGTAAACGCTCATTTTCCGCTTGTAAGGCTTCGATTGATCCTTCATCTACTGGTTTTATTTTTTTATCTTTCATGGTTGGACGCCCCTTTTTCTTTGATTGTAGGGCATCCAATCCTCCTGTTTCATAAGCTATTTTCCATTTCCGAAGTGTTTCATAAGACGGTATATTGAAAAGTGCCGCTGTTTCTCTGATAGATGTCCCGTGTTCATTCATATAATAAAGTACATCTAGTTTATACTGGGCTGGGTAGAATGTATAGCACTTTTCAAAGGCCTTTTCACCTGAAGACTCATATCGTCTAATCCACTCACGAAGTACGCTAGGGTTAACTCCTATAGATTTAGCAATTGTTTTTCCACTTTCTGTACCATCTAAATATCGTTTCACCGCTTGGATTTTTTCTTTTGAAGAAAATTTAGCCATAAAAAATGCACCTCCAATTGTTAGACTGTGTCTAACAATTGGGGTGCACTTCAGTTATAGTTAAAGGCTTTTATCATCATAATTTTTACTTACCAATTACCCACTCTAACATCCGCCTTCAACCACTTCACCCAATCCAAGTCCTCTACTTTAAGCAAACTAAGCGAAACACCCTTCATATCTAAAGAAGTCAACAGCGTACCAACCTTTACGAATGTAACTTGCAATCCTTCAAGTTCACACAAACGGCGAATGTCGTTTGCGAAAATGTATTGTTCCATTAATGGTGTCGCACCGAGTCCGTTAATAAGGATGGCGAAGTTGTCGCCTTTTCTCCAGCGATAAATACTTTTTAGTTTGTTCATCAGTTCAATCGCTAATATTTCAGAAGAGGACAGCGATTCTTTGCGGTAACCTTTTTCACCGTGAATACCGACGCCGTAAAAGACTTCATCTTCGTTTAATGTGAATGAAGCTTGTCCTTTCACTGGATCGTTGGCAGGTGAAAGGGCGACTCCTAATGTGTGTAAGTTTTCAGTGATAGAACGGCCGAGTGCAGTCAGTTCTTCTAAAGAATGTCCTTCAAGAGCGGCTGCACCAAGTATTTTTTGAATGAAAACAGTACCAGCGACGCCGCGTCTTCTTTTATTAAAGGAAACATCATCTTCAATTGAAACGTCGTCATTTACGATGATGTGGTCAATTTTTCTTCCTTCTTCTTTAGCAATTTGCTTTGCCGCTAGAAAGTTTTCAACGTCATCTTTAAAGTTTTTAATGATGAATAAAATACTTTTATCTTTCGGCATAAGGCGAGTTGCCATTATAATTTGTTCTACTGTAGGCGGAGTGAAAATGCTGCCGTTTACGGCCGCTGTAAGCATTCCTTTTCCTACATAGCCAATATCAGCAGGCTCATGTCCGCTACCACCGCCGCTTATAATAGCGACGTCTTGCTTCATTTTTTGGATATCTTTTACATAAATGATGTTATTTGTTTCGTCGTAATTTACTTTGTCGTTATGTTCAAAATAAAAGCCATGCATCATATCTTGAACGATATTTTGTACATCATTCATAATCTTTTTCATTGCTTTTGCCACCCTTTAATTACTTTGCTGATTGCTCCAGTAATAGTAGTAATTGATTGTTTATCATATTTTTCATGAGAGAAGACATAATGGAAGGATCTACTTCGCATTTGCTTTCAATCCAATCTTTTATCGTTCCGACGAAGCCGTGACTATAAAAGGAGGCAATCGTATTTTTTGTCTCATCAGAAAGGCTGAATCCACAGCTCACAGATAATTCATCAATAATCTTCATATATAAGTTTTTCGTATGCTCAAATAAATAGTGATTAAACGAGTTTTGTTCAATGACTTTAAAAGCATTTCGGTAAAATTTTTGATTTTCGTAAAAGTAATCAAATAATAAATCAAAAATGTTTTCCCACGTTTCATAGTCAAGAAAATCGATAATGTTCTCTTTCGTTTCTTCTCTATAAATCCAGCTTAATAGTTCAAATTTATCTTTAAAATGATAATAAAAAGTTTGCCTACGCATTTGACAGTGTAACATAATATCGCTCACTGATATTTTATGAAACGACTCTGTTTCCATTAAATACTTCAATGAGTTCGCGATTATCTTTTTAGAAATTATAGAAGAGGTCATCTCAATCATCCCTAGAATGTTAGTAATATGAAAATCCTACCCATAAATGAGAACGGTGTCTTTAGACAGATTGTCCATTTTGTCCGTTTACTATAAAACGCTTTCATTTTAACATGGATAGTAAGAAGAAGATTTCAAATATATCACAATATATTAAAGGAATTGAGGGATAATCACAATGAAAAAGATTATAAACAAACCAGAAACATTAGTAATGGAAATGTGTAACGGAATGGTTATGGCTCACCCAGAGCTTGAACTTTTGAAAAAATATAAAGTTATTAAGAAGAAAGAAATGAACGAAAACAAAGTAACGTTAATTAGTGGCGGCGGTAGTGGCCATGAGCCGGCACATGCAGGATTAGTCGGAAAAGGAATGTTAGATGCGGCGGTGTGCGGAGATGTGTTTGCGTCACCTTCACAAATTCAGGTGTATCAAGCGATTAAAGAGACAGCTAGTAAAAAAGGAACGTTATTAATTATTAAAAATTACAGCGGCGATATTATGAATTTCAAAAACGGAGCTCATTTAGCGACGGAAGATGGAATTGAAGTCGACTACGTAAAAGTGGATGATGATATTGCGGTAGAAGATAGCCTATATACAGTAGGACGCCGCGGCGTTGCGGGAGTTATTTTAGTTCATAAAATTGCCGGCGCAGCAGCGGAAGAAGGTATGGATTTAGGAGCGGTGAAAGCTGTAGCGGAAAAAGCAGCGGCTAACGTGCGCACAATCGGTTTAGCGTTAACTTCTTGTACAGTTCCAGCGAGCGGATCACCTACTTTCACACTTGCGGAAGATGAAATGGAATACGGCGTAGGTATTCACGGCGAACCAGGAATTAAGCGTGAAAAAATGCTGTCAGCAGATGAACTAGCTAACCGTATGACAAATGATCTTGTAAAAGATTTAGGAGTAAAAGATGGCGAGGAAATCGCACTTCTAGTTAACGGTTTTGGCGGAACACCACTGCAAGAACTTTACTTATTTAACAACGCAGTGACGAGAGAATTAGCTGCTAGAAACATTAAAATCAATAGAGTATTCGTCGGTAACTATATGACGAGTATCGATATGGCTGGCATGTCTTTAACAGTGATGAAGTTAGATGATGAGTTAAAAACATTACTATCAAAAGAGTGTAATACACCAGCGTTTAAAGTAGATGGGCCAGTTGAAAGTGTAGAGTACGTGAATGTGCTTGAAGAGAAAGAAGAGAAGGAAGTTTCCTTTGAAATAGAAACGGCGGAAGAGCACGCTGTTATTAAGGATAATGTTATTACATTAAACAACATGATTTATCTCGTTGATAAAATGAGCGACGTTATTATTAAAAACGAAGTACCGTTCTGTGAGTTAGATACACACGCAGGTGACGGCGACTTCGGAATGAGTGTGGCAAAAGGATTTAAGCAATTAAAACGTGAGTGGCATTCTATTGTAGATCAAGAGAACGTAACGATTGGGTCATTCCTTGACGGTTGTTCAATGATTATTATGGAACATTGCGGCGGCGCATCTGGTCCAATTTGGGGTGGTGCATTCCGCGCAGCTAGCAAAGCAGCAGGAGAAAAACGTGAGCTAACGGTGAAAGAATTCGCTGAAATGTTGCAAGCAGCACTTCAAGGTATACAATCTATCGGAGAAAGATCATTTGGTAGAGGAGCGGTAGTTGGTGACAAAACACTTGTTGACGCGCTTGCTCCATGTGTAGATTCTTGGTTAGATAGCGCTTCAAACGAAGAAGACATGAAAACTGCTTTTGAAAAAGGAGCAGAAGCAGCAGTTAAAGGAGCAGAGTACACGAAAGAAATCGTAGCTCGCATGGGCCGCGCTGGTACAGTTGGCGAAAGAAGTTTAGGATACCCTGATGCAGGTGCACATGCGCTTGGGGTTATCTTTACGGAGATTGCGGGTAGTTTGAAATAGTAATTGGAAAGTCCCTCTGCCTTAAGGTGGAGGGACTTTTCTATAATTGATTAATATATAATTTCGTTAGATGTTTTCTCTGTAAAGATATGTATGTTTATAAATACTAAGATAATAGTTTTAAAAGAAGCAACGTGAGTTCCTATAAATAGGGAGTTTAGGTTGTTTAATTGTGTTTTGGAAAATTTCTCAATTGATAAAAAGTACTTCAAAAGGAATAAATTAATAATGGAAGATATGAAGGAACGGGAAAAAAAGATAGAAAAGAAGTTAGAGCTAAGGGATGATAATCTTATGAAGATGGTCAGGGAGATTCAAGATGCTAAACGTACTATTGTATCAGCTCAGGAAGAAATAGCGGCAGCCAAGTTTAAGAAGAAGTCTTGGTGGATGTTTTGGAAATGAGTATCATTTTTTAATTAATACAAGTAAAAGAGACCTTATAGGGTCTCTTTTTTTATAGGGTATTTTACTGTTTTCGCTCAAATGGATTGTCTTATACATCTAAGTTGTTTCTACATAAATATCTGTAATCTCACCTATTACTATATCTTAAAAAAATTTGCAACAGTACCAATAAAGCGTTATAAAAAGTATTTAAAATAATAACAAATAGGTATAATGATTCCCACTATAGAAAATACAATACTTCCTAAATTAAATGCAGAAAGTTTCGCACGATGAACTTGAATTTCACCTAAATCTACCCCTCCACTAAAATGCTTATCCATAACTTTAGCGACGTTTTGTTGTTGATTAACAAAATAAGGTATTAGCCATATACAGCAGAACAAAATAATACTACCAAAAAAGAGTGTGTCAATAATTGAAGCTTTCCAATTTAATGAAGTAATGACTATGAGAACAAATTCTCCCACCATAACAATTATCATAGTTCCTACATATCTGGTTTTTTCAGAAACGTTTTTAAATACAGTCTCGTCCATAATTTTTTCTATTTTAGTCCATATTACACTGATTAACACGATTAGGCTAATTAAGAAAATAGTAAATAAGGCTTTAACTAAAAGATACTCAAACACTACCGACACCACCTAGTAATTTCTAAATTAGAATATAAAGTTGATTTTTTTAACTCTATCAAAAGATTAAATTCAATAATCTATTAACTAGCTTATCGAAAAATTTATTGATTTAAAGATACAACGCTATATGTATTAGTTATATAGGATAAGATCTCCCAAAATTCCTTTTCTAATATATATATCTTCTAATCATTGTTGGACTTCAATTGTCTAAATATTTTATTTAGCACTTTATATCAGTTAATGATTAGAATTTTCTGAATTAAAACTCCTTGATATATGTTAAGAACATAATTATTATTATGATATTTCGATGTGATTGCTGCTAATGCTTTATCTTCAAGGGGAAATATAAGGTTTTCGTTACCATAATACTAATAACAACCTAACAAATTGAATGGTTACCATAAAATACTAAAAATGCCCCCTCAGCAATTTACAGTATAGTACACTTTTAGGAAAAATGGAATATCAAAATATTTTATTATTAACAATAATGAGAATTTTTGCAACGATTATAATTATTGTTCGGATTAAAGATAACTCATTTTTGGTGATCTGTATTCATTTTTTCTAGAGTTTATATTAACTTAGAAAACTTTGTAACAGAACCATAAATAAGATCAAATATCATAAGTTTTTTATTTTTTATACAGTAACCATGTGTCAGCCAGTCCCTTTTTTTAATTTAGAATATTCTGTTATTTTTTTATCAATTTATAATTGCGGGGTGAATTGTTATATAATTTGCGGAATTATGGTAATATTTAGGTGAATAGAAGTGGTTGAGGAGGACGTAGTGATATGAGCACAAATATTTTAATGCATGAAGCAGTTATGCAACAACTTAATGATTTTTATCAAATGATGTTGTCGCAGCAAATTATAAAAGCAACTGAATTAAAGAAAGAAATAGATGAAAAAATTGAACAGATTAAACATGCAGAAGAAAAAGAAAATCAAAATCAAAATTTATTATTATATTATTCTTTACTAGACCTAAAATATAGAATGCTAACTGATCGAGTAAGTATTCGAAAAGATAGTTTTGAAGCAATTGATACAATTGACGAATCGACAGATACACTCACAGCTTATTACTATCATTCTTTTAAAGCAGAACATGCTTTAATGTTTAGTAACTATAATGAAGCCAGAAGGCAATATGAAGAAGCTGAGAGCCTATTAGAACATATTTCTGACGAACTAGAGCATGCAGAGTTTTATCAAAAATATGCGGTGTTAAATCATCATATGTCTAGTATGCTCATATCTATTGAATACGCAAATAAAGCGAAAGAAATCTTTGAAAGACATGCTGGATACGAGGTGAAAGTCGCTTCTTGTGAAAACACACTAGGGACAGCTTGTATATTCTTAAAGCAATTTGAAAAAGCGGAAGAACATTTGAATCGTTCCATTGATCTTTTGCAAAAACATAATGTGGAAAAATTGATTTTAGTAGTAAGGCATAATTTAGGATTATTATACGCAACTCAAAACTTATCTACATTAGCGATTCGTCATTTATCAGAAGTGACAGAGAAGAATCCTGCCCAATTTAAAGCATTGTTCTTACAAGCACGTGAACACTATAAGCTAAGAGAAATAAATATTGCAAAAGAACTTATTGAAAAAGGATTAGCAGTTTGTATAGAATTAGGAAATGAAGAGTATGTATATCATTTCAATATTTTACGTTCTCTTAATGAAGATGAAGCAATTGAACTCTTAGAAGAAGAAGTGGAAAAAAGTATTTCTTACTTCGAAAAGCAGGATTTATGGGATTTCGTAGAAGAATATGCAGAAGTATTAGCGGTTCGCTTCCGCAAATTGAATAAGCATGAAAAAGTTAGTGATTATTTCAATGTATGTTACGAAGCGAAACAAAAATTACTAAGAAAAGGGGCGTTAAAATAATGAAGAAGCTTATATTAGCGGCGTTAGGATTAGTGATAACATTATCATTTAGTAACAATACAGGTGATACACAACATGCTCTAAAAAAGGAAGAAATTATACAATACTCACATGCTGATCATTTTTAATTGCTAATTAACAAAGGGACTCCATAATTGGAGTCCCTTTGTTAATGCGGTAACGATTTAGTTTATCTGATTATAAAAATGCAAAGGGTTTCTAAATTTGCAGAGGTAATTATTTGTTAATCTTTTAAAACTTTGGCTTAGTAATACCGAGGGTTATTATAAATATATTAATCATATAATTTGTCCATATCAAAATGAACGTTTTTTGCATCTAATATATTGTAAATATATTTTATTTTGAAAGAATGTGATTATATGGCTTATAAATCTACGGGAGTGTTTCGAGTTCCAGTTTCTGAAAATGGGATTATTCCAACTACTCTCAACATTATGTTAAACAATGATTCACGTTGCCATACTAGTAATGTAACGGTAACTGTTAAGAGAAGCCGAAACACTTTTTTCCCAACTCAAAATGAATTAGTTGAAATCTCTCGTACTTTTGTTTCTTTAGAACCAAACAGAACAACTAAGATTGTGTTGTTTACTCCAGAATTCCAAGTAGAAGATTTCCTTGATGTCATCATTAGTGGAAATAGAGAGGATGTTAAGGATGTTCTTGTATATTCTTTCTTAGCAGATTCAGTAGGTCATAATCTGCCATCTACTGTTTTCAGAAATGCAGAATACACTTTTGCTTGCTGACACCGTGATGATGTATTCTTTACTGTCGTATATCTGAATTGAAATGTTACAAATAGCACTTCACGGCATACAATCTATCGGTGAAAGATCGTTCGGCAGAGGAGCGGTAGTTGGTGAAAGAAGTTAAGGATATCTAGATGCAAGTGCGTATGCGCTTTGGGTTATCTTTACCGAGATTGCGAGTAGTTTGAAATAGAAATTAGAAGATACCTTCTACCTTAAGGTGGAGGGAGGATCTTAATATTGTTTTTTGATATATATTGCTAAATATGTTCCCATAATTCATTCTATTGTATTGAGAATAATGTCATCTACATCAAAAAAACGGCTTATAAAAGGAATTAGTATTTGAAGGAGTTCCACCTCAAACATACTCCTATGCATATAAGTATGTTTGAGGTGGATTTATTAGCGAATTTTATATATAGCATGAATGAAAATGAGATAAATAAAACAATATTCCCTATTATGTTTTTAAGAATTAATTGAGCAGGTCCTTGTAAAAATAAAGAAAAGACACCAAAAGGTGCCTTCCGCCGGCTTAAATTATTTTAATATTATCGATCTAAGTTTAAAAGCTATAGGGATTTTTTCTGTGGGTTTTGTAAGTAGTTTTTACGAAATTATGAGTGTTTTTTATTTTGTATTTCAATAAGTTCATCTGGTATCACTTTTGTATAATATTCTTTTTCTGTTAGTTCAAATATAAATAATGCTTTTTTCCAGTTATAAATAACCTCTTCTACATTATGTTGTTTAATTTTTAATAAACACTGACCTTTTAAATAGAATAGTTCACCTAGTAGGTATAAAGTATTTAGATTAATTGCTAATTTGATACCTTTATCAATGTACTTTATTGCCTCTTCATGTTGATATGTGAAGTCGAAACATTTTGCTAAATTTAACATGAGTTTTAATTTAATTTCTTTATCTCTAGGAAAATCTAGCTTATTAAAATTAGTTAAACACCTTCTTAATATAGTAATACTTTTATCATATTCTTTATTTTCCGCATAAAATATAGCCATTGTTTGCATAATATCTATTTCTCTTTCTGATAAAAAATCAGAATTAGTTAAAGTCAGTTTTAATGCATTATTTAAAAAATCTAAAGCAGTTTTTATTGATTTATCCACCACAAATATAGCAATTGCTTCATGCCATATTAGAAATTGTTTCTCATCTTTTGTTTGAAAATTATTTAAGTTTTTCTCTTTTTTTACTATTTCATAAAGTTCTTTATATTGTTTTTGTTTTAAGCAATCTTTTATTACATATTTTACATTTTCTACATATTTTAATCTTTTGTTTTGAGTTAGTGCAAATATGTTATTTGGATCAATACCAAGTCTTTCTGATAATTGATATAACAATATACTAGATGGATAAATCATACCTTTTTCAATCTTACTAATTTGACTTTGTGAACATATTCCATGACATAATTCGGATTGTGATATATTTTTTTTAATTCTAAGTTCTTTAATGGTAATACCCAAATCGTTAAATTCCATTTTGCCACCTACTATTTAGCACTTTATTAATATAAGAACATTCTCTAACCTTAATGTAATGTAAAATTAATATAGTTGCAATTATTGTTTTAAAGGGCTTATCGTTTCTATAAGATGGTGAGATTTTTTTATGTAAAAAAAGAAACCAAAAGGTGCCTTTCGCCGACTTGGACCACGTTCATTTAATATAAACCTATCTGTATTTTCACATGCTCATCTAATAATTCCTCTATTTTCCATTTGATAAAATAAAATCCTAATATTACCAATAATTAAATAAATATTTCTACATATTCAAGATATTTACATAAATTACAAAAGTGATACATTTAAGTTGTAATCAATAAAAACTATTAAAGGGGGATTTATTATGTTCAAGAAATTAGTAGTAGGAGCGTTAGCAACAGGTATTGCATTAACAGGAGGAATTGGTGCAGCTTCAGCTGATACACAAAAAGCTGTGAGCTCTCCGAAGCAAGCAACATGCTCAATTCCTTATGAGTATTCTAATGGGAAATTCAAAAGAACTCTTTATTACTCAAATGGAGTATATGCTAATAGTTTTAATGAAAATGTTTGTGGCGGGACGATTACGTGGTATTTAAAACATGTTCAAAATGGAGTTGCTTTTTACGAAGGTAATTTAAAATAGTAGATTTTTTGAACCTCATTTATTGAGGTTCCTTTATTTTTAGTTTTTAAACTGATTCTCTATAAAAAAGACACCCTAAGGTGCCTTCTTGAGATTTGCTCCATTGTAATATGGTATTGGATGCCAGTCCAATTATTATTTTACCACCTTAAATAGTTTCGGTTATTGAGAAAAAAGACAACTCATTATTTGAATGCAAAAAGTCCTAGGGGGACTAGGACTTTTTGCTAGAATGAATATGATTTAAAAAAGGACTTATATAACGTAACATATGAATGTTTCGTAAATGTATCAAAAAAATGAACAAAAAAGTTATTTTAAATAAAAAAAGCTCCGCGATAAAAGCTGCGGAGCTTCATAAGGTCGAGTTATGTCGTACTCACAAGGGATTTTAACATGAATGTTGTGGTAAAAATACTGGTAAATTTATCCCGTAAAATCCCGATTGGTTTAACTAATAATCAGTGGGGGATGAATAAAACTCCCACTGATTAAAGTTTCACTTCATTCGAAGGAATTCATGTTTTATAAATTAGATTATGAGAGTTGATATTCTCCATATTGACCAGAAAAGAACTAAAAATTCTAGTGAAATTCCAAGTGTTCGTTTCCTAGTTTTTTGAAATTCTTTTATTAAATAGCCAACAGCACTAATTGCTATAAGAATGAAAAGAATAAGTTCGAGTGTAACTGGCATTTTATCTACCCCTAATACATTAATTTATTATATAAAGATTATAAGATATTTTTGTAATTAGTAGTGAAAAATTCAATAGAATTATCTCTAAATGGAGTAAATGTTTCAACGGACCAATCAAAGGTCAATACAACAAGTGTTATACAATATACGCATGGAGAGCCGTGGGGCTGAAGAAATATTGAAGTATAAAGAGTTGTTAGATCGAAGGATGATTACTGAAGAAGAGTTCTAAGTGAAGAAAAAGTAACTAATAAGTATATAGATGAAACGCTCAGATGAGCGTTTTTTTATTTATATATTCGCAAGTAAAATAACATAATATCACTATGAATCCTTATAACAATATGAATTTTTGCATATTTTAAAATTCAATATATCCCTCAAAAACTTTTAATTGTATAATATATTTTGTCATATTTTTAGATTTTTCGACATAAACCAACAAAAATAGAGAACGTATTGGGAGAAGACATTATGTATACAAAATTATTAAAATCAATTACATCATTATCACTTATTGGTGGTGCGTTGTTATATACAAATGGCAGTGATGTGAAAGCTGCTGAAGTGGGTGTTTTTTCTGATGTGCCGACATCACATTGGTCATATCCTGCAATTAAAGATTTAGCGAGTAAGAATATTATTTCCGGTTATGGAAATGGGATATTTGGTTTTGGAGATGTTGCGACAAGGGAGCAAGTTGCGGCTTTAATTTATCGAGTGTTAGTACCGAATAAACAAGGCGGTTCGTTTAGTAATGCTGGAACTCGTTTCGTATTAAAGGATGGGTCTACGTTTAAAAATCCTTACGGTGATATTAATCAAAGTTCTACAATGTTCCCAGAAGAGGTATTAACTTTAACAAATTTAGGAGTTTTTAAAGGTGATGAAAATGGCCAATTTAGACCGAAAGCTTCTGTGAGTCGTGCGGAAATGGCACAAATTCTTACAAATGCTTTCCATCTTGCGGCAAAACAAAAACATACTTTTAAAGATGTTCCAAATCCGTTTTGGGCAGAAAACGCAATTAGTGCAGTGCAGTCAAATGGAATCGCAGATGGCACAGGAGACGGAAATTTTGAACCGTATGGTACAGTAACACGTGAACAGTATGCGCAATTTTTATATAAAACTTTAAAATATAAAAATGCTAATGTGAAAGATACAGGAGATGCGGCATTATTAACAGGGTTTAAAGAGGAAGTACAAAAGCGTATTAATATGTATGAAACGAATATTACACTTCCATATAAAACGAAAAATAATAATACAGAAGAAGTGATGAATACACTCTTTAACGCATATAAAGAAGTTGCAAGTAAAAATGAGTATACAAATAATAATAGATCGAATGTTTCATATGGACTTTCTGGATCACCTGGAAATTATACGTTTACGCTTAATATTACATATCGTGAAACGAAAGAACAGACGGAATATGTCATGAAACAAGCGAAAGCAATCGTTTCTTCTATTACTCAAGTTGGAATGGATGATCACGAAAAAGTGAAGGCGATTCATGATTATGTAGTAAAACATGTTTCTTATGATACGTCTTATAAAGCTTACACAGCATATGAAGCACTTGTAAATCGTTCTGCAGTTTGCCAAGGTTACGCACTATTAACCTATCAATTATTAAAAGAAGCAGGAATTGAAAATCATTTCGTGACAGGAACTGGGGACGGACAACCCCATGCTTGGAATTTAGTGAAAATCGAAAACAAATGGTATCATCTTGATACAACATTCGATGATCCGGTTCCAGATGAGCAGGGCCGCGTAACGTATTCGTATTTCAATTTATCAGATGAACAAATCGCAAAAAATCATGAGTGGAACCGCGGAGACTACCCGCAAGCTACAACAAATTATTATAGTACACTGACAAATAAAATTGCGGCAGGTAGTACGAAAACGCCTGCATATCAGCAAATATTAAAAGATACAAAGTTAAATTATTTAGGAAATGAATATATCGCAAATAACTATACTGAATTAAAAAATAAAATGCAGCAGCGCTATAGTACAAAGCCAGAAAAGATAGAAGTACTTTATAAGCAATCAATGAACGGTGCACTGCAAGATGTGAAAAAGGCAATTGGGGAAATCGGTTATCCGCAAGGGGCAAATCGAGTTTCTTATAAAGCGGAGCCTTACAATGCGAAAGAAGGATATTCTTTAGTGAAGATTACGTTTACGTATTAAGAATGAAAAAAAGCATCTGTTTTAGATGCTTTTTTTATTGTATTAATTCGACAGAATGTGCCAAGTGAAAGGGATTTGGTCTGTTATGATAATTTTTGAAATTTTACATTTTGGAGGATTAATCATGAATAAAAATAAGATTTTCGCTGCGTTAATAGGAATTGTAGCCTTATTTGTAATTATTAATGTAGTTGTTACGAAAGAGAAAACGACATCAACCAGTGAAAAAATGTACTCTGAGAAAGAATATAATAAATTAGTAGATGAACATTTTGAAGAAACGCAAAAGTTGAAAGGTGATATGAGTGTGTTAGAAACTGAAAAAAAATCTCTTGATGAGCAAGTGAAGAAGTTAAAAGATGAGTTAGCGAAAAAAGAGCAACAAGTAGCGCAGCAGCCGGAAAAGAAAGAAGAGCCAAAACCGGAACAACCTACTGGAGCATTCGAAAATCCAATGAAAAGCATAAACAAAACAGAGGCAATGAATAAAGTAAAAGAAAAGGCGAAGAAAGACTTCCAAGATGATTATATGACACAAAACTTTGTTGCGGAGGAACAATCAAAAGTATTTGATTTCTTAAACAGTATTGAAATTAAATCACAAGAAGAATTAAATGTAATGAAGAATGCATTGAAAGATTTTTCTAACGACTTTATGACAGCGAAGTTAAATGATCTAATAGAAAATTAGAATTAGTAGAACTGGTAAATAAACTTTGCTTTAGTCATACGAAAGTCCTCCATTTAAGTCAGGAAATTGATAAGTTAATTAATAAATATATGATTATAAAAAAAGGAACCCTATAATAGTAGGGTTCAAAGGGAACAGATACGTAAAATATATAAAGAGAATAATTCAATGTGTAATTAATATAGAATTAAATAATGAGATATTTGAAAATAAAGCCAGTCAGAAACATACTGAAGGTTTATCGACCGATAATAGGTTGAGGGAACCAAAGGATATAGCTGACATTATACCTTTTCTTTTTTTACCAGACAGTTGTTGAATAACTGGTGAATGAATTAATGCAATTAACGAATTTTGTTTATTATAACAAAGGAAAAAATAACTTATTATGAGCTGTATTTTTAAAAAGATAGTTTTTATTGAAAGTCTATCGTTTAGGTAACTTACTTATAAAATTTGAATCTTATGTCTATTGTATCTACGTCATTCTTGTTAATTGTATGGATTATTAAATCATTTTGATATACATACTTATTTTATAGTAAACTAAAAGTGGTAAGGGTACTGAATGATCTGTTATTCTAAAAACACAGTACTTCAAGGTTTTGAAGCACTGATTTCCTTTGATTAACTATATTTAAATACTCATATTATGTTTTTTAGAAGAAGAAATAGGTTGTTCCATCTTTTGATGAACTATATGGAACAATAGAGAAGCTAGAATTCCAATCGCTAAAAATATTAACCAGTAGACCGATATGTGATTAAATTTATTTAACCAAGCTCCAAGATAGTTACCAATAGTGCCTCCAAAGGCCCAAAAGGCTTGGAAAATACCGAAAAATAAGCCTGCAGGTTTATTGTTACTAAACTGGGCAACAGTCATTTCAGCACCTGGAAGGGCAAGTGTTTCTCCAAGAGTATAAAGAAATATACAAAATAACATCCAATAAATTGATGAAATTAGTGGAATAGCACCAATTGAGAGTCCCATAATCAAAACGCCTAGTTTTACCATAATCAAGGGATGCTTACTAATAAATATTTTTCTTAATAAGAACATTAATAATAATCCGGAAACACCATTTAAAATAAAAATAGAACTTACTAATTGTTTATTGTCAGTTAAATTGTATGCTTTGACTGGAAAAGAAATATTTAATTGAACAAACATAATCCAAAATAAAGGCATAATACACATAAATAGTAAAAATAACTTATTTGAAGCTGTATCCTTTAAGCTTGCCAATATTTTTTTAGTATCTTTAAACGTCTTAGGATACTTATTACGATATACAAAAAGAACAAATGCTAAAAGTAGCATAGCGATACTTGCAATCGTAAATGGATATACTGGATCAAATTGAACTAATAAGGCCCCAACTAAAGGCCCCACAATTACGCCTGCATTAAGCATTTGGTTAAAATAAGTAAATATTTTCTTTCGTAGCGCCTCTTTTTGAGTAGTAAAGAAAGCAGTAATAGATGGATCAAATAATGCTCCTCCAAAACCAATAAAAAATGAGGCGATACTTACTGACCAAAAATCACTAGCAAAAACAAATAATCCAAATCCTACCGCTCTTATTACAACTCCTAGAAGAATATTTATTGTATGGCTTACTCGGTCACCTATAAAACCCGTGAATATTGGCAACCCTCTTTGTGAAATAAGAATTGTAGTTAAAATGGTCCCCACTTCCCAAGAAGAGAAGTGGAGATCATTAGTTAAATGTATTGCTAAAAAAGGCATTATCATAAAACTTCCTGTATTCATAAATAAAACAGCTGTAAGCAAAATCTTGATGGGAACAGGAATTTTTTCGCTAACCATTGACTTTGATTGCCTCTCTTTTTTCTTCTAATTTTTTTGAGAATTTTTCTTTTTTTACTACAGCTCTTTCATGAAAACCACTTAATATTTTATTACTTTCATCGAATGCCTCAACTTCAAAAAGCAATTTATTTTTATCAACTTTAATTAATTTTGAATGAATTGTTACTTTCTCATTATAAAGAGATGGGGCCAAATGCTTCATTTCATAATGACCTAGCTCTAAAGACATATAATTTTCTTCAATTTGGTTTTTAATAGCATCCATACAAGATACTTCTGCTAACCAGAGTAAAACGGGGGTTGCTAATACTTCTACGTCATTTTCCCAGTTGTTTGCTAAGTCCTTTTCTTGAACTACATATTCATATTTTCCTAAAGAATCAACTTGAAAGTTCATAATCTAATTCCTCCTATTTAGAGAGTTAATTTTTTTGTGTATTAGATTTACCACCATCTTTGTCTCAATCCAAATGGAACTGGAACACGTATAAAATAGTAGGTTAAATATGGAATTTTTAAATGTATTTAATTTCAATGTCGCTCAGATTTATTTCTATTATTTTTTCTCTACCTTTAATATGTGCTGCTCTAAACTTAATAATGAATCTGTCAATATATTAAATAATTCCTCTAATTCATTTTCTGTGATAGTAAATGGGGGAGCTATTAAGAAAGCATCACCCTCTGAATAGTTAATCATATTTTTAACAGGATATATTAATAGTCCTTTTTCTAAAGCAATATCTACAATAATATCTGCAATATTAAGATTCCGTGGGAAAGGACTTCGTTTTTCTTTATTGGAGACTAATTCTACCCCCCAAAGTAAACCTATGCCTCTTACATCGCCAATAAATTCAAATCTATTCTTTAATTCATTTAGGTTTTTTCTTATAATTGCTTCGTTTTTACGAACATTTGTTATAAGATCGTTAGACTCAATATAGTTTAATACCCCTAATGAAATGGCAGCAGAACCTGGGTTTCCACTGTATGTGTGCCCATATACTGCTATTCCAGAACCAGCATGTATTGCATCATAAATTTTTTGATTAAACAAAACACCTGAAATTGGGGTATAGCCTGCACTCATCCCTTTACCAAGAGCAATAATATCTGGCTCAACATTCCAGTTGTTGATTCCAAACCACTCTCCAGTTCGACCTAAACCCGTCATCACTTCGTCACATATTAGCAGAATATCGTACTTATCACATATTTTTTTAACTATCTTAAAGTAGCTCTCAGATGGTGTAATCGCTCCACCTGATGCTCCTACAACAGGTTCCATGATAATCCCAGCAATATTCTCGCTTCCCATTTCTTTAATTACAGACTCTATAGCGGTTGCACATTCTAAATTACAAGTTTCAGGATCCTTAGAGAAAGGGCATCTATAACAGTATGGTGTTGGAATAGCTGGTTTATAAGTTAGAATATCTTCAAATTTTATTCTACGATCACTCCCCGACATCGAAAGGGCACCTAAAGTTACTCCATGATAACTAATCTTTCTTGATAATATTATGTTTTTTTTTGCTTTTCCAAGTTCTTGCCAATATTGAATAGCTAAACGTAATGCCGTTTCAGTTGCTTCTGATCCACTATTAGAAAAAAAGATATGATTGAGATTGGGGGAGAGTTGCGTAATTTTATTACCTAGCTCTTCTAAAGGCGAATTAGTAAATTGTGTTCTATATGTAAACGCAATTTTTGAGAGCTGATTGTATGCAATTTCTGCAATTTCTTTTACACCATGACCAATATTAGCTACTATCGCTCCAGAGCAGCCATCTAAATATTTCTTATTCTCTTGATCATATATGTAAACTCCTTTTCCATACTTTACAATAGGATATGATTTGGAAATATTCGGTTTTAAGACGGATGATTTTGAAAGGCTGAATGTACTCATTGAAATACGCTCCTCTATAGATATTAAATAATAAATTCACTTAAAAATGCCCTGAAAGATTTTTCTAAATCATAAGCTTTTTCTCTTGTCTCACCTATAATCATATATTCGATAGATTTGCTTTGATTTTCATCATTTAAAAGAACGACACCCTCTTTATTCTTTGAAGCTAATAAGCTATTTACTTCAAGTTCTTTCAACAATTCACCAAATGTTTTGTTACCTATACTAACTTTATTTTGAGTCAAAATTGTGTAATTATCTCCATAATTATCTCCGTATAAATGATGAGCAACGACATGTACATGGGTAGAGCCGCCTGTACGTCCATTAATCTCGGAAATCATGATTTTTCCATCACTAGTTAAAATACCGTCAATATTTATCAATCCAATATACCCTCTTTGCATAACAACTTCAGTAAGTTTTGTACAATTAGAAATAAATTCACCTATAGCGTATGGTCTTAATGATACGGTTGGTATTTCAAATCCATTCCATACTGGCTCCATTCTCATATCTCCAAAATTCAACAAATAAGGTCTAAGGACACCTTCTTTAACTTCTAGTTCAGCATAGAACACTGAAAATGTTTCGTAATAAGCTTCAACTACTAATTTAGTATTTAATTCACCTATCAATTGCATCCAAATGCCTGAATATATTTCTTCTAATTCGGATTCTTGATTAATACATAATGTTTTGTATGCACCAGGTGATTCAGTTCTCTTATCATATGTAATGACAATGTTGCCTTGACCACTTGCATTCGTGTCTTGTTTTACAATTATTGACCCTGTTATATCAATAAGTTCTCTCATAGCCTGATTCAATTCTTTTGATGTATAACAATTTATTCCCTCTGGCACAGGAATATTATATGCTCCCGCAATTCTACGATATTCAATCTTACTATTTAAAACTTCTGATCCACCTTGTCGAAAATAATCCAAAGTATGAGATTTAATTTTAACTGGTAAGTTTTTTACTAATTGAGCCACAGACCTGTCAAAAAAATAAGGTATAACTTCCCAATCAGCTCCTCCCATTAGACCTAAGAGTTTTTCTTTTAATTTAGGGCTATTTAAAGTCTCATAAGTTAATAAATCTTTTTTATGTACACTTTCAGGTACTATTACATGTATGTCATCCAGTTGTAATCCTTTAATGGATAGTATATAAGTTAAAAAATCATTAGAGATTTCTCTAGGTATTAGTAAAATATCACCCTTTTCAAGTAACCAAGCTAAGCGATAAGAAAATGATGACCACATTGATCCAGCCTTTTCAGTTAATTTATCAGGCTCACCAACTAAAGATTCGGCCCCTACGTTACCAATAATAAGTTTTGGTGATTTATTCAAATTAGTAGGTATTTTTTGTGTATTTGAAGTGAAACTGATTTCCATTGTAGAACCTCCTTAATATTGTTTAATAAAATTAAATTGTTATCAATGCAAACAATACACCGAAACAAAACAGGTTTGATTTTTTTAATAAAAAGTAAATTTATAGTAAATGATAATATGTAGGACTGTTTATATAGAGTAATCTTGATAGACAGCTTTTTATGTTCGCATTTTTCACTAAAACGTTCTTTTTATTACACTGAACATAATTACCTACTACAACGGTAATAATCACCACCTTTCAAGCACTTGGGAATATAGAAAGATATTTATTAACCATCTATTTATTTTAGTGGTTAACAACTATCTTTTATTATGTTATCAACAGTTGTATAATAAAGTCAATCCTAAAAATTATGAGGTGAGTGGTATTGATTAATAATCAAATAGCTCCAGGAAGATTAGAGATCATTCGTGATTTCTTAAATACTTGGGAAATTCCCAATGATACTCGTAAACCAACTGATCGTTTGAATACCAAAAAAGATGTAGAGGATTTTATTTTTAAGTATTTTGGAGATATACATTTTTCTAGAGATTTAGAGATACTGCATCAATTTCGTAAGGATTTACGAATATCAATAGAGTTAAATACAACTAATAGTTTAAATAAATGGTTAACTCAGTACCCTATAGAAATATCTATTGTTAATCCTGAAAATATTCAATATAATCCTAAAAATAAACAAGACTTTTTTAGTGAGATATTGATAATTATCATCGAAAGTATTGCAAAAAATCAGTGGAAACGGCTTAAAGCCTGTCCAGACTGTCGTTGGGTTTTTTATGATAATTCGCGCAATGCAAGTAAACGTTGGTGTGGAATGTATGCATCTGAACCTAAAGGTAGATCATGTGGCACCATTGCAAAAGTTCAGCGGCACCGTAAAAAAAATAAAATTCAATTATGAGTATTTAATTTGTAAGAATGTCCATTGATAGATATATGGGCATTCTTTTTTATCTTTATCTTGTTAGTCAATAAACTTTATTTAATTCGAAATATATATATTCGTAAATATATATATATTTCATTATATGGAAATCACTTCGTTTTTAATATTGAGAAAAATTTATGAGATATGTACACAATTTTTTAATTTGAGAAATTTATTTTTAAAAATTTCTTAATAATACCTCTATGCTAATACTAAAATTAAAGTAGTTTTTTAGATACAGAACATGATATATGATAGGATTCTAATATTTTTCTTTATATTCAGAAAATTTTTGAAAAACGATAGTATCCTAAAAAAACTTGTTTAAATAAATTTACATTTGTGGTAAAAATTTTAATATAGCAAACCCAAAAGGCTAAATTGAAAACTAGATAGTGATTGGGATGTCGTTAACCTAATTAACTAGGCTATCAATATCTTTTTTTAACTATAATAGTGGATAGTTAGTTTTTTAAAAGTTATTTTGAAATAATTATATGATGTATTTGAAATCATACATTGTATTATTTTAGAGAAAAACATTAAATTCTTACTAATAATCTCGGTACATAATGGGACTACAGATGATTCACTTATCCTGTATTTCATTGAATTATTTATCCAGGTACACATGTATAAGAGGAAAATTTTGTGGAATTTAATAGTTAAAGTAATTAATGTGTGGTTTCACTAAAATTAAAAGCATTGGAGGGGAAAAATGTTACAGGAGATGGTTTATTCAATTGGGGAACGTATAGAAGAGTATGTACGGATAAGGGGTAACAAATATGCCATTATAGAATTTGAAAAAAACAATGAATATATTGTTGTTATTGAGTCCGATACAGTTATAAATTACTATATAGAAATTTATAACTGTATGAATATGAACATTCCCATCATTTCGTTCCAAACTGGACTTTACAAGACTTTTTACGATAGTGGAATTGTCCACTGTTCAGAAGCTAGTCCGCAACTACAGTCACTTGCTGCAGTAGTAGATTTACATTTAGGTACTGAACATTATTATGATTAACATAATGTTTTATTTAGCATAAAAAAAGAATTATAGTATGATACGGAATTAATATTCTGTATTTTAAAATAATAAATTATAAATAGAGAAGAGGAATTTTAATGGAATTTAATTGGAATAGTGTTCAGCAAGCAATGAAGACAAAATATACCCAGTTTAGCACAACATTAAATGAAAACGCAGCAGAATGTTATCAGAACAGATCGTTTGATTTTGAAACATGGAATCAAATTACTAAAGAAGGAATCTGGAAAATTCCCGTACCAGAAGAGTATGGAGGATTAGGAATGTCTTGGTGGGAATTTTCGGCAGCCCTTGAAGGGTTAGCATCACGCTCTACAGATTTAGGGTTTTTATTATCTATAATTGCTCATATTGGTTGCTTACGAGTTCTTCTTTTACATGGAACAGAAGAACAAAAACATTATTATTTAAATGAGTTGATGAACGGTAAGATTGGTGCAACTGCTATTACAGAATCAACAGGTGGATCCGATGTAGCACGAATCCGTACAGCTGGTGAATATGATGCAAACCAAATTATTCTTAATGGTAAAAAATCGCATATAACAAATGCACCAATCGCGGATATTGTTGTTCTAGTTGGAAGAATTCCAGAATTGGGGAAACAAGATATTACTTTATTTATCCTAGAAAAAGACCTGGAAGGTTTAAGTTTTGGTGAAAAAGAAGATATGTTCGGAAATCGGACAAGTCCAACAGGTGATATTTATTTAAATAACGTGAGTATCACGAATAAATCTATATTAGGTCACCCAGGGGATGGCTTACAAACTTTATATAATATGATTTCTTTGGATCGACTTTTATATGGACTGGTTGCTGCTGCATTTATGGAAGGATTGATGTTTAAAAGTTTGGAATATTCTAACGACAGGGTAGCGTTTAAAACTCCAATTGCAAATCATCAATATATACAACAGAAGCTAACAGATATAAAAATGAACATAGAAACTACAAAATTAATTACTTATTCTGCTTTAGAAAAATTAATAAAAAATGATGACGAGGCGTCTTTAATGTGTTCAATGGCTAAATATATTGGAACTGAGTCTCTTTTCCAGACAGCACAACATGTAATGCAAATACATGGTCATAGTGGGTATATGGTAGGTCAAATATCTAAACTATTCCAAGATTCTGCAGGAACTAGAATAGCAGGGGGAACTAGTGATATTCAAAGAGTTAATATGTTTAATCAAATGCAAAAAATATATCAAAATCGGGAGGCAGTTGTATGGAATTAATTGCGGGTTTAAAAAGTAAGTTTACCCATGAGATATCAGAAAATGAACTTGCTACCAATTGGAGGAATGATGTACCGGTATTAGCGACGCCAGTATTATTATGGCTGACTGAATTAAGCTGCATGAAAACAATTGAACAAAGCGAATTAAGCACAAACCAAATGACAGTAGGATATGCGCATGAGATGAAACATTTAGCTGCTACTCCAATGGGGCATACTATAAATATTGAAAGTGAGCTTGTAGAAGTAAGTGGAAAAAAGCTGATTTTTAAAGTTGTAGGTTATGATTTTCACGATAAGGTAGTAGAGGGATATCATACTCGTTTTATTATTGATAAGGAAAAATTCCTAAAGAATTTAGCACAGAAAGAATTGGTCAAATGAGGGAACATAAAGAAAAACTTCCTCTCCATATAAAAATTTTGATTGTATCAGCATTCCTAATGAATGCTGGTACTTTCATGGTGAGTCCTTTTTTAGTAGTTTATCTATCAATTAATCTTAAATTCACGCCAATAGAAGTTGGTACTATTATTTCAGCGAATCTGATTTGTGGTAGAGCACTTCCTATTGTAACAGGTCTATTAGGGGATAGAATTAGTCATCGACTCACCTTGTTTATTGGCATAGCGATTAGAGCATTTGGGTTTATTGGCTATGGACTATTTACAGATTTTTGGGGGCTTGTATTTGCATCTGCATTAACTGGGATAGGAGGGGCTTTTTATGATCCTTCTGTTACATCAATTTTTGCTACACAAGATTCAAAAAATAGAAAAAGAATTTTTACCTATTTAAATCAAGCATTAAATGCAGGTGCTGTTTTAGGTCCGTTATTTGCTGCCCTATTACTCGGAATAGATGCTACTACACCATTTATAATTAGTGGTTTAGTATTAGTTTGTATTTTTGTTACATTATTTATGTTTAATAAACATTTCATAACACAGACTACAACTACTAATGTATTAAAAAGTATAAAAGAAATTATAGGTAATAAAGCATATTTAAAATATATTTCTGCAATGATGTTATTTTGGGCGATGTTTGCACAATTAACAATATCGATCCCGATACATGTGTTTAATATTACCCAAAGTGAAAAGTATATTAGTTTTATATTTATTGCAAATGGAATAACGGGTCTAATATTCATGTTTTTCTTACGAAAATATTTTGAAAAACATGAAGCACTAAACTTAATAAAAATAGGGATGTTAATTTGTGCTGCTAGTTTTATATTAATCCCACTAACTCAATCCTTAGTGTGGCTAGTATTAATTATAGTTGTATTTACATTGGGAGAAACATTAATCTTACCAAGTTCAGATATGGCAGTTGCAGACTATAGTCAAGGAAACAATACTGGAGGGTATTTTGGATTGTTTGAAATTTCTTTTGCAGGAGGAACCCTAATCGGAAATTATATTGGAATGTGGCTTATGGAAATGAATTCTATTTATCCATGGATTATTTATTGTGGCATTACATGTTTTACTTGTTGGTTAATTAGTAGGCTAAATACGAAACAAAATGTCATTTCCTTAAACATGGAAAAAGAAACGGGGGTTTAATAAGTGGAAATATTAATGAAAAAAGATAATAATCTAGAACATCAAAAAAAAGCTAGTCGGAAAATTATTATTGGTAACGTAGATGGAGAATCCTTAGTGGGTGAAACAAAAAATCACACTCCATACATGTTAGCAAGTGCGTCTATAGTCGCAAATAGATTAAGTTGGTTTGTGGAAGAGGGTGATATTCTTTTACTTCCTTATTCTATTTCAAGAGAATTTCAAGAATATATGTGTAAACTTCTAAGGATTAATCCGGACAAGATTAGTATATTATCTCCACCTGATTCTGAGGAGGAGAAAACAAAATTACTAACATTTGATATATTAACAGATGAGAGATTATATGAAAAAGTAAGGGGATTAGCAGGAAGTAATGATTCCATAGGGATTTTACCATATTATTTTGACCGTGCAGTTGCACAATTTGCACAACATATGAATACAAACGTTTATCCACATACAGTTGAATTTCTATTACAAGGTGGGTCTGAAGTACTAAATAGTAAAGTAGAGTTTAGAAGAATTGCAGCTTCCCACAATATTCCTGTAGCAGAAGGGATGAATTGTTATTCTAAAAATGAGCTTCAAAAGGCCATTCTAGCCCTAATAACAAAAACAGGTTCTGTAATTGTAAAGCAAGATGTAAATGCAGGGGGAGATGGAAATATAGTTTTAACGAAAAACATTGATAAAAAGGAATCTAAAGGTGCCTTTGAAACAATTTATTACGATCCAAATATACCTATAGAAGAGACCGTTTCTTATTTATGGAGCAAACTAATAGGATTTCGCAACACAGCATTAGTAATAGAAGTATATTATGAAACGGTGGGAGTTTACTATTCAGAACTTGCCGTTTCAAGACAAAATTTACGACCTTTGTTGTTAAATTTTGGAGATATGAGAATGGAACCAGTATGGAATGGTTTTGAAATTCCTACTTCAAACATGGACCCATATACATTAGCAGAATTTATTTCAAGTTCTACTGCATTGGCAAATGTTGCTCGTGAACGTGGATATGAAGGTAATATTAATATTGATGGATTATTAACAGATGATGGGAAGCTAATGATTAGTGAAATTAATGGTAGAAATGGTGGATGCAGTCATATTCATTATTTAGCTCAAAAATTATACGGGGAAAATTACGCTAAAGATTACAAAATCCTTACCAGAAATAAAATTAAAGCTGGGAAAAGCCTTGCAAAATTATTGGATTTATTACAGCAGGATAATTTATTGGTAACGAAGGAGTATCAAGAGGGCGTAATTATTTTAACTGAGGATTTTGCAAGAACTGAAACTATTGAATATATGGTTGTGGGTAAAGGGGATATAAATGCAAAAAAAATAGAAGATAAGGCACTTCATCTATTCGAAAGCCTTAACAAGTAGGATTTTATTCAGAGATTATAATCAAAGGTAAGTGTTTGATAGAAAGTTATTATTGTGAAAATATTTTTTTGTTGAAAATAATGGTTATATCATTAGTAATTACTTCGTCTGTATTGATTTATTCTTTTACAGAGGTAACACATCAATTTTATTAAAATAGTTTAGATTATAGGAATGCTAAAAAAATAATATTAGGAGGGATAACAAATGAAAATTGGAATTATGGGTTGGGATCATGAAGAATACGAATCAAAACAACTAGATGAAATAGCAAAGGAATTGGGTTATGATAGTTTATTATTTAGTCTACAGGATGTCAAAATGACTGTAATAAATAATGATTTTAAATTATCAGTGTTTAATGTAGATTTAAAAGAATTTGACACTATTATATCAAGAGCGCAAATTAGGCCAGAATACTATCAACAGGATTTAGAATTATTGAAAAGCATTCAGGAGTATACAGATTGTATAAATGAGAATTTCGATAATTACTATATGTCGGAAAGTAAAATGATTACCCAAAAACTATTAACTAAATGTGGTGTGAATGTTCCAGATACTTTTCTAGTTCATTCAGTAGAAGAGATAAAAAATTTATGGCTGACATATAAAAATATAGTTATAAAGCCGTCATTTGGTTATGGTGGGACTGATGTAGAAAGAATTAATGAAGATTTTGAGAGTTATTTACCTATTGTAGAAAATTTATTATCAAAGTACAAAAACCTTTTAGTACAACAATATATTCCTCATCCTGATGGGGATATACGAGTTACTACAATGGGGAATGAAGTATTTTATGCATTTAGAAGAATTCCTAATGAAAAAACATGGAAAGCAAATGTGGCAATGGGAGCAAATATTGAAGTTGTAAAAGATTATACATTATTAAAAGAAATAGCTTTAAAAGCTTCTAATGCTATTGGTCTATCCTTATCTGGAGTAGATATTATTGAGTACAATAATCAATTTTATGTGTTTGAAGTAAACAATTGTCCAGGATGGTATCCTTTATCTGTTGAAGAGGGTAGAGAAATATGCAAGGAAATCATTGAATATAGTATTAACTTAGCAAAAGGTAGGTTGGTACTAAAATGATAAAAATAGCTGAAGATTTAACTTCATATTTCAAGGAAAACGAAGAAAATGCTATAAAATATCATAATAAAATTTTTTCAGAGATTATAGAAAAAAGACTTTTTTATTTTAATACACAAACACCTATTTTTTCAGTTCCAATTGTCCAAAAGAAAGAGGAATTAGAAAAGATAAATGTAGATTGTAAAACAATTTTGGATTTAATTGTATCGCTTAATCAACGTTTGTCCAAGGAAGACAACGCTCAATTATTTGATAAATTAGGGTACAGCGTAGAAGATGTCAATAACGTATTGAAATTCCCTTTTTTTGACGGAATCAAATTCCCTTTTATTAGCGATTTAATGTTGTTGGCTGTATTCCAGCTTTTTGCTTCTCACGAAGCCTATATGAATCTCCCTTGATATTAAATGTTGTTGCGTGATGTAAGAGTCGATCTAAAATAGCTGTTGCTAATACTTCATCTCCAAAAATCTTTCCCCACTCTATAAAAGATTTATTTGAAGTTACAATGAGTGCTCCCCCTTTTTCATATCGCTTTGAAATGATTTGAAAGAAGATATTGGCACTTAATTCATCAAAGGGAAAATAGCCTAGTTCGTCAATGATAAGAAGATCAGGACGACTCCAACGTTTGATTACTCGATTCAATAGTCCCTTGGTATGAGCCTTCTTACACTCATTAATAAAATCATCAGCTCTCAAAAAAAGTGCTGTATAACCTTTCATGATAGCTTCGCTAGAAAATGCAATTGATAAATGTGTTTTCCCTACTCCTGGAGGTCCTAAGAGTAGGACATTTTCCCCATTATTAATAAAACGGCATGTTAATACTTCTTTCACTCGCTTTTCGCTAATACTAGGTTGAAAAGTAAAGTCAAATTCATGAATTGTTTTATGAAACGGAAGTTTCGCGTGTTGTATTCGTTTCTGTAAAGCTGATGCTTCTCTTTTTTCAATTTCATGCAAAAGTAGGGTGTTTAGAAATTCAGAATATGGTACATTATGTTTAGATGCATCTTCTAAAAGACCATCAATTTGGTCGGCGGTATGATGCCATCCAACTTTGATTAAGCGTTCAATTATAAGCTGAGTGGTCATACAGAATCACTCCCTTCTAATTGTTCATACACTTGAAGAGAACGTTGTTCTACTTCGAGCTCATCGGGTTGAATGTGACGGGTCGCCAAACCTTTTGTTGTCGCATTCAGCCCTTTATAATGTTCAAGGCTTACATGTGTTTCAGTCTTACCTGTAAGAATTGGATGTATTGCGACGCACTCTAATTCATCATATATTTCAAGATGATGATCAAGTGTCTCTTTTATCTTCACTTGTTTGCCCACGAATCGAAACGGTACAGAGTAACGTTTTCCTTGATAAGAGATAAAACAATCCTTACTAACCTCTCGTATTTCCCATTTTGTAATTGGAAAGGCTGGTTTTGTATTAGACTTTCCTAGATACTTTTCCTCGACTTGATATCTTGCGATTGGAGCTTCTTTTGTTGTTCCATTTGGTTTACGATTTGCCGTTTTATTTAGCCAATCCCTGACGTCATCATTTAATGATTCTAAAGTAAATGTATGCTTACGCTGCATAAAATTCTTTTTAAGATACCCTACTACATTTTCTACTTTTCCTTTTGTTTGTGGACGATATGGCTTACACGCCTTCGGCACAATCCCATAATAGGATAGAAAATCTTCGAACCTTCGATTAAATCTAATCTCTACTGGTGTATGTTTAATTACAACAGTTTTCATATTGTCATAAAGGATTTGTTCAGGAACCCCATTAAAATAAGCAAATGCATTCATATGGCATTTCATTAAAGTTTCTAAATCCATACTTGTAGTAAATTCAACATATTTCATTCTGGAGTACCCTAATACCATTACAAACGCGTATACATCTTGTTCTTTTTCGTTAACTTTTATGTTCCCTATGTATCCCCAATCCATTTGAGCCTGTTTACCAGGTGGTGTTTCAAACCGTAAGGTTGCTTGTTTTTTAGGGGTTTGTCGATGAGGTCTGACAAAATCGCGCAAAATGGTAGCCTTCCCTGGGTATCCCATTGATACAATTTCGTCGTATAACACTGCGCAATTTGTAGTACCTTCTTTAATCCTTTGAAGGAGGTATGGTTTATATGGATCTAGTTTACTTGGTTTTTTCTCTACTTTCTTTTTTGATGGTAATGCATCTTGCTGGATATATTTCCGAATAGTTTTTGGATCAAATCCTGTTTCTTCAGATATCGCTTTGATTGTCCATCCTTTTTGATACAATTCTCTGATCATAAAAAATTCCCCAATCTTGACCATAGCTTCTCCACTCCATCATTGTCGTTTTGAAACCATTGTCCGTTATTTTTGGGGAATTTGGAACCGTTGTTATAAAGGATTTTACCACCGTTACTAACAGATATGTCAATATGAAGTACGTCTGCGATTTCTTTGTATTGAAAACCAGAAAATTTCATTAACAATATGGTTCGATCTCGTTCATTCATATGACTAAGTACGTTTTGTACTTTTGTAATCTCTTCTTTTCTAATCCAATCATCATCTAATGATGAGATAGGTTGAACCTCATGGTGTTGTATCGTTTTATCTATTCTCGCCTGATGCCTTTTTTCGGATCGTAAATATTTATATGCAACATAAGTAGAAGATTTTATGAGCCAACCAGATACATTTTCAATTGTCTTCCAATCATTTCTATATAGCTGTAAAAATACTTCTGGTGCTAATTCTTCAGCAATAGGTTGTTTTTTCACAATCCATAGAATTTGTTTCACAACATAAACGTAATATTGCTTAAATAAATCTTCAAATGTCAGATCCGAGACAGGCTTTTCTTCCTTTTTTATCTTTAACATGTCAGTTAAAACCTCACTCTCATTTGATGCCTGTATTATAAAGAACCCAGAAAGACGAGTTTTGTGACAAAAATGTTTTATTTTTTTATTATGTACGAAAAAAAGCATTCATCTTTCAAGTAGATGAATGCAAAAATTAGAATCATTTTGAGTTTTTCTTCCTATCCTTATCAAAAGATATATGAATTCAAAACAAAAGTAATTTATCCTATTTTCTTTTAAAACCGTAAAAGGAGGTATCCTCTGGAGATAAAAATAGTATTTGAAATTTAATGTGTTTTTTATAAGTGGCCCCAAAAAGAAGGAATCGTTGCCGTTCCCCAAAAAGGGCTAAAAACAACGTGATGATTTTTTATTTTTAAAAATATTCATAATTATAATGCCGTTTTTAACCTATCCAATTATTCTATTGTATTCTTCTTGGATGGTTTGTAGTTGTAGACTTAAACACTTTGCAAGTGATGCCATTTTGGGCTCTTGTTCCAACGTGAGTAACAATTGAGATACTTCTATCAACATTTGATGGACCTCATATGCTTCTTCTGTAGGCACATGCCCACATGCCCAGAAATATAACGAAGGATAAGCATAGACTCAATTATCCTCATTTTCTGATCGATTTCTTGTAATAATTGATTAGAACCACTAGACAATGATTTGTTCAATATACCAATCCTCTCCTATATTTTTTACGGGAAGAAGACAGTTATACAATAGATTCTTTTTGTACAAGTTAAAAGAAAAATGATTTTTTGTATTCTATACCAATTATAATACTTACACAAAGACATTTGTGATTTTTATTTTAAAAAAAGCCAAATGTATATACAGTTCGAATTTTTTCATTGAATTTGTTCTGTTTGGGTTTCTACCTGAACTAGTTTTTTATTTGATTCAAATGAATTGACCCATGTTAACTAGGTTAACCTAAGTTGTATCAAAGTTTTTTAAGTATTCAGGTTAACTTTAAAGGAGATTTGTATGGGGAGGAATGCAATTGAAAATGAACAACAACAGAACCGTTTTGATCATGTTGATACAACCAATCTATATGAAACGAATGGTTTTGTGTACCAACTGTATACGAACTCACTTGAAACAAACTCTTCAGATTGACTAGTAAACGTTTTTAATTTATGCGGAGTAGGAAAAGCATGTGAACGAATTAAAACGAGTACACAACCCTATAAGAACCTTTAAAATAATTGAAGGTGTTTTTCTAATAAAAGAGCATTGTATTTTTAATATAATTCCCGTAAAGTAAGCGCATACCATACAAAATATACAACTAGGAGTGTGATACACAATGAAACCCATTTTCAAAACAAGTATAGCTCTAACACTTTTTTCTCTTTCTCTTATAGGGTGTCAGTCACCACAAACACAGCCGAAACAACCATTTTCACTAACCGAACAACAAGTGATGGCAGATGCTTGGTATCAAACCGCTGGAGAAGTCAAAGCGCTCTATCATCAAGGATATAATATCGGAAAGATGAAATTAGACGCAGCACTTGCCAAAGGTACCGAGAAAAAGGCTGCCATCGTTTTAGATTTAGATGAAACTGTCGTGGATAATAGTCCGTATCAAGCCATGACAGTAAAAGAGAAGAAAGGATTTCCTTATAAATGGGAGGATTGGATTCAACAAGCGAAAGCAGAAGATCTTCCTGGTGCCGTTTCCTTTTTACAATATGCAAATAAAAAAGGTGTGGCGATCTACTACATTTCAAATCGCAAACAAAGTCAATTAGATGCTACCTTACAAAATTTACAGAATCTGAATATCCCGCAAGCTGATAAGGAGCATGTCTTATTGCAGGGAAAAGAAGAAAAAGGGAAGGAAGAACGCAGAAAGAAAGTTGCGACAGAACATGATATTATTCTATTCTTTGGAGATAATTTATCTGATTTTACAGGATTTGATGAGAAATCTGTACAAGATAGAAATCAATCAGTTGAAGCGATACACGAAGCATTTGGAGAAAAATTTATTGTGTTCCCGAATCCGATGTATGGGGATTGGGAATCCGCTTTATATCAATACGATTTCAAAAGGTCAGATACTGAAAAAGATAAGCTCCGTAAAGATGCATTGCATGTATTTGAAGATGCGAAATAATAAACGTATTGAGACAAATGGATATATGTTTGCTATTATATTCTATAAGCTGTGGTAAGCTGTCATTTGGAAGATTGGGCGCATTCGCTCAATCTTTTTTCCTATTTTTTATGATCCCATGATTAAATTGCAACATATGGCGAATACATACTACCTATCAAGGGGATTTCCTTGACGATAAAATGTTGATGCATCAACGATATAGGGCTTTTATCCCAATCTTTATGTTTTAAACAAACGTTTAATTCGACATCTTTCGTACAAATCCCACACGGATTCGCTACAATTCGTCAATATTTGTATGCATTTTTTGAGAAAGGAATTCTCTTATGTATAAATCTAATTTCGTTGCTTTCTTACTATTCGTAATCTCTTTTTCTTGTTACATCATCTATGTAACCAAAAACCCACTCTATTTGCATCCAGTCGTTTTATTATCTATTATGTTGATTACAATTGTAAGTGTCATTTTTTTTAGTGATTTCTATGATACAACTTATATGAAATATATACTTCTCATGGGATTGTTTCTGTATCTTATTCTTATATGTAGTACCATGCTAAACGTGATATAAGTGTGGGTACAACAACATAGTAACAAGTATATTTTATTTTAATTCCTTTCTATTAGCTCCCACAAGATAGATAAAAAATAAAAGCGATTCGGAAACTCATTTTTGTAAGCTTCCTTCTTTGTCTATTGTATGTTTTTCTTTTCATTCTCAAAATTTATAATAAGACAAAAAAGAAAAAACGCAATCTTTATGAAAGCGTCTCTTCTTTATATATAAACTTACAAACAACGGAAAGGAATTTACATCCACTTGTATCTTAGCACACATCCTCATCGACGAATATTGAGAAATTTCTACATGGTCATCTCCCTGTCAAGTAGACAGTAATAAAAAGAGTATTATGCCACGGCCTTTTCCCGATATTCTATCGGGGAAAGGCCGTGAAGTTTTTCTTGGAATCTTTCTGTATTATAAAACTGAATATATTCTTGAATTGCTCGGTAGGCCATTTCATATGTTTTTGGGCGCACTAAATACAACTTCTCTGTTTTTAAATGTGAGAAGAATGATTCGATACACGCATTATCAAAACAGTTTCCACGTCTAGAATGACTACCGACAAATCCTAATTTCTCTAACTGTTTTGCGTAGGATTTAGATGTATATTGAAACCCTTGATCTGAATGGAAAAGGGGCTTAGTAGTTAATGACTTCCCTTCTAATTGACGTAATGTAGTTAAAACCAAATCTAAATCATTTCTTGAAGATAGCTTCCAGGCAACAATTTCATTGTTGTATAGATCTAACACAGCTGACAAATAGGCAAATTGTTCTCCGATTCGTACATAAGTAATATCTGTTACGAATTTTTGGTTTTGCTTTTCAGCTTGAAACTCTCGATTCAAATGATTTTTAAATACCACAGATGTTTTTCTTCCATAAAACGGACGTTTTTTTCGAATGATAGATTGAATACCCAGCTCTCTCATAAGACGACGAACACGTTTATGATTCATTACCATTCCTTCTCGAGCCAAAGCACGAGTCATACGTTTATACCCATAGTAAGGGTGCTGACGATGAATAGATAAAATATGTTCTTTATGCCACCTATCCCTTTTCTGACGTAAACGCTGCACGTTATGATATTTCCGCCATTTATAGTAGCCAGCCTTAGAAACTTCCGCGATTTGAAGCAACCATCGGAGTGGATAGGCTTGGCGTAATGAATCGATAAGAGAAAATCGTTCTTTCTTTAGGACCATTCCTTCCCATGTAGATTTGGATTGCGCTTTTTTAAATACTCAACCTGTGCCTTCAAATAAGCATTTTCTTCTTCTAGACTATTAAAATTCTTTCGATTCCAGACACCACGTTGATCATCAAAGGACTCCCCCTGTTGCGCACGTTTTACCCACTCAATAATCTGGGCATCGCTCTTCACACCGAGTTGTTCACGAATTTCTCGCAATGATTTTCTCTCTTCTAATCGAAGACGAACTGCTTCTCGCTTTAGTTCTTCTGTATATTTTTGAAATGATTGTCCTTTTCTTGCCATAAAAAAATCCCCTCCAGATAAAACAGTATTGAGTCCATCATATCAGATGGACTCTTTTTTTACTGTCTACCTATAGGGGATAATACCATATAAGGTCTTGTTTTAACGTAAATATAGAATAATTGTACTTTCATTTCCAAGGAAATTTTTATAGAATATTCTGAAATTAATGATCTAATATTTTTATAAATTCTTTATACTTATAATTAAAACACTCTCGATACAACTCTTTGATTTCATCATATGATGGAACACGTGGGTTATTAGCTGGGCTACCACTTTCAATTGCATCTGATGCCATTTTAGAAATAGCATTTTCAAATTCAATTTCATCGATTCCGTATTCTTTTAAATTTGGAATACGAAGATCATAGCAAAGCTTTTTTATTTCCCAAAGCGTATAGTCTGCTACTTCCTCATCAGAATTCGAATACAAATCCTTATTTAAGTTACGTCCAATTTTTGCTAACCTTTTCACTGCACTTGTTTTCGTAAACTCTAACACTGTAGGTAATAGTATGGCATTTGATATTCCATGCGGTACATGAAATAATGCTCCCACTGGCCTTGACATTCCATGAACTAATGTAACTGATGCATTAGAAAATGCAATTCCAGCTTGTAAGGAAGCAATCATCATCGCTTCTCTTGCCTCCATATTACGTCCATCTTCATATGCTATACGTAAATATTTCATAATACTTTCAATAGCTGAAAGAGCAAGTACATCTGTAAGTGGTTGTGAAAATTTAGAAATATAAGCTTCAATCGCATGACATAACGCATCTATTCCTGTTGCTGCCGTAATTTGTGATGGTAACGAACTTGTCAAAACTGGATCTATAATTGCTACTTTCGGTATAAAACTAGGATGCTTCATCATCATTTTTACATCTGTTTTTTTATTCGTAATTACTGCTACACTTGTAACTTCCGAACCAGTACCAGAAGTTGTTGGAATTGCAATAAGTGGTAGTGGATTGTTTTCTATTTCAATATCCTTTTGGACATAATCCTCAACTTCTCCACCATTTGTATATAAAACCGCTACTGCTTTCGCAGCATCAATACAACTTCCACCACCAATACCAATAATAAAATCGCACTTTTCCTCTTTACAAAGAGATAACGCTTCTAATACGTGTATATTTGTAGGCTCAGCATCCACTTTATTATATGTACTAACAGTAATACCTTTCTTATTTAGTTGTTGCATACACTTTTCAACATATCCTAATTTCTCCATAATTGTATCAGTAACTATAAAAGCTCTTTTCCCTAACTTTTTTGATTGTTCTCCCAGTTTTTCAAGCGAATTCCTTCCATATAATACCGACTTTGGCATACGAAACTCAGAAACTTCTTGCAAGTCCCCCACCCCTTCTTATCCTAATTAATATTTTATAATATAAATTATCGATTTGATGAATCTTTACGATTCAAATTTTTTAATAGAGTCCTGTTAAAGTATAGAATGCGATAACTAAAAATACAGCAACCGTTTTCAAAATAGTAATAGCAAATATATCTTTATATGACTGTTTATGTGTTAATCCCGTTACTGTAAGAATAGTAATAATAGCCCCGTTATGTGGTAGTGTATCCATTCCTCCTGATGCCATTGATACGATACGGTGCATAACTTCTAATGGAATATCAAATTGATTGGCCGCTGCAATAAATTTATCTCCCATTGCGCTTAATACTATTCCCATTCCTCCTGATGCCGAGCCTGTAATTCCAGCTAAAATATTCGTCGTTACTGCACCATTCACTAACGGATTTGTGAAAGTAGCAGAGATGCCATCTCTCATAATTGCGAAGCCTGGAAGTGCTGCAATGACACCACCGAATCCAAACTCAGCTCCTGTATTCATCGTTGCAAGTAGCGCTCCACCAATACTTGTATTCAATCCAGCTTGGAAACCTGTTACTACTCGCTTCCAATATAATAATAACGTTGTTAAGATCCCTATAATAAGTGCCAATTCTACAGACCAAATTCCTACTACTGCACTTAATTCTACTTTTCCAAATGCTTTCATACCAATTGCAGAAAAATCAAAACCGCTTGGATACCACTTCGGTATCATAATAGTAAACACTTTATTCATTACACCTACTAAAATAAGTGGTATAAATGCAATAAGTTGTTGTGCTCTTGTGATTTCAATGTTATTAATTAATGGCATATTTTTTTGTTCTACTTGCAAAGATGCTGCCATTTCAGTATTTCCATCATTAAAACCAAAATATCCTTCACCTGCTGCTTTTGCCTTCTTACGTCTACTCTCTAAATATAGTAAACCTAATGTAAGAACAAAAATTGCTCCTACAATCCCAAGTATCGGTGCAGCATAAATATCCGTTTTAAAAAATGTTGTAGGTATTACATTTTGAATTTGTGGTGATCCAGGCAGCGCATCCATTGTAAACGTTACTGCTCCAAGAACAATCGTTCCAGGGATTAAACGCTTTGGAATATTAGCTTGTCGAAACAACTTAGCTGCGAACGGATAAACAGCAAACACTACTACATACACACTAACACCACTATACGTTAAAATAGCCCCCATTAATACAATCGCTAATATAGTACGTTTTTCACCAACTAACTCAATAATTGTTTTTGCGATAGAATCTGCAATTCCTGACATTTCCACTACTTTTCCAAATATTGCTCCTAATAAAAACACAGGAAAATATAATTTTATAAATCCAACCATTTTCTCCATAAAGATATTAGAAAAGAAAGGTAATACATAACTAGGTTCTGTCAAAAATACTGCAAATAATGCAAATATCGGCGCGAATAAAATAACAGAAAAACCTCTGTATGCTACGAACATAAGTAAACTTAGTGCTAATAATATAATAACTAACTCCAATTTTACCCCTCCATTAAACAGAATATTCAAAATTTTATTGATAAATTTCTACTAACCTTTTAATTCTGACATCCCTCCTCTTATTCATACAAATTTTTATGCTAAAAATGTCTAATTATAATTATTCGATTACATATGAAAAATCCCTTTAAACAGAAACGAATTCATCGTCATACGTTATAAAGGGATTGCTAGAATCTATATTTACTGCTGTATTAAATTTTTCTCTACACAAAAATGATACAGTTCTTCAACATCTTTCACTATGTAGGTCGCACTAACTTCAGTCAGTTCTTTTTCACAGCCATAGCCATATAAAACACCAATTGAAGCAATTCCATTCTGATTTGCACCTATTATATCGTGCTTTCTATCACCAATCATTATCATTTCTTCTTTATTTAGTTCTTCATGTGTTTGTAAAATATGAGCAATTATTTCTTCTTTTTTTATTCTCGTACCATCTAAATTACTTCCAATGATGTCTTCGAAATAATTCGTTAATTGAAAATGCTCTATAACTTGTTTCGCAAATACAGTGGGCTTTGAAGTTGCTACGAATATGCGATTCCCTGAACTTTTTAATTTTTGCAAGAGCTTCACAATCCCCTCGTATACATTATTTTCAAACAATCCACGCTGCTTTAAATACTCACGGAAGTAAAAAACAGCACGCTCAACCTCTCCTTCACTCATATTATATCTCTCTATGAATGATTGCTGAATAGGAGGACCTATAAATGAATCTAGCTCACTTATATGTACTTCTTCAATTCCTACTTTTTTTAATGCATATAAAACCGAGTTTACAATCCCTTCTTTCGGATCCGTTAAAGTTCCATCTAAATCAAATAGAAATGTTTTATACATGCTTCATTCCTCCACTTAATTTACGGTATAAATAAGTGCTAACATCCCTTCCACTTCTCCCTATTATACTATCATTATCTATTTTTCGAAAAATCAATTTCCATATGTCACATACTTTCAGTTACAAAATACGATAGATATGATAAAGTAAAAAAGTTACAATTATTTTAATAGAAACTGGTGAAACAAATGTCAATTACGTTAATTTTTATAATGGCTTTCACAATTGTGATTCACGCAGTTGAAACAAGCTCTTATAGTATTCGATTAGCGGGGGTTCGTTTAAAGAAGATTGCTGTCGCATTATCCGTCGTAGGAATCGTATTACTCATTTCAAGAACGTCAAACTTACTACAAGCCTTTTTACTTGGCGGGATTGTGGACGAAGCAAAACTAGATCCTTCTATTGATTTAGAGCATATTATACGTCTTGTACTATTATCTGCTTCTATCGGTACATTGCTTGCGATTATACTGTATCCAACTTTGACAAAACTATTTGGATATGTCATTCAAAACTTTGAAACAGACGGTTCTTTCATTCGAATGATGAAAACGAATAACATTCAAAAATTAAAGTACACAAAAAAATATGTCCGCTTTCCAAAGTTAGAAATGATTCATAGACTGCGTATCGGTGGTATTCCAAAGCGTATTATGCTTATTAACATGTTTGCTACTGCTATTTATACAGCGGGAGTTCTTTCCGCACTATATGCTTCTTTTTTAATTCCAGCTTTCGCAACAAAAGCCACTACAGCTTCCGGTCTTATTAATGGTTTTGCTACTATTTTATTAACAGTGCTACTAGATCCACGTATTGCTCTTTTAACAGAGCGAGCTCTTCAATCAGAAGAAGGTGCTGAAGCAATGAGTAAAATGTATGCTTGGCTAATGATTTCTAGACTTTTTGGTACATTACTAGCTCAACTGTTATTCATACCAGGTGCTTACTGGATTACATGGATTATAAAGCTTATGAATTAAATTTACTCTCTAAAAAAAAGCAGGTGATATAACAAATGACTATACAAACAGAACAAGATATCATTCGCTTAATAGAAAACGACGAATGGATGATGAATGTATTACAAATGGCAAAATCACTAGAGCTACCTGATTGGTGGATTTGTGCCGGATTTGTTCGTTCTAAAATTTGGGATACTTTACATGACTATGAAGCGAAAACGGCTATGCCTGATGTTGATGTGATTTATTATGATAGTCTACATCAAGATGAGATATACGAACAATCATTAGAAACGAAATTAATGAATATTGATGCTACTATCCCTTGGTCTGTAAAAAATCAAGCTCGTATGCATGTAGTGAATAATATGCCACCATATTCTTCTTCTGTTAATGCTATTTCTAAATTCCCTGAAACAGCAACGGCTTTAGGAGTTACACTTGATGAACTAAACAACGTTATCTTAACAGCCCCATGTGGTATTGAAGATGTCCTTTCCTTACAAGTGAAACCAACAGCTCACTTTCTTGAATCGAAAGAACGATTACATATGTACAAAAACAGAGTTATAAAAAAGAATTGGCAAAGTAAGTGGCCTAACATCACAATCACATATTCAGAAATTTAGAAAGGGTGCCTCTCATTTATAGAAGCACCCTTTTCTTCATTTCAAAAAATGTATGACTGTTTCTGCAAATCTATCTGCTTCCTCATAATGAGGTGAATGGCCGCTCTCTTCAAATACGATATACTTGCCGTTTCGGGCATCTTTATTAAATGTTTTAATTTGTTCTTCACACGTTACTACATCATGTTTTCCTACAATTAATAACATTAGATTTTGTACATCTTTTATTTTTGATAATAATGATGTATGACATGCTCCCTCTAATTTTAATCTATCAAAGTGCATTTTGGAGCGATTTGAAAATATTTCCCACTCTTCATCACTGTATAAACTCTCATCTGTCCTATCTTCCTTATTATTGTAAATCTCCATTCTTTTTTCTTCTAATTCAGCGCTTAATCTTATATAAGCTTCTAACAACTCTTCTGAACTAGCATCGCTAGATGAATAAGCAAGAGACTCTTTTGCTACTTCTTCTTTTCCATACTTTTTTAATAAATGCCCTGTCTTTTGCAACAAAGCTCTACTTGTTAATGCAAAATCAAAAGTTGGTCCTTCAAATATTATTTTCTCTATTGAACTTGGATATATCGACGCATAAAGCAATGCTACATATCCACCGAAAGAGTGTCCAATTATAGACCACTTCTCAATTTGTAATACTTTTTTTAATTCCTCACAGTCTTCAATCAAATCATTTAATCCAAAAGCTTCGTCTTCAGTAATTTCTTCTGAGCGACAAACACCTCTTTGATCTATCATAATTACATATAGAGAATCTTTTAAACGTTCCGCTTGATGAAATGAAAAATCATAACAACTTTCTCCTGGTCCACCATGCAAGTATAAGACTGGCTTATTTTTAGGATTTCCATGTGTTTCAACGTATAGCTTTTTCCCTCTAATATTCATATATTTCCCTGCTTCTATCAAATTTTTCTTTATGATCATCACCCTTTTTTACTGAATATTATAACATTTAATGTTAAATAATCCCTATTACATTTAAGAAGACGATAATGATTGCAAGTGGTGCTACAAATCGAAGTAAAAATACCCAACAAGTAAATACTTTCTTTCCATAATTTCCACCTACAAAAAACTCTGCTTCTAGTACCTTCTTCTCCATTTTGAATGAAACGAAAATACTAATAAATAGTGCTCCAAGTGGCATTAATATATTACTAGATAAAAAGTCTACTGCATCAAAAATATTCTTTCCAAAAATCGTAATATCACTCCATACTCCAAATGATAACGCAGATGGTATACCTACTAAGAAAATGCAGAAGCCAATCATCCATGATAATTTCGTTCTTCTTTCTTGTTCACCATTTGCTAATGCTGAAACAACAGTCTCTAGTAGAGAAAATGCCGATGTTAATGTTGCAAATGTAAATAGTGCAAGGAATACTGTTAAGAAAAATCCACCGAATGGGATTTGACTAAATACAGATGGTAATACGATAAACAGTAATCCAGGTCCTTCTGTTGGCTCCATTCCTAATGAAAATACGGCTGGAAAAATAGCAAGACCTGCAAATAATGAAACAAATAAATTTAATCCAACAATTGTTATTGCTGATTTTGGTAAACTTTCTTTTTTATTTAAATAGGAACTATACGTAACCATAATTGAAATCCCGATACTAATCGCAAAGAATGATTGTCCCATTGCGAACAAAATACTTTCTGAAGTAATCTTTGAAAAATCTGGTTGTAAGAAAAACTTCACACCTTTCATTGCATCATCAAGTGTTAACGAACGAATAATAAGAGCGACAAATAAAACGAACAATGCTGGCAACATATATTTACTTGCTTTTTCAATTCCGTTTTGTACACCCTTTGATACAACCCATATCGTAATGAACATAAAAGCGAAATGGCCCATAATAGCCCAAGCGGGATTCCCAATTGTTTCAGTAAATAATGTACCGTAATTTTGTCCTGGAGTAATCAGTTGTCCAGTTATTCCTCTGAATAAATAAATTAATACCCATCCACCTACAACACTATAAAACGAAAGTAGTATAAAACACGTTCCAACACCAAGGCGTCCAATCCAATGCCATCCTGTATTTGGTGCAATCCTTTTAAATGCTCCAACTGCTTGTTTCTGCGTACTGCGTCCAATCATAAATTCAGCTATAAGTAGCGGTAGTCCAATTAAAACAGTAAATAATATAAAGATTAAAAAGAACGCTCCTCCCCCACTCTTCCCAGCGATATAAGGAAACTTCCATATCGCACCAAGTCCAATTGCAGATCCTGCTGCAGCCATTATAAAACCTAATTTCGAAGTCCATTGCTCCGTCTGTTTCATCTCATTTTCCTCCTAATTAAATCTTTTTATATAAATAAATAAATTTTACAGACCTACCCAATTAAACCCTCCATTTCTTCTTCTATATAATAAAAAAATGGCCTAGCATCTCTATATAAAGAGACGCTAAGCCATTTACTTAACGCGGTACCACCCTTATTGATTCCATTATGAATCCACCTTAGTAGTAATCGTTTGATTACAAACCTAATATCGAAGGTTAACCGTTAAGATTTACTAAGAATGTAATTCCGTTCCACCTTACTGCTCCTAGGCGAGTTCAGGATGTCATTTGACTATGTCACACCAACCCATAGCTCTCTGTACAAATACATGACCTTACTACTCCTATTCAACACATTTTAATATTTAGAATATATTTTCTTTTGAAATTAATATGAAGTATATCTGTTATATTTGTAACTGTCAAGGGTATATTGATTTTTTTGTCGAAATGGTTCATATTTCAACTGACTTTTACTAAGCTTATTAGAAAAAGAAAGAGTCTATATTTTCACCTTTTTAAACGAACTATAAAAAAAGAATCTTCGCGATAATCGCGAAGATTCTTTTTACGGTATGAGACGAGTACAATCTCTCGGAAAAGCACTCGCCTCTCGTACATTTGTTAATTCTAAAAGTTTATATACAACCCTTTCTAACCCAATTCCGAAACCTCCATGTGGTGGACAACCATATCGAAATGTATTTAAATAAGATTGAAATTTATCTGGGTGTAATCCTTTTTCTTTAAACGAAGCGAGTAACATTTCATAATTATGAATTCGCTGTGCCCCTGACGTTATTTCTAATCCTTTATATAATAAGTCGAATGAATCAGTAATAGATGGATTCTCTTTATTCGGCATCGTATACATCGGTCTCGCTTCTTTCGGATAATGCGTAATGAAAACAAATTCACTATTATATATTTCCTTCACATATTTCCCTAGTAACTTTTCACCTTCTGTATCTAAATCCCCTACAGGAGATTCTTTACGATACTTACTTTTCAAAATTTCTTGTGCTTCTAACAATGTAATTTTAGGTATTTCAGTAATAATAGGTACTTCTATTTGTAATAGTTGTAGTTCTATTTCACATTTTTTCGCTACTTGTTGAAACATATATCGTAAAACATCCGTTTCTAGTTGCATCACTTCATAAAAATCATGAATAAAACCAAGCTCTACGTCTAACGATATATATTCATTCAAATGACGGGAAGAATTATGATGTTCTGCTCTATATACAGGTGCAATTTCAAAAACTCGTTCTAACCCACCTGCCACCATCATTTGCTTATAGAACTGTGGTGATTGTGCTAAATAAGCTTCTTTTTGGAAGTATGGAAGCTTAAAAACATTTGCTCCTCCTTCTGCCCCTTGCGAAACAATTTTTGGCGTAAATATTCGTGTGAAATCGTTCTCTATAAGAACTTCACTAAAGCTCTGAACGAGTGCAGATTTTACTTTAAAAATCGCTGCGGTTCGCTCATGCCTTAATGATATTACTCGCTCATTAAGTAGTTGATCTAAGCCAACTTGTAACTTCTTTTTATTTATTTCAAATGGAAGTGGCTCTGCACCGTTTATTACTTTCACTTCATGAGCAAGTACTTCAACACCCAATTCTGTTTTCGATGTCTCGACTATTTCACCAATTACGTGAACGACACTTTCTACATCCACTTTATATCCAGCCAATTCATTTTCTAATACACATTGAATTACTCCTGTTCTGTCCCGTAATAATAAAAAACTAACATTTCCAAGATGTCGAATCTTTTTTACCCATCCTTGAAGTAATACAACCTTTCCACTTTGCTTTGTACATTCTTTTGTGAGTGAACGCTTCATTATTGAATCCATTATTTTTCCCTCCAGTAATTTTATATTTATTTACGTTATTGTTGTCATCGTCATCATCCACGGTCACTCACCCCCTTTCAAAGAATACAAAAATCCGCCCCTATAAATAGGGACGGATTTTTTCCGCGGTACCACCCAAATTGTCATACTGACCATCTTAGCCCTGATAACGGTAGGTACCGTTTGCTTTTACTAATAATCACGTTCAAAGCAACACTCACAGGTGTCTTTCCATCATGCGGTATCGCAACCTTCCCAGCAACCGGCTGCTCTCTGTAGACCTTTGCACCATGTACTTTTCCTGATCATCACTTTTTATATTTACAGAGTATTCTAACTCCTTACCTTATAAAACGCAAGCTTTTTTTGAAACATTCTGGTTTTATAACTCCTAACTTCTTCTAAAGTGTGAAAAGTTAATTTTGTAATACATATTCTTATGTATTAAATCCAAAATTACACCTTTCATATTTTCCAATTTTTACATAAAAACTAATTCATTTACGCATATTAATAAAAATTTTAAAGCGAGGTGTGTATATGCAAAAAGCAATTAGTTTCTTTCTCCTTTTGTTTTGCTTAATTGTAGTAAACGAAACGTATGCCTATTCACCAAAATCTTTACCAATCTCTCAAAACTCTGATCAATGGCAAGTGAATATTGATAAACCGAAAAAAACAAACAAGAATATGCTTCAAGCTAAAAAAGAGGAATTTCAAACATATCATTTTTCAGTAAAGAATGTCGGGAATAGTGAAGTATATAATGTAAATGTCGAAGTATTCCGCAACGAACCAAATAAGAAAACGAAATATGAACTCTTTTCCCTAAAGGAAAGTCGTTTGGCAAGTGGAAAAACTGGATTTGAACACGCTAATTTACCCGTTGCTACAAAAGCAGATGAAGTTGATGTTATTATTACATGGCAAGAACACCCATTCCGATCGATGCGAAATGGTCAAAAAGTTGAATCTAGAAAATTTAAAGAGCATTTTGTTTTTAAAGAAGCTAAAAAGTAAATGGGATACGGATATATTCACACTATCATTGATATAGCTTTACTTACTAGTACCAGCTCTTAAGCAAATTAAAAAGTCGTGGCTTATAAATGCCACGACTTTTTATATTAATTCGTACTAATGCCTCTCGCTGCCCAAATGCGATCGATATCAGCAGCATGTTGTCCGCCATATAAAAGAGCATCCGCTTGCTTAATCGCTTTCGCTCCATCACTGAATTTAGAGTTTGGTGTTAATGACCAGTGTGATTGTAAAATGATTTTTGTTGCTACATCACGGCCAAAAGCTTGTGCCATTTCGTATTGACCTTGTGACCAAATTTCACCGTCAGCATGTACTTGATTTTTTATATCTTTCGGATACACTTTATTCGTATCTAATCGGCGTAAGCACGTTGGATCTGAACTAGAGTAAGCTGCCGCATCCCACTCTCCAACACATGCTTTTCCATATCCTGTTGTCGATACAGCATCTTCATACGTAGCACCTAAGAAGTCACCAAATCCTTCTCCCATCGCTCCGCCTTCTGTTGAACTACCAAAGCCAGGAACTTGGTTATCTTGGATCGAATGTCCGTATTCATGTGCGATAATTCCAGCATCTTCTGCATCATCAACACCGCCAGTACCAAATGTTAAAGCTTTCGTTGTCGGTGAATAGAATGAGTTATCAGCTGTTGTTCCATTCACATTCACTTTAATCGAACGATTATTAATATTTTTAAACCCTAGACTTTGAATATAACGTTGCAATGTATCAATATGATAATATGACATTACATCTTCAAAGCTATCATTTGCACGTGTATAGTTGAATTGTAAGTTTGTAGATTTTGTTCTCGCTTTTGAAGAAATCGTTACATACTCTCCAATTAAAAAACCTGTCCCATCTAAGCCTTTTAAAGTAACAGTTTTTAATTGGTTCGTTAGCGCTGTAGAATCTGCATCATTATTATCTTTTAATCCCACTAAACTCCCGCTTGATACGACAGGGTTAGGTAAAAATACTTTTCCTGTTCCTTCTACTTTTCGGTTTATATCAACTTTTTTAATTAACTTTCCATTTTCTGCATCAATAAATGTTTCCCACGCACCAAATGGATTATTAGAATGGACTACAACTTTATATACTGGACGAGCAATTCCTTCTTCAACAATATATCCGAATTCTTTATCTGTAGGAGCCCATAAATTTTGCTCACTTGCTTCTCCAACATACGCCATTGATTTTTGTATTGCATCTTTTTCACTAATTTTTGTCGTTACTTCCTTCACACCTGTAACAGGCTGATAATCAGAAACAGCGAGTACTCCCTTTCCCTCTCCGTTAAGCGTAACTGTTATTTGTTTTGAAAATACAGGTGCACCATTAACAACTTGTTGGAACCTAACATATGAAGCTACTGACGTTTCTGTTGTAGAAATATATTGCAAGTCTGAAAGATCTGTTTTCAATCCATACTGCGCAGCATTTTCTTTTAAATATTCAGTTGCTTTTTTCTGCGGTGAATAAGCTTCTAACTTTACTTGCTGTTGTTTTTCCAATGCCGAAACCGTAGAAATTGTCCCCATTACTAACGGCACAGTCATTGCCATTGCCACCATTTTTTTATTAAACATAGAACCACTCCCCCTAATAAAGTAGCTCAACCTTATCCCATTACCACTAGGCAATCATTCCCCGCAAAACGGATGGATAAAAATTGAATCTACGAGTAATTCTCTATGAACACTTCTATTACCTTTCCATTTAGGGTAAGTGAAATTTTCTCAATATTTATGTATGAATTGAACACAATACTGTAGAAATATATTTCTACGGTATTGTGTTCGGTACGTTATGAAAAAAGACAATTGCTAGTGGTCCTATCGAATGTATAGTCAAATAAATTCTAATCATACAAAAAAGGAAGTTGGAATCATTCCAACTTCCTTTTTTCTTTAATTAGCTGCACTTAATTTAATTCTAAGTTTTGTTTCACCTAAAGAAAGTTCATCGTCTTCGTTCGTTAAGTTACCAAATGTAAATTGTTTAACGAGTAAGTTTTCTTCCAATAAATCTTTATGGTTCGTTAACGTTCGCTGTAGTTCTTCTTCTGTATCAAGAATAATATCGACTCGTAAATTAACTGGTAAATTCAACTGTTTACGATATTCTTGAACCGCACGAATGAATTCACGCGCTACTCCTTCTTGTAACAATTCTTCCGTTACATTCGTATCTAACATAACTGTATATTGTCCGTTAGTCGTATTAGAGAATCCTGATTTTGCAACTTTCTCAACTAACACATCGTCAGCAGTTACAACTACTTCTTCTCCTAGTGTTGCTTCGTAAACTGCTCTTCCTGTTGATACAAAGTTTTGTACTTCTTCTTGTGATAATTGTTTTAGCCAACCATTCACTGCATTCACATTTTTACCGAATTTTGGCCCCGCTGTTTTAAAATTAAGCTTCAATTGATATGATGTGTATTTTGTTTCATCGAGTTCAACATGGAACGCTTTTACATTTAACTCATCCATAACGATATCACGATAAGATTCCCAATCCATATCATTCTCGTTATGCTCAAGTAATACAAGTTCTGCTAGCGGCTGTTTTACTTTTAAAGAATGCTGATTACGGTTACTTCTTCCAAGTTCAACAACTTGTAAAACAGCATCCATTTCCGCTTCTAATTTCGGTTGAAGTAGTGATTCATTTACAACTGGATAATCGGCTAAATGAACGCTTCTTCCTTCTAAATTCAGATGAATGTCTTCCGCAACAAACGGTGTAAATGGTGCAATTAATTTACTAATTGTTACAAGCACTTCATGAAGTGTCTCATACGCAGCTGCTTTCTCAGCGTTCATACCAGATTCCCAGAAACGATTACGTGAGCGTCTTACATACCAGTTACTCACTTCATCTACAAGTGCTGCAATTTCACGAGCTGCATTCGTAAATTGATAATCATCAAGTGCAGTTCTCACTTTTTTCGTTGTACTATGCAATCTTGATAATACCCATTCGTCTAATTTCGTAAGCTTTACATCATACGTTTCTTTCGGATTATACTCATCTAAATTTGCATATAAAACGTAGAAGCTATACACATTCACTAATGTATCTACAAATTTAGATTTCGCTTCCAGTACTGTTCTTTCAGAAAAACGCTTCGCATTCCACGGGGCACTATCAACAAGTAAAGCCCATCTTAGCGCATCTGCACCAAATTTATCTACTAAATCAACTGGATCTAGTGCATTTCCTTTGCTTTTAGACATTTTCTGCCCTTCTTCATCTAAAACATGCCCTAGTGATAACACTCGTTTATACGGTACTTTTCCTGTATATAGTGCTGATACTGCTAATAAACTATAAAACCAGCCGCGTGTTTGATCAATTCCTTCGGCAATAACATCCGCTGGAAACTGCTCTTCAAATAACTCTTTATTTTCAAATGGGTAATGATATTGTGCAAATGGCATAGAACCACTATCAAACCAAACATCAATCACTTCTGGTGTACGATTCATTGTGCCTCCGCATTTCCCGCAGCAGACTTGCACTTCATCTACATAAGGCTTATGCAATTCCAAATCTTCTGGTGTTTCTTTCGTACTATGCTTTCTTAATTCGGCAATGCTTTTCGGTGCGAACTGATGATCACAACTTTCACATTCCCATACATTCAATGGCGTTCCCCAATATCTATTTCGGCTAATATTCCAATCTACCATATTTTCTAAAAACTTACCAAAACGTCCATGTTTCATATGATCCGGATACCAAGTAACAGAATCATTATTTTGTAAAAATGTATCTTTAATTGCAGTTGTTCGGATTAACCAACTTTCTCCTGCATAATAAAGTAGTGGTGAATCACAACGCCAGCAATGCGGATAGCTATGTTCATATTTTTCTTTATGATACAGTAAACCTTCCTTCGCTAAATAACGAACGATATCCACGTCACAATCTTTTACAAATTTCCCTTTCAAAAATGGTACTGCCTCTGTATACTCACCTTTTTCATCTACAACGTGCAAGAATGACAATCCTTCACTTTGGACAACTCTATAATCGTCCTCTCCATATGCTGGAGCAATATGAACAAGTCCTGTACCACTATCTCCCGTTACAAAATCTGCTGCAATAACGCGGTAACCATTTGTAACTTCTTTCATCGGAAATGGCGCTGTATAAGATGTGTTTAATAATTCTTCGCCTTTATGAACAGATAATACTTCATAGTTCTCTTTTAATACTTCTTGTACACGTTCTTTCGCAACAATGTATACATGACTTTCTTGTTTTGCTTTAACGTATTCTATATTTGGATGGACAGCAAGCGCAACGTTTGCTGGAAGTGTCCAAGGTGTCGTTGTCCAACCTAAGAAATACTCATTTTCACTATCTTTCACTTTAAACTTCACAGTTGCACTTAAATCTTTTACTGTTTTATACCCTTGTGCAACCTCATGTGAGCTCAATGAGGTTTGGCAGCTTGGGCAGTATGGTGAAACTCTATGTCCTTTATATAACAATCCTTTTTCATGGATTGTCCCCAAAATATTCCATACACTTTCGATATATGGATTCTTTAAAGTTACATATGGATCATCCATATCTACCCAATAACCAATACTTTCAGTGAATTCGCGCCACTGCTTCTCATATGTGAAAACACTCTCTTTACACTTTTGAATAAATGGTTCAATGCCATATTCTTCGATCTCATGTTTACCAGAAATACCAAGTTGCTTCTCAACGCCTAATTCTACAGGTAAACCATGTGTATCCCATCCTGCTTTTCTTAACACTTTATAACCAGCCATCGTTTTATATCTTGCTACTAAGTCTTTAATTGTTCGTCCAAGTGCATGACCTACATGCGGTAGTCCGTTCGCCGTTGGTGGTCCTTCATAAAATACGAAAGACTGTGCGCCTTCTCGATTCTGAATTGATTGTTCGAAAATATTTTGTTCGTTCCACTGTTTGCGAATTCGCATTTCTCTTCCTACAGCTGATTCTTTTACATCTACTTTTTCCATATACAATCACTCCTTTGAATATTTTAAAGCACACAAAAAACCCGTCCCTATAAAGTAGGGACGGGTTTACCCGCGATACCACCCTAATTCTATTAGCTTTTTCACTAATAGCACTTAGCAACGTACTATCATACGTGTTCTTTGTAACGGTAGACATCCGTCCGGGCTTACTTACTTTCAGCCTCGGCTCCTCGGAGATGATTTTCAAATAACGTCTGCACACCGGTTTTCAGCAATATACCGGCTCTCTGGAGAACAGCTCACTATTTTACTCTTTCTCGTCTTCAGATTTGTATACTTTGTTAAAAGTTATTTTATGCCATTTAGCAACTAATTGTCAACTAATTCAAAATATATCCTTATCTTTTTTCCCTATTCTTATACAATTACTTTTCAAATTCTCGCAATGCTGCTAAATTTTCATCATCCTCAATAAGTTCAGCAAAGAATCCCGATTCATCCTCACGAAGGACAAATTCAAGCTCTTCCTTCGCCTCTTCATTTCTATTTAACTGTGCTAAATAACAAGCTCGATCATATCTTGCTAACAAATCACTCGCGTCAATTATTAATACTTCATTTGTTATTTTTTCTGCCTTTATCGTTTGGCCGGCACCATGATATGAAGATGCTAAAGAAAGAAGAATTGCTGTTTCATTTGGATGATGTATAGAAGCATTTTCTAATACATGAATTGCCTCTTCAAACCTTTCTTGACTTTGATATATTTCTCCTAAAGCAAGAAATGCTCTACTTACAAACGGTGTTTGCTCTGTTAATTGTAAGATAATCTTTTCTGCTTTTCTTTCTTCCCCTGCTTTAAAGAATACTTGTGCTTGCAGAAGAAGAGTATCATAATCATCTGGTAGTTCTCGAACCATTTGTTTCGTTAATTCCAAAGCATCTCTTAACATATCTTCTTCCTCGCACTCAACGAAAAGATTTGCAAGTTGCTTCGCTACGTCATAATCCCATTTATTTTCTAGTGACGTGTGTAGAATCTCTATTGCTTCTTTATTCATCTCTACATTCTCATAAAATAGCGCAAATCGCTGTGCTGCCATACTATTTTTCGGATTTAACTTTAAAGAGATTTCATATAAATCAATTATCATAGTAACCATTGAAATTTCTTTCGCACGATTTTTCATACGATAAAAAGCTCTCGTAATGATAGATCGTTTCGGCTGTTCATGCAGCTGGCGTTCAATCCATATTTCCGTAACCGCAGCTGCAGCATACATGAATGCTGTACTCCTTTCTGCTTTTTTCACCTTTAATGTATGAAGAAAATCTCGTATGTTAGACAATTTTTTATGTTGCTCTACTGCTTTTACATAAACATCAAATATACGTTCATTATCAAAATCTTTTTGTATTACTTTCATTGCAACTTCAATTGCTTTTACATTTCTTTTTTTCACTAATACTTTTGCATAATGATATAGTACTTCTATATGCTCACCATCTAATTGTAGCGCGTATTCAATCTGTGCTTGTTCTTTATCTGTTTCATTCATCGCTCCGTACACATATGCAATCGCATCTAAACGCCATATTTCAGGTACTTCGTCCGCTAATTGTTCTAGTTCAGTCAGCAATTCTTCCTGAAGATTCATATCTACTGAAAGCTGTGCCAAATATTCCATATTAATATGCAACGGCTCTTCTTTCATCGCCTGAACCATATGACTTTGTTCTTTAGAACGGTTTTCTTCTTTTTCGTATATTTCCGCAAGCTGTAAATGTACACCTACGAAATTCCCATCAAGCTCTAAACATGTTTCATACGCCTGCTTTGCTTCCGTCAATTGCCCTAATGCCATAAGTGTTTCGCCAATTCGGTAATACGGTAATGCCGTTTCCATTTGTTCTATCGCCTTATTATATCTTTTCATCGCTTGGCCGTACTGTCCAATAGATTCATATAAAATACCTGCATAACAACCGTACTCACTTACTTCATTTCTTTCTTTGTGTAACGTTCTTAAAAATGCTATACCTCGTTGTACAAATTCCGTTCCTTTAATTCGATTCACATATTCATCTAACGCACTTGCTACATTATAATCACTTTTCTTTATACCATTTTCTAACTTAGATAGCGCTACTTTAAACCCTTCTTCATTTCCACCAAGTTCAATTTCAGCATCCCATAAAACCATTCCTGCATTCATGAGGAAATCTTGGCTCTTTTCAATTTGCTTCTCAAGACCAAGTATATATTCTTTTGCTTCCTTATATTGTTCTCTTGCCATATAAACTTGTGTAAGTCCGAAGTGAGAATAAACATCCTCATCATTTTCTTCTAAAGCACGATTATACAATACTTCTGCTTCTTCCAAGCTATCATTTTGAAAATGATAATCACCTAATTTTACGTAAAGAGGTGCTTTATCATCACAATTCTCAATACCCTTTAATAAAATTTCTTTCGCACTTTCCTCATCCTTCAAATCAGATTCGTATATTTCCGAAAGTTTCGTATAAATGTAAGGTGCATTACTATCCAAATGAATCGCTACTTTAAGCCCTTTTATTGCTAAATATAATTTCCCTAGTTGATGTGCACATCTCGCTCGTTCATACCATACATGCGCTTCATATTTATACTCTTTTAACAAGTCATTAAAGATTTCATATGCTTCTTCATATCTTTCTAAATCTATTAATATTAAACCGTGATTTGTTAAAGTGAACCTTTCAGGACTACGCTCTAACGCAACTTGAGAGTATTGCAATGCTTTTTCAGATTGATCAATATACATATAGGATAAAGCGAGAAAACTCCAAGCAATAGGCTGATCTGCGTCTAATTGTAACGATAAACGAAAGCTTGAAATCGCTTCTAGATAACTTTCCTGTTCAAAAGCATATCTTCCGTTTATTAAATGATATAAAGCACGATTATTTTTCTTCTCAACGCTTGTCAGCATTTGCTCCGCTTTCTCTACTTCTTGAAGACGAATAAAACACTGTGCACCATGCAATTTAACAAAGTCCGAGTTCGGAAACTTTTCCATTAACTTATCGATACAATATAAAATAAATTCTTTATCTACTTCAACATCTAAGTGCTTTATCGTATATAACCACGTATTTGGATTATCACTCGTTTCTTTTAAAAATTGTACTAAGTTACTAATCCCCTCTTTGTCATGTTCATCTAAATGATCCGTAAGAGAAAAAATAGATTTAAAATAACGATTTTCTTCTTCACTTAGAAACGCTAGTTGCTCCTTCTTTTCTTTCGGAACAAACGTGATTGCTAAACAGCCTGTATAACGATATTTTTCTTGTAATTTACTATATTCCACAAGAACTGGTTCTATAAAGTTTGGATCTTGAACATAGAAAGCTTGCAATGTATCATCATATCCAGATAGAACTTGTACGTGTGAAGCATGCTCAATATCTATACTTAATAAAACAGGAATTCCTTCGTCAATCAGTCTCTTATAATTCTCTTTATTCCCTTTAAAATAACGATATTCATAACCTAATTCTTCTAAATAAGAAACAGTATCTGAAAACTTCGAACCTGTCATATCAAAAATAAACTCTGCTATTTCATCTTGTGTACGTTTCTCTCCCCATATACGCAACATCATCTCTAAACTTGTCGGAACACAATAATTATCCTTTTGTACAATAGGAACTATCGGCAAGTGAACCTTTTTTCCATCCGGATTTTTTTCTAAATTATGATATAAAGATTCTTTTAAACTCTTTTCTTCTTTTAATAGTTTTTGTAAATCTGCAAATTTATTCATTTTGTACAGTGCTTCTGCACGTAAATGTACAAAGTAAGTATTATAGGCATGATACGGCAGCTGAGTATTTATGTTATCTATTACCGCTAACATCTCTTCATATTGCTCTAAATCTAATAAATACTTTATCTTCTCAAAATGAAAATATGGTACTTGTGGGAATTTTACAATTGCATCATCGATTAACTGTATCGCGCGTTTTTGTTCTCCTTTATTCGCATACAATTGTGATAATAAATAGGTAGATAACTCTTCACAATCTTCATGCTGCATGCCAGCAATAAATTGTTCTTCCGCTTTCTCCCATTCACCTGTATGCATATAAACGTAGCCCCATTTATCAAACACTGCGCGTGTACTGTACTCCTCTGCTTTTTGCATATACATTAACGCTTCTTCGTTTCGTTTCATTTCTAAAAGACATCGTACTAACGTAAAGTATGTTTTCGCTAAGAAATCTGCATCTATTTCTTCTTTACTTAACTCTTCTAAAGAAGATTTTAACAACTGCTCTGCTTCAAGAATTTTCCGCTCATCAATTAACTCATCACAATATAAAGAGAGCGTTCTCATATTTGGGAATTTTTTATAAGCGTAACGAATGAGGAATGAACTGTATTGGTGCATAAGCCCTTCATCAGTAAGGCGAATTAATATATCGAGCTCCTTATGCGAAGGAATATTGGCCAGCCAATTCTTCACATAGGATAAAGTATTCGTTTCTTTTATATATGCAATTTCATTATTTATTTCCTGTAATCCATCTACAAATCTCTTGTCTTTTAAACAAGTTTCTAACTGCTTAAAATCTAGCATGCATTCACCTCGAATTTATATTTAAACTGCTACTTGCTTAGATTTTACACACCATATAGTATGTATTCAACTAAAATCTCTTATAATGGATCGTATTAATTAATATTATTCAAATTTATAACAAAATATAGTAAAAATGATTGTTTTTCTCCGTATTTTGTTTAATTATATGGAATAACGTAACATGCAATTTTAATCTTGTAGAAGCTGAAATTAGTACATAAAATTATATCGGCGATAATTCAAATATATCAGCGATTCTTTCATTTTATCGGCGATTTTCAAATTATATCGACCGATTCTTAACATTTATCAGCGATTATATGTCGAATATCGACTTATCGACATTAAACGACAATCCTTATACATCATACCTTTTAACAAACTATGTCACCAAATTTAATTTTCATATTGGGAGCGTATACAAAAGAAGAATACACATGAAATATTTTAAAAAATCGTAGTTCAGCTTCATATTGAGCTAGCGCATTATCATATATTAATCCTCTGGCTATTAAACGTTCTACAAATTGTTGCTTATCACCCGGATCACCTGCAATCCCCTCTTCTTTTAATGATTGATACAAATCGTTTTTATCATTGTGATGCATATTTAAATCTAAAAAGTTCACTTTATCGCTTACTCTACATTCAATATTTTTCACACCTAATTCACTTAAATATATCGGTATTTTCATGCATATATTGCCATCTTTACCATTTCTTTGCGTATCACTTTCAAATAATTTCTGCAAAACACCTAGCTGAATAAATTCCGATTGTTTCTCCCCATCTAGTAAATAAGAAGCCGTATTAGAAATCCAATGTGGTTCAAAACAGATTATTTTCCCGCCTCCTTTTATATACAAAACTAAAGTTCTCTATATAATAGCCGTATTCCTACACTTTTCTTAAAATTTCAAAGCAAAAAGCTAGTGTATTATTAAAAATACACTAGCTTTTTATTTGGAAGAAAAATTTAACAAGTACAATCACAATCAAAACAATCCGTACAGTCTAAATCGTCACAATCTGCTTTTCTCTTTCTTTTGTTTCTTTTAAGATAATAATACAGTAGCCCAAACAATAGTATACAAATAACAAAAGCTATTATTGCTTCTGTATAGTTATTTTGAGTCATAAAACCAATTCCACTTCCGCCTGAAATAAAAATTAGAATTAAATAAATCCAGAACATCTATGTAAATACCTCCATTACTATATATCTTAAGATAATATCCATATAACAGTAGATGAAATGAATAATCCCATACCATTACCGCTTAATACACCAGTAGTTATTCTTAGCAAATTTGAGCTACTTCTCCATTTCCACTTTTGGGTGAGCCCATCGATAAGTAACGGAATTTGAGCGAAAAATGATAGTATGATTGCCAAAAGAAATGAAGGTGTCATATAAAAATAAATTGGAAACATTAAAATACCAATAAGCATGCCTGTACAACGCGCACATAAAGGTATGTACTTTTGTAGTTTAAAAAAACTCCTATCTAATCTTCTATGACAAGGAATTTGTAAAATAAAAGTTCGAATCAATATGAATCACCCTCTCTAAAAAGATTTTAATTGATTTTGCAAAAAAAATATATATCCAATAAAAAAACAAACCAGGTTTATACTAGACCCAGTTTGTCAGTTTACTACTATGTTACATTTCCTCAGGTGCCTCCACCCCAAGTAAACGTAATCCTTCTTTTAATACAACCGTCACAGCATAAACCAATGCGAGTCTGCTGTCTTTTTCTTTGCTCTCTTCTAATATACGAACATTACCGTAATATTTATTGAATGATTGTGCTACATCTAATATATATTTCGAAATAAACGATGGCTCATTTTTATTGAAAGCTGCTTCAATTATTTGCGGGAATTTATTTAGTAATTTTACGACACTCCAGCTATGATCGTCTTTTAAAGCAAATGTACATGTTTCAAATTCTACACTTTCTTTTCTTAAAATAGAACAAGCACGTGCATGTGTGTACTGTACGTACGGGCCTGTTTCTCCTTCAAATTTCAGCATGTTTTCTAATGAGAATTCAATATTGTGCATACGCTCATTTTTTAAATCGTGGAAGATGACTGCACCAACACCGACTTGCTTTGCTACTACTTCTTTTTGTTTTAAGTTTGGATTTTTCTCTTCAATATTTTGTTTTGCAAGTTCGATTGCTTCTTCGAGTACTTCTTCAAGTAAAATAACTCTTCCTTTACGTGTCGACATTTTCTTACCATCTTTTAAAATGAAGCCAAACGGTACGTGTTCCATACCATCAACCCAAGTATAGCCAAGTTTTTTTAATACGGTGAAAAATTGATTGAAATGTAAGCTTTGTTCTGGACCAACAACATATAGCGCTTTATCAAACCCATAAGTGTTTTGACGATATAAAGCTGCCGTTAAGTCACGCGTTGCATAAATCGTCGCACCATCTGATTTTCTAATTAAGCAAGGCGGCATTCCTTCTTCTTCTAAATTAACGACTAATGCACCTTCTGATTCTTCAAGCAACTCATGTTCTTCTAAAATCCCAATAAAATCTTCCATTAAATTATTATAAAATGCTTCTCCCTGAAAATTAGTAAATTCTACGCCGAGAAGTTCATAAATGCGAGAAAATTCTTTAAGGGACTCATGACGGAACCAATTCCAAAGTTCTACCGCTTCTTCATCACCTTCTTCTAGTTTCTTAAACCAAGCACGTCCTTCTTCTTCTAGTTCTTCGTCGTCTTTTACCTCTTCATGGAATTGGACATATAACTTAAATAGCTCACGTATTGGATCTTCTTTAACTACTGCTTCATTTCCCCATTTTTTATAAGCCGTAATTAACTTTCCAAACTGTGTTCCCCAATCTCCTATATAATTAATCCCTACAACTTCATAGCCACATTTTTCAGCGATATGTTTCAGCGAATTTCCTATCATTGTAGAACGTAAATGCCCCATCGAAAAAGGTTTCGCGATATTAGGAGAGGAATAATCAATTACTACTGTTTTTTCACAGCCAAAGTGGTTTTGACCGAACTCTTCTTTCTCCGCTAAAACTGTTTTTAATACTGCATCACTTACAGTTTCACGATTGAAAAATACATTTACATAAGGACCAACGGCTTCTACTTTCGTAAAAAACGGATCATTGAATTTCTCAGCAACTTCCTTTGCGATAAGAGCTGGTGCTTTTTTATATTGCTTCGCTAATGAAAAGCATGGGAACGCTGCATCTCCAAATTCATCTTGTTTCGGTGTTTCAATTAAATCTAAAATTTGTTTTTGCGTTAATTCATTCGTGAAAATATTAGATAAACTTTCCGCAAACTGCATTTTATAATCCATGATACAACCTCCTTATTTTTTAAAACACAAAAAACTCGTCTCTAAAAAAGAGACGAGTTTTAACCCGTGGTACCACCCTTGTTGTTCGTTACGAACCACTTTCCCGTTTATAACGAGGACAGGGGGCCTCGGCTTTCTCTACTATTCGTTCAAGAAGCATCTCCGAAGTGCGCTTCACCTTTTTCTTCCGTACTAGGCTCACACCATCCCTAGCTCGCTTTCCTTCTAAAAAAGACTACTCTCTTCATCACAGACAGTATATTTAATTAATTATTGCTTATTATACATCTTTTCAAACAATTAGCAAGGGTCAATTACACCAAAGTGAAACTTAGCACTTTTTCTTTTGTATACATAAAAATTGTGTTTTTCAAATCTAGAACTACGAAAATGATCTTTTAAAACGACACGTTTTCTCGCCACTCGTTTTGCCTCCGCAATTGTTTCGTCAGTAATATCATGATACAAAGCGAAGTGTTTTAATCCTTTAATTCCATCGGATTCTATGACAGTTTCTTCAAACATCGGATCAAGGTAAACGACATCGTAACTATTGTCTTCACATTGCGCTAAAAATGAAAAATGCTCCGTTTGCTTTACTTGAATTCTTTGCATTGCTTCATCAATTTCAGAAACGGATGAAGACCATGTTTTCAAACCATTTTCCATAATATAAGCCATATACTCATTGCCTTCAAGTCCTGTTACTTTTCCGCTTTCACCAACAACATAACTAGCTACAATACTATCTGATGCCATCCCGAGCGTACAATCTAACACTGTCATTCCTCTCTCTAATTGCGTGGCTTGTACAAACGGATCGTGTTCTCCACGCATTAACCTTTTCACACGAAACATCGCTGAGTTCGGATGAAAGAAAAACGATTCTTCCGTACCTTTCGGATAAATAGCTAATCGGTTCTTCCCTACGACAAGCACATCTTGTTGATACTGCTCATGTAATTTATGCACTGGTATGTCATTACGTTTAACGAATGAACGATTTAATTCTGCGGCTACCTGCTTTGCATAATCTGTCATTTCTTTATTCGTTCTTCCTGCTGTTGTTACGATCATTGTTTCACCTCTATATAAAGAAAAGAGGGAGATTTACTCTCCCCCTTCTTTAGCAATTCTTTTCGAAAGCTTGTTCTAAGTTCGTAATAATTTCGTCCATAGTTGCACCTTCAATTTCATGACGGTGAATGAAGTGAACAACTTCTTTTCCTTTTAATAATGCCATAGATGGTGAAGATGGAGGAATTTCTCCGAAGTATTCACGCATTTTTGCAGTAGCATCTTTATCTTGACCTGCGAATACAGTTACAAGATGATCAGGTTGTTTTTCAGCACGAACAACCGCTTGACCTGCTGATGGACGTGCTAAACCAGCTGCACAACCACAAACAGAGTTTACAACTACTAAAGTTGTACCTGATGTATTTTCCATAAATTCTGTTACAGCTTCTTCTGTAGTTAACTCTTCAAACCCAGAACGCACTAACTCTTGGCGCATTGGGATTACCATTTGGCGCATGTATTCTTCATAAGCATTTGACATCTTGTAATCTCTCCTTCAACTTTCATTCCAAATTCATCATATCACGCTCTATTAATAGGTGCAAAAGAAAGATAACGATGATTTCATTTTTTTGTAGGGATTTCACAAACCCCACCGCGGCAATGCCCCACTGGAACAAGTTTTCTATTATTAGCGATATAATCGTATACTTTACTTCCAAAACCAAGTACGATAGATAGCTTTATAAAAGGAACGGCAAACCAATAAGATGGAACGGCCTTTGCTAATACATCTATGCTCTGAATACCGTCATACCACTTATTATGTTTTAAAATATACAATCTTTGTTCCATCTTGCTTTGTAGTTCTTGAGAAAGTTCATACTTCTCAACTACATTTTCATCTCGAAATGAAACAAATTCCATCTTACCCTTTTTATCTAATTTTTTCGTACGTTCTGCAACGGCCGTACACATCGGACACCAACTATCATAGAAAACAATCATATATTATTCCCCTTTACGAGACTCCGTCATTTGTTTCCATACAGAACCTTTTGCTTCTTCTCCGCCTTCAATACGCTCTAATGCTAGACGTGCTTGCATGGCTACTTCAAACTCTGGATCATCTTGCGCTGCTTTTAATGCTGGAATCGCACTTTCATCTCCAAGTTCAAATAAGAACATAGCTGCACGCCAGCGTACTAATTTACTTGGATCTTTCAGAGATTTAATCATAACGAACATCGCTGCCGGATCACCTACATCTGATAAACAATCTCCTGCAGTACGACGAACACTTACAGAGCGATCTAATAAAGCTTTATATAATAAAGGTAATACTTCATCACCTTTTACCATACCTAAATACGCTGTTGCTAAACGACGAATTGAAACTTTTTCATCATCTAACGCCATCTTCAACACTGGAATATCTTCTTCAGTAGGATCCATTTGTTCTAATGCTGCAAAACGGTTTTTCCAGTCAGAATCTTTCATCATCTCTTCTGTTACTTTATATGGCTCACGCTTTTGAATCGTTACTTCAACAGCACCTGCTTGATTTAATAATTCTTTAACCGTTTCATTTACACGTTCTTCTGAATAAGCAGCAACAATCTCTTCTACTACTTCTTTCCCGATTTCTTCAAAGTTACCGTAACGTGTACTTTGTTCTACCCATTTACGCTCTTTTACAACGTTTGGTGCAGACATTTGCACTTTCATAATTGATTCTTTAAAACGATCTGGTAAACCAACACGTTCTTCCGTCGTTCCATCTGTTAACTTTACTTGCATTGGAATTGTAAAGAACATTTGAACAAACACTTTCACTTCTCCAAAATGAGCAAGTTGTTGTTCTTCACTTTCTTCCAATACTTCTTCGCCGAAAACAGCACGAACTTGTTGTAATAAAACTTTCCAGTCATACTTCGCATTTCGCTCCACTGCTAAAAAGTCGGCTACATGATATACACCTTTAATGCCTTCAATTTTCAAAATTTCTTGCACTTGCATTGGTGCTTGTTCTTTATTTTCATTTGTATAATTATTACGCGCTCCTGATGGTAATACTTCATTCAAAATAACTTTCATTGTATTTGGACTTGGCGTCGGTTCAATTGCTTTAATCTTCACGTAAAAAACTCTCCTTTATTGCATGTTCTTAGCTGTATTGTAACATATTATCACTCTATACTCCTACTCGGATGCTTAATTTTACTACTTTCTTCCCGCTACCATACTATTTCATTCTTTTTACATTTTAAATTAGGAACGGGATTTTAAAAGCTTTCGTTTCCGATGATTTTTACTTTTTATCCATTTCTTGAGGCATCGCCATTATTTTTGAAAAAAACACGCTAAACAAAAAAAATATGTAAATAAGCTCTCCATATGGATAGCTTATTTACATATTTTTCGTTATTGGAAGTTATTTATTTGCTAATAAATCTTCTGCGTAACATTTAATCATCATGTAACCTGCGTAACCGAACTGATTATACGTATCTGCTTCTTCTTTGGTCGCCTGTCTAAGTACTGAATATCCTTTCATTAACATACAATTCTCATCATGAACCATTTGTGAAGTGAAATACTCTGTTTCAATTCCATCTAATTCTAATGAACGATAGCCACTTATAAAACCATCCAATGCTGTTTCATGAATGGTTTTAATATGAACATCTATTTGTATTAACGTTTTACAACCTTTTAAATTTTCAGCCATAGGTGGGCTATCTCCGATCCAGTCCATCAAACCTGCTAAAAATCCCCTTCTACTATTTGGATCTGTTTCAATTACTCTACCACATGCAAATTTACTGTTATCTAAAGGAATAGTCCAAAATTGTCCTGGTACTAAATAACGATTTGATTTTGGTTTAAATGGATAGTTTATACTCATTGTTCTCCCCATCTCTTTTTTATCTATTGTATAACATATTCATGTAAAGTTAACATAACGTCCTATTATCGGTAGCAACAAAAAGGAGGATTCCTTACGCTCAGAAGGAATCCCTTTTTTTATTTTCTATCACTCGATTCATCTTTTTATACATTCCTATCCTGTGATGGGTTTTACGATTCTCGTTTGTTACTGGATTAGCCAAAAAACGTTCTAAAATTTTATATACTCTTTACTTATTTTTTCAAAAAAGCTGGCGGTATCCCCTCTTTAAGTTTATTAAAATACTTTCCACAATTTTTTCCGAAGCTATTACTTAAAATCACCTTTTATTACGATGCCCCCTCCCGCCTTCTCTCCAAAAAGGTAATACTCTCAATCACAACTTCAGTTCTATATATTCTCTTGCCTTGTTCATCATCGTAATTACTAGTCTGAATACGCCCTGTAATCCCAACGAGCGACCCCTTCTTACAATATTCAGCTACATTCTCAGCCGATTTGCGCCAAACGACACAATTAATAAAATCGACTTGTTGTTCACCTAAACTATTTCGAAATCCTCTATTCACCGCAACACATATTCGTGCATAAGCGACGCCTTGTTTTGTGTAGTATAATTCTGGCTCCTTTGTCAATCTACCGATTAATACAACTCGATTCATCATAAGTTATACCACCTCACATGTTTTTCTTCATTGTAAGGAGAAATGTTTGAATGGTAAAAAGCACAAAATGATATATCCGTAAGTAAAAAGTATTATTTTAGACCTTACAAAACAAAAAAAGAAACCATACATAGTTCAAACATGTATGGTTTCAAAATTTATTACACTTCAGTACAAGATATGTAATATCCTCCGCGAGCCATCTTTATTTCAGCACGGTACATTGCATTTTCTAAGTAGAAAGTAATCGGTTTAACTTTACTCTCAAATTTTAGTCTTTCATTGCATTCAGCTGCATATCCTTCAATCGCTGAAGTAATAACTTTTGATGATGGATACGTTAAAGCTTCATCTAGTTCTATGAAAAAACTTTTAGAAAATAGTTTTTTCATAATCCCCTTCTTCTCTTTCATCATATTCCATCTCCTTCACTTCAAGTTGCTAACATCCATATTATACCATACATTCAATATATCTTTGAAAATAAAAAAATCCTGCATTTTTCATGCAGGATTTTTTTATTAGTCATTTTTCGTAAAGTAAGAAACAAAACGAAGAATTTCTAAGTATAACCATACTAATGTAAGCATTAGTCCCATCGCAGTATACCACTCCATATATTTCGGAGCTTGACTACGTACACCATTTTCGATTAAATCGAAATCTAGTAATAAGTTTAATGCAGCAACTACAATAACAACTGCACTAATAATAATACCGATTGTACCACCTTGGTGAATGTATGGAACAGTTACACCAAACATATTTAGTAGGAATACGACTAAATACATAACCATAATTCCAAGTGTTGCTGCCATAACGCCAGTACGGAATTTATCCGTTACTTTTACTACGCGTGTTGCATATAACACTAACATTGCAAATAGAATTGAGATTGTTAGTAATACAGCATTTAAAACGATAGAATCGCCAAATTTCATTGTATAAACTGCTGAAATACTTCCTAACACAACCCCTTCTACCGCTGCATAGATTGGTGCACCAAAAGGTGAAATACGCGGGAAGAACATAGACGCGAATGCGATGATTGCCGCAACGATTAAAGCACCAATTAATACTGGCATCTTCATCGTCCCCTGCATCATCTGTATGTATGAATAGACAGACGTTGCAAGTAGCAAGATAAGCATAATAAACGTTTTGCCTACTGTTCCGCCAATCGTCATCGCAGAAGCGCTTGCTCCCTCTTTACGGAATGCCTCTTTTTTCAACATTGGATTAGATGTTCTCATTTTTTCCCTCCTAAAATAGGTTCTACCAATAGTGTAAAGTTTTTCTCTTTACTTTTCAATATATGCAGCTTGTTTTTATTTTAATCCTTCAACGATGTCTGATAGTTCACTCCATCTTTCCATCTTTTTTTCTAGCTCTTCTTCTGTTTTCTGCTGTGCTTCAGATAATTCTTGTGCCTTTGTGAAGTCAGATCCAACTTTCGCAAGTTCTTCTCCAATTGACTCAATTTTCTCTTCAAGTTCGGCAATTGTATCTTCAATCGTTTCCCATTCACGCTGTTCATTGTATGAAAGTTTACGTTTACGTTGTTGTTTTGGAGCTTCTTCTACAACTTTTTTCTCTTTTTGAACTTCCGCTTTCTCCATAAGTTCTCTCGTTTTTTCCATTTCTAAATAATCTGTATAACTACCTAAAAACTCACGCACTTCGCCTCCACCAGTAAAGATGAACAGTTCATCTACTACTTTATCTAAGAAGTAACGGTCATGCGATACAGTTAAAACGACACCTGGGAAATCTTCTAAATAATCTTCTAGTACTGTTAATGTTTGTGTATCTAGATCGTTCGTAGGTTCATCAAGTAAAAGTACGTTTGGTTCTCCCATTAAAATACGTAATAAATATAAACGTCTTCTTTCACCACCAGATAGTTTACCAAGTGGTGTACCATGTGAATGCGTCGGGAATAAGAAACGTTCTAACATTTGAGATGCACCAATTACTTTTCCATCTGTCGTATGAATAACTTCTGCAATCTCTTTAATGTATTCAATCATACGCTGATTTAAATTCATCTCTTCATTTTCTTGCGTATAATAAGCAACTTTTACAGTTTGTCCTACTTCAACTTCACCACTATCAGGAGATAACTTACCTGCAAGCATATTTAATAGGGAAGATTTCCCGCTTCCATTCGCCCCAATAATTCCGATACGATCACCCGGTTTCACAATATGATTAAAATTATGTAATACCGTCTTATCGCCAAATTTTTTCGTTACATCTTTTAACTCAAGTACTTTCTTTCCTAGACGACTTCCGCTTAGTGCAATATCAACTGACTGTTTTGCAGCTGGTCCTTCTTGTGCCTTTAGCTCATCAAAACGCTGAATACGCGCCTTTTGTTTCGTAGAACGGGCTTTTGCACCACGACGAATCCAAGCAAGTTCACGACGATATAAATTTTGGCGTTTCGATTCTTGTGCCAATTCTTGCTCTTCACGAAGTGCTTTCGCTTCTAAAAATGTACTATAGTTTCCTTCGTAGCTATATAATTTACCATTATCTAATTCAAAAATACGATTCGTCACACGATCTAAGAAATAACGATCATGGGTTACAAGTAATACCGAACCTGTATATCTCGCTAAATATTCTTCTAACCATTCAACTGTTTCATGGTCAAGATGGTTCGTAGGCTCGTCTAAAATTAATAAATCAGGTGTTTCAATAAAACATTGTGCCATTGCGATACGTTTTTTCTGTCCACCAGATAAGTTCCCAACAATTGCAGTGAAGTCCGTAATTCCTAATTTCGTTAAAAGAGATTTCGCATTTGCATTTGCTTCCCATGCACTCATTGCATCCATACGTTGCTGCACTGCAAATAATTGTTCCTGTACTTTTTCATTACTTGGATCTTTTTCAATATTTAATAGTGCTTTTTCATAATCACGAAGAAGACGAATTAAAGGTGTATCACCATGGAACACTTGCTCTAATACTGTCAGTTTTTCATCAAACTCTGGTTGCTGTGATAAATAACTAATTGTATACCCACGTGAATGCGTCATATCACCTGTATCAGGAGTTTCTAATCCTGCAATAATTTTTAATAATGTCGATTTACCAGTTCCGTTTACACCAATAATTCCGACACGTTGTCCTTCTGTAATACTACATGATAATCCATCAAATAACGGCTTTTCCCCATATGATTTTGATAAGTTCTCCACAGTTAACATTTTCATATTTGTGCATTCCACTCTTTCATAAATTGTTCAATAAACTGTTCCATATAACGATGACGAATTTCAGCCTCTTGTTTTGCTGCATTCGTATTCATTAAATCTTTTAATTTCAAAAGTTTTTCATAAAAATGATTTAAAGATGGATCATTATTTTTTCTATATTCTTCTTTCGTCATTTCTTCACGCGGCGGAATAGTTGGGTCATACATTAATCTCCCTTTCGCCCCACCATATGCAAATGTACGAGCAATTCCTATTGCACCAAGAGCATCTAAACGATCCGCATCTTGAACAATTTTCCCTTCAAGTGACTCTAATGTGCCGCCATGGCCACCTTTATAAGACATATTGGCGATGATATGAAGAATATGTTTACTTTCCTCTTCTTCAACCCGCAGCTCTTCTAACCAATCAGAAACTTTTTTCATTCCTGCTTCTTCACTTTCATTTAGCTTTTCATCTGCCACATCGTGAAGTAATGCTGCCATTTCAATTATAAAACGATTTCCACCTTCTTGCTCAGATAAAGAAATCGCCATTTTATGTACACGTTCAATATGATACCAATCATGCCCACTCGCATCTTTTTCTAAAATATGTTTTACAAAAGTAATTGTTTTTTGAATTTTTTCTTGTTTTGTCATTTTATCTTCACCCAGTTACTTATTGTAACACGCCCGCATTTTTTCATCACATATTTTCTTGTCCGCCCATACACTAGGTGGTAGGCATCATCATGAAGGAGGAATAAACATGTTCTATAATAATCAACCGCCTTATCCAAGGCAACCATTGTATCCTCAACAACAAGAACAGAGATACACAGAACAATACGAAGAACAAGAGTTACAACAGCAAGAACCACAATATGATGAAAACCCATATGCAACAACGCAAAACCAAGAAACTGAATTTCAACAAAATCCATATGACGCACGTCCAAATTATGAATATCCTCAAAATCCATATGTAATACCACAAAACCAAGAACAACAATATCAACAAAATCCATATGCAGCACCACAAAACCAAGAACAACAATATCCTCAAAATCCATATGTAGCACCACAAAACCAAGAACAACAATATCCTCAAAATCCATATGCAGCACCACAAAACCCATACACAACTCAACCACAACAACCGCAATACCAACAACAAATGTATCAACCAAACTACGACGCACGTGTCTCACCACCTAAACCACCAACAATAGATCCAACTCAACCACAAATTTTACCGCCTGGACCAACACTAGACATTACACAACCACAAATATTGCCACCTGGACCAATTACTGAACCAACACAACAACAAATTCAACAAGTTGTCGGTACACAGTTTTTACCTTTCAAGAAACCCGTACTAGATTTCGTAAAACCATGGGTAGATTACGGTTTAAATGAAGCAAAACATACATCACATGAACACGCATTAACAGAAGTTGCTGCCATTATGTTTTTAGTTGGTAAAGGCTTCAATCCGACGATTGCACATTATATCGTTGAATCTTGGGAGAAGAATGAGCAGTTTTAGGGTTGTTTATTTGATAAAATATAAAAAACACAAAAGTGCCAAATCCCTTATACCACAAGGGTTTTGGCACTTTTTAATATCTAAAACAAATTTTATTGAAATAATTATTTTTATAGATTTTCATACTTTTTTATATAGTACGTAAACAAAATGTGAGCAAATATACGAATCGCATTTCGCTGTTGTTGCACCGGTTATTTAAACCAATTCTCAATTATGAGATTTATATGAGAAACTAACACTTGTTCCTGTTGACACTTGGACAGTTTCTTGATAGCAAGCCACACGCAGACATTATTATTGATGGAATTGATATACTAGAACATTATCCTTTATATTATTTCAAATATAATTCGGTCGTAATTAAAATAAAACAAAAAGAGGACGTATATATCACGTCCTCTTTTTGTTTTAGATATGCTCACCATGATCAATATAAGTATCGCCGTATTCGTATGCCGGCGCAGGTGGTCTACCGTGATCAAAATCGGCCACATTAGAAATATAATCTGGTCTTTGTGGTGCAGGTGGTCTACCATGATCAGCTTGTGATGTAAAAGATTCTGTAAAACTTCCAATAGTTAAAACAGCAGCAAAACTAAAAAATCCTATTAGTACTTTTTTCATTTTAACGCACTTCCCTTCTGAAGTAATTCTTTAGCATCATAAGATATATTAAAGTATTGGCTAGCCTTCTCATGATTACCTTCTTGATAAAGTTTTTTCGCTAAAATTCCAGAGTACTCTTCCATAAATCCATAAAGTTTTTGGGATTCAAAGTAATCTAGTCCATCTGCAATCGTTGTTTCTAGATTCTGCTTATAATTTTCATCGTATTGTGCTCGAAGTATTCGTAAATGATGTGTATATTCAACATCAGCTAATTCAAAGCCTTGAGTCAAAAATTCTTGTGCTTTTTCAATTTCATTTACTTTGAAATGTTCTCGAGCCAGTAAGAATACAGTTTTATGATATGGTTTTTCAGATTTATACACATCCATTAAATGTCGAATTGCAGTTGCGGATATACCTTGTTTTGCATAAAGAAAACCTAAGTTGTATTGAATTAAGGTGATTAGTCGAGTACAGTTATGTTTTTTAGCCATATCCAAGCACTTAACAAAAAGCTCTTCTCCTTGTTCAAACTGACTTAAAGTGACACTTGCCAATCCTAGGATTGTATCGCATTCAATTTGATTTATTACATAATCTTCATGTTTTTTGTATATGTCTTTTGCTTTCATAACATGCTTAATTGTTAAGGATAAGCAACAGCATTATTTCTTTCACAAATTTCTAGTACTTTCTTATGTGTTATTGATTCTGACCAATTCATAAGTTTCTTTAACATATCTAAATTACCTCCTAAATCTCCATAAATCACACAACATTCTCACGTATTTATTTCTACTAAGTGTCACTACTTCCTTTTAGATGATCTAACTAAAATTTTCATACTATATCGTTGAATCTTGGGAGAAGAATGAGCAGTTTTAGTGTTGTTGATTTTTAAGTATCTAGAACACTCGCTAAGTTTAAGGAGAACTTAACAGACATGCATCCGGTATAATGCCGTTTCCACACCCAAGGAGATCGGTTACATAAAATAACGTATCTAACATGGGAAGTCTATTGGCCTTTTCCCCTTATAGTAACACTCTCTTCTACTAAGACCTTTTCTTTCTAGGACCTACAATTAATTTAATCGCTGTTCTTTCTTCATTATTAATAGAAATCTCTTGAAATGCTGGAACAAAAGCTAAGTCAATACCACTTGGAGCGACGAACCCTCTTGCAATCGCAATTGCTTTAATCGCTTGATTTATAGCTCCAGCCCCAATCGCTTGAATTTCCACATTACCACTTGTTCTTAGTACTCCTGCTATTGCACCTGCGACTGAATTTGGGCTTGATTTTGAAGATACCTTTAATATATTTTCCATGTAAGTTGCTCCTTCTATTATTTAATCTCTCTTTCGTTACAATTTTAAATATTTTAGCGTATCTTTAATTACTATTCACACCAAAAACAAATGATGCTTCATATGTACATTATTCTATATTTTCTGACTTCTTCCTGCTCAACTACGCAAATAAAAAATAAACTAAATAATCTAATATACATACGATTAAATATCATAACTTCACCAAATGATAACATCCATACAGCTAAAGGTAATATTGCTATTTTGTCAGACGAAATTAATATAGTAAAGTGAAATTTTAATGAGTGGGGGTTTAGTTCATCCCCCATCTAACTTCTTTGCTTTCGCTGAATTTTGAGGTGGGAGTCTTACTGCTCGGAAAATAGCGTGATAAACGTTTCCTTGTTACTTCAATCCATTTAGAAATTCCATTGATTTTTCTATCAAATTTTGAAGCTTATCATCTTCAAAAGGTGTTACAGGTAATACCCAAATACTACATTTCATTATTTGACCGCTTTATATTCCAAATCTATTTCCTTTTATAGTACAAGCATACATGCCAATTGCAATTAATTTCCACATACTACTATATGGTTTTAATTTATTAAGAATCGGAGGTAATATTATTTCTTCACATTCAGATACTATTTCAGCATCTTTTTTTATTGAATAACAGTTTTCTTCAACTTTTATTATCTCACCCCACATAAAAAAGTGCAGAATTCTTTCTAACACAAGATTTCTGCACTTTTTTATTATGCTTATTTATTCTTCCTTATTTCTCTACATAAACCGACTTAACAATCGTACGATTATATGGTTTTCCTTCTTTATTCATCCCTTTTATATCCATCGTAACGTTATATACTCCCGGTTGTTTTATATCTTTCAAAGCACCTGAAAATGTATTCGTATGAACATTTTGTAATTCATTAAATTCAGAGACTAACTTACCTTCTTTATTAACGACTCTTACTGTTATGGAAAGATCCCCTTTCATTTCAGGTGCTACAGGTGATTTTTTGAGTTTATACTCAAGTTTATTTACTTTAACTTTTGTAGGCATTCGAAGAACAAATGGTGCGTCATCCTTGTAATCGCTTACAACTAAATATGCATCTTTCGACTGCTTCGCCATCATTTTGATTTTCCATTCGCCTACTTCCAATTTATCAAACTTAAATGTTCTAATTGTCGCCCCATTAAAGAAAGATTCGCCTTCACCAGTAGTTATAGCGCTATCTTTATTTGCATAGATTTTTCCTTTTGGAGATACCATTTGTACTTCTACATCAGAAGAAGCAGTTAGTACAGAAACTATTCCTTCAGCCTTTTTATCAACAGAAATACTTTGCTCTATCCACTGATTTTGTGGTAATTCGCCTCCTAAAATATTTTGATTTGAAGTTGTATTTAATTGTTCTAGATTTTCATTTGAACTATTGCTGGGTGCTACTAAAGCTGGTAATCCCACATTTGTCGTACGTAAATATGGTTCAATTCGTGCAAAAACAGCTGATCCTTTTCTTATATTGTCATGATCAAATCTGGAATCTGTAAATAAATGTGTACCGTACGATAGCTTCGCACTCCATTCATTTACTAGTCCGTCATTTGAACCGTACGATGATAAATATAACCCGCCCATAGATAATGCAGAAAATGTTGGTCCCCAGCTAGTTCCAGTAGCCGTATAGTAACGGTTTAATTTAGCTGCTGGGTTGTTATCTATTATTGAACGAAACTTTGCCATTTCACCTATTTGTAACGAATACGTACCATCATCTTTTTGACCTAATATAGAAGCAAGCCACCCTGCCCACCAACTATATGACAAATCTGCTAAATTTGAGCCGTGATGCGGTGTAGCAAGTGTAATAACATTTCCAACAAATCGATTCGCATCATATTCAACTAATGCGGCTTGTGTATCAATACCACCTTTACTATGCGCTACAATATTAACTTTTTTACCGAAATGATTATATATCTCTTCAAGTTTTTGTGCTAACAATTTTCCATTATCCCACTGACTAGCCGAACCTTTCCCCGCTGCATCATACAATTGTATAAACACTGTTTGATAGCCTGCTTTTAAAGCATAATCATACATATCATTTATATCATGATATACTGTCTTTCCATACCAACTATCAGCATTACCATTTCTTCCTTGTACAAAGAGAATTGGCGGTTTATTCTCATCATAATTAGCTGGTTTTTGGCCTAAAAACCATTCTCCAGGTGTGAATACTTCTGTATCAGGAAACCCCTTTCCAAGCTCTTTTACAACTTCTGCCTGTACATTTGTGCTAATCGTTGGAGTCATGATAAAAAATACAATTAGTAAGGCCACACATCTTCTCATCAGTCGCATATTACTCCCCCTATTTTTTTGAAAGAAGGTGTTCTTTATAATATTTTATATTTTCCCTTCCTTAATAATAGCTAATCTTTTATTTTAAAAAGATGTTAGCCCTATTTTTAGAAGGTTACTAGTTGTATACCCTCTTCCTTAACTCTCGTTATTCTCTTTGTTTCTACCTCTTCCTTTTGATAGAATACGACAAAAAAGTTTCTCAATAATTGTTAACTTCGCTACACCCAGATATTTTTTAAATCATTATTGTTTATATAAAGCATACAAATCTTGAAAAAATTTTAGTAAAAAAATATTTTATTACTAGTTAATTATTGAAAAATATAATAAAGATATGTACTTTCTTTTCATTAAATACAAACTAATTTTAAAGGAGCTTATATTATATGACTTTCCTACGATTAAAAATTAAACTGAAATTTCCGAATAGAAAATCATATTTCCAGAAACATATATTATGATAATTTCCGCGCACTTGAATTAACTTTTTAGAAGTACTAACCTATCGGTGAGCAGAAGAAAATTCTGTAAAAAGAAAGGAGAATACTTTATGATGACCAATTTACAAAAGGAGTTTTTTAAACGCTTAAAAATTCCTGCAAAAGAAATAACATTTGATGATTTAGATGAAATTCTGTTAAAAATGGGAATGATTCTCCCCTATGAAAATCTTGATATTATGGCTGGTACTATTAAAAATATCTCAAAAGATAACTTAATAGAAAAGTTACTTATTCAAAAACGAGGTGGACTGTGTTATGAATTAAACTCCTTATTGTATTATTTTTTAATTGATTGTGGGTTTCAAGTATACAAAGTAGCCGGTACTGTTTATGATCTGTACGATAATAAATGGAAACCCGATGATGGTCATGTCATTATCATATTAAGTCATGAGGATAAAGATTATGTTGTGGATGCAGGTTTTGCATCTCATCTCCCTTTACATCCAGTCCCTTTTAACGGAGAAGTCATCTCCTCTCAAACAGGAGAATATCGAATTCGTAAGCAAAATACTCGAAAAGGTACGCATATTTTAGAAATGAGAAAAGGAGCTAACGGGGAATCTACAAGTTTCTTACAATCTGAACCTTCAAACGAATGGAAAATAGGCTATGCTTTCACTGTAGATCCAATAGATGAGAAAAAAGTGAATAACATTCAAAAAGTGATTGTAGAGCATAAAGAATCTCCTTTTAATAAAGGAGCTATCACTTGTAAATTAACTACTTATGGTCACATATCATTAACAAATAAAAATTATACAGAAACCTTTAAAGGCACCAAAAATAAACGACCAATAGGCTCTAAAGATTATGCTCGCATTCTTCGTGACTCTTTTGGAATAACGCAAGAGAAATATGTAGGAAAAACACTAGAAAGAGGCTAGTTGACTACAAGTATTTCATAATAAAGCAGATTCTATATTTAGAATCTGCTTTATTTTATATTTTGTTATAAATTAATTTAATTTTGTTGTTACCCTTTAATTTTCAATTATATACTCATCATCATATTTATCGTATTGTAGCCCTTCCCCTATCTTTGACTCCGTAACTTGATCTCTTAAAAACGGTGCAGCATCCATTTTGCTAGTTGCAATTTCAATTCCATATTTTTTCGTTAAATGAGCTAACTCTATTAAAAACCACTCTCTTCGCAATGTAACTGGAATATCCAATGTTTTTCTTTTCATATATAATAGCACCTCTTTTATTTTCATAGCTTAAAAACATCACTGGATGCACTTATTAAAACTACCTTTCACCGCTAACATCCAATGAAACATTATAGTATATGCATGTCCATTTCAAACGTGCTATCACAAATATGATATTTAAGTTTACATAATTATATTATGTAATAGTAGAAAAGGAAGGCATGTCCCTTCCCCTTCTACTATAGAGATTTAAATTAAGAACATCTTGGTACACCTACAGCTAAGAATAAACCTGCTACTCCCGCAGTAATCGGTACTTTTAACGTAATAACATCGTCTACCTTCGTTACTAAAAAGTAAGCATTACCTTCTTGTAATATACAAGTTACCAACAATTGAAATTCCATTCAAATCTCCTCCTTTCAATCGATATACTATAATTTATGAAATCTCTTTCAAAAAGTAATAGGAAATATATCTATTTTTCCTTATATACAAAATAAATGTTTATAAGTTTAGGAAAAATATTAATTTTCTAAATTTATATAAAACGTGTAATATCCAATAAGTTCCTATATAATCAATAAGAAAAATCTTACAAATGGAGGTATGAAAATGGCGATTTTGAGTAATATTGGTGCTGCTTTATTTTTTATTGCTTTTATTCTTTTAATTTTATGTATCATTTCATTCTTTAAGAAAAATGGAAAAGCAAAACAATATGGTCGTCCTGCCGTTATTCTTTTTATGATTTCGATTGTATCAATAATAACTAGTGCTGAAACTTCTAATAACCCAATTGTTGAATTCTTTTCTATTTTAAGTTTTGTTTTATTTATTTTCTTCCTTGTGCTAGCAATCTTATCTGTTATTAAGAAAACAGGTGTAGCGAAAAAACAATTTATTATTACAGCCGTATTATTTGTCATTTTTGTTGCGTTATTAGGTATTTCAGCTCCTTCTTCTGAAAAAACGACAGCAACTAGTACAAAAGTTGCCTCTAACAATGAAGAGCAAAAAGATAGCGAACAGAAAAAAGAGCTAGAAAAGAAAGAGGCGGACGAAAAAACTCAAAAGCAAGAAGATGAGAAGCGTCTAGCCGAAGAACGAGCTCGTAAGCAAGAGGATGAAAAACGTCAGGCTGATGAACAAGCTCGTAAGCAAGAGGATGAAAAACGTCAGGCTGATGAACAAGCTCGTAAACAACAAGAAGAGCAAAAACGTCTAGCTGATGAACAGGCTCGTAAACAACAAGAAGAACAAAAACGTCAGGCTGATGAACAAGCTCGTAAGCAACAAGAAGAACAAAAACGTCAGGCTGATGAACAAGCTCGTAAACAACAAGAAGAACAAAAACGCCTAGCTGACGAACAAAATCGGAAGCAACAAGAAGAGCAAAAAGCACAGCAAGCTCACACACAACCAGCTAATGGTAATACTGATAGTGCATACTACAAAAATTGTGCTGCAGTTAGAGCAGCTGGGAAAGCTCCTTTACATAAAGGGCAACCAGGTTATAGCTCTCATCTTGATCGTGATGGCGATGGAATTGCATGTGAAAAATAATAATGAAAAAGAAGCTTTTACTAAGCTTCTTTTTTATTAACGTAAAATATTACCACTTATTACTTTCCCCCCTTATTTTAATAACATTCTTATTATTATTCTCAAAAATGACACAGAATAAGTGATTTCAATCACTACATAGATTTTAATTTATCGCTATTCTTAATTCAGATATTACATTTAAACTTTATGGAGGCATTCATATGGAACATACATTTACTGAAACTTCTATTGTCGGTGAGATTGTTACACAATTCCCGAAAGCTAGTGATCTTTTTAAATCATATAGAATAGATTTTTGTTGTGGTGGCAATAAACCGCTTATTGATGCAATTCATGAAAGAAATTTATCAGCTACTGAAGTGCTTACAGAGTTAAATACGCTTTATAATAATATGAAACGATTAAATGAATCTGAAATTGATTGGAAAAATGCTTCTTATCGCGAATTGATTGATTATGTTATAAATAAGCATCATCGCTATTTAAATGAAGAGTTGCCACAATTAAGTCCGTATGTGACAAAAGTAGTACGTGTTCATGGGGCAAGTCAGCCTCATTTAGCTCAAATTCATAAGCTATTTCACGAATTAAAGATGGAATTAGAACAACATTTAATTAAAGAAGAAACAGAAGATTTTCCATTAATTTTAGAATTTGAACAAAATCCAATTGAAGAAAACTATGTGAATTTACGTAAAGTAGTAGATAAGTTGGAAAATGAACATAACCACGCAGGCAACATTATTAAAGAGCTTCGTAAAGTTACAAATGACTTTACTCCTCCAGAAGGAGCTTGCGGCACTTATCGACTTGTTTACCAACGCCTTGAAGCACTAGAGTCTGATTTATTTGAGCATATTCATTTAGAAAATAACATTTTATTTCCACGTGCAATTACGAGAGTATAAATCAAGTGCAGGACATGAGTATACATACTTATGTCCTGTTTTTTCATTTGGTAAAGAATATACACATCCCTCTCGAATAAATCCGAATTTTAACAATTTGTGAATCATTATAAAAATGTGATAAATATCACATCTCCCCTTTTTTGGATTTTCTATAATAGAAATATAATCCTTTGTTCAACATTTCACAGAAAAAGGGGAAACGAAAATGAAAAAACGTTTAGTTATGATCGGAAATGGTATGGCTGGAATACGCTGTATGGAAGAAATATTAAAACATAATAGTGATTCATATGAGATTACTATTTTGGGAGATGAATCACATCCAAACTACAATCGCATTATGCTCTCTCACGTTTTACAAGGCAAAACAAATATGCAAGATATCATTATGAATGAATACAGTTGGTATGAAGAAAACGAAATAACTTTATATACAAACGAAAGAGTTCAAATTATTAACCGGGAAGCAAAAATCATTATCACCGAAAAAAATCGTACTCTTACATATGACAAACTCATTATCGCAACAGGTTCTAGTGCTTTTATTTTACCTGTTGAAGGTTCTACTCTTCCTGGTGTAACAGGATTTCGAACAATTGAAGATACAAAATTTATGATAGACACCGCTAAAGAAAAGAAAAAGGCCGTTGTTATTGGTGGTGGGTTACTTGGTTTAGAAGCCGCAAGAGGTCTTATTGACTTAGGGATGGACGTACATGTTGTTCATTTAATGCCAAACTTAATGGAGCAGCAACTAGATACGAAAGCAGCTTCTCTATTACGCGAAGATTTGGAAGCGCAAGGCATGAAATTTCTAATGGAAAAGAAAACTGTAAAAATTCTTGGTACAGACCATGTTGAGGGCATTCAATTTGAAGATGGTGAAGTTGTAGATTGTGATTTAGTCGTAATGGCTGTCGGAATACGCCCAAATACGCAAATAGCAAAAGATGCTGGTTTAATTGTAAATCGCGGTATTGTAGTCAATGACTATATGCTAACAAATGATGAGTCCATTTATGCAGTTGGAGAATGTGCAGAGCATGACGGTATCGCATATGGACTTGTTGCTCCTCTTTATGAACAAGGTGCGATATTAGCAAAACATATAACAAATTTACAAACTGATGGATATTCGGGCAGTATTGTCGGTACGCAATTAAAAGTTGCAGGTTGTGATTTATTCTCTGCTGGTCAAATTTATGAAGATGCTCAAACGAAAGCAATATCAATCTTTGATGAATGTAAACGTTCCTATAAAAAAGTATTAATTCGTGACAATAAAGTCATCGGTATCGTTTTATATGGTGACACAGCTGACGGAACACGCCTCTTTAGCATGTTAAAGAAAGAAGAAGATATACAAGAATATACAGCCGCTTCCATTCTTCACAAAGCTGGTGAAGAAAGTGAACTTAACGTTGCTACTATGAGTGCTGATGACACGATTTGCGGATGTAATGGTGTTACGAAAGGCACAATCGTTCACGCCATTTTAGAACAAGAGTTAAAGACTTTTGAAGAAGTTAAAGGCTGTACGAAAGCCGCAGGGTCTTGTGGTAAATGTCGTCCGCTTGTAGAACAAGTTTTATCTCATACACTTGGAGATGCTTTTGATGCTTCTGTGCAGTCTACCGGTATGTGCGGATGTACACCTTTATCACGTGATAAAGTCGTAGCGGCCATTCATGAGAAAGGTTTAAAATCTCCAAAAGAAGTACGAAACGTTCTTGGTTTTGTACTTGAAGAAGGCTGTTCAAAATGTCGTCCTGCTTTAAACTACTATTTACGTATGGCGATTCCAGAAGAATATGAAGATGATAAATCATCCCGTTTCGTGAATGAAAGAATGAATGGTAACATCCAGCACGATGGTACATTCTCTGTTATTCCACGCATGTACGGAGGTGTTACAACAGCTGATGATTTAATGAAAATTGCTGAAGTTGCGAAAAAGTACGATGTTCCACTTGTGAAAATTACAGGTGCGAGCCGAATTGGCTTATACGGTATTAAGAAACAAGATTTACCTAACGTATGGGCTGAATTAAATATGACTTCTGGATATGCGTATTCAAAATCTCTTCGTAATGTAAAATCATGTGTTGGCTCTCGTTTCTGCCGTTTCGGTACGAAAGATTCATTAGGACTTGGTATGTTGCTTGAACAATCATTAGAAATGGTAGATACACCTCATAAAATGAAGATGGGTGTAACGGGCTGTCCGCGTAACTGTGCGGAAGTACTGACGAAAGATTTTGGCGTTGTTTGTGTCGAAAATGGATACCAACTTTATATTGGCGGAAATGGTGGTACGGAAGTACGCGAAGCTGATTTTGTAATGATTGTCCCTACTGAAGATGATGTCCTTCGCATCGCTACAGCTTACATGCAATATTATCGTGAAACTGGTATTTACGGAGAGCGTACTGCCTACTGGACAGAGCGTTTAGGCTTCGATCACATAAAAGAAATACTGCAAGATGCAAATATGGTCACTACACTAAATGAACGCTTCCAAACAGCTCGTGGCACATATAAAGAAGCTTGGGGACAAGCAATAGAAACGAAGTCGTTAAAAGCGATGTATGAAGTAGAAACTGTGAAATAAGGAGCTGTGATTTATATGATACAAACGAAAGATAAAATAAAAATTATGCGTGCAGAAGACCTTCCTATTCAAATCGGTAAAGAGGTGCAAATGAAAGGTATATCTATCGCCCTATTCCGCCTTTCAAATGGCGATGTTCGAGCTGTAGAAAATCGTTGTCCTCATAAAAACGGACCGTTAGCAGAAGGAATTGTGTCTGGCGAATTCGTCTTTTGTCCACTACATGATTGGAAAATTTCATTACTAACAGGTGAAGTTCAAAAACCTGATGACGGTTGTATTCAAACGTATGAAGTAGAAGTTATTGACGGGGATATTTATATATACATGTAATTTACGAAAGGAAGCCTCCCCCTGGCTTCCTTTTACATAAAAATAGATGAGGTGCGATTATGAACGGATATGTATATTTAGTTGGTGCAGGACCAGGTGATGAAGGGCTTATTACAAAGAAAGCGATAGATTGTTTAAATCGTGCAGATATCGTTTTATATGACCGTTTATTAAACCCTTTCTTTCTTAGTTATACAAAAGAAACATGCGAACTTATTTATTGCGGAAAAATGCCAAAGAATCATACTATGCGACAAGAAATGATTAACGCCCACCTCCTTCAATTTGCGAAAGAAGGAAAAATCGTAGTCCGCTTAAAGGGCGGAGATCCATCTATTTTTGGCCGTGTTGGTGAAGAAGCAGAAACTTTAGCATCTGCGAACATTCCATATGAAATTGTACCAGGCATTACATCTAGCATCGCCGCTAGTAGCTATGCTGGCATCCCCCTCACCCACCGCAACTATAGTAATAGCGTCACTTTATTAACTGGGCATGCGAAAGGTCCTTTAACCGATCATGGAAAATATAATTCATCCCACAATAGCGACACAATCGCCTACTACATGGGTATAAAAAACTTACCTACAATTTGCGAAAATTTACTACAAGCAGGCAAAAAGGAAGATACACCAATAGCAGTCATCGAATGGGGTACGACAGGGAAACAGCGCGTTGTCACAGGAACACTTTCAACTATTGTTCCTATCGTCAAAAACGAGAATATTTCTAATCCTTCTATGACAATTGTTGGTGATGTCGTTTCCTTACGGGATCAGATCGCTTGGAAAGAACGTAAACCATTACACGAGAAAAAAGTTTTATTTGCATCTGCAACAAATAAAAAAAGCGCAATAAAGCAAATGTTACAAGAGTCCGGTGCAGAAATATATCAAATTCCAACTTTCAAAAAGAAAGAATACACATTAACCTCTGAACAAATCAATAAGATTTTTAACGTTGATCGTCTTGTATTTTGTTCCGCTGACAGTGTAGACATCTTAATGCAATCATGCAGTAAATATTATAAAGATATTCGTTCCTTACAGGCAGAACTTCAGTATATGAACCTTTCTATTCAAGAAAAGCTCATGCAATATGGATTGTTCAGTAAACCTGCGCAATTTTCTTCGAATTCAACGATTTATTTAGGACGAAACATTAACCGAATTGCTGTTATTCAAGAAAAAATTGGTGCTGGTTCCTATATGATGACTCATGAGTACACAATTGATCATCGCTTCGATGAAATTCATTCACGTATTCTTTCTGAATTCTCATGGGATAGCATTGTATTTGAAGGTCGTGCTTCTATTGATACGTTTCTAGCAGAAATAAAACGCCTTGGCTTTATCAATATTCTTACTCTCCCATTCTCGTATACCGACGTTCCAACTTTACACTATGCAAATAAAGTTGGGTTTCATAACGTAGATCATCAATTACAAGAAACTCTTATGAAGAAAGACATGGTGAGACAATGAAAGGAATTGTATATGTTGGACATGGGAGCCGGCTACAAGAAGGTAATGAACAATTCATTCAATTTATTCAATCTGTTATGAAAGAGCGAAACGAAAGAATTCAAAAAATAGCTTTTCTAGAACTAACGACACCTACTATTTCGGATGCAGTTACAGAAACGATAATAGAGGGAGTAACTGAAATAATGATTGTACCTGTTTTATTATTTGCAGCAGCTCACTATAAACGTGATATTCCTTTTGAAATAGAGCAACTACAAAAGAAATATCCACAAATAACATTTTCAGTTGTACCTCCTTTTAGTACACATCCACATATGGTGGAACTTGTAGTGAAAAGAATACGTGAAGCTATGCCAATGCAAAATAGTAGTATTTTACTCGTAGGACGAGGCAGTAGTGATACACAACCGATACATGAGTTACAACTAATCGGAGCAGCTGTCGAACGAAAACTTGGTATGCCAGTATCCTGTTCCTTTTTAACGAAAGGAACTCCCTCTTTTGCTGTTGAGCTCAAGGATATAACATCGACTGCGTCCCATGTATATGTCATGCCGTACCTTCTCTTTACCGGATTATTACTTCAAAAAATTGAATTGCATACAAAAAAATATGATCACGTTACGACTTGTAACTGTCTTCAGTTTGATACATATATGAAACTAACATTGTTAGAACGAATGGAGGAATGCATATATGTATAACATGTACCCTCTTATGTTTAATCTACAAAATAAAGTGGTCATTATCATTGGTGGAGGTAAAATTGCATATCGAAAAGCGTCTGGATTAAAAGATACAGGCGCTTTCGTCACTGTTGTCAGCCCAGAAATTTGCGAGGAAATGAAGGAACTTTCTTATATTACTTGGAAGCAAAAAGCTTTTAGTAATGATGATATTAAAGATGCTCACCTTATTTATGCAGCTACAAATCAACACGCTGTAAATATGATGGTCAAACAGGCCGCTCATGATTTCCAGTGGGTTAACGTTGTAAGTGATGGTACAGAATCATCTTTTCACACACCTGGCGTTATAAGAAATAATCAATATGTTGTCACTATTTCAACTTCAGGTAAGGACCCATCGTTTACGAAGCGTATGAAACAGGAATTAACTTCTGTCCTTGCTAAACTTATAAAAAGACTTTCTCGTACTCATAAAATGTAATCTATCACTTAGCTAAAATAGTAATTAGCTTTGAACAAACGTTTTTTAGGATCAGACAAACAATTGGACAAGAATCTGTGAAGAAAAATAACGGCAACAATTACGGACAAAAAAAGCAGTTGCTTGAGGGCAACTGCTTCAATACAGGTTTTATATTGGATATTCATTCAACCAAATTAGCGCTTGTTCATAATCATCAAAAAATCTCACAGATTCTTTCGTATTAGATTGTTGTAAATAATCCATTATCTCCCCCTCTTCAAGGAGAAATGCAATTGCCGTACTGTTATTCAAAATGATTTCATTGAAGAACTTCTCTTTCCATACTTTTTGAACAGAAAAATGATTTGGCGTGTATCCTTTTCTATCCACCAACAATTTGTATTTCCGCCCTTCAGAAATGAATTGCTGACAAACCTGCTCAAAACCATTAAACCATTCATACACATCATCTGTTTTTATATTTCCAACTAGATGGGTAACAATTATATCTCCTGAAACTGTTGTGCTGATATTCTGTTTACTCAACTTGGAATCCCCCCTTAGTTACAATTTTGCGAAAAAACCGCATAAAATCAATAAAGAAAAAATTCTTACTTGACACTCCCACCCCATCGCTATCAAACTAAGCTCACGTAACGTCAATTATAAGCGAAATTATGTCTTTTTTCGCAAGTCTATATGCAGATGCTTTAAAGATTTTCATACGAAATAACCCGTAACGAGTTTCCTTTTTTTGAATTAAGCCACTTGATTATCAGACACGGTACAATTGTAAACGCCCCCCAATATATCATAGACTGTTTTCCTCTCATATCAATGGGATTTCCATCCATCATTTACCGCCTCAAATCCATTCGGTTTTAAACGTATATTCAAAACAAAATATATGACAAATAAATAACGACAGTTACTGTAATAATGCTGAAAAGTGTTGAAAATAAAACGATTTGTGCATGTAGTTCAGGCTCTATTTGATACTCCATAGCAATAGTTGATGTATTTCTTGAAGTAGGAAAAGAACTTGCAATAAATAATGATTGTGCAACAATTCCATCAATGTTTAAGAGGTAGATCATGGAAAGTGCTAATAATGGCCCCATCAGTAACCTTCCAATTAAAGACCATGTTATGACTCTATGGAAAAAATTAAGCTTAATGTTGGCTAATTGTGCTCCTAGCAATATGAGTGCTATGGCAACAAAACTATTCGCAAGCTGATTAAGAGGTAGAAAGATAGAATTAGGTATTTGAATTGTAAACGATTGAAAGAGAATCCCTAGTACGAGCGCATGAAATACAGGCAGTCTTATAAATGATTGAATAATACCTCCGATTGTTTTTGTTGCTGATAGTAAGTTATAAATCCCATATGAATAAGTTAAAAGGTTTTGGAAAATCACAATGAAAATCTGAATGGAAACCCCCACTGGATTGTGACTGAAAATCAATTGACTTACTGGTAATCCATAATTACCGGAATTCATTAACGAAATGCTATTTTTTAGAGCTGCACTTTCTCCTTTTTCTAACTTTAATGTTTTTGAAATAAAATGACTTACTAGCATTAGACTCAGACTATAAAACATTAAATAGTACATGATCTGGAGCAACAAACCTGTTTCTATACTAATATCATATATATTCACAAATACAGCCGCTGGCATCAAGCAATAATTAATAAGTGTAGATAGCTGCTTTAAGTTAAATTGGAACTTCCTTTGTAAGATTGCACCAATTAGCATCAATATTAATATTGGCACTATTACGTCTAATATAATGAAAATAAACATTTAAAACCTCATTCTACATATATTTTAGTTGGATTAAACGCTCTCTTTTCTTTAACATATCAAATATGAATCACAAAGAAAATTATGAATTATTTATACAAATTCATAATTTTATCTTATCAACCTAAACTGTATTCTTTATTTTAAGTGTACTTTTTCACAATCTCCATTAGCCTTACCCAAAAATCTGGTCCTAAAAAATATGCAGTTTTTTCTTGTTATAGATACCTTTATATGTTTTTTGAATTTCGGAACATTTCAAGCTATTGATATATTTTTATACATATTAATAGATAGCTTTTAGAAAGGAGCGACTATTTATCGATTCGTTAGCGATCAATAGTCATCGTTTAATTCAAAAGTTATTATTTTCATTCTCGATATATTTGCTTTCTAAAAATTAGTTTAATCTTTGTGCTTGAGCTAACCTGCCCTTTAATTGAATAACATCTGATATCTATTTTTTAACATAAAATTCCATTACCCTTCTGTTTTTTATTTAAAAACCACAATATTTTAGAAAACAAACATTTGTTAAGATATCAATAAAAAACAAGTTGAAGTCTATTACTAAAAGAACCATCCCAAAATACTTCGGGACGGCTCTTTTTCTTTTTTAATGATTCTTTAACATCACTAACAGCTTTTCTTGACTATACATCCACACTGTAATGATTAAACAAGCAAGTGCGACTTCTGATAATGCCATAAATCCAATTGCATAATGACCTGTTAGTTGGAATAATAATGTTAAAATTAGCGGCGGGAAGAACCCTCCTAGTCCGCCTAAAGCTGAAACGAGTCCATTTACAATACCAGCTTGTTCTGAGAAGTACATTGGAACGAGTTTGAAGATTGTACCATTACCGATACCTGCACAAAATGCGACTAGTAAGCAACCAAAAGTATATACGTTCATACTAGGCATGAATGATAAAATAATACCTGAAAGTGTTAAACCGATAAATACGAAGATTAATATTTTAAATGGGTTAAATTTATCACCAAGCCAACCGCCAATTGGCCGCATAATTGTTGCAAGTACAATGAATCCTGCTGTCCGCATACCTGCATCCACTTTTTCTAATCCGAAGTGAGATACTAAAAAGTTTGGTAAGTATACAGTAAATGCGACGAAAGATCCAAATGTTAAAAAGTAAAAGATACATAAAAACCAAAGTTTTTCATTTTTATATACACCTTTTATTTGTTCCATTAATGGTGTATTCACCTTTTTCTCCTTACGATCGCCTAATAAAAAGTTCATAAGTGCAAATGCTGCGAGTAAAACTAAATAACACTGTACTGTCGTTCTCCAGCCAACTGAAGTTGCGATAACTGGTGCTAAGAACGAAGTAATTGCTGTTCCTGCGTTACCGACACCGTATATACCATTTACAAAACCGTGACTCTCTTTCGGAAAGTATTTCGGTAAAGAAGTTACGCCTACAGAGAATACAGCACCACCGATTCCGACAAATAAACCACCAATAATTAAATCCATCATTGAATTGGCAACACTAATATAAAAGACAGGAAATAATAATAGAATAAAACTAATAAAGAATAATTTTCTTGCTCCGAAACGATTTGTCCAATAACCAATTGGAATGCGAAGAACAGAACCTAATATAACCGGTACTGCTGTTACCATAGAAATTTGTCCCGCAGTTAATGGAATATCCGCTTTAATATAAGGCATTAATGATGATAAAATGACCCATACCATAAACCCGATAACTAGATTAGAAGTTTGTAAACTTAATTGAAAATTAGGACTTTTCATCCTGTTCCCTCCTATGTATGCATAGTTATATTCATTCCCTCCAGCCTAATCACGTCCTAACATGATTAGGCTGAAAAGAATCAACCACCACTCACTGGCGGAATCATTGCTATAACATCGCCAGTTTGAATGATGTCATCCTCATTTGCATACTCTTCATTTATAGCAACCATAATCTCACTTGAAATCGCTACGTCGTATTTCTTAATGAGCACTTCCTTAAGTTTAGCAACCGTAATATTTTCACAATCTATGTGTAATGCTGACTTACTTACTTCTTCTTGTAAATGTGCAAATAATAGTACTTCAATCATATTCTCATCCCCTTTCCAGACTCATCATTCTCATATGCTACCTTTTCTAACTGATCACCTATCCATGATTCACCATCTTCCCAAAATTCTTTCTTCCAAATGGGAACGATTTGTTTTATACGCTCCATAATATATTCGTTCGCCTCATAGGCTGCTTTCCTGTGTGGTGTAGAAACAGAGACGACAACAGCAAGATCACAAATTTGTAATGTACCAATGCGATGTGTAATGGCGACAAATGTCCCAGGCCACCTCTCTCCTACTTCAGTACCAATTTTCTCAAGCTGTTTTTCTGCCATTGTTTTATATGCTACATACTCTAAATATAGCGTACGACGGCCTTTCGTAAATTCTCTAACAGTACCAATGAAAGTAGTAACTGCGCCGCACTCACGACAAATTACTTTGTTTGTAACTTCCTCAATTGAAATAGGTGTATCAATCACTTCATAATACGTATGTGTCATCTTGCACCTCTTATCTTCATATAAGTTAGCAATCTATTTTTCTATCATTTGTACGACCGAAGTGGTTCTTCCCATGGCCACTCACTTCCAGCGTTTGATTCTAATAACAGTACCGAAACAGTTATTCCTGCTTCAAATCCCCTTGTTCCTCCCGGCAGGACAATAAATGCGTTCGCCTCTGCAAGTGAAGAAATTGCACTAGATTTATCTAAACCAACTGGTGTCGCTTGCAATTTTCCATTTACAATTTCCACTTTTCCTCTTACAAAACGAGTGAATGGGTTTGCTTTTGGAAAGTCTTTTTGTAAAATCGCCTCTGCACGAAATACATGCGAATCTTTTCTATGCAAGTATGTTCGAATAACTGGCCGAACAAATAATTCACAACCGACATAACAAGCAGAAGGATTACCAGATAAACCAAATAGTAGTTTTCCTTCTACCTCAGCTACAGTTGTCACACTTCCTGGTCGCATCGCTATTTTGCTAAAAAGTACATTTGCTTGTAATCTCTCATAAATAGCAGGTAAATAGTCATAATCTCCTACCGAAACGCCACCAGTTGTAATTAAAATATCGACTTCTTTTATCGCTTTTTTTACAGTGTTATAACACGTCTCAATATCGTCAGCGAACTGTCCATAATACTGTACAACTCCGCCAGCTCGTTCAATTTGAGCAGCAATCATATAGGAGTTACTATTTCGAATCTTCCCTGGCTTTAAGTGTTCATGTACTTCAAGCAGTTCGCTTCCTGTCGTTACAATTCCAATAACCGGCTGTTTTATAACGTGTACAGAACTATAACCAAACGTAGCAAGAAGTGCTGCTACTCCAGGATTAATAACAGTACCTTTTTTCACAAGGACGGTATTTTGTTTTACATCTTCTCCTTTAAAAGAAATGTTATCCCCAGCAATAAAGGAGCGTTTCAATTTCATATAAGTCTTTTCATTTTCTTCAAATCCTTCTGTTAGCTCTAACATAACAACTGCATTACATCCGGCTGGAATTGCGGCGCCTGTCATAATACGGACAGTTTGAAATGGTTTCACTTCTTCTGGAAAAACAAAACCTGCTCCAATTTCGCCAATTACTTCAAACTGAATGGGGTTACTACTACTCGCTTCTTTTGTATCTTCCGCTCGAATCGCAAACCCATCGTACGGAGAGCGATTAAAATGCGGAACATCATGATCTGCAATAACATCTTCTCCAAGTGTTCTACCGTAGCTTTCTATAAGAGAAACCTTTTCTATTTCACCTTGGTAGGCATATTCCATTACACGCGCAACTGCTTCTGCCACTGGAATTGGTATACGTTTTTCTAACATTCTTTTTTCACCTCTTTTCAATAAGGTGACGCTCACTTTCTGTTCACCCTATATATGTTGCGTATAATCGTTTTGCTATTTTCACATCATTTGTCCCATGAATAAATGCCCTACCGTCTATAAATAAAACGAAACGATATTCATCAATTAAAAATGATAGTAAGTAAGGTGTTTTTTTGACATGTACACTCTTTTGTAATCGTTTTTGAATTTCGGTTAAATTAAGATTTCTCTTTATTCCTGAACGGATTTGAACTGTATTCCGTCCGCATAACACTTCCGTTTTCATTTGTGCTTCAAATGTTAAACTTGGATACGTTCGTAATTTCCCACAAGATGGACATGTACTTTTTTTCTGTCTATTTACTTTTAATGAGAGATACTGATTGTTCCAAATATCAAATGATAACATTGTCCCTCGCAGCGCATCGAAATCATCCACCAATATTTTCATCGCTTCTGTCACTTGGTGAGCAACAACCATTTGTACAGCTGGTTGAATGATTCCGGCTGTATCGCATGTTGCACCTCCCATAGGATGATCCATTAAGCAACGAAAACACGGTGTTTTCCCTGGAAGAATTGTATACGTTACACCGTAACTTCCAATACATCCACCGTATATCCAAGGTATATTTTCTTTTTGTGAAATGTCATTTATAAGTAGACGCGTATCAAAATTGTCAGTCGCATCTAATATAAGGTCCACTTCTTTTGTTAACTCTTCCATTTCTTTCATTGTGACATCAGTTACAACTGGTACAATTTCCACTTCAGAATTAATCTTTCTTAAATGCTCTGCCGCTGCAATTGCTTTTGGTTTGCATTGCTTTGCATCTTCTTCTGTATATAACTGTTGCCGCTGTAAATTACTCCATTCGACGTAGTCACGATCGGCAATTGTCAATTTCCCAATTCCCATCCTAGCAAATGCTTCTGCATTCGCAGCTCCTAGTGCACCCGCACCGATTAAAAGTACATGCTTTTCTCTTATTTTTCTTTGACCCATTTCACCTATTCTAGAAAACAATACTTGCCTTGAATATCGCTCTTGCATAGGAAATCCTCCTCTCGCTATCCGCCAATGTAAGACATTTCAACTTTTTGACGTTTATTTGTACTATCCGCCGTTCTTTCATCTGAATATCGATCTGTTCTATATCGCCACGTATGTTGTAAAATTTTTAATAGTGATGCATCAGAAATATTTTCTCGAAGAAGCGTTCGCAAATCCGTTCCTTTCGTTCCAAATAGACACGTAAAAAACTTACCGTCTGCCGAAATACGAGCTCTCGTACAAGAAGAACAAAATGACTCTGATACTGAAGTAATAAATCCAACTTCTGCATCGCTCCCTACATATCGATACAATTTCGCAACTTCTCCAAAATAACGAGGTGTAACAGGTTCAACCGGATATACGCGATTAATCTTCTCTATTAATTGTTCCTTCGTAATCACTTGTTCAAAATTCCATCCGTTCGTACTGCCTACATCCATAAACTCAATGAAACGGAGCTGAATTTCTTTTTCTTTAAAATAACGAGCCATATGAAGAATTTGACTATCATTCATTCCTTTTTTTACGACCATATTTACCTTTACCTCTAATCCAGCAGCCTTTGCTGCTGCTATTCCTTTCAGTACAGGTTTTGTACTTACATTTCTTCCGTTAATTTTTTTGAAGACGTGATCCTCTATCGCATCTAAACTAATATTTACACGCTTTAATCCCGCGTCTTTTAACGCCTTAGCTTGTTTCGCTAAATGAATTCCGTTTGTTGTGAGCCCAATGTCTTTTAAGCCTTCTAGTTTTGTAAGCCTTGCGATTAACTGAGGTAAATCTTTACGCAATAACGGTTCACCGCCAGTCAGCCTAATTTTATTGACTCCCATACTTATAAATAATCTTGCTAATCTTTCTATTTCATCGAACGTTAATAAAAACTCTTCCTGCAAAAAAGCATAATCAGGTCCGAACACTTCAGCAGGCATACAGTATGTGCACCTAAAATTACAACGATCAATAACTGAAATACGTAAATCTTGAAGTGGCCGTTCTAATGAATCTTTCATTTTTTCGTGCATCTATATCCCTTCTTTTCTGCTGCAATCCTTAGTAAGCTTTCAATTGTTTATTTGCCTTTATTATAAAAAATAAGTTGCAAATTCAATGTGACTTTTCTCACATCACTTTCCCCATTCAAAAATTCTTCACAAATCTGTTCGCATTTTGTTCACATCTTCAGTCTCTCCTCCTTACGGTCATTGAAATTTTACTATATTTTTAAAATAGCTCTTGCATTTTCAACATATTTACACTCAAAATAGGAAATGTATTGCTTATAAGAAGAAAGGTGATTGCTGTGACAAACAGTATGAAATTATCTCAAGATTTAAAGGAATTACTTGCATCTGTTGAATATAAAATGCAGATAAAAAAAGGCAGTTTTATTTTTCAAGAAGGTATGGAGGCAACCGAACTCTATATTATCCACTCAGGAAAAGTACAAATTAGTAAACTTAGTGCTGACGGACAAGAATTAACACTTCGAATTTGTTCGGAATATGACATTATTGGAGAATTAACGTTGTTCACGGATAATGCAAAATATTTATTAAACTCAAAATGTCTTGAAGATGTTGAAGTAGGTGTAATAAAGCGTGAAGCGTTAGAAAAAGCATTACTCCAAAAACCCGCTCTTGTATTTGAATTTATGAAATGGATTAGTGAACATTTAAGAAGAATGCAAACGAAGTTCCGAGATTTAGTGTTACACGGCAAAAAAGGTGCCTTATATTCTACTCTCATTCGAATGACAAATAGTTACGGTGTATTAAAAGAAAATGGTATTCTCATCGATTTACCGTTAACTAATCAAGAACTAGCTAATTTCTGTGCAACTTCACGTGAAAGCGTAAATCGAATGTTAAATGAATTAAAAAAGCAAGGTACAATTTCTATTCATAAAGGAAAGATTACCATTCACGATTTACAATTTTTAAAATGTGAAATTGCTTGTGAAGATTGCTCTGCTTCTGTTTGTAGTATTGATTAGCATCTTATTTAGATGCTAATCTTTTTTCAATTTAAACTACTTATTAACGGTTATTCCCTATGTAAACAAAAACGAGGCCTTCCATATTAGACCTCGTTTCGTTTTAACCATTAGCTCCTATCCGTTTACAGCAGTATTATTTTTTCAACTCATTAGGAATACGTCTTCTGTAAATTACATAACTACGGCTTACATATTTAATTGGGGCACTAAATACATGTACTAGTCTTGTAAATGGCCACACTGCGAATAAACCCATCCCTGCAAGAATATGAATTTTAAACCATACTGGTACTTCCGTCATATATTCAACTTTCGGTTGGAAAATAAAGAGACTTCGGAACCAAGGGCCAATTGTTGTACGATAATCAAATCCTTTTGAATCGATATTTAAAAATGTTGCAGAAAGTCCTGCTAACATTACGATAAGTAATAAAATAAGCGCAATATAATCTCCCTTTGTGCTCGTTGCAATGATACGTTTTACAGTTACGCGGCGGTACGTTAATATAATTAAACCGATAATAGAAGCAACACCTGCCGGAAGCCCGAAACTAATTGCCATTATGTGATACGTATGCTCAGAAATTCCTATTGAACGGTATACAGCTTCTGGAATTAAAATCCCCATAACGTGACCGCCAATTACGAACATGATTCCAAAGTGGAATAATAGACTTCCGATTCGAAGCATTTTCTTTTCTAATAGTTCACTAGATTTTGATGTCCATCCAAATTGATCATAGTTGTATCTAAAAATATGTCCACCGATAAAGATTGCAAAAATGATATAGGGAAACAACACCCATAGAAATTGATCCATCATTTTGACAACTCTCCTTTCTAATTTGCCTGTACACCCCATGCTTCGATAGCGAGTAGAACAGCCGCAAGAATTGGTTCATACATACTGTCTGCTTCTTTTAATTGAGCGTGTAACGCTTGTATATTCTCCGTGTATTTGCTCATAATTGGTCCACTGTCTCTCTCATTTGCATTTGCAAAGAACTCAAGCAAGAGTGGTAAATAATCAGGTAGTTCTTTATCTGTTACTTCAAAACCAGATTTTTTATAATGCTGTTTTAACTCTAGTAATTCAATCCCTCTTTCTCTTTGTTCACCAGTGTTCATATACGTTAAATACATATTCGTCTTTTTACCAAAATCAAATGTATATACGTAACCATCAATGAGTTGATCGTTCGTTTTATTTAGCGCTTGTTTTATAAATGCTGTAAGTGAAGCTTTAACATCGTCCTGTTCAATCGCTTCCATCTCTTCTTGTAATTCAGCTAAAGCTTCTCTCCACCCGATTTCTGGGTAGGAGAGAAGAAATGAAGAACATGAAAAAGCAGTTTGTAAACTTTGTTTCATATTTTTCCGCCCCCATTATTTAAGAAATTGTCATACAAGAGCCTGGACCACCTGCAAATGATAAACCACAGCTTCCTTGTTCGTTATATAAATCTGCAACTTGTTCACGGTGAGATGTCGGGATAACAAAACGATCTTTATATTTTGCGATAGCAAGAAGACGATACATATCTTCTACATCCTGTTTCGTTAAGCCAAGTTCTTTTAATACAGCTTCATTTGGTACTTTATTAATTTGAAGTGCTCTCATATGCGTTCGCATAACAGCCATTTTCTTCAATGTAAGACGAATATGTGATTCATCTCCTGCAGTGAGTAAATTCGCTAAATATTGAATTGGAATACGCATATTATCAATAGCAGGGAAAATCTCTTCTGCTTGCCAGTTACTACCTTTTCCTTCCACCATATTCATAATTGGGCTAAGCGGCGGGATATACCAAACCATTGGCATTGTACGATACTCTGGGTGAAGAGGTAGAGCAATTTTCCAATCGATAATCATTTTATAAATTGGCGATTGTTGCGCCGCTTTAATCCATTCTTCAGGAATTCCTTGTTTTTTCGCTTCAGCTGCTACTTCAGGATCATTTGGATCTAGGAAAACAGTAAGCTGAGATTCATATAAATCTTTTTCGTCTTCAACAGAAGCTGCTTCTTTTACTTTGTCAGCGTCATATAGCATTACCCCAATATATCTGATACGTCCTACACATGTTTCTGAACAAATTGTTGGCATACCAGCCTCAATACGTGGGAAACACATTGTACATTTTTCAGCTTTATTCGTTTGCCAGTTAAAATACACTTTTTTATATGGACAAGATGATACGCAGAATCTCCAAGCACGACATGCATTTTGATCCACAAGAACAATGCCGTCTTCTTCACGTTTATACATTGCACCAGATGGACAAGATGATACGCACGATGGATTCATACAATGTTCGCATATGCGTGGTAAATACATCATAAAGACATTTTCAAAATCAGTTTTAATTTCTTCTTCCATTTTCTTTACGTTCGGATCTTGTAATCCTGTTATATGTCCACCAGCTAAATCATCTTCCCAGTTTGGACCCCATTCAATTTTATCGATAAATTCACCTGTAATTGCTGATTTCGGACGAGCAACTGGCTGATGCTTACGCTGCGGACTATTTGTTAACGTTTCATAATCATAGTTCCAAGGTTCAAAGTAATCATCAATCGTTGGTTGATCTGGGTTGTGGAAAATATTCATAAGGCGCTTCATTTTCGAACCGGATTTCAGCTGAATTTCACCATTTTTCAATTCCCAGCCGCCTTTATATTTCTCCTGATCTTCCCATTGCTTCGGATAACCAATACCAGGCTTCGTTTCTACGTTATTGAAATACATATATTCCGCACCTGGACGATTTGTCCAGGTGTTTTTGCACGTTACACTACAAGTATGACAGCCGATGCATTTATCTAGGTTCATTACCATTCCGACTTGCGCTTTAATCTTCAAGCCAATCTACCTCCTTCAGTTTACGGATTACAACATTTAAATCACGCTGGTTCCCAGTCGGACCATAATAGTTAAATCCATAGCTTAATTGGCCATATCCACCAATCATATGTGTTGGTTTAACATGAATACGGGTTGGACTATTATGCGTTCCCCCACGGGTGCTTATTAATTTCGTACCAGGCACGTTAATGTGGCGATCTTGCGCATGGTGCATAAATGCCATTCCCCTCGGTATACGGTGCGTTACAACAGCACGCGCTACGACAACACCGTTACGGTTAAAGCACTCGATCCAATCATTATCAGCAACGCCAGCTTCTGCAGCGTCCTCTTTATTCATCCAAACAGTTGGACCACCTCTAAACAGCGTTAACATCGGTAATGAATCGAAATACATACTATGAATCGACCACTTATTATGCGGTGTTAAATAGTTTAGTGTAATCTCTTTCCCTTCTACTTCAGGGCGTGACTTACGGAACGGTTTATGTTGCAGAATTGGTTTAAATGTTGCCATCATTTCACCAAATTCTTTCATCATGTCATGGTCTAAGTAGAAAGATTGTCGACCAGTTATCGTTCTCCAAGGAATAAGACGTTCCACATTTGTTGTAAACGGTGAGTAACGTCGTCCACCTTTTTCTGAACCTGTAAAGGCCGGAGAAGTAATTACTGTTTTCGGTTGTGCTGTAATTTGTTCGAATGTAAAGCATTCTTCTTCACGTTCTTCTGCTAAATCACGTAATTTTAGATCTGTTTGTTTTTCAAGTGCTTCCCATGCTTTTACTGCCATATGACCGTTTGTTGTAGAAGAAAGCGTTAATACCGCTTCAGCAGCATTGATTGCTTCTTTTATGTCTGGGCAACCTTTCGCAATAGTATCCGTTCGAACAACTCCTAATTTGCTCTTTAATTGCTCATACTCTTTTTCTGCTGACCAAGAGATCCCTTTCGTACCAATCGGTTGTTTTCCGGCATTTGGTCCAAGTGCTGTCATTTTGTCATAAATCGTTTTATAATCCCTTTCAACAACATGAATTTGTGGCATCGTTTTACCCGGGATTGGTTCACATTCACCTTTACTCCAATCTTTAATCTTGCCAAGTGGTTGCGCTAATTCTTGCGGTGTATCATGAAGAAGTGGTGTTGCAACAACTTCTTTCATTGGCTCAAGATCTATTTTCTTCGCTAAATCTGACACAGCTTTAGAAAGTGAAGTGAAAATATCCCAGTCAGAGCGTGCTTCCCACGGTGAACCGATTGCTGGATTAAATGGATGCACAAATGGATGCATATCTGTACTACTTAAATCATGTTTTTCGTACCAAGTTGAAGCAGGTAAGACGATATCAGAATACAGCGCTGTTCCAGCCATACGGAAATCTAAATTAATGAGTAAATCAAGCTTCCCTTCTGGTGCTTCTTCATGCCACTTAATTTCTTCTGGTCGTAATGAATCACTATCGTCATTCATTAATCCGTTTGTTGTACCTAATAAATGTTTTAAGAAATATTCATGCCCTTTACCAGAACTTGAAATTAAATTCGCACGCCAAACGAATAAGTTGCGCGGGAAGTTGTTTTTATTATCAGGATCTTCAATCGCAAATTTCAGTTCTTTTTCTTTTAATTTTTGTGCAACATATTTTCCGATTTCTTCTTGCGTTGTTGCACCAGCAGCAACAGCTTCTTTATATAATTCAATTCCATTTTTCTCGAATGTTGGATAAGAAGGTAACCAGCCGAGTCGTGCTGCTAATACATTGTAATCACCGTGATGTTGATAACGTGAGTTACCTTCAATTGGTGATGCTAAATGTCCAACAGGTGTATCTTCATAGCGCCATTGATCTGTTACGAAATAGAAGAAAGACGTACCATTTTGTAATTTTGGTGGCCCTTGCCAATCTTTTGCCATCGCGATTGTTTGCCATCCTTCTGCAGGTCGTAACTTTTCTTGACCAACATAATGCGCCCATCCCCCGCCGTTTACTCCTTGTGCCCCGACGAGAAGAACAAGATTTAAAACTGCGCGATAAATCGTATCAGAATTAAACCAATGGTTAATACCAGCTCCAACAATAATCATCGAGCGACCATTTGTATCAGCGGCATTTTGTGCGAACTCACGAGCGATTTGAATAATTAGTTCTCGTTTCACTCCTGTCATTTTCTCTTGCCATGCAGGTGTAAACGGTACATCATCATTGAAGTCTTTCGGCTCTTGTCCGCCAAACCCTCGGTTCACCCCGTAATTTGCTAACGTTAAGTCGTATACAGTTGTAACGAACACTTCGCCTTCTTCTGTCATAACCTTTTTCACTGGAATTGTACGTTCTAATACTTTGTTTCCATCATCAGAGAAGTACGGAATTTGTACCGTTCCAATCGTTTCTTCCATTCCAAGTAAAGAAAGACGTGGATCAATCTTTTCACCTGTTTCTTCATCTTCTAAACGCAAGTTCCATTTCTTTTCGTTATCCCAACGTGAGCCCATTGTGCCTTGAGGTGTTGCAAAATCATTCGTGTTCTCGTTCCAAAGAACAGGTTTCCATTCTCCTAACTTCGTTTCGCGTCCAATATCAGCAGCGTTTAAGAAACGATCAGCAACGAATTGATCTCCTTTTTGTTTCAATGTGACAAAGAAAGGAAAATCAGTATATTGCTTCGCATACTTTGTGAAATATTCCACTTGATTATCTACGTAAAATTCTTGTAAGATCACATGCCCCATTGCCATCGCAAGTGCACCATCTGTACCTTGTTTCACACTAATCCAATCATCCGCAAACTTTGTTGACTCAGCGAAATCAGGACTTACTGAAACTACCTTCGTTCCTTTATATCGAACCTCCGCTAAAAAGTGTGCATCTGGTGTTCTCGTCATCGGTACATTTGAACCCCATGTCATAATGTAACCAGAGTTATACCAGTCACTACTTTCTGGTACATCTGTTTGATCACCCCAAATTTGCGGAGAAGCTGGTGGTAAATCTGCGTACCAATCATAAAAACTAAGCATCGGTCCACCCATAAGTTGCATAAAGCGACTACCAGCTGCATGACTTAACATCGACATAGCTGGAATTGGTGAGAAACCAACATTTCGGTCTGGACCGTATTTCATTACTGTATACAGTAATGAAGCTGAAACGAGTTGTAACACTTCATCCCAATTCGCACGAATGAATCCTCCTTTACCACGTGCCTGCTTATACTTTCGTGCTTTTTCAGGGTTTTCCACAATGCTTTTCCAAGCATCTAATGGTGACTCGTTATTTTGTAGTTCCTCTTGCCACATACTCCAAAGAACACCACGTACATACGGATATTTCACACGAAGTGGACTATAAATGTACCAAGAAAAACTTGCTCCACGTGGGCATCCTCGCGGTTCAAAATCTGGCATATCAGGACCTGTCGTTGGATAGTTAAGCTCCTGCCCTTCCCACGTCACAATTCCATCTTTCACATATATATTCCAGCTACATGAACCAGTACAGTTCACGCCGTGTGTAGAACGAATTACTTTATCATGCTGCCAACGCTTTCTGTACACATTTTCCCATTCGCGATCTTCATATGTTTCTTGTGTATGATTATCGTTATAACGATCTATTGGCGAAAAATATTTTAAACGTCTCATTAGTGCTGAAGTTTTTTTCTTCATACTGTTCACTCCTTTAATACGTCTCTCTTACATACCCTTACTATAAGAGAGGTTGTAAAATACAGATGTGACATTTCGCACAGTTCAAGAGATTGTCAAAAATTCAGTAGAAAATAAGTTTGTGAGAAAACCTTTTGTTCCGTTGTGAAGGTTATGGTTAATCGTGATTATTAGGAGAATAGTATTTTGAGGTATCGACTATTTTGCAAAAGAAAAAGAATTTTGATATTATTTCAAAAATGCCATAAAGAAAAGAATATAAATTGTATGTAAGGAATTTTTTCTTCAATGTCATTTTTAATATCAAGTCTCATTTTACATAAAACTACAAATCATTATTTACTGTATTGCCCTTAGTTACGGAAACAATTATACTAGATATAATCAAAATAAATAATCTGAATATTCTCAGAATTAAAGGTGGAAGTTTTACTATCTATATATAGAATTAGAAATATGTCAACTAAATGGATTAGAAAACGATAATAACATTAGGAGGATTACGATGCCCCAGCTTGATTCATTACATCCCACTGTAGAAAAAATAATCAATAATATTGAAAAAATAATGGTCGGAAAACGAAAAGAAACCATCTTAGTTTTGACAGCTCTCTTAGCTGAAGGTCATGTGCTATTAGAAGATGTTCCTGGTGTCGGGAAAACAATGCTAGTACGTGCTCTTTCTAAATCCATTGATGCTGATTATAAGCGAATTCAATTTACACCTGATTTATTGCCGTCAGATGTAACAGGAGTTTCTATTTATAATCCGAAAGAGCTCCAATTTGAGTTCAAGCCTGGACCAATTATGGGGAATTTTGTACTTGCTGATGAAATTAATCGTACATCTCCAAAGACACAATCTGCTTTACTTGAATGTATGGAAGAAGGCAATATTACAATAGATGGTATTACAAGACCTTTACCAAAGCCGTTCTTTGTCATGGCTACACAAAATCCGGTCGAATATGAAGGAACATATTCTCTACCAGAAGCTCAGCTCGATCGTTTCTTATTGAAACTAAAAATGGGATATCCTACACCAGAAGAAGAATTTGAAATTTTAAACCGGATGGAAAAAACAAATCCACTCTCTCAATTACAGACCATTACTACAATAGAAGAATTACTTTATTTACAACAAAGCGTACGGGTAGTAAGTATGGACAAAGCAATTAAGCATTACATTGTAAAGCTTGTTAATCAGACTCGTACGTACAGTTCTATACAGCTAGGTGCAAGTCCACGTGGCTCAATTGCTTTAATGAAAGCTTCACAAGCTTATGCATTTATCCATGGCAGAAATTATGTTATTCCAGACGATGTTAAACTTTTAGCTCCTTACGTTTTAGCGCATAGGCTCATTCTAAAAATGGAAGCAAAATTTGAAGGAATAACTGGCGAACAAGTTATCGCAAAAATCGTTGCACGAACTACCGTGCCTACTCAAAGGGCGATGAACCCTTGATGAAACGAATGCTGCGAGCGCTATATCACGTTATGAAGTTATTGCTACTCCCTTTATGCCTAGTCTTAACATTTGTGTACGCTATGTTTCAAGGAGGGTTTGTCAGTTGGTTTTTATTTTACAGCATAATTCCCATTGCTCTTTATTCACTACTACTCCCCTTCTACGCTTTACGGGACGCTGAAGTAAAGCGAATAACAAACCAAAATGGATATGTAGTAGGAGAACAATTTGTAAGCACGATTACAATAAAAAGAAAATTTCCTTTTCCCTTACTTTATTTAGTTATAGAAGATGAACTGCCACCACAATTTATAAGTTGTAAACAAATAAAGATGAATAAGGTAGTACTCTTCCCAGGATTGAAACGAAATATTTCGTTTCAATATGTTATTGACACAATCCCTAGAGGCGAGCACACTTTTTCAAGCGTTCGTGTCAAAACTGGCGATTTATTCGGCATGATGGAGAAAGAAGTAACTTTTTCAGTTCCAAATACATTTTTAGTCTATCCCCAGTATGTAGATATAGCGTATCGACAATTGGAAAATCATTTCGAACAAGGAGCGCTTTCAGCAAATATAAATTCAGCAAAAGACTCTACAATCTCGGTCGGTGTCAGAGACTATAAACCTGGCGATCGCTTTTCATGGATCGATTGGAAAGCAACTGCACGAACAAACAATATTATGACAAAAGAGTTTGAACAACAGCGCAGCCATAATATCATGATATTCATAGACAGAACCGAGTCTCCTCTATTCGAATCAGTCGTCACATTTACTGCCTCTATCGTAAGGGCTGTCTTGAAACAAAATTCACCAGCATCATTCGTGTCTATCGGAAAAGAACAAACCATTTTCCCTTTAGACAATGGAGATACGCAGTTACAACAAATCCTTTGTCATTTAGCAAAAGTACAAGCAGACAGTGTATTTCCGCTCTCCCAGAGTGTAGACATGGAACTAAGAAAAATTTATGAACCCGTCACGGTTATACTCGTGACCAGTAATCTTTCTCCCGATATTCAAAAGGCGGCTGATTGTGCTGCTATAAGAAATAGAAAATGTATGGTTTTTGTCGTGAAAGAAAAAGCGAATCAACTTTCACACCGAGAACTCAGTATACTAGAAACTCTAAAAAAACGACAAATATTTGTAAACACGGTTTATGAAAACCGGTATACAAACGTGTTTTTTGAGGTGAGCAAATGATGATATTACAAGCAAAATACAAGTGGGATACGAACAGATTCTTCATGCATGCATGTGTATTTCTTCTTTTACTAGAATGGCTAAGACCTCTTATAGGTATTACAAATGTAGGTAGATTAGATATTTTCGTAACATTTATAGGAATTTGCTTCGCTCTCTCTTTTTTTCAAACGAGGTGGCAGATTCCTATAAAAATTGTCACAGTCTTATTTATCATTCATTCCCTATATTATAAAAATGCTTTTATAAATCCATCTTGGCTAACAACATTCTTTTCTGATATGTTTCGAAATTCCTCCCTGTTTTTCCAAGGGAATTTACTAGATATTTCTCCAGTTTTTCCGACGGTTTTATTTTTTCTCTCATTTTGGTTTTTGAGTTCTTTCACTTCATTTTGGATTATTCATAAAAAACGTGGGTTTCTATTCCTTGTATTGACTATTATTTATATCGCAACTTTTCATAACTTACATTTATACAATGCAAACTACGCTATTATTCGTACTGTTGTCATCGGCTTTTTTATGCTTAGTCTTCTTCAAGTAGAACGAATAAAAGAACGTGAACACTTACAAAATTATGCTAGAGAAATCTCAAAATTACTTAGACCACTTACAATATTTATCGTATTATTAGCAACCATTGCATACTTTGCTCCAAAATTTGGCCCTCAATGGCCAAACACAATGGATTTTTTAAAATTCAACACATCTGAAGCAAGTAAAGAACAAAAAGTTTCTACAATTGGGTATGGTTTAGATGACTCGCGATTAGGCGGTCCTTTTAAGGCGGATCCTACAATTGTTTTCACAGCACGAACGCAAAACAAACAATATTGGAGAGTAGAAACAAAAGATTTTTATACAGGAAGAGGCTGGGAAATTTCTGAAAATCCGAAAAAGATTTCTTTTAAAAATAAAAACGACGTCGTAAGCTGGTACGAACAAAATACAAAAACGAAAACGACTGAGGCAACAATTACCATGCAAAAAAGTTACCCTCACCTTACCTATCCAGCAGGATTAGTATCAGTTGAGGCTGCTTCTGATGTATCATACAGTGTTGACCCGTTTTCAGAAAAAATTTATACAATGAATGGAGACTCTTCTACTACTTTACATTCGTATAAAGTAACATATGAGATCCCTGAGTTTTCCATAGAAAACTTGAAAGCTGTAAAAACAAATGAAGGTCAAGAAACAAATCCTTATTTTATGACAAAGTACACACAACTTCCCAAGTCATTACCACAGCGCGTAAAAGACTTGGCTGTCAATCTTACAAATGATAAAGACAACCGATATGATAAAGTATTAGCTATTGAAAATTACTTTACAGACAACTCTTTTACATACGAATCAACAAATGTCTTATTCCCTGCCAAAAGCCAAGATTATGTAGATCAATTCCTTTTCGATACAAAAAGCGGCTACTGTAATAATTTTTCGACGTCTATGATTGTACTACTTCGTTCTGCCGGGATTCCTGCTCGCTGGGTAAAAGGCTATACAGAAGGAACTCTTGACAATACACTTGCCTCTGCAGAAGGTGAGGATGTTTATACAATCACGAACGATAACGCACACTCTTGGGTCGAAGTATATTTCCCAGGATACGGATGGATTCCATTCGAACCAACAAAAGGATTTACTAATCCCTATAATTTTATAAATAATACGCCTGCTCCTATTTCACAAAATAGCGAAGCAAATAATTCTAATAACACGCAAATACAACAACGAAATAATGAAGCAAAACTTAAAAGTTTAATAGAAAATACAGAAGAAGCTTCTACTAAAAAGGTTACAAATTCTCAAACTAGTTTTTCTTGGTGGTACGTATTCCTCTCTACGATACTAATTAGTATTATGGGATACATTCTCTTCACCACTAGAATGATATGGAGGACATTTCTTATTATTCATTTCTATAAATACCGAAAAGATGATGGTGTTTATCAAAAAGCTTACGGTGCACTTTTAAAACAATTTGCGAGAATTGGCATACCACGGAGTGAAAGTCAAACATTCCGAGAATACGCTCTCCATATCGATACACTTTACAACTCGGCCGATATGCAACAACTTACTGCCAGTTATGAGAACGCTATGTATAAACAGAGGCAGACTGCAGAAGAATGGAAGAAATCTGTACACTTATGGGAAGTGCTTATGAAAAAAGCAGCTTCTCTACCTAAATCAGATGACTTTGATACAGTTATTTAATCTTGAAAATGTGAGTTTAAAGAAAACGTCTCAAAGAACTACATTGTTCTTTGAGACGTTTTTTAATAAAGTGAAACTCCTAATTATTCTCCAAGTACCTTCTCAATCTCAACCTCTAAATCTACCGGCTTCGTCTGCGGCGCAAAACGCCCTACTACTTTCCCGTCTTTTCCAATTAGAAACTTCGTAAAATTCCATTTCACTGCTTTCATACCGAGTAAACCTGGTGCTTGTTCTGTCATGTAGGTATATAAAGGATGAGCCTTATCACCTTTCACATCAACCTTTGCAAACATCGGGAAGTTTACACCGTAGTTTAACTCACAAAAACTAGTAATATCTGCTTCTGTACCTGGCTCTTGTCCTCCAAATTGGTTACAAGGGAAACCGAGTATTTCTAGTCCTTGGTCCTTATATTTATCATACACCTCTTTTAATCCTTTATATTGAGGTGTGAAACCACATTTACTAGCTACATTTACAATAAGAAGTGCTTTTCCTTCATAATCTCTTAACGACTTTTCTTCACCTGTAATTGTTTTAGCTGAAAAATCATAAACTGTCATTGTCTTTGCCCCTCTCTTCACTATCATTCTATGTTTATACTATACTACATTCGTGAATATACAGCTCTTATTACGTACTTACACGCTGAAATGATAGCGCTTTATTTTTGTTCGAAAATTCGACAAAAAATACTAGACTTTTATTTTGGAAAGTTTTACAATTGAAATGTGAACAAAATGTGACAGTTTATATTCCATTATAAAAGAAAAGGATGGTGTCCATTATGAAAACTGCACAACATGAAACGATTTCAAATCGCGAGTTTTATTTCGTACTATATATGATGTTATTGTATGTTACTGGCTGGGTAATCGATGTAAATGGTTTATTCTTAAGCTCCTACTTTAATTTAGCAGGAGAGATTATGCTTCCATTAGTAGGCGGGATTGTTGGACTGTTCATTATGTCTATTAATAAACAACAAACGAAATAATAATATTACAAAAAGGCAGAAGACGAGCTTCGTTTTCTGCCTTTTTTCTATTTTATCGTATAATAGAAACATGCAGTATATAAGGAGTGGTAAATATGAAAAAAGTAGAGCAATTATCTTCTCACCTATATCTTATTGATGATTTCGATTTACAGCATAATGAACGAACAGGTACGTACGTTTTATTAGGTGACGATATTACTTTAATTGAAACTTGTGCAGCCCCTTCTCTTCCGTATATTTTAGACGGCTTACAACAATTACATATTGATTTAAACGATGTTAAAAACATTATCGTTACACATGTGCATTTAGATCACGCTGGCGCAGCTGGTTTAATGATGGAGAAGTGCCCAAATGCTACGTTATATGTGCATTCTCGCGGTGCTCGTCATATGATTGACCCAACAAAACTCATTTTAGGTGCAAAAGCTGTCTACAAAGAAGATTTCGATAAACTCTTCGATCCAATTCTTCCAATTGAAGAAGAACGTGTTCATATTGTACAACATGGTGATACGTTAAAAATTGCAAAAGACCGCACCCTTACATTTTACGATACACCAGGACATGCGAAGCACCATATTAGCATTCACGATTCATTAACAAACGGGATTTTCACTGGTGATACAATTGGAATTTATTATAGAGAACTCGCAAACGTTGGTGTAGAACTGTATCTACCATCAACGTCCCCTTCACAATTCCAACCAGATGCGATGATTACTTCTAAAAATCACATTCAAAGTATGAATGTAGATACTATTTATTTCGGTCATTACGGCGCATCCTCTCATGTTACAGAAGTATATAATCAACTGGAATATTGGCTACCTATTTTCGTTCATACTGGTAAGGAAGTCTTTGAAAAGTATAATGATTTCGATGAAGCAACTAAAGCTTTACAAACTTTGTTAATGGATAAAATCTCTTCTCATCTTACAAAGTTAAACGTTCCATCAGATCATTCCGTTTACAACATTTTACATCTAGATATAGAAATTAGCGCAATGGGCATTATTGATTATTTCACGAAGCAAGAAAAAGCAAACTCCACTATTAACTAACAGTAAAAGAAGAGATATACAACAGTAGTTATTGTATATCTCTTCTTTTTTTGAATATATTTTGAGTAAAGGATGGTGGAATATAATGCAAAAAGTGATGCTATACCTCTGCTTTACATTATTTATCGTCTTATTATTATTTGTAGGAGTAAAAATTCAATTTTATTTAGATACAGACACGCAAGTGAACTTTAACGTTTATCCAAGATTATTCTACTTTACACTCTTCCCTCTTATAGTTGGCATTTTATTACGATTCCTTCAATCTATTAATCGCGAAACAAGTAAACAAAACTGGAGCTTTCAACCGGATAAATTTATTGCTATTACAGTGCCTACACTATTCATTTCCTTTTCCCCAGCACTACTCTTTTCACCACTTGCAGAATACCTACCTTATTTAGTTAATATTATTCTAATAAATACAACTTTTGTTACGATAATTAGTTTAATAGCTGGTTATTCCCTTTTAGATTGTTTTATACAAAAAGATAATGCAAATATGAAAAAGTATAATTGAACACTCTTTTTTGTTTCAATAAAAAAGCTCAAAGCTAAGGCTATGAGCTTTTCTAATTATTGCACCTTTTCATTTACATATTCCATAAACTGCTCTGCTTTAATAAATCTTTCTTTGTACGCTTCAGGTACTTCTTCTATTGTTATCCCCCCACTCGATTTCGTTTTTACTAAAACGGTTTGATATGACATTAATGCTTCCATATATTGTTCATACTCTTCAGGAGTTAATACCTCTTTACTAGACTTATGGCCATTTAATTTATCAAAATACGGATGAAGCTCCATTACCACCTTTTTCAATTCCTCTTTTTTAGCCGGTAATAATTGATCATAATCAATATTACCGTTCGAATCTCCGTACGTAAGTTTTGCATTTGTTAATTTTTTTAGTTCTTTTGTAAACTCTTCATATTCCTTCGTACCCATTTCATCTTTCGCCTCTGATAATTTTGCACTAAAACGCATATACGCCTCTAATGTCATCGTTCCGGCATGTTTTTTTAAATTCTCGAAAGATCCGTATATACCATCCGCCATAATAGATTGATACGCAAAACCAGTCGTCGGGATTAAAAGAGCTGCTGCAAGTACTCCTGCGATAAAGCGTTTCTTCCTCTTACTCCGCCCGTGCTTCATTTTTATTTGTACGATTACTTTTTCTTTTAAATCCGGCGGGGCAACAATACCTTTTGCTTCTTCTTGTATAGATTCCCTAACTCTACAATCTAAACTCATTTCACATTCCCTACCTCTCCTAAAAAGATTTCTTCTACTTGCTCTTTTTGACGTAGTTTCTTTAATGCCGCATGAATTCTAGATTTCACAGTACCAATTGGAATATGTAATATTTGTGCTACTTCTTCTTGTGAATAATCATGTAAGTATCTTAAGATAATAACTTGTTTCAATTTATACGGTAATTTATGAATGAGTTCAATTAGTTTTTGGTTTGATATTTTACTTACAACATCGTTAGAAAAATCAATTTGCACTGACTTTCTTTGCTCTTCTGCTTTTTTTATAATTCGTAGTCGCATCCACCTCTTTCTTCTATAAGAGTGAATTTGTTTAATCGCAAGTCCAATTAGCCAAGGACGAAATGGCTTCTCGCTATCATACTTACGAAGCGATTCATATAGTTGTATGTATATTTCTTGAACGACATCATCTACATCCGTTTTATCCTCTATTAAAAAATGTGCTGTTTTATATATTTCTTGAATCGTTTTATCATACAACTTGCTATATGCTCCTTTATTTCCTGATAAAGTTAATTGGATTAAATGTACGTAATCTATTTCACCCTTCATATTCCAGCCCTCCTTTGTCTTACACTATATATTGGCAGGTAATTCATATTTCGTTCGATTTTTTTAAAGTTTTTTTATATAAATTAATATTATGATTCATTGAGTTTATAAGCTTCACTTATAACCACACATAACTATTATATATTTTTCCAATTTCTGATAAAGATTTAAAATAATTTATATAGTCAAATTTAGGAGGATATATGATGAAAGCTATCGTTGTAACGTCGTTCGGTGGTCCTGAAGTGATGAAATATACAGATTTGGATATACCGTCTATTTCAGAAGATCAAGTTTTAATTCGCGTTGTTGCTACTAGTGTAAATTTCGCTGATATTAAATCACGTTATGGTAAAAAAGGAAATAAAGCACTACCTTTTATTCCAGGTATAGATGCCACTGGTATTGTAGAACGTGTCGGTTCTCATGTGAAAAATATTCACCCTGGACAACGTGTCATTGCTTTTCCTCAAAATGGATCTTACGCAGAATACGTTGTTGCAAATGAAAATCTTACTTTCGTATTACCCCATGAAGTTGACTTTCAAACTGCAGCCGCTTGTCCAATCGTATCTTTTACAAGCTATAATTTACTCGCAAATGTTGCAAGGCTTCAACAAGGTGAATCTGTACTCATTCATGCGGCTGCTGGCGGAATTGGCACTACTGCTATTCAACTTGCTAAACTATTAGAGGCTGGAACAGTTATAGGCACTGTCGGAAGTGAAGCAAAAAAAGAAATTGCTTTAGATGCTGGAGCTGATTATGTTATTTGTCATCAAGATGAAGATTTTGTAGAGAAAGTCAATGAACTGACAAATGGTGAAGGGGTTGATGTAATTTTAGACTCTATTTCTGGAACGGTTTCTGAAAGAAGTTTAAACTGCCTTGCTTATTACGGTCGCCTCGTTCATTTCGGTAATGCTAGCGGTGAAATTGGTAACTTTCAAACGAAAGATTTACATGCAAGTTGCCGCTCTATACTCGGTTTTAGCTTTGGAACCACACGAAAAAAGCGTCCTGAACTGCTCCAAGAAACTGCAAATGAAGTTTTCCGTTATTTGCGTGACGGACGTTTACAAATTAAGGCTACGAAATCTTTTCCACTTCAAAATGCAGGGAAAGCACATGAATGGGTCGAAAGTAGAAAAAGTACAGGGAAAGTAATACTAACTGTTTAGTCCTCTTCCTGAAATGAATACTGGAAACAGAGGTGGCATTCATGGGATCACGAATTATGCATGTTATTATCGCTAGTGGTATTGCTGAGAAACTATCAATTCACGATAAGACTTCTTTCTTACTTGGAGCTGTAGCCCCTGATGCTGTTCATTCAAAAAAAGAAAAAGGAACCTCACATTTTTATGCCGGTACAACGAAGAACTATACGAGAAGAATAGATTATGATTCATTTTTTCATAAATATGAATCACATATAGATTCCCCATTTATTTTAGGCTATTATACCCACCTCATTGCCGATGATAATTGGCTAAGTGGATTTTTTCTACCTTGGCTAAAAAATAGAATAGAGAATGACGAAACTATCGCACCCCTGTACTATAACGATTTTAAATTGTTAAATGCAAAGTTGCTTCATCATTACGATCAAGAACAACAGCTTTTCTCTCTTCTCAATCAAGAGGCTCACATTGTGGATATTGAAGAGGTTTCTAAAGAAAACGTTTTAGCTTTTCGAAAGTATCTTTTTGAAGATATGTTGTATCCAAAGCAACATTTGCATGAAGACTTACAAGTATTTACGTTTGATCAAATCGTTGGCTATATTGAGACAGCTATTGAAAAAGGAGTATTTTTTATTAAACAACTCTCTAATGAAAAATCCACTTCAAAAATTTAATCCCCCTCAAATATATTTGAGGGGGATTTTCACATAGCAATATTATTATTGGTTCTTCTCCATAACCGCAAAATAATTCCCTTCGCTATCAGCAAAGTTAAACACTTTACCAGAAGGCATAGTTACCATTTCTCCAACAGTAACATTTTTATTTGTTAAATCTGTATATAGTTGATCAAGATTTTCTGAGAAGAACATTAAAGACGGTGTACCAAGATTCAATTCTGGGCTCATTTTCGAAATAACTTCTTTATTATGTAATATAATGCTCGTTTCCGCACCGCTTTTCGGAGCGATTTCAATCCATCTCATTCCTTGCTTATTATCTTCCTCTGCAACTACATAAAACCCTACCTTCTCCGTCCAAAAATTTACTGCCTCATCTTGATTATTTACATATAACATAATTTGTCCTACTTTATGGATCATTACATTTCCCCCTAATGGTTTTTATATTCTATGTAGCTTTCTACAAATACTATCGTTATTCCTTTTGAGTTGGTATGTACTTCTTTGCAAAATTTATCGACTGACTCATCCCATCCAGTTCATCAAAATAATCATTTCTTTCAATCATGTTATATCCGTCGAATCCAATTTTATCTAATACTTTGAAGAATATATCGAAATCTACTTCACCATTCCCTGCTGCGACTTCTATATACTTAGTTGAACGATCACTTTTCACTTCTTTACAATCTTTAATATGAGTTTGTACTATATAATCTTTTAATAGTAATAAACCTTCTCCCGGATTTTCATTTACATCACTTATTAAATTTGCTGGGTCAAAGTTAACAGCTAGTCCTTTCGAGTTTGCAGTTTCTAAAAATCGTTTTAATACTATTGCTTTTTCAGATCCCGTCTCAATGGCGAAGAATCCTCCAAATCTGAACGCTAAGTCCCCTATTTCATTACAAACACGTAGCATTTTATCATAGTACTCACTATTTTCATCATCAGGGATTTCCCCAATATGGGCTGTTACTATGTTAGCTCCTAACCTTAACCCTTTATCAGTAATATATTTAAAACTCTCTATTACACATTCAGCTTCAGTTCCTATTATTCCATTTTCTCCGAAGCTAATTGCTAATGACGGGACTTGAATCTCATTAAAAGATAAGTTTTCTTTTAATGTATTCCATTGTATCTTTGAGATGTTAGCTAAGTTGAAAGTCGGATTCATAGCATATAATTGAATATATTCTAACCCCCATTCTCTCGCCTTTTTTATTCCTTCGTTTACTTCAATATATTTCGTATTCAAAAACATTCCTAATTTCCTATCCATATATGTACCTTCTTTTTATTATTTCGCATCATTTTAATATTCGACTTTTTTATATTATTTCCTCGTATAAACCAAATAAATAAACTACCCTTTTTTCGATACTCCCAGTAGAAGCATATATATGATAGGCACATTAAAAACACTAATACAATTCCCATTATCACTTGTTTACAAACAAAAAAGACGTAACTACAAATAGTTACGCCTTCTCCATCATTTATCTAGGCTTTTTCTTCCCAGTAAATGCTGGTTTCTTTTTCTTTGGTGCTTTCGGTTTCGTTTCTACGAATGATCCTTTGAACATTTCTTGCTTCGTAAATACGATGCCTAGTTTTTTCGCAAATTGCAGTAATTTGCGCTCTTCTTGTGGAGTTACAAGAGATACGACAGTTCCTTCTTTACCCATACGTCCAGTACGTCCTGAGCGGTGAATATATTGGTCTACTGTGTCTGGTAACTCTAGATGAATTACATGTGTTAAATCGTCAATATCGATACCGCGCGCTGCAATATCAGTAGCAAGTAGAATTTCTAATTTCCCTCCGCGGAAAGCACGCATTGTCGCTTCGCGCTCTTGTTTACTTGCTTCTGCATGAAGAGCCGCCGCTTTCATTTTACGGAATTTCAATTTCTCTGTAATTTCATCTAAACGGAATGGATCGTTTAAGAAAGCAACTGCTTTTACATCGCCCATATGCATAATTCTTCTTACGTAATCATTTTTTTCGCGTCGCTCACAAATGATATACGTATGCTCAACTAAGCTTTTTGATTCTGCACGTGTTACACGTACTAATTGTGGTTCCACTGCTAAATCACGTGCCGCATCTTCTGCCGCTTTTGTCATTGTCGCCGAGAAGAATACTAATTGACGATCGCGCATCGTTGATTTAATTACATCTTGCACTGCGCCCATCATTTTTTGCTTTACAATTTGATCAAACTCATCAAATACAATTGTTTTTACTTCATGCATTTTTAGCTTTTTCATACGAATTAATTCTAAAATACGGCCTGGTGAACCGACAATTACTCTTGGGTGTTTCTTTAATTTTTCAACTTGGCGCTTAATATCTGCACCACCAATTAAAGATGCACCTGAAATTTCAGTTCCTGCTGTAAACTTTTGAACCTCTTCATGAATTTGCATTACAAGTTCACGTGTTGGCGCTAAAACAACAACTTGTGGCTGTTTTACTTCAGGATTAATTTTATGTAAAAGTGGTAATAAGTACGCTAATGTTTTTCCTGTTCCAGTTGGAGATTCAGCTATAACGTCTTGTCCTTCTAAAATAGTTGGAATCGCTTGTTTTTGAATTTCAGTTAACTCTTTAAAACCAGCCTTCTCCCAAGCTTGTTGTAAAAATGGTTGCATATCTTTTATCATTTGTTTTTCTCCTTTATCTCTATTTTTGAAGAAAATGCTGTATTGTTCGCACCGTTTCTATCATGTGTGAAATAACAGCTATTAAATCATCAACATGGTCTTCTGTAATCGCTTTTTGAAATAGAACCTCTACCTTATTATGATATGAAATCGCTTGCTTATTATATTCGTATGAAACTTTCTGCATAATCATTCTTTCTTTTCCCCATATAGAACGCATTAATGTTTCAATTTCTTCGCATTTTACTTCTGGTTGTTCTAACGGGAATGAAAATGCTAGCTTCATTTCACAACCTGGTGTAAATTGAGGCACTTCTAGTATTTCACCAGACAAGTTCTTTGCATCCACAGATAATGAAAATGTTGCTTCTACTAATGGTTCAAACGGTTCTGTTAATTGAAATGAGATATGATATATACGACTTAATGAAGCAAGATCCATCATATCTTTTCGATCTGTTACAAGAATATCTCCATGTAGATCAAAATCATACACAGCACCTTCTACGATTACTTTTAAATTGTCAAAAGCAGTTGGATCAAACATAATTTCCTCCAAAAAACAGGCGCCTTTCGATGGAAAGGCGCCACTTGATGTATATATAGTTTACAGATAAACGAGATGAATTACAACCTTTTAGAATAAACCTACTGCTTTTCCATCTTCATTTACATCCATTTGAAGTGCTGCTGGTTGTTTTGGAAGACCTGGCATTGTTAACATTGTACCTGTTAACGCAACGATAAAGCCTGCACCGATAGATGGTTTTAACTCACGAATTGTAACGATAAAGTCAGATGGACGACCTAATTTTGTTGCATCGTCAGAAAGAGAGTATTGTGTTTTCGCCATACAAACTGGTAGGTTACTCCAACCTTCTCCTTCATATTGAGCTAATTGCTTACGTGCTTTCGGAGCAAATTCAATATCTTTTGCGCCATATACTTTTTGAGCAATTGTACGAATTTTTTCTTCTAATGGTAATTCTAATTCATAAAGTGGTGCGTAGTTGTTTTCACCTTTTTCGATTTCTTTTAGTACTTTTTCAGCAAGGTCAACTCCGCCTTGGCCACCTTTCTCCCAAACTTCTGTTAAGGATACTGCATAGCCACGCTCATTACACCACTCTTGTAAGTATGTAACTTCTGCATCTGTATCTGTAATGAATTTATTAATTGCAATTACGAAAGGCACACCGAAGCTTTGAATTGTTTCAACATGCTTCTGTAAGTTTTCCATACCTTTTGCTAATGCATCTACATTTTCTTCTTTTAATTGATCTTTTGCAACGCCGCCATGCATTTTAAGCGCACGAATCGTCGCAACAATAACAACTGCTTCTGGTTTAATGCCAGCTGCACGAGCTTTAATATCTAAAAACTTCTCAGCGCCTAAATCAGCACCGAATCCAGCTTCTGTAATAACATAATCACCTAATTTTGCTGCCATTGTTGTAGCGATAACACTGTTACAACCGTGAGCGATATTCGCAAATGGTCCGCCATGAATGATAGCTGGTGTATTTTCTAACGTTTGTACTAAGTTCGGCTTTAATGCGTCTTTTAATAATAGTGTTAACGCACCTTCTACACCTAAATCTTTAACCGTTACAGGTTGATTTGCAAAGTTATAGGCAACTACGATGCGAGATAAACGTGCTTTTAAGTCTTGAATATCTGTTGCAAGGCAGAACACGGCCATAATTTCAGATGCTACTGTAATGTCAAAACCGTCTTCACGTGGTACACCTTGTACAGGTCCACCAAGACCAATTACTACGTTACGAAGGGCACGATCATTTAAGTCAACGCAGCGTTTCCAAACGATTTTACGCGTATCAATTCCAAGTGTGTTTCCTTGTTGGATATGATTATCAATAAACGCTGCTAATGCGTTATTGGCAGTTGTGATCGCATGGATATCTCCAGTAAAGTGAAGGTTAATGTCTTCCATTGGTACGACTTGTGAAAAACCGCCACCTGCTGCTCCACCTTTTAATCCCATCGTCGGTCCAAGAGATGGTTCACGAAGTGCAATTACTGTTTTCTTACCAATTTTGTTAAAAGCTTGACCTAAACCAACTGTTACTGTTGATTTACCTTCTCCAGCTGGAGTTGGGTTAATTGCTGTTACTAAAACAACTTTACCGTCTTTCTCATCTTGTAAGCGCTTAAAAATATCAAGAGATAACTTACCTTTATAATGCCCGTATGGCTCTAATTCATCTTCTAAAATATTTAAATCAGCTGCAATTTCTTGAATTTTCTTCATACTCGCTTCTTGTGCGATTTCAATATCGGATTTCACTGTTGTAGTAGTTGTCATATACCCTAGTCCCCCTTTAATTGGTTCTGATGATATTGTATCAGTTTTTTGTATTTTCTGCACTTATTTACCTCCTAAAAATTCTTTCATTTCTTTATACGTTTTTTAACATAAATACCCATAAGAATGTTAACGATTGTTGCAACTCTGTAGGTAGTTGACCTAACATCTTCTCATTTACTCCGCGCTTATATACGCCGATGCCATCTACAACTTTAAAACCTTGTTCTTTCGCTAACTGTTCAAATTCCCAAGGCATCATTGTATTACAAACAACGTCTTTTCCGTACAAGCGAGGATAACTATTCTCTCGTGGCTTTGCTGTCGGTCCTAAAATTGCAATACATGCATATCCATCTTTCTTTAACACACGCTTTATTTCATTTAACGCTCGTAATGGCTCTTCCGTCCATTCTAAAGAATTAATTGCCATAATTGATTCAAATTGCTCATTTTCAAATGGTAATGCAGAAAGATCTCCTTTTATAAAAGATAAATTTGGTCCTTCTCCGCGTTCCTTACCTTTTTGAATCATCACTTCCGATAAATCTACTCCCACTGCTTTATAGCCTGCGCGACTTAATTTATATGTACCGTAGCCATCACCACAACCAACATCGAGCACTTGTGCTTCTTTCTTCACGTATTGTTCAAAAAACGGAATAATTGTACTTCTGCTACCACTGTCCCACATTTCCTGACTATTTTGATTCCAAAACTCTGCGCTACTATCCCATTTCTTCTCCGCTGACTCGTGCCAATTAAATTTCGTCATACATTCCCCTACCTTCACGTATTATCATTCATTTCATTCTACATCATTTTCCAAAATTCCTGTTTTATCCCGCTTGCAGTAAGACACCTTCCTCAAAATTCAATGGATGCGGATCAGTTAATGGGAGAGAACTGCTCATAAAAATCCAATTGTTGCTGGCTGATAATCAGTCCTAGTGAAAAAAATCCCACACTTTATCTTCAATAGGAGATGGATATGTTAACGATGGAATGCGTATTCTCCAATTTTTGCTTTACTTGGGTTTAACTCATACTCATGCTCTTCTCATTTTGAAAGATACTATAGATACACCCAATTGAAAGAGAGGGATGTACATGCGAAGAAAGAGAAATCATCATTTTAAAAGTGGTGAAAAAAACGAAGAGTATGCTGCTGAAATATCACCAGCTGGCATTCCAATTAGACATAAGCGTAAAGAAATTGCAAATGAGATAGAAGGTACAAATACCGGCGCAATGGTAGGCTATGTCGCTTTATTTCTTTCGTTATTCTCCATTGCTTTTTATCCCGTTACGCTCGGCTCCCTAGCAATTTTAGTTGGCCTATTAGCTGTCAATTTCGGAGCAAGAACACTTGGATATACAGCAATTGGTTTTGGTAGTTTTTCTGTTTTATTTACTTTACTTTATCCGCTTGCTCTGTCAGCGTTTTAAAAAAACACACCAAGTTATACTTGGTGTGTTCATTCATGATACAACATAATATGACCGCATCCACAACAATGTTTCGCTGTAATTTCTTGAAACACTGGATAATTTTCTTCATCTCGATGCTCAATAAATACTTTTTCAAATCGATACATGTTTGGTGCATATGCCCAATCTTGTTTCGTACGTGCATATAACGTTGAGGAAAAAAACTCCTCACCACCGCAAACGATACATGTGTTCTTCATCGCTATCCCTCCTATGCTTGTCTTACTTCATCTATATGAACATAAGCATAAAAAAAAGACCTTCTATTACTAGAAAGTCTTCTCTGAAACAAAAAGAAATGTACCAAACATTCCTACTCCGCTATATTCTTTTGAAACACCAGCTTCTGTTTTAAATGTTTGCTTTACAGTCATAAAGAATACACCATTTCGTGCATCTGTACTTTCAAATTGTAGTTTTTCTTTTTTACCATCTACATTTTGCGTGCATTCAAAACTACTCTCATTACAATTCAACGCATACTTATCCTCTACATACACTTTAAAATCTGATTCTTTCGGACAAGTTATAAGTAATATTGCCACGAGAATAATACTTATAATACCCACAATTGTATAATATTTCTTCATTTGTACTCCTTTCAAATGACAAGAAAACTTGACTTCATACGCCAAGTTTTCTTAGTCAACAACCCATTGCCACTCTTGTTCTTTCTTATCAAAAATGAGCCAACCTGTTTCTGTTGCTTCCTCTTTCAATTCATCGATATTATCTAACACCTCATCCGTACTTTCATACGAACCAACTACATATACCGGAATTTCAAGACCTCTTCTTGACTCAATTTTCCCTGCTAGATCTATGTAAAGACCATCTTCCATTAGTGGAATAAGTCCCATAATCAATTCTTTTGAAATCGCTGGGAAAATTTTTGATTTTTGGAAGAAAGAAAAACGTTTCTTACCGAAAGCACCGAGTTTATACGGAATGACTTTACTTAACATTCCTACAAAATCAGCAATTCTACGATAATACACTTTGTTGTACCATCCGTCATCATGTGAAAAATAAACAAATCGATTTTTCAACAGCGGAAAGAATGTTCTTGCAAGTGGTTCTTTTTTGTGAGCCAAATATAATAATTCTGCAATTTCTTTCGGCTCTAATTCATCTAAATCGCTTGCATCATCAAAATCTACCCAACAAAATTCATCAAATTCATCAATCTCTGCTTGAATTAACTTATGTATATTTTCTTCCTCAACATATTCAAATAAAGTATGATAATGAAAATCCGTCCATTCAAAGTTGTGCTTCAAAAGCAACACTTGATGAAGCGGTGAAGGGATGTTACTCGCAAACTCTTTAAACGTAATTCCTGATGTAATAAAACAATGACCTCGACGATTACCATTAATATATATCATATTCTTTACTTGGTCAGATCCTCCAGACAAAGCACCTAGCCACCTTCGTTTTATATGTTTCAATTCTATAGCATATTTTAACATGAAAAATTTTAGAAACATAGAAAAAACTTCAAAAACTATTTACAATTTCATGTGTTTTATTACATAGTGATTACAAGAAAAAACGCCTGCTCATAAGCAGGCGTTTTTAAAGGATTTCATCAGGGTTTTGAGGATGATGTTTTCCCTCTTTCTTTTCTTCTTTTTGGAACATCGATTGAATTTTATCAATTGTTTGTGGAGCTAATTCAATCATTTTTTCTGCTAAATGTGTCGCATTTTGTAGATGAAGAATATTTACTCCATCTTTATTCACCACAAGAAATGCTACTGGTGTAATAGAAACACCACCCGCGCTACCGCCACCAAATGCAGCGTTACCGTTCGCTCTTTGTCCATCATTCGTTTGGAAATCAGAACCTCCTGCTCCAAAACCGAACGCTACTTTAGAAACCGTTAACACCACACCACCGTCAGCCGTTTGAACAGGCTCTCCAACAATCGTATTTACATCAACCATTTCTTTTAAATTTTCCATTGCTGCTTTCATTAACCCTTGAATTGGATGATCCACCGTTCATAACCTCCTTTGTCATATCTTTCCTAGTTTTTCCGAAAGTTTGTGAACTAAACATAAAATTTAATATTGATTTCAAAAAACTTAAGTTGTAATATTTAGAAAAATAAAAAAGAGGTCGATTCGTTATGATGCGAAAATTAACAAAGAAAGATCATGAACAAGTATTCGCTTACCTAAAAGAAGAAGCAGCCCTTAACTTGTTTATTATTGGAGATATTGAAGCTTTCGGTTATGACACAGATTTTCAAGAACTATGGGGAGTATTTAAAGAGAATGGAACATTAAAATCAATTTTACTCCGATTCCACGATTCATTTATACCATATAGTAAAGAAGACTTTGTTACCACTGATTTTGAGGCACTTCTTTCCGCATATAAGCCACTTAAACTCTCTGGTAAGTCAACTATTGTAGAAAAGTTTGAAACTGCTCCAAGTCTACAATTAGGCGTCAAAAATGAAATGTATTTTTGTGAATGTCTAAATGACAACAACTTACCTGACACGCCTATTCATGAAACGATTAAACTTGCGTCACTCGATGATATAGAACGAATTATGAAATTACGAAGTGACATTGCTGAATTTCCGACTACTAATGAATCAGAGAAAATATTAAGGCAGGCTATCGAAACGAATACAGGACGCACATACTATATTGAAAAAGACGGCGTGATCATCGCATCCACCTCTACTTCCGCTGAAAATTCATTATCCGCTATGGTAGTTGGTGTATGTACACACCCGAATTATCGTGGAAATGGCTACGCTTCACTCATATTACAAAAAATGATTCAAGACTTTACGAAAGAAGGCCGAACACTTTGTTTATTTTATAACAATCCAGCTGCTGGACGAATTTATAAACGACTAGGATTTAAAGACATTGGGATGTGGACGATGTATCGATAATAAGAAGTAACTCTATAAGAGGAAATAGTCGTAACTTAGTAATACAAGCAAATTACAAAATAACTCACACCGTTATTATGAAGATGGAGAAACTACTTGTAAAGCCGTGCCCCTACTAACTAAAACATGTCATGTATTCAAGCTAATTTTAGACAGATAAACGCCCCAATTGTTGCATCTACTCCAGCAATTGGGGCGTTTACCCTCAAATTCTTTCCACTATATTTATGAAACATTTATCACACCTATGTCGCTATTATCTTTACGTGCAAATGCCCTTCTAAATATTACTGCGTCTTATTATACTGTGCTTTAAAATCAATATATTCCTGTTTCGCATCTTTGTTATTATCCTGTTTCCTATTAAAATAAGTTATAATTTGGAACATATTTTCTACTAATTTTCCATCCCCATTCTTTTTCTTATAATCTATATCAATACTTAATTGTAATATCTGTTTTGGATTTTTTGCAGAGTCAAAACTAAGTGAAATTGTTGATCCATCATATTCATCATAGTTAATTTTTAACTTATCATTAATAATACTTTGGAATTCGGATTCAGTTAGTCGATATCCTACTGAATTAGGCTGATCAAACTTTTTTATATCATCCCCGGGCTTCATCTTTAGTTTCCCTATCCCTTTTAAACGATCTACAATTAAGTTTACGTATGAAACATCTAGATTTGAATCCGAACTTTTCACCTGTCCATTTTCATACTTAACATGAGTACTATAAATAGTTTCTTTTTTATAATTCTCATTTGTCCTTTTTCCCTTGTCTTTTTCTATATCAGTCGCAACTGTTTGTATCGCCTCTCCATATAAACTTTTATCTTTTGTATTATATACACCTTCCGTAGTTTGACGAATTGTCTTACTGTGCTCTCCATCTTCTTTTTGCTCAAACGTACTGTAAATACCTCTTTGTTCCACAAAAGCATACCCATCATCACTCGCAGACATAACCGTCTTCATATCACCTTCATCCAATGCCTTAACAAATGGCTCATACTCTATCTTTTCTTCAAAAAAACTACATGCTTGTAGTAGGCTGATTGTTATTATGATACTAATCATTTTAAAAACCCTTTTTTTGTTCATTTCATCATCACACTACTCTCTCTATATTTTCGATCAGATTATCTTCTAATCACTTTAATCACCTTACATTAGTAAATTTTCTTTTTGTAGTTCAAATACTCTCCTGTAAATTATTACTTTTCTATCATCAAAACTTACAATACTCACTTTTTTATGCCTTACGTTTCGATTTACCTTTTTTATTTTTCTTTCGATATCTTGGAGTCTCTCTTTTATGTTGCTCCCACGTTTTATTAAATGATGGAAATTTAAATCTGCAATATGCTAATAGCTGAAATTCAGCTGCACCGATTGCTATCGTATACATTAAAAAGGTCCCTACTACATACATAAATAAATCATCAAACCCATAATCGTTATGAAAATATATCAAAATAAGAATAGTTACTGCGTATAGTGTAGCCCACTTCATCATCTTTCCTTTTGTTTTACTAAAGAAAGAAGCAGACCTCTCATCCATACTAAACGCACCTTCACTTGCTTGCTTAAACGTATCAATTGTTGTCACAATATGAACGATAACGGCTCCTATAAATAATAACCCTACACAAATTAAAGTCATTCGATCAATTGAATAGTCAGTCATTCCAGGAAGAACTAACGCTGTAAATGTTATTGTACCTAATTGAAATGCATATAATATTACAACGAGCGTTTGTAACTTTTGAAATTTAAAACGAGCTTTCGGAAATAGATATAGTATTAAAAAAATTATTTGTAAACTATATAAAACTAATTCAATGCTAACAATTATTTTGTCGAAAAAAGTTGAATAGTAATCCCAACCATCTGTAACTAGTGCTACGAAAATAAAAAACATCAATAATGAAACAAAAATGATTGTTCCCATCATAAATCCCGTCGCACCTTCAGGACTTAAACGATTTCTACATGTAATCCTAAATTGATCTAAATCTTCTTCTTTTATGTTCCACATTCAGTTTTTCACCTTCTATGCAGTTTAAATAATTTTCATTCACTAAAATCCCATTACATTCGTAACTTTTTTAAGTATCTTCATCTTTTGTATAACTAAATTTAGATAATCTTTTATGTATATCATCACTACATTAATTGCCGTACATAATCCGAATGCTTTTGATAGTTCAAATACTCTCCTGTAAGTTATTACTTTTTTATCATCAAAACTTACAATACGTAATTTCTTTATGCCCTACGTTTCGATTTACTTTTTTTATTTTTCTTTTGATATCTTGGAGTCTCTCTTTTATGTTGCTCCCACGTTTTATTAAATGACGGAAATTTAAACTTGCAATATGCTAATAGCTGAAATTCAGCTGCACCTATGGCTATCGTATACATTAAAACAGTACCTATTACATATCCAATAAAAGTATCAAACGCATAATCATTATGAAAATAAATCAAAATAAGAAGGATTAATGCGTATATTGAAGCAACTTTCATCATAGTTCCTTTTGCTTTACTAAAAAAGGAAGCGGATCTTTCATCCATACTAAATGCACCTTCACTTGCCAATTTAAATGTATCTATTGTTGTTACAATATGAAAAATTACTGCTCCTAAATATAGCAAACATACATAATTCAATGTAATACGATCCATTGAATTATTAGCTATTTCAGAAACAACTAAAACTGTAAGTAATATAGTAGCCATTTGAAGTGCGTATAATAATACAACAAGTGTTTGTAGCTTTTGAAATTTAAATTGAGCTTTTGGAAATAAATATAGAATGAAAAAAATTACTTGCAGAGCATATAACAACACTTCTAGCTTAACGATTCCTATATTAAGGAGAACCATACAGTACTCCCAACCACCTGATACAATAATAGAAAAAACGGCTATTGAACTATAAAGTATTCCTCCAAACATAAATCCTGTAGCACCCTCAGGACTTAAACGATCATTACATGTCATCCTAAACTTATCTAAATCTTCTTCTTTTATATTCCACATCCTGGCTCTTCACCTTCTATATGTTTCAATTATTTTGCGCGCACTAAAATTCTATTAATATATTATTTATTTTTCGTTTTGAATTTCTTATTTCGCTTTCGAATTCTCCCACGCATTCTCTCATTCTCTTCCCACGTCATATGAAATGACTTGAATTTGAATCTACAGTACGCCAATAGTTGGAATTCTGCCGATCCGATTGCAACCGCATACATTAAAACAGTTCCTACTCCATACATAACAAAAAAATCAATTGAATAATCATTTTGAAAATACATTAAAATAAGTAGTATTAATATATATATTATAGCCCCCTTTATCATAGCTCCTTTTGTCTTACTAAAAAACGAGGTGGATCTTTCATCACCACTAAATGCACCTTCACTTGCTTGTTTAAATGTATCTAGCGTTGCTACAATATGGATAATAACTGCTCCTGCAACTAGTAGCCCGGTAAACATCCTACCAATTGAATTGTCAGCCATTTCAGAAACAATCGAAACTACAAATAATATCGTTCCAAGTTGAAACGCATATAGTAATACGATTAGCGTTTGTAACTTTTGAAATTTAAAACACGCTTTCGGAAATAGATATATAATTAAAAATATAATTTGAATACTAAATAACACAATCTCAGTTTTAACAATTGTTCTATCAAAAAAATTGTTGTAGTAATTCAAATCCCCTACAAAAATAATAAACATAAATATTGAAATATAAAATATTGTTCCAAGCATAAATCCCGTAGCACCCTCAGGACTTAAACGGCCTTGACATGTTATTCGAAATTTATCTAAATCTTCTTCTTTTATTTTCCACACCCTGACATTTCACCTTCTATACAGTTTAAATAATTTTCATCCACTAAAATTCTATTCCATTCTTAATATTTTTAAGTACATAGATTTTTGTACAACTAAATTCAGATAATCTTTTAGGTATATCATTACCATATTAATTACCATAATCATCTAATCAGAATGCTTTTTGATGGTTCAAGTAGTGTCTTTTTTCCTCAAAAGTTCCAAATATTCTTCTTTCAATTAAGTATAACCGTCTTCTTGTCACCTTCATCCAATGCCTTTATTAGACTCTCATACTCTATTTTGATTTACCAAAACTATACGTGCTCAGTAAAACATAACTGTTATCACAGTAACTATTTTTCACTACCCCTTTACTCATATCTTCACAACATTTATCGTTCTCAAAATTCAATTAAAATATATTATTTTTGATTTATATACTCTTTTTCATAATTTACATATTCTTTTTTGGAACTTTGATTATTATCTTCCCTGGTATGATAATATGTTGAAATCTCTTGATTGCGTTTTATAAGCTTATCTTCTTTTTTTTCTTCATAATTTACCGATATTGTTATTTGTGTTATTCTCATTTGATTTTCTTTTGTATCATTAGGCGTATTAAATTCAATCATCAATATTGCAGAATCAAATTTATCATATTTTAAATTTAACTTATCATTCATGATGTTTTTAAACTGTAATTCAGTTAAATCATAGCTTATTATGCTCGGTTCACTAGATCTTTTTGTATCTTCACTCGGTTTCAATTTACTAAGTTCATTTAATCCTCTAAACATTAATTTTACATATGAAACATTCATAGCTTGATCCTGGGCTACTGAACGGGATTTTTCATTTTTTAAATTTGTACTATAGACCGTTTCTTTTTTGTAATTTTGATTACTACCAACGTTTTTATCATTTTTTATATCAGTAACAACCTTTTGAGTTGTTTTCCCATATAAGTCGTCTTCTTTCACATTATATACTCCATGGGTTGTTTGATATATTATCCTGCTATGTTCACCATCTTCTTTTTCTTCATAAGTACTGTCGCTAGTCTCTTCTTTCACATATGCATATCCATCATCACTCGCAGACATAACCGTCTTCATATCACCTTCATCCAATGCCTTTACTAATCTCTCATACTCTATCTTCGTCTCCCCAAAACCACATCCACTTAATAAATTTGCTATTATTGACAGAACTATCATCATCTTGGCTTTCTTCTTTAACTTCATACTGACACCCCGTTGATTTCTCTAGGCATTTTTAAGTTCATTATGTTCCTTTTTGGAAAGTAATACATCTCACCTTTACTTACTGATATTTACTTACTCGTACAGATTATATTGAAGATGCTTTAATTTTTAATAGCATTGATTTATATACAATCCTCAATTGCTTATATATTCTATTCGAATTTTCAGAAACCAAAACTTATTTTATTTCTTTCGCTTCCTTTTCCTCCCTCTCTTTATAACGCTTTAAGAATTCCTGACGTTCCCTTTCATGCTCCTCCCACGAAATATAAAATGATGGAAATTTAAATCTACAATAGGCTAATAATTGGAACTCTGCTGCACCTATGGCTACTGTGTACAGTAAAACAGTACCTATTACATATCCAATAAAAGTATCAATCGCATAATCATTATGAAAATAAATCAAAATAAGTAGGATTAATGCGTATATTGAAGTTACTTTCATCATAGTTCCTTTTGTTTTACTAAAAAAGGAAGCTGATCTTTCATTCATACTAAATGTACCTTCACTTGCCTGTTTAAACGTATCAATCGTTGTCACAATATGAACAATCACTGCTCCTATAAATAAGAAGCCTACATATACTAATGTAATTCCGTCGATTGTATAATCAGACATTCCAGGAAGAATCAGAGCTGTGAATAATATTGTACCTAATTGAAATGCATATAATAACACGACAATGGTTTGTAATTTTTGAAATTTAAATCGAGCTTTTGGAAATGAATATAGAATTAAAAAAATTATTTGTAAGCTATATAGCACAAGTTCAATTTTAACAATTGTTTTTTCGAATAAAGTAGTATAGTAATCCCAACCAAAGGTTACTAAAGTACCAATAAGAAAAAACATCATAACTGAAACGTACACTATTGTTCCTATCATAAAACCTAAAGTACCCTCAGGACTTAAACGGCTGCTACATGTTACTCGAAATCCATCTAAATCTTCTTCTTTTATGTTCCACATTCAGTTTTTCACCTTCTATACAGTTTAAATAATTTCCAGGCACTAAAATCCCATTACATTCCTAATTTTTTAAGTACATTCATCTTTGTGTAACTAAATTTAGATAATCTTTTATGTATATCATCACTACATTAATTACCGTACATAATCCAAATGCTTTTGATAGTACAAATAGCCTTCTTTCTCCTCAAAAGCTCTAAATATTCTTCTCTCTTTCACTTAAGCATATCCCTCATACTCTATTTTTGTTTCTCTGAAATTGCACTCACTTAGTAAAAACGTTACTGTTATAACAATTGTATCTTCAGAAAGTTGATCACCTCCCATCGACAATATGCTAGGAGGTTATTACAGTTATTTAAAATTTGATTTTTATTTTAATGGATTCGATTTTTGCAAATAATAATGTTATTTAATTTGAGAGAAGCGAATACTAAAAACATACTGCTTAATAACTCGTAATTAAGTCTTTCCCCTCATATCTAGGGTCTTTCTCAACTTTACCATCTTTTGTTTTGATGACTTTTAGTCTACCTAACCACTCTGCTCCGTTATATGTCTCTTCACTTACCCATACATTATGCTTTTTACCATCTACCTCAACTACTAATGTGGGGTGTGTAAACATGAATTCCTTCTCTACATGCCTACCTACAATTTCTGCATGTAATGATGTACCTTCTTCAACTAATTTACTATTTTGATACCCTTCGATAATAGGTAATCCAATAAATACAAAAAATATCAGTCCAAATACGATTACTTTCTTCTTTGTACTCCATTTATTCTTTTCTTTCAATTCTTTCTGTCTCGCTTCTCTTTCTTCGCGTTCATCCAAACTCTCATTTAAAGCATCTTCCCATGCCTTAATTTCCGCTTCGATTTCTGCTTCAGCTCTTGCTAGTTGTTCTAGTTGTTCATCGGTTGCTACCATCTCATATGAGTTGTCTCCAACCAAACGAATTTCAGCACCATTTTCTTTTACTTTTCGCAAGTCTTTTTCTGTACAATTAAACTCTCGAATGATTTCCCCTTGTGTGTTTACCAGTCTAACGTAAATGTTTTTTTTCTCCTTCTTCTTAAACATCTGAACTCCCCCTTATTTGTTTCCTATCATAGATAACCCTATTGCAATAAGATAAAGAAAACGATAATAAGGAAAGTCTTCCCTTTGCTTACTTGTGTTGTAGAACCTTCCAAGACAGCCCATATAAAAATTGGGAAAAGAAGAATACCTAGAAGAATATCAACTAACTTTTTGCTACTCTTCTTTAGTGGTTTTTCTTCTACCATCGGTTTTATCTGAACAGCTTCTTTTCTTATTTGTTTCGGTTTCTTTTTCTTGCGTCTATGATTCACCCAACTTACTCCTTTTAGAATAACTTTTTCCTAACTATAAAAATACCGAAAGATCCCCATTTTCATCGTATAGGATAAAATGATTTATTTCTTCACAAATAGATTTCCACCATAAAAAACAGTCTATGACTATTATTTACAAATGTTATTTCAACTTTTATTTTATTCTTTTTCTATTCGCTATAAATTCTTGACGTTCTTTTTCATGTTGTTCCCACGTAATACTAGATATTTAGATTCTTATTCAATCAAAAATAGACTTTCCTCTTTCCATGTTGGAAGAGGAAAGTCTATTTATTTCTAAATATATTATAGCCCTTGTTTTATTAATAATTGTTACTTATTATTTTCAGCCTTGTTCTTTATCGTTTTTACAAATTCATTTCGCCATATTTTAAAATTATGAGCAAATTTTCCTTCAATAGAATTTTTATATCCTTCAAATTTTACTTCTAAAATATCAAAGTCATTGAATAATTTATATGTCTCTGCCGTCAATCCTACTGGGTGTAATACCCCACCATAATCATAGAAAGTGTCTTCATCGAGAAGTATTCCTCTTGTAGTAATTACATACTCTACATCTTTTTCTTCCTCAGTACTCAACCTCACTACACTTCCTAAAGGCAAAACTTTCTCCATATAATCTTTCATATTAATTCACCGATCCTTTTAATACGATAATTTTCTCTTCTATTTTTTGTCGCCTTTTTTCTAATTGGCGGATACGATCAATAAAAGCATCACGTGTTTTACCTTGCAAACTATTATCAATACTACTTTCTAATCTTCTAATATCTCCTGTCAAAGATACAGCTGCTTTTTCAAGTTGCATAACAACGTTAATAATTTGATCTCGCCCACCACTGTCCGGAAATGTACTATGAACCCTCGACATTATCATATGTAAATCCATCCTCATACCCCCTTCCTTAACATTTATCAATAATAGGAAACCGAAGCTAACTCTTCATCTTTTGCTATCATAGAAATTACCGCATCTGTTACATCTTGACTTAACTCTTTTAAATCATTTGAAAGTTCGTTCACATCTCTGGAAATCTCTACCAATAATGAACGATTTAATCCTCTACTACCATCATTCATAAAATAGTTTAATAATGATTGGCGATGGCTTCTTACATAATCTCCAGCAATTGAAGCAATATTTGTATCAATTTCAAAGTCACCTTTAAATACATCTAAAATATCTTGAACAAGAGAAGATGCTACTTCTTTTGCAATTGCTATAATTTCATCACGGGATAAATAAAGAATGATGCATCCTACTAAAAAATCTACAGCTGCGTTAAATACTGATTCTAACACTTCAAGTACCTTTTCCTTACATTTTGCTAATTTATTCTCTATCCAATCCACAGCCGCATTCACCTGATTTCTAACTTCTTGTATAACTTCCTTACTAAATTTCAAAGCTTTTTTTCCTGTTTCTACACCTATACTTGCTATTTTTGTTGCTAGAGCACTAGTATCTCCCACTACTGTTATTGCAACTAGAATTGCACTGACTGGGGTTCCATTTACCACTAAATCCACTACAACTTCTTCTGTTGTACTTAATGTTTTTTTTCCAGTGATTCCTTTATATAGGTCCCCAGCAGATTCTGATATTTCTAAAAAACCAAATTTCCAATCAAATCCTGTTTCGCTAACCTTTTTCAATTTATCTATTGCTACATTCCCATTCCTAGAATAAAATTTTGGATCATATAAAAAAGAATGCCCTTCCCCATTTTCCATTTTATAAACCTGTCCAGGTATTACAAAATCTGCGGCCTTAATGGCGCCATACAAAGGATCATATTCATTTATAAGACTGCGGCAATTTTTCATATTGGTCCCGTATCCGTACTTAACCACATCTTTATTTAAAACAGGCGCAGGATTTAAAGCTAATACGTTTATATTATCTTCTTGATGTCTTAATGCAACTGTATTCGCTGCTCCGCCACCTAAGGAGTGCCCTAGTAAAGTTATCTTCTTTCCTTTATTCTTCGCCTTGACTTTTTCATAAAATTTTTCTGCTTGACTATACTGAAATTCCGCTAATGACCCCAATATAGGTGAATTAGTTAAATTATGTAGCCCAATTGCTCCATCGGTTGCTAAATCGCCTACCTGATTCGGTTGAGTTCCAACGTATACTATGAAAATCTCATCCGTATCTTTACTTCGTAAGGCATATGCTCCAAACCCTGATGTTGGATGGTTATCATCATCAGCTATAAGCTCAGCATTAAAATTTTTCTCTAATTCCCTCTGATTTGTCTTTTCATTTGAATTACTATATATTTTCTCTTTCCCATTATATTGATAAATATCTCTACCAGCTAACCTCAGCTTACCTACATCGCTATCTATTTTAAAGTCCTCTTCATTTTTCATTTCTCTCCCCACATTAAACTCCTCCTAATATAAATTATTGCTGATTTATATACTCCTTTTCATAATCTATATATTCTTTTTTGGAATTTTGATTATTTTCTTCCCTAGCATGATAATATGTCGAAATTTCTTGATTTCGCTTTATAATTTTATTCTCTTGTTTTTCTTCATAATTTACCGAAATAGTAATTTCCATTATTCTCATATTATTTTCTTTTGCATCATTAGGTGTATTAAATTCAATCATTAATACTGCAGAATCAAATTTATCATATTTTAAATTTAACTTATCATTAATTATGCTTTTAAACTGTAATTCCGTTAAATTATAGCTTATTATGCTCGGTTCACTAAATCTTTTTTTATCCTCACTTGGCTTCAATTTACTCAGTCCGTTTAACCCTCCAAATATTAATTTTACATATGAAATATCTATGCCTTGATTCTGGGGTATTAAACGGGATTTTTCATTTTTTAAAATTGTACTATAAACAGTTTCTTTTTTGTAATTTTGATTGTCACCAACGTTTTTGTCATTTTTTATATCAGTAGCAACCTTTTGAGTTGTTTCCCCATATAAATCTTTATCTTTCACATTATATACTCCATGAGTTGTTTGATATATTATCCTACTATGTTCACCGTCTTCTTTTTCTTCATAAGTACTATCGCTAACCTCTTCTTTCACATACGCATACCCATCATCACTCGCAGACATAACAGTCTTCATGTCCCCTTCATCCAACGCCTTTACTAATCTCTCATACTCTATCTTCGTCTCCCCAAAACCACATCCACTTAATAAACTTGCCACTATTGACACGACTATCATCACCTTAGCTTTCTTCTTTAATTTCATACTGTCACCTCGTTAGTTACTCTAGGCATTTTTAGTTTCATTATGTTCCCTTTTTGATAGTAATACACTTCATCTTTACCTAATGGCGCTTCGTTGCTTATATATTTTATGTTGAAGATACTTTGATCATTTAATGGCATTGCGATAATTGCTGCTGTTAGCTTACTTCTCATTTTCATAGGTAGAGCTTCACGATTTCGGTCCATGTAGTCGTGGTGACCTGCTAATACAAAGTAAATACCTACTGTACGAGATAAATCAATTAAAGTCGCTGCATCCTCCATTTCTAAATAAACAAATTTACTAAACTCTTCAACATTTGTCATGATAATGAGTTGTTTTGTGAATGCAGGAATTTCTCTACCTTCTTGTCTTGCTTGCGCTAATTCAAGAGCTCGTTCGCGAATTACTTCCATCCAATACTTCGCATGCATATTGATTTCATTTTCGTCTACAATGTAGTGCGTCACATCGTCTTTATATTGAACGAAACTATACTCTGCTGTATCCACCAACGTCACACTTTCAAAATAATCTTTATTCAATTGAGATAGGATGCTAGATACAATTTGTTTTCTCATACTATCATCTACACTATAAATCATTAAATGATCATTCACTGCAATATCATGAGCTACAACTTCTACGTTTGCAAAATCAAGCCCCATTGGAATTCTTGCTGCTTGTAGAGCTTTTGTAACGTCTTTATTTTTACGATAAGTAGCAATATCAATAATTTCTGGCATCATTGGAATTGCCTTCGGACGTTCTCCATCCCATTCTCGGTCCATATCATTTGCTTCTTGTTGTAATAATTGAATTTGCTGTAATTCATCTTCTGCTTTCGTAGGTAATGCAACCTGGAATAATGTGGGAGATTCTAGTTTTATTAACGCTCTTCCTGCTGTTTCTTCCACTTTTATATCAGATCTCCCTACAATACTAGCTACTTCACTTTGATCAATCATATATAGGCAAGTTTGGATTTTAATATTATTGTACAATTGAATTCTAAGTGCATTTTGTCGCCCTGCACTAATTAAGGTATGAATTCCTAAACTTGCACCATCTCGGACAATTTGCATAATTAGCATTTCAAAGCTTTCATAGAACTTCGCTTCTTTTACTGCATCATAATTGTCGATTGCAATAATAATATGTGGTATTTCTTTCCCACTTGCCTTTTCATACATTTCAATATTTGCAACGTCATATTCACTTAATAATCGTTTACGATTTTTCATTTCCTGAGTTAATCTTTCAACAAACTTTAAACATTTTTCAGATTCGTCAATCGTAATCGTATCCGCTACATGAGGTAATCCTTTTAAAGGTAGAAGACCATTTGTTCCAAGGTCCACTAAATACACATGCAAATGCTCCGGACTATGCTGACGAGCTACATCCATAATGACTGATTGTAAGAATGTTGATTTTCCGTAGCCTGGACTTGAGAAGACCGCTACGTGTCCGTCTTTACTAATATCTAGTGTTAATGGTGTTTGTGATTGTAATTCAGGCTGATCTAGTAGACCAATTGTTGCTTGTAATGGTTTCTTTTCTTTCGTCCATGCTTCTTTGAACTGAATAGCATGTAAGTCTTGTAAATATACGCTTTCTGGAAGTGGTGGTAACCACGGTCTTGCTAATGCTTCAATTTCATTTATTTCTGCGTAATCGTGAATGTAGTCAATAACAGCATCCAGTTCAGATGGTACGCTTATTACTTCTTTACTGCTACCAAGTCCACTTAAGTCTTCACTTAATATTTCATATTGTCCTAGATCATTTATTGCATAGATTGTTGCATCTAAATGTTCTTTATCCTCTTTATTTTCTACATAGTCTGCTCCGCTCCAAGCTGATTGGAATAGTTCATAAATTTCATTATTCCCAACTTGTAAGTAAGCACGTCCTGGTAATGTAATTTCAGCAGCATCCGGTGTTTTTAAAATTTCATTACTATCTGACGTATTTTGAACTTTTAATGCTAGTTTGAATTTCGAGTTACTCCAAATTTGATCATCTACAACACCACTCGGTTTTTGCGTAGCTAATATTAAATGGATTCCGAGCGAACGACCGATACGCGCTGTTGAAACTAACTCTTTCATAAACTCTGGTTGTTCTGACTTCAGTTCCGCGAATTCATCACTAATTAAAAATAGATGTGGCATCGGTTCACTTACTAAGCCTTCTTTATACAGTTTTTGATACTGATTAATATGGTTTACATCATTTTCCCCAAATAATCGTTGTCTTTTTTGTAACTCAGCTTTAATTGATGCGAGCGCTCTCATACTTTGTGCTCCATCTAAGTTCGTAATTGTTCCTAATAAATGCGGTAAGTTTTTGAATAAATTCGCCATACCGCCGCCTTTATAGTCAATTAGTAAAAAGGCTACTTCGTACGGATGGAAATTAACTGCTAGAGATAAAATGTACGATTGTATAATTTCCGATTTACCTGAACCTGTTGTACCTGCTATTAATCCGTGTGGTCCGTGTGCTTTTTCGTGTAAATTTAAGTTTACGATATCTTCTTTACCACGTAATCCAAGTGGTACAGCTAAAGATTTATGCGCTGCATTTTTCTCCCAACGACTTGTGATATTCAGTTCTTTTACTTTTTCAACGCCGTACATTTCTAAAAATGTTACGCTTTCTGGAATACTATTTTTTAAGTTTTGCAAATGATTTAATGGTGCTAATGCCCGTGAAATATCTTCTAAATTAAACCCTTTCGGTACGTGATTTAGTTTAAATTGACGGTTAACAAGCTCTCCTTGCTCTAAGATGATGTTCCCTTGTTTTGCATCTCTTATATCTATTACCGTTTTCACATGCTCCGGTAAACTTTGCATAACATCTTGTACAAATACAAGTGATACACCTAATTGACTCGGATCATCATTAAAGAATTCCATAACAACATGGTCTAATATTAGTTTTTCATCTGTAATGAGAACGACATAGTGCGGTGCAAAGTACATTTTTTCATTAGTAGAACTTTTTTCATCTAGTTTTAATTTTCGTTCTTTCAATATTTGATACAAACTATTTAACACTTGATCACGGCTACGATCATGGTATACAAATCCACGTACATTTATATCGCGAACACTTCCATGAGGTAACCAGCGCATCCAATCCCATTTTTCTTTTTCTTCTTCCGGAAAAATAGTAATAAACTGCAAGTCATAATAACTATGGAATAAAGCCGTTTGTGCAACTAATAATTGTAATTGCTCTAACACTAAAGAGCGTTGGCCAATATAACCGACTGGTCCATTCATTAAATCTGTTACAACTGGTACATCTTCCAATGATAGATAACGCTGTCTTAGTTCACGTGCTATATCGATTAATTCATCTTTCGTTTGACTAAATTCTTCTTCATTAAATTGAATTTCAAAACTCGTATTAGCTTGTCCTGTTCCAACGCTAAATGTTAAGAAATCATGATGTAACATTGTTTTTTCATAAATTCTAGGATTTACTTGAACTGCCATATTACGTATTACTTCTACATTTGGATTGTGATAATGTAATGCGTGACGCTGTTTTTCACTTTCTGCATGTAAATCTTTCGTTTTTTGTTTTATATACTCTCTATAGCTTTTATCTCGTTCAACAATGTCGACTTTATATTGCTTCAAATTTTTAATATACGATGTGACAGAAACAATGATTGTTACTAATGTCATCGCAATCGATGCGATAATAAACATTCCATATTTCATGAAAATAGCAAGTAATACAGTTACGACAATCATGACAAGTGAAGGTGCAATGATTCTTGCTAAATGCTCCGTTGGTTTTGATGGCATACTTGAAGGCTTTGCAATTGTCATTTTCTCTTCTGGTTCACGGTAAATAATACGTGGTGAACGATGATAGTCTGGATAACCACTTTGATAATTCGTTTCTGATTCTACTAAAATAGGTAACGCAGATTTCACTTTATCTTCTGAAGAAAGTACTTGAATGTCTTCACTACCAATCTCCAATAAAATACCATCAAAATATAATACGTCTCCTGATTCCAACATAACGCTATCTTTTAACTTCGTATAATTATGAAATACATCCCCGCCATACACGTTCACTTTAAAAGAATCGTACAACGTTTCGCGAGATAGCATTAAATCTACACTAGTCCCGGTAATAGAAATATCATCGTAATCGTTTTGACTCACTGTAAGAGAATGTTTCGTTCCAATATCAAACACTTTAGTTGTGCCAACAATAGATATAAAGATTTTCAAGCTCACATCTCTTGTTTTCCCAATCTCAATTTCCTTATTGAATTCTATTAATTGATCCTGTACCATCCAAGCATTTACTTCATTATTCCACTTTAACTCTACTTCTTGTTCTAAACTTGGATTCGTAATATCATTTGTCCACTCTTTTCCAATCGACACTATTGATTGCTCATTTGGATGTAATGTGCACTTATATATCTTGTCTCCATAAGTCAATACTAATAGTTGCTCCATCCGTGTTCACTGCTCCTTTTCAACTGTCTCATCAAGTGCTTACTCTTTTTTCTCTGTGTCCGACAAATTTTTATCGTTTGATGAATTGCCATATTTCTTTTTATATTCATCTAATTGTTGCTCATATGTTTTTAACTTTTGATCACGTTCTTCCCCTGATAAATCCGGATTATTTTTCAGTGATTCAATTTGTTTAACAAGGCCGTACATAATAAGCTGAGGATCATCAAGTGTCTTAGCTAAATCTAATGATTTATCAAAATTACCTTTTCCATTATACATCCAATACAGCAAATACTTTTCATCACTTTTCAAACTAATATTTTTCATAATCGATTTCTTTTGAGCTTCACCTAGTTTTTCAGCTGTAATGTATGCAAATGCTAACTCATATTTAGATGCAATCGGTAATGATTCAAACTCCTCTTCATTCAATTGCGTAATGACTTTGTCATAATCAGTTGCTATGAAACTTGCATTTGCTTCTAACAATTTATTTTGATAAGGAAATTTTATAAAAGTGAAATATATTAAAGGAGCAGCTAAAATAACTGTCGCCCCTATGAAGGAAAAAGCTAAGTATTTAAATGATTTGTAGCTTTTTTTAGGTACTAACTGCATATTTTTTTCTGTTTTTGTTTGTTCCTTCTCAAAGCTGTCATCAAGAAACTGCAGTAATGCATCTAAGCTTTCCATTTGAGCAACGGTCTGTTCAAATGTTGTTTCTTTTGCATCTTTTAGTAACCCAGCATACAAATCATCAAAGTTATGTTTTTGGGAGAATAAAGCAATAATTAGACACTTATATTGTGTTAAAAATTGCTCTTCTAATAACGGGGTTGGCGGAACAATATCTCGAATTCCTCTATGTATAATACTTGGTATTAAATTAGCATTAAAAACTATATTGTCTGGATGTAAAAAGAACGTGATTCGTTTATTTAAATATTTACGAAACTGCGCAACATTCCGAAGTAGTCTTAATTTCTCATTTCTTCCAAAACGGCTAAGATCGTCCCACTTATGTAATTTTTTATCTACTTGATATAGAAACGTAAACATATCATCCGTTTCTTCTATTGTTAATGGTACAAATTCAGATGATTCGCCCGTAATTATATCGAATTGACGGAAGTCTTTTATACGTGTTTGAGATTTGGTCATCTCCAATTTCCAATTTTCTTTTTCTATTTGAAATTGATAGTTCATTGCATCAATTTGAATTATTTTTTCCGTCATGTTTATCCTCTTCTCCTTTTCTTTATAACCCGTAATAACTTATTTTCAAATAACTAAAAGTAAAAAATATTCTTTATAAAACTTGCAAAATATCTCCATCTGTTATTTGGTGATCAATTAAACGATCATTATCTGTTAAAACAATTGACTTATTTTTCACTTTAATTACAAAATGTGAACCTTCATGATTATCAATCTTTAGCGTATCTAATAAGTTTTTTAATAAATATTTAATAGATTGATGATTCGGAATACGCAAATCATATGTATTTCCATTCCATTTACTAAAATCTACTGTCACATTGATATGTGTTTGTATTGCCATCGCTTTACCTCCAACTTTTACGAAGAACCGTATAAATACCGATGCAAATAAGTAGAATGCCGCCGCCAAATAATAATATTATTGTTATACTAATTGGCTCTTCATTCATTGTTTCATTACTCGCTACTTCATCTGCACTTTTTCTGACAATGTATTCACTGCTAAACAAACTATTTTTCGTATCTTTAACACTATTATTCTCTTTTGGTTTTGTAAAAAGAGAATCTCGCAAAGCTTCCATATCTTTTTGTTCTTTCTTTTTCTTTTTCTCAATTTCTTCTTCTATATCTTTGTTAAATAACTCAATCGATGCTTTATCTAATTCTGTTTCCTTATGTTCCTTTTTATTTTTTTCTTGGTCGCTTTCTTCAAGTCGATCCACTTTAAACTTAATCTTCCCATCATCACCAAGATAACTGTCAGCCGCGCTCCTTATCGGTAGCGCGACAAACAGTAAAAGGATAGAGAGAAATGATAACTTAGCCACTATGCTCCATTGTTTGATCATTTACTTCTTTTTCCTCCCATTTCTTATGCCATACAAATAGATTACTAACCAATCCAATAATGGCAATTACAAACAATACGACAAAAATAACTTTCCCAGTATCTTTACCACTAATAAAATCATTTAGAAAACTTTCTATATACTGAAGCGGTGAGAATTGACGTATCTTTCCGACAGACGACATTTGATCTACTTTACTTCCAACTGCCTCAGTTAAAAACAGGTACATGCTTAAAAATACTAATAGTATAAACATTCCTACCATTTTTATTTGTCGTAATAAGTAGGTTGAGACTAATACAAACGCCATCATAATAAATGTGATGAACGCAATCCATAGTAAACTTTGATCCTGACCAAACTTTAAAAGACGCCCAGAAATGATACCTATACTAATCCCTTCCACAATTGATATACCGAAAGCTACTACTGTAGTTGGTACATTCATATCAATTAATGAGAATTTCTCTTCAAAATGATCTGATTGCATTCTTTTCTTTTCTTGATTCGCAATTGCGTATGCTGTAAATAATGCAACAATGAAACAAGTTAATACAATTAAGTATGGTGTAAAAGCATTTCCTGCTACAATTACTCCATCATTTTGCTTTTGAACTGGACTAGCTAAAAAGTCATATAGCATCTCATTTTGACGATCTCCAATACGGCTATTGGCTAAAATTTTCGTAAAGTTTTTGGAGAATGATTTATCATCTTCCATTTTCTTCGTAAAGTCATTTAATAATAAATCAGCTTTTGAAACAATTGTCGTTCCGCTGTCTTGAATTTCTTTTGCTTGTCCATTAATTTGATCAAATGTTTTATATACATCGTCTGAAGTTGCTAAACTATGCTTCGAACTTTCGACCAATGACTGACTTTGCATCATTAATGATTTAATACCAGAATCTAACGATAAAATAGCTGTTTGCTCACCAGCATGATTTGTTGTTAATACTTGCTGCTCTTCAACTAGCTTTAAGCTATTCTCACGCCATTTCGCTAAACCTTTTAAATACTCTCCTAAATTTTCATTCATACTAGTTGCTTGTTGCGTCGTTCCATTTAATTTCTCCGCTAGTAGCATAGAATTTTGATCCGCACTAGTAATAGATTGTTGATAAGAGTTTATTTTTTGTTTTAAACCTGACATATCTTGTTTTATTTCTGTAGTAATACTTGATGAAACAAGATTTGAAATTAAATCAATTAAGCTTTGTTTATTTAATACGTAGTACAAAGATTGATCCGTCGCAATTGCATCTAAACTTCCTTCTTCTAACTTAGGACCTACATCTTTCGTTCTTAAATCAATCCCATAATACATTTCGTAAAGGCTCATTAAACCTTGATAACTTTCGACTGTATCTACTGCTTCTTTTATTAATACACTAGAAGTAATATCTGTTATTTTTTCTGTTTTTTGATGTATAACTTGATTCGTTGTACTTTCAATAACTTTACCGTTATCTGTTCCCGTTTCGCCTCCTGGATTTCCTCCGGTTCCGTTATCTGTCCCCGTTCCGCCTCCTGGGTTTCCTCCAGTTCCGTTGTCTGTTCCCGTTCCGCCTCCTGGGTTTCCTCCAGTTCCGTTGTCTGTTCCCGTTCCGC
>NZ_VWVQ01000010.1:0-18967 GCF_015712745.1 Bacillus sp. SRB3LM
TTCAAACGAAAAACACCTCCAATGAATTTGCATACTTAGTATGCGAATTCAGGAGGTGTTTTTTTCATGTACCACTATTCGGGTTCACTTCAAACACCAGGGCTTTTAATTGATTATCCCTTCGCTCTCTCGTAACGATAATTGAATAATAAGTTATCAATAACTTATTATTCATATCAAAGTGCATTGAAACAAGTTTAGGCTGAACGATACATTAAAGAAAAATTATTGATAATTTATTGATAATTGTTCTTTACCTTGTTGAATAAGGATAGTATAATATAATCAAACAACAACTTATCGATAAGTTTTCGAAATTAAAAATGATTAATTGGAGGTCATATAATGGTTAATGTTTTAAGAACAGAAGTAATTGAATCATTGTATACTTTAGATTTAGGAAATGGTTTCTCTAAACGAAAATTCAATGACAAGGGGCTTGTAGAGGTGGACTCCTCTGTCATCGCTCAAAAACCAACGGGATATAATTCATCTAATCTCGATACGTATAGTTTAAATAAAACGGATTTATTTTATTTAGGACGCGATGTAATTAAAACGAAATTAAAACCGCAACGCGCCCAAACAATCGATAAAGCAGATCGCTATTTCTCTGAACGTTACGAATTAATGCTATATGCATTTATTGCAAAAGATTTCCCAACAGCAAAAGAAATTAAGATTCCTATTCTTGGTTTAATGCTTCCTAATGAACACTATGCACAATGCGAAGAAAAGCTAAAGCAAAATTACAGTATCTGGTGTCGATGTTACTATCAACATTACTGATGTACTTGTATTGCCTCAGCCGCTAGGCTCTTATATGTATGCGCTAAGTGAGAAGAAAATAAAAAAAGAAGAAGAAGTACTTGTTTGTGATGGTGGAGCTGGAACATTTGACCCTGCTGTTGTAACAAATAATTTTGTAACAGACGATAACTACAGCAATGAAGGTGTAGATAATGCCTATATTAAAATCCGCAAACGTCTAATTGAGTTATATGGAGAATTACCATACTTTAAAACATTATCTAATATACCGTTAATTCTTCAACATGGCGTATTAAAAGATGGAGATCTTCATCCAATAGCCGAAGATAAAGTAATTGTTAAGATTTTAGATCAACACTTAGAAAGTATTTTTGAATATTTATTAGAAAACCAATACAATATTACCTCGTATGGGAAAGTTCTCTGGACTGGTGGACTCGCTTCGCTTCATAAAGACCGTTTAGCTTCTAAACCAAATCAAAATTTCGTTATTTTAGGTGAAGAAGGTCAAGAAGCAAATGTTTTAGGGCTATGGAAAATGATTAGTGCTGCTTATCGCTCAAAAGGTGGTGCACCCTTAGATGATGGAACCAAAGAAACTTCAAATGTCAATTAATCCAATTAAAGCCCCAGAGGCTTACCAACTAGTAAAACGTTGGGAAAAAGAAGGTTCTGGGGAAAAGGGATATGAAAATAAAAAGATACAAGAAGTATTAACTGCCTGGTCAAATCTTATGGAATTACATGGGATAACTGATACCATGAAATTAGCAATGTTACTTGCTAGAGGAGTACCAACACCTATTTCCACAACAGAACACACCAATGTCCAGACTGAAGAAAACACCATATCTCAAACAGAAAATATAAAAGAAGAGACTGATCCGCACGATCAAGACTATTTAGCAATCTTGGCGAGTGCACAAGCAAAAGTTAAAAAATAACAAAATAGAACTTAGGATTCATTAGATAACACAGATTATGTTCTTGTGCATAGTACAGTGTAAAAAGAGTTGCTCTTAATATAAGGGCAACTCTTTTTTAAATTTAACTTTTAAAAAAACCTAATAATTTTTGAAATCCATTTTTTTTAGTTTCCTCTATTTTTTCAACTTCTACTTCCAAGGCTGTTCTATCCCTTTTTTCCGTTATTTCATTTATATTTTTAAAAATGAATTCTGCCTGTTCCGTCAGTTTTTGATTCAGCATTTTTTCGAAATCTTTATTCTGTTTCTCTATTTTTTCTTCAAATTCTTTTTGTTGAATTTCTAATGCCTCATTTACAATTCTTTCTACAGCGTCCTCACTTAATGGACGTATTAACGGACGGTCTTTTTCGCGGACAATACCTGTCCGTATTTGTCCTTCAATACTTGATATAACAGCATGGACAGCGTCTTTCATACTCATATTATTTTTCAAACATTTTTGGAGTAATTTTAGATTTTCAATATCTTTTCCTAAGAATGCTCGACGTCCGTTAGCATCTTTAATAAACTGATAATTTTCTTTTTCTAATGCATTTGTCCAATTACGCAATGTAGAGGTATTTGTTTTAAGGCGCTCTGCAACCTCCGCAGCCCAATAGGCTTTTTCTTGTGTAATATTATCTATACTCATGGTATCGTCCATGGACACGTCCCCCTCCTCTTCTGTTATTATTCTACATCAAAAAAGACATGCCTTTGAACTTTATTTTAATCACCTTTTATTGAATAACAAAATAGTTAGCGATACAGGCAAATAAAATAAGATCGATACCCTAGCATATATACAACATAAAAAAACACCGCGATTTTACCGCAATGCTCCCTTAAATCGACTATGAATCTAATAAAATTACAATCTTTTCACGAAACCGGCTATGCAACACTTGTCACTATACATGTTTTTATCAACAAGTGTTGCAATGTATATGTATTCTATATTCCACAAAAAAAGTACAAAAAATTATTTGTTTTATTTTTTACAATATATGTTCTGATATCCAAACATATTCCTAAAAGATTAGGAACAAGGTATATATTTTAAGAATTTTGTACAAGCTGTTACCAGATAAGAAGGGAGATGAATCCTACATGTGGGGTATTAGAAAAAAACGTAGCAAATTAGGGAAATGGTTAGACAAAAATGGAATACCTCAAAAGGAATTAGAAAAGGCTACACAGCTAAATAAAAATACAATTTCTAAGACTTGCAATGATCCAAACTATATTCCAAGTCAAAAAACTATAGCAAGACTTTTAAAAGCTATACGTAAAGTTGATTCTAGGAAGAAAATGAGTGATTTCTGGGATATGTAAAGTTGAAGTAAGATTTGATAGCCTTGAAAATTATTGATAAAGTTTATTTTTCTGAAAAATCACTTTTCACCACTTATTTCCATTTTTTATAATTTCATTATCTTATAATGAAATTATAAAAAATGGAAAAAGGGACAGGAGTCGTGGAAATTTCTTATCTCAAAAGTAAAAAAGGAATACTGACAACAGGAATTGTTTTATTTTGTATTATAGGATTTATTGTAAGTGGATTAGTAGCCCGTCATTCTAAAGAAGAAGTGCGAGAAAAATTACTACAGGCTTTTGAAAAGAAAGATGCTGATACATTTTTATCACTTTTACCACAAGATGTACAGTCGGCTCCATTTGCTAAGGATGGTGTACAATCGTTTTTAAAGGAATCTGATAAATACAAGCAAATGTATCCTGTAATGGTGGATGTTATGGATGTAGAAAATACAGCTGTTTCCACTAAGGCATTGGAAGCGCGTAGTAAAGCTATATTACCGTATACCATAGCAAAAGAAGGAAAGACCTGGATATTTTTCGATAATTATGTTGTTAAACCAGCAAAGGTAAAAGTTAGCCTTAAAGATATAGATAAAGACGTTGTCTTATCTTTAAACGGCAAAAAAGTTTCACCTTCCGTATTTGATAAACCTTTTATACCTGGCGTGTACGAATTAACTGGAGTAAAAAAATACAAATGGACCACTGTAACAGATAAAACCACTATGAATTTAGGCGGAGATGATCCTGTTGAAAGTGTATCACTCAGCTTAAAAGGAGACGAACTAGACTTATCTAAGGAATTTATAGGTTCAGAAATTGTATTTAAGGGAAAACCTACAGGTATTAAGGTTGGAGATGCTGAATCGAAAAAATTTGGTCCAATTAATAAAAAAGATGAAGAAGAAATACAATTAAAAGCAGACTTTCCTTGGGGGAAAGATGGTATTTCTAAATTAAACGATCAAAAAAATAACTCTTTTTTTGGAAAACAACAAAAGTATATATTTAAAGTCGATGAAGAAAAAGTGAATCAATTTTTCCATACATTTTTAAAGGAATATGGGGATGCAAGTACAAAACAAAGCATTGATTCTTTCAAATCAGTAACTGAAAAATATAAGAATCAAAAAGCAGAACCTTTTGCTTCGGCAGCACGTAATACATGGTCTGATCCTTGGAAAGGAACACTTGTAAAATCATATTTGAATAAAGAGGTTGTAAAGATTGTTTCAAATGATAAAGGATACCCTATTTTAGAAATGGAAGGAAAGGTAAAATACCATCTTCCATCTCAAAAGTACTCACCAGAAAAAGATGCAGTTTATAATGTGCAAGCAAAAGCATTATATGATACAGATCAAAAATCTTGGAAAATGAATGAGGTTACAGTAGATTCCTTTTCCACAGAGGAAATTGATAAAAATCAAGAAGGAAAATACATTATCACGAACGTTCAATAGGCTAATTAAAAGATACGTGTTAGCTTGAAATCAAAAATCATCTCTAATTTTTCTAGAGATGATTTTTTTTGCCAATTCGTTATAATTGTTGTTTTGACGATCCAATTTGCACAGAAATACTGTTTGATTTTGGTGTAACTTGCTCTAGAAAGTGCTGAATAGAGGGAGCTTGAAATATACGGAAATTTGAGCTGGAGATTGGATACTTGGTATCAGTAAGAAGTAACAGAGAAGGGAATACATGCGTATGTTTTGGCTGCCATGATTCTTTTTGCCATTCCATACTATGAAAATACAATTCGTATCGTTTTATCTTCGCTTGCATCACTGCTTTACTGTAGATAGAATTTTGTACTTCAATAAAGAATGGACTCTTTCGCCAAATTGCAAATATGTCTGGCTCCATATACCCTTTTTTATATTTAGGTTCCACCTCGAACACCTTTGGTATTTCAACTTGTAGTAACTGTTTGTATACATCTACAATCGCTAAGAAATGACGAATTTTTTGGCTTCCTTTTCGGATTTGATTAGGGTAAGGGAAATATACGTATGGGCGTTGAGAAGTGTCTACATCCGTATATCCCTCACGACATAATCGCTTCATGACAGTGTTACAACAAGTCACTGCATTTTTTACTTTCTTAAAATGAAGATCAATAATATCATCTCGCGACATACAACGAAATTGCTGTAAATTACTTATGATTTGTTCATCTCTACTCGTCAGCATCATCTAACACCCCAAATACAGCTTCATGTCTATCTTCTTCTAACACCTTATCCATAGCATTTTGTTTTTTTGGAATGCGATAGGGTTCTATGATTTCTTTCGCTTTACTTAATTCTAGAAAAGGAGCTTGCACCTTCTGTAATCCATTTAGTTTTAGGATCATTTGGCCAGATTGCTCCAAGTTTTCAGATCCTGGCGTACCCATGATCGTACTGTTTATAGAATCCGTACATTTAAATCCCATTCTTACCGTCATATTGAGCTTTAATTTGCCATCCAACACTTTCGCATCTGGACGTTGCATACTCAGCATAAGAAAGGTACCAAGCGATCGGCCTACAGCGGATATTTTTTCTATGATGGTAGTACATTCTTGCTCATCTTGCAGCATGGCTAATTCATCAATTGCAAGTAAGATATAAGGAATCTGTTCATTTGAGGTCATTTCATTGTATTCATCGATATGGCCCACTTCATATTCTTCCATCAGTTTTCGTCTATGCAGCACTTCTTTCCATAACTTTTTCAACATCGCTGTCATTTCCACTTCTTCCATACAAACATCTTTTACATGCTTCACTCTTCGTAAAAAGTGAAACTCTGAATTCTTTAAATCCCCCAGGTATAGATGGAGTTGGTCCGGTGACTTATATTGAATGAGTGTAGATAAAACAACGCGTACCATACTACTTTTTCCGCTCCCAGTTTCTCCCGCAATCAATAAGTGTGGTGTATTTGCCTCCACCATATCATAAACAATCATTTTCCCGAATTGATCACGTCCTACCACAACTGGCAAACGATACTCTTGTAGTAATGGCTGCCAATGCTTATATCGATACGTAAATTGCTGTAATCCCACATCAGAAAAGAATACGTGAAGTACAAACTTTTTAACACTGCCTTGAATCATGAGATTCTTCCCTAAAATTTGCTCAAAACAAAACCATTTCTTTTGAATTTGCGCTGGATCCACTCCATTTGGCAATGTAAAAGTGTACCGTACACTTTCTTTTTGTTCTAAGATGTCATGGATTTTAGGATAAACTGGAACCTTGCCTCCTCTTGTAACATGCTCATCATATAGCTTCGCTTTTCGAAATACGGTTTCTAATTGATGTTTATACTTTCTTTTTTGTAACCACTCTTTCAAGTACATCGCCCCCTATAACATCATCAAAATGCGAATGAATACATAGCCAATGAACCCAATCCCACCTATTCTTACACCGTAATGCAGCCCTTCTGAAACAAGTTTTGCCGGAAACATATGATCATTACGCACCAGGTATTTCTCTAACAAAACAGCGCCAATTGTAAGGGCTCCTAATACACCTAGTGCAATATAGGTATGAACAAGTGGCTGTGACATATGAAAGAATGCAAATGGACTGATAGGACCTATACTGTATACCTTTGTTTGTTTTTTCTTCTTATAGGTCTGATCCATGAAGGATTGGAAAGAAATAATCTCTTTTCGCTTAAACATATTTTTCCCTCCTAGAAAAACAAAATCGTTAATAATTGTGGTATCCAGTCCAGTGCACAGTAAATACAATCTAAAACCATGTGAGAGGTGTTCTTGATTAGTTCAAATGCATCAACAGGTACGTTTGTTAGGAAGTTGGCCAGTTCATCTGGTAATTTTCGTATTTCTCGTGCTGTACCATTCAGTGGCTCCGCCACATACCAACTCATCCACCTGTACAAAAAATCTGTCGTATCCGTTGTACTCATCGCATTTTGATTAAACGCATCCCATTGACACATGAACTCATTCGTCGAGCTCCTACACCATTCAGATATTTCTTGACTATTTCGAAATTGAGGACTAGGGATTTGGTTCCATCCTTTCATTGGATCATCCTTCAAATAGAATTTTATTTGGTTACCAATAACCTCATAAAAATTTTTCATTGTCACTGCCCCTTATTTGTTATCTAGATATTGACAAGCTTCAGAACAATACTTCTTTCCGTAATACTCCCAATACATCCAAAGCGACAAATAACAATTACAATACTCACAGTTTTCTTTTGCTGCCATTTTGTTTTCCACCGTGATTCCTCCCTTTATAAACAAAAATCAAAAATGCGTAAATACATAGTGAAATTAACGATTTCTTTTGGTAGTGCTATCATGATAGATTCTTTGGTTATGAACTTGATATTCACTTTGATAATTACCTTGGTAAAGAATATTCGTTGTTGATTGTCTGATATGCACTTTCAAACTTTGTCTGTTTAAATAAACTTTGCTATCGTCCCCCAATCCAAAAGGTTTAATGATACAATATAAAAGGAAAGTTTATTCAATTCAGAAAATTAGAGAGGGGAAAACAGCTATGTCCCTTTTACAGCAACGGTTCGAAGAAAGACGTGAGTATATTTTTAACCGTTTAAAACAGCCACAATACGTTGATCGAAGTATAGAAACGGTTCGGCAGGCTCAAAAAGAAATCAAAAATACGGTACGAGCAATTAAGGATCTATTTCTTCTTGATCGAACAACAGACCCTTGTTTACCTGACGTCGCTCAATTTTCACTTCAGCACATTATACAATCCGAATCATTTGAGAATATAAAAAAACTTATTCCTTCATCCATTCGAAAGCTAACTGATGAAGAACGAGCAAAGATATTAGATGAGACGCTAAGTGTTGTAAATCAAATCATGAATTTAGAACGTACAGTCTTTATCATGATGTTTAATTCAAAAGAACAAATCCTCATGGATTTTCACAAAAAAAAACGTAGATCACAGACAGAGCTCCATTTTGACGTTGCGGATAAAGAAGGATTTGACCAGGAGTTTTATCAAATACGTATTGAAGAATTGCGGAACGATATTCGTGTGGTAGCATTTAAAAAATTCTGTTCTAATGAACCAACGCCAGATGATTTAGAATCCTTTAAAGAACGCTATGAAACGGTCATATTGCCAAAAGTACAAGAGGTTGTTTCTCTCATTGAACCAAGTCTCATAGGATTAGATGTATTTTTGAACCCAGTGATTGAATATGGTACGAATCAAATTACATTAGATGAAATGGTAAAACAATTAAGTAAAAACCTTTCTTTACTTCATAAATTATCAAAAACCGAGTATTGTCCAACCGTTCAAATGACGGTAAAAGAATATACTTTTTTAGAAGCCATGAACGATTCTAAAAAAGTAAAGGAGTTGCAACGATCTAAATGATTACTATTCAAGATGAAGTATATCAGCAAGCAATAGAAACCGAAAAAGAAGTTACAATTATCTTATTAAAAAGTTTTAGAATAACTGGAAAAATTCTTGCGGTGGATAAGTTTACGATTTTAATTAAAAACAACGATAAACAACAATTGATATATAAACAGGCTATATCGACCGTATCTATATAAAAAATACATAGTTATTGCAGGGATTAGATTATATATTATGACAAAAAGAATCCTTCATAAGGATTCTCAACAGGAAATAACAAATATATAGCAATAAAAAGAATTGACTATATTATAATTTTGAAATACAAGAAATCATATTGAGAAATTAATAAATAAATTTAATTTTCTGTCTTATTAATTTAAAATAGAGTATGAGCTGTATGAGTTTTCTGTCATCGAAACCCTTGTACGAAAGAGAGATAGGATTATTCCTATCTCTCTTTCGTATTATTATTGAAATTTCATTCCAGATTGTTATAACATAAAAAAGGGAATTGAGTGGTGAGAGACTCAATTCCGCTGAATTGCTCATTTGTCAACAAAATACCTGGTAAAGGAATCCTGCTTCTCAACTTAATTGACATATCGTCCTAATTCTTGATAAAAATTCTCTCTAGTTCCAAAATATACAAAGACAATGTGATTGTCTTCCATATAGTACACATATGCTAAACGAATTCCAGTTCCCTGTATCGTCCAATCATACACTCTATACTCACTTAGATCACCTTTAAGTGTCTTACCGATACCTGGATTTTTTAAGATAATTTCCTTTTTGTTTTCATATTCATCTACAAGCTTCCTTTGTCTTTTTTCTAACTTTTTAATCAGTTTCTCCATCTTTTTCGTCAAAGAAAATGTCAAGTCCATTGAAATCATCCTCCTTACCTACAGAACCTGCCATCTCTTTCTGGAATTGCCCAATCTTATGATCTAAAAACTGTTCGTATTCAGCGATTCTTTTTGATAGCTTCTCGGCCAGTTCGCCACCCTTATAGCCCCTGGCAATTAATTCAGAAACAATTTTTTGAATATCTTCCTCATACACTGTTTGTTCTTTTTTAGATGGTTTTAAAAAAATCCCTTGAGGGGTAAGGATGGCATGGAGGGAATCCTTCATACCTAAATAATCATAATAATTTTTAGGTATGGTAATTTGTCTTTTTCCTGTAATTGTGATTTCTTTATTTTCAATGGACTCAAATTCTTTTTCAAAAAGGTTACCCATTTATATCACCTCACATAATGTATTCCTTGATAATCAAGGATATTAGTATTTTAGCATTAGCAAAATTAAAATTCAAGGAACGGCATGGATAAATGGGAACAACACCTACAAGTATTTTGTAGGTGTTGTTTTTTAATGGCCTGCTCCGCCTGGTTCAAAATGGTGGCCTGTATCCCCATGTGCATATTTCCAACCTACACCTGGTTCGTCAATATGATGACCACCAGTGTTTCCATGTTGCGAATATTCTAAGCCACCAGGTTCTCTGGTATGATATCCAGTATTTCCATCTGCATAACTATAATTCATTTGAATCCTCCTTTTTTGTTAAAGCTAACATAGTCGTTCACATGAAAAATAAACGTCTTAGCTTTTGTGGTCTGCCTTACAATTTATGATTTTTAGTCATTGTTAAAAGTTAAATACCTTTTCCATGCTCTTTAATAGGTGAACCACCTGTATTTCCATGAGCTGATTTAGAACCGCCACCGACCCCTGGCCCTTCGATATGATGACAGCTATCTCCATGAGTAAATTTCATTTTTACGTATTTCATTTGAATTCCTCCTCGCAATATTATACTTTCATACTATCACAGTATCTCGAGGTACAATATTGTTTTATGACTAAATATTCTGTTTTTAAAACGAGAGAAAAAATGAGTTTTTACAAAAGATACAAACAACACAGTGTTAGGAGGTCATTTTATATGGCGAAGGGGGGACGAAAACCTGGAGCAAAGGAACCGATTCGATCATTAGAAAAAGTGGAAGAAATGAAAGATTGGTTATTGCAAAATTCCTCGTATCGAAATTATTTTCTGTTTTACTTTGGAATTAACACAGGTTTGCGAATTAGCGACATTTTACGATTACGTGTGAAAGATGTTCGTGGAAAAGATGTCATGAAAATAAAAATGGAGAAAACAGAAACAACGGTGGAAGTTTATTTCAATACCGTATTGCAGCAAGAAATTGCGAAGTATACAAGTAATCGAGCGGATTCTGATTGGTTATTTTCAAGTCGGCAAGGAGATAAGCCGATTACAAGACAAATGGCTCATACATTTTTACACCAAGCAGCAGAGGCTTGTGGGATTGACTCAGAACAATGGGGAACCCATTCCATGAGAAAAACGTTTGGTGCGCCCAGACAGGGTGTTTGATACATTGCCTCGATAGAGGTCTGGATTGGAGCAACATCCAGTACTCAACCTACTTACCGGAAGTGGAAACGCTGAAAGGGAACAAAGCATGTAGGTAACGCAAGAAAGCTGAGAAGCGGGTTATCAGATTGTCTTGCAAGAGTAACGCGAAATATGGTTAAAGCTAAACTGCTTGAATCCTAGTCATAAGGCTCTTATTTGCGGGGAAGGCGTACATCCGTTAACACGCCTTCGGAATAAGGATATCGATATCAGCCGAACGGTTATTGATAAGCTCCTTCTTATTCCCCGAGCATTGGAAATGCGTTAACGTGACGAACGGGAAACCTAAGTTTCGCCTAAACATGTGTCTTACATCAACTGGGGATAGCCTAAGGCATAGATGCTATGGCTACGGAGCCTTCGTAGTAGTTCGAGATAGGGAAAGCCTATTACATGGCGAAGGAAGGCAGGTTATTCATTTTGTTAGAGAATGAGAGGTGCACGAGAGGTGCGAAATGCTGAACAAACTCTTACAATCCTAGAGGAAAAGTCAAAAAAGGATAAACAATATACTTTCAAAGGGCTTTACAGAAACTTATACAACCCAACGTTTTATTTGAAAGCCTACTCCAAAATTCAAGGAAAAGAAGGAAATATGACAGCAGGCGCTGATGGAAAGACTATCGACGGATTCAATCTGACTTGGATAAGTGAAATCATTGATGACATCAAAAAAGAGAAATACCAACCAACACCCGTTAGAAGAAAATACATTCCCAAAAAAGATGGTAAGCAAAGGCCGTTAGGCATCCCAAGCATTAAAGATAAGATAGTTCAAGAAGTCCTAAGACAAATCCTTGAAGCCATCTATGAGCCTATCTTCCTTAATTGCTCACACGGTTTTCGTCCGAACAGAAGCTGTCATACAATCCTTACGGACATTAAAAAAATCAGTACTGGAGCAGTTTGGGCAATAGAAGGAGACATCAAAGGTTTCTTTGACAATATCAACCATGATACACTCCTCTCATTTTTAAGGAAAAAAATTGACGATGGAAGACTTCTTGAACTCATCGCAAGATTTTTAAAAGCAGGGTATCTGGAGAATGAAACAAAATACAACACGTATTCCGGAACCCCTCAAGGAGGAATTATCAGTCCTATTCTGGCCAATATTTATCTTCATGGACTGGACATTTTCGTATCAAACATAATTGGGGAGTTTAATAAGGGTACATACAAGAAAAAGAACCCTCAATACATGAAATGGTACTGGAAAAGAAGATGGGTACTAGAGAAAGGATGGATGGAAAAAGCACAGGAGTATCTCAACGAGATGCGAAAGCTTCCTGTCTATGATCCTTTCGACCCAGATTACGTGAAGGTAGACTATTATAGATACGCTGATGACTTTGTCATTTTTATAAGCGGAAGTAAACGGGTAGCATTAGAAATTAGGGAGCGAATTAGATTTTTCCTTAAGGACAATCTACAGTTGGAATTAAACATGAACAAAACTTTCATTACACACATGGAGGACAAGGTGCGATTCCTTGGTTATGAAATTACCAAGATTAAAGATAACACCTACCTCACTAAAGGTAGTGATGGTGTCAAACGTAGAAACGCCAACGGAAAAATCGCTCTCCTCGTCCCTTATGATGTCATTAAAGATAAAATCCAAAAATACTCCAAAAATGGAAAACCAGCAAACATCCCTGCACGAATCAGTCAGACGGTATTAGAAACCCTTATCCAATACAATGCAGAAATCCGAGGACTATATAACTACTACAGTCTAGCTAACAATGTAGCAGCAAGAATCCATTGGTTCAAGTATTACCATTACACAAGCCTTCTTAAAACAATAGCAAATAAAGAAAAAACATCGACTACAAAAGTCATTAGTAAGTATGGAGTAGAGACCAAAAGGAAAGACGGTCAGGGTACCAGGAAGATTTTTGGAGTACAATATGAGACAAAAAAAGGAACTAAAACTTTAACTTATTTCAATGAGCCATTAATTAAGATTAGAAAACCGAAGGTCGACCTATCGGACTCCCTTCCTGACAAAAAGTTCATGTATAGTAGCCTAGCGAAAAGAATATTAGCGTCTGAATGCGAACTCTGTGGAAAGAGTAGTGACAATCCAAAAGATTTCGAGGTTCATCATATTAGGAAATTGAAAGACGTCAAAAACAAATATAAGCATAAGAACAAACCTACCCCTAAATGGGTAGTTACGATGTCTGCCAAGAACAGAAAAACCTTGATAGTCTGTAAAAAATGTCATCTTGATATTCATGGAGGACGATACGACGGAACAAACCTAACCTCTAGCGAATAACTGGAAAGCCGGATGCAGGGAAACTTGCAAGTCCGGTTTGGGAGGGGGACGTTGGAAACCTACGCTGAGCGGAAAGGCGCTGGCGTCCTACCTCACGCTATTGGTTCTATAAAGGTTAACATTGCCCATCCTTCGGGGGATGGGCAATGTTAACCTAAATTTACACTATTTTTCCTTCTTATTCTCAACAAACATAGCATCAAATTCATTTTCAGGAACAAGAACTACTTTACCGTTCTCAGCAGATAAGCCCACATACCCCTCAGGTATTTGATCAATTTCAATGTACAAATCTTTTAATTTTACAATCAAACTATCGATGTCATATCGACCTCTTCCATAATTAAAAACATAGGTTGTAACTTCGTCATCATCTTCATAGCTTGAACCAAAAAATTCAACAACTTCTTTAACAGCAGACTCATAAAAATCATTCGACATAGTTTCAAATTCATCTACTAAATTACCACTGTATTTCCTGATTTTTTCATTTATTGTCTCATTCTTTACTTTATGCAGTTTACACAAATCTCTAGATAACTTATCTAAACCACCGATAGTCCTAATACCAGCAAGTAATAACTTCATATGTTCATCTGTCTTTAATTGATCTATAAGCTCCAAACGTTTTTGAAGTTCCATAAACTCACTCCTATGTGTATTCTTTTAATCAATTATATAACAAAAAGTGGAGGTGTAACGTTATGACGCTAGAACATGATAAAGTTTATTCTCCTACTGAGGTTCAAATTGACAGCATTACATTAAGGAAATACGCCATTCTATTAGAAAAAACGGTTATTATTTTCCAAAAAATGAACGTGGCATAGAGGATATTTTGATAAAGACATTATCATGCTGCGTAAATTATTAGAGTTTAGTCAACAACCAGATATGATGTTAGAACGCTCTGCGAAAGCCGTAATGACATGAGTTTCTAAAGATAATATCATGGGGTCACCGTTCCAACTAAAAAACCATTACAACCAGAAAAAGAACGTTTTAACGATATGGTGAACGCTTAATACGTTTAGAAGAACATAATAGAAAACAAGAAGCTTTTAACCAAGAACTTCTACAACAACTTCAAAAACAACAGCAATACATCCAAGAGAGCTTAGAAAAAAAGGATAAAGTTTTAATCAAAACTGTTCGAAAAATACAAGAAACAAAATATTTAACAACAGCTACACAAGAAAAGAAAATTCGGATTACTGTTGATTTTCTCACTTACAAGTTGGACAGGAAATTGGCAGGAAATATCAGTTTTATTTAAATGAAATACTATTGCTCTCTCCAAAAAGGACAGAGGGTTCCCTTGTCATCTAGATAACCCTAATCGAACTTCCACTTTCGAGAATGATATAAATGAGCTGCCCATATAGACATCTCATTATTTTTTTGCTAAGCATATTTTTCCAAAGCACTGGCGAGAACCATATAAAAGATAACATATTAATAGTAAAGGGATGCTTGTAGATTCATATGTACTGGGCCCTCTAATAATTAAATTAATAATAGAGATTAAAACGTTCACTCCCCTTGAAATTTATAAGAGGAAATCTTCTTTCAAAAATAAAACTCAAAGGTACAAACATATACCTTTTAAAAAATAAATATATATTAAAATTAAAGTTAACAAAATATTTTATAGTTAACATAAATATAGAAAAGTAAATAAAAATAACAATAAAACCTTAAAATAAAAGACTTTATTATCTTTATTTTTTGTTAACAAATTTCAAAAATAACCTTCAAACGTAATTAAAAAAATGTTATATTGTTAACAAGATAACTAAAGGAGTGAATAGTTAATGAAAATTACTATGATGAATAAGGATTCTGGAAACTCACTTGATATGAACTTAATTGATGGTTTCTATATCGAAACTCCTACAAACGTTGTAGAAATCAGTAAAGACGAAGCTGATTCTCATTTTGTAGCAACCATTACTAATCCTAAAGAATTATTATCTCGCCTACTTATTTCAACAACAATCCCAGGAGAAGACACTGAACGCTTCTTCTTAGTTGGCGACGAAGCTGGAAAACATGCATTAGCTAACAATCATGTCAATAAACTCCATGATAAAATTACAAGTCCTATCCCTTACGTAATGTTTTTATCAGCTGTTTCTTTCTATCATGCTGTTAATGAAACTCGTGAATCGGAGGACAATACAGTTGAAATTGAATATTTCCAAACAATGTTACCTATATGGTTACTGAAACGAACAGCTAAATTTAGTGAAGCCCAAAATGCAATGGCGGAACGATTTGCTGGAGAGCATGAAGTTACAATACATACACCAGGAATGGAAAAAAAATTAAAAATAACTGTAGAAAAGGCAACTTGTCGTATCGAAGGGGAAATTGCACGTTTAGCAATTAAAAAGAATTTTGAATTAGAAGATCGTGAAGAGGCAAGACAATTCGATAACAACGATACAGTACTTGTTGATATTGGCGGCGGAACGATTGATCTAGTATTATCACCAGCCGGTTTAAAATCACCTAAGAACCGTGATTCAATGCAACCAATAGACAAATTATCTTATCTATCTCATATTGAAAAAATAAGAAAAGAAAAGTTCCTAGAAAAATTCTCTGATTTACGTTCATTCGAAACATTTATAGTAAACAATTTCCAAAAACCAAAAATAGAATTAGTTGATGGAAACACTGGCCAGCGTGTAGATTTAACGGACAAAATTCGTTCTTCCTTAAAAGAGTTTGCTAAGTTTCTAATTTTAAAAATCCAAGATGTAATGCCTGCACCAGCTGATAAAGTTTATAAATATGTTTATTTCGGTGGTGTTGCCCCAATACTAGAAACTAGCATTCATGAAGTCATTGAAGAAATGTATGGAGCTGAAATTGCTCAAGCAAATCATATTTTCTTACCAGATTCACGCAAATTAAATTTATATGGTCTTGAAGTAAAAAGTCGCGGTGAAATGCTGCAAAAAACAGAGAAATAAGTATAGCCAGAAAGGAGGAGCCGCATTATGGGACGTACTAAAAAAACAGATAAACAAACCGTCTTTGGGCTTCGAACAGATCATATGAGCGAAGAAGTTTATAATCACCTTGAGCAAAAGGCCCGCTCAAAAAAGCTTGCAACTTATATTATTCAATTAGTTGAACACGACTTAACACAAAAAAAGCCCTTTGATGCAAAAAAAGAACTTCTAAAAGTCTCAAAAAACCAAGAACAAATGATGAACGCTATAAAACATATTACACAAACCATTTCAGATCTCCAGGTGGCTCCTGTATCTGCTGTTCTTATGCAAAGAGATGAAAATACCCATAATTCTCTGGCAGACGATCTATTAAAAGATGTAGGTCAAATGGGGCAATTAATAACGAATACCAACATTACAGGATCATTAGATGAAGATGATTTAGAGGATCCTGACTTCTAAAACAAAAAGAGTTGCCCATATGAGAGCAACTCTTTTTGTTTTGTATAAACTTAAAATATCCCAAATAGCTTCTTTCTTTTGGGTTCTTGATTAGAAATATCAGCTTTAGCGTTGAGTTTTTCTAGTTCTGTCATAATAAGATCAAGTTTCTTTTCTAATTCCTGATTTTTTTCACGCTCCGCTTCAAGCTCTTGTTTAAATAAATCATTGCTTTGACGTTCAATTTCAAGTTCTTTTCGAAAACCTATAAATTCAGTCTTGATATCTTCTAGGAAGTTCCTAATTTCGCTCGATATGGATTGTAGCACGTATTGCTCCTCTTCACTTCGAACCCTTGTCACAGCAACCTCCGAACCCGCTACACCCTGTGTCGCACAGGAATGCTGTGTCATCAACACGCTAACAGCATGATTTAATGAAACCTTGGTTTTTTCTCTAATCTCTTTTAGAGTATTAAAAACTGTCACATCATCGGTATGGTACAGTCTTGTGTCGCCATCTTTATTAAACTCATAGCCTTGTTTTTCGAGTTCTAAGCTATATTTTCTAATTGTACTTTCTGCTAGATTAGTGATACGGGAGACATCTATTGTTTTTAAATACACTTCACTTACAACGTCATCTCTGCTCTCCATTCAACCACCTCCATTATAGTATCGCTACACTCTTACCACAGTATCATTTTACTAATCCTTAATACTCATTGTACACTTTTCACCCCACTTGCAAGTAAGTTTTTTATCTCTCAGTTCCTGCTTAATACTTGCAAGGGAATCCCATGGTGCTCCGTATTATTTTCTATTAGTCTTCGCTTTAGCCACTCAGCATACCTGTATCAATACTATAGCACCCATTAATTTTGATCTTTGTTATAGGGATCCCTAATTCCATTTAATTATTCTGTTAATTCCTAGAGTACCTTTTTCTGTCTTCCCATTACTTTAGTTTATTCTTTAACAACCACGCATTCACCTTGTGCTATAGCATTGATATACTCTTAAGATGGAATTTTGATGAAATAAAAAAATCACAGAAACTTATAGTGTCCACCCAAGAGCAAAAACAAGGATTTTGGCCTAAGCTCTTTTCAAAAAATAAAAACGTATGATGAAAAAACTACATCATGCGTCTTTATTTTTGTTCCACCACACAAATTATTTTTCTTCAAAACTAAATTCTAATTTGCTGTTTGTAATTCAAGTCTTTTTTTATATTTTCTTACATGTAAATGTCAAAGTATTTCTGGAAACCGCCTTGCAAAGATTTGTTGTATGATGCGTAAGTCAAATCTTTGCATTATATGTATACCAGATTACTAGCTAAAAATTAAAAGAATCGTTCGTTTCATTGTTTCATAAAAATTTCGCTTTCTTCCCATATTTAAAAAAATATTAAACTCTAAAGAATAGATTTTAAAAAATCTGTCCAAACTTGTAACCAAATTATACAAGTTTAGGAGAGATGCAAAGTGTTTTTTAAAGATAATAAAACCATGTTAAAAAAATGGCTGGATCGTCATGGAATAGAACAACAAAAAATTGCGCATACCGCGGGTATTTCTTTACCAACAATGACAAAGGCTTGTCGTGACAAAACCTATATTCCAACACCCCTTGTAATGAAAAAACTCTTGAAAGCTATTAGAAAAATAGACCCTTACGCACAACCACATGATTTTTGGAGAATGTAAAAAGCACAAGCGACAATGCCTTGTGCTTCATTTCTTATTTAAGTAACCACCAACACTAATTTGTAATTCCATTTAAGGCGTCTGCTATGCCTTCTAACCGTTTCCTTTCTTCTTTTGTATATTCTTATTCATACATCTCACGATTATCCTCTGTCATTCGTTCTAATATGAGATACATCCAATATGCAATTTCATGTGGACCGATCTTATACTTTTGAAATGCTTCATTGAGTTCTTTTGCTAAATCATTCATAACAAACAACTCCTTTTCATTTGGATTATCCGTACTTTTGCTGTAATTCTATCCACGAACGCCCATACATACGAGAATGCCTTTTTGTTAGAAAACTATTATCATATTTTGCTTTAACCGGTGGGGACATCTTACAAATGAACGATGGTTGCATTTCTCCACCAGCTCTTACACTGATAATCGCATGATGTGCTGGTATTTTATATGCTTGTTCTAATGAAATTGGGTTCTGTTGCAAAGTTTTTGGAGCTGAGCTAGACTGTAGAAAAAATGAGATGAGGAGCATAACATATGGGATATTTTAAAGGAAAGCAATTCGAGAGAGACATTATCTTGGTAGCCGTCGGCTATTATTGTCGTTTTTCTTTAAGCTATCGTGATGTTTCTGAAATCTTGAAAGAACGTA
>NZ_VWVQ01000079.1:0-1798 GCF_015712745.1 Bacillus sp. SRB3LM
AAAATAATAGAGTTTCAAAAAATAGCCCTCCACCAGACCTTTGTTGGTCAGATGGAGGGCTATTTTTTTCATGTTTTGACAAGCTGTGGTGAGATAAGCCTGCATTTTGGACAGACTTCAGCCCTCGAAATCGAGCATATCGATAGCCATGTAGTTCTTTAGCGTCTGCAAAGCTTCGCTCTATAGTTGAACAGCGTACTTTGTACAAATTTTTCCCTGTAACTGTTAGTTTGTTTTTTCTAGCGATCTCCTTCACGATCTGTTGTCGCATACTCTAAAATACACCCCATCGGACAAGCGAATGCATTCATTTCTTCTATATATTTAAATTGGCTTTTTGGTACTTCTTTATTTCGTTTTCCAAATCGGCGATACCCCATCACCATAAATATATTTCTCTCCGATAATTTCTTACAGATATAGCTCGTAAAATAGCCTGCATCAAGAGCTACAGCTTCTACTTTGAACCCGAATTTATCAATTTGAGCTTGGAGGCGTGCTAAATATGGCTCGGAATCTGCCATATTTCCAGCCGTTACATAGGTATCTGTAATAATATTGTACTTCGCATCAGTCGTACGATGGTCTAAGAAATGAAAACCGTTCGGTTTTCCATCTCTCATTAAAAATCCACTATCTGAATATAGAGTGAAAACGGAATCATTTATGTTAGAAAAAGGTTTAATTACAAAATAAAGGAATAATTTATGTGAAAATTGCAAAATATTTAAAATGTCCTGCTTATAAAAGGGAGTCCAAAAATAATAGTTATGAAAATTAAAAAGAACGGTTCTATTCAGATAGTCCGTTCTTTTTACAAAGGAATAATGTCAGCTATTCGTTTTTATTATAACTGAAGAGAAGAAAAATTCAATCTTTTCGTGTTGAAAACATTTTTATCCTTCGAAAAAAAGGGAGTATTATAAATAAAGGTAATGCAATTTTAAAATCGCTATTCGAAAGCAAGTTGGAATTGAAAACAGTAAAAGAACAGAGAGATAAAAATAAACAAATTTAGATTTGTTCGAACAATAAAATTATGTAAATAGTGACATAGAGGACGGAAAAGAAACAAAAGCAATACCTAGTAAAAAAAGATAAGAGAGATTAGAAATACCCAGCTAAAATGAAATGAAAATTGTACAGGAAAAGCGAGTAATAGATATATGAATAACAAAGAATTTTAAGACATTTTTAAAAATTTTTCCTTTTATCTAGTCGTAGTAGAAAGCTATCCCATAGATAAATCAGCAAAATTGAGCCTCCAATTTATCTCAGCTATCGTGTAATACTGATTAGATTTTAAGGCAGATTTTGTATCAATAATTGAGCGAAAACGAAACATTTCCCTAGTTTGTAACGTATACGCCCCTCTATAATGGTTGTTTATGCAATGACAGACCAGTATAGGAGGTTCATAAAAAGCAGCGTACTTCATAAATAAGTACGCCACCTACATAGGATGCTTACCATACGAGAAAAGCGTGTTAAATTTAGTTTATGTAATAGTACATAGTAATATGAAAAAGCAAAAGAAAAACTTACTAATGAGAAAGAAATTAGGAAAATTTTTGTTGGGGGTATAAAAAAACAAATAAGGTTATATGGAAAAAAGAATATAAACAATAGAATCATACAAATTTTTGCTTTATATAAGGTGACAATCATTTTTAATTCTTCATACGGTATAAAGAACCAAAATGCATTTTGACCTGGTCAAGAAAAACTGGAACATGAAATAGATTATGCAATTGATTTTGAATACTGATACGGAGTCATTCCATTTAATGATGAGTGC
>NZ_VWVQ01000080.1:0-2005 GCF_015712745.1 Bacillus sp. SRB3LM
TAAACGTTTCATCATACTGTTTTTTCATCTGAAACACCTCTTATATAGAATAATTTATCTCTATACTGTGTTCCAGTTTTACTGTACCACCTCACATCTTATCAATAATTAACTGCCGTTTATACCATTGATTTAATTTGCTTCTCGCCGTACTAGAGAGGCGTTTTGTTTTTTTATTATAAAACCTAGAAAGAGTAGGTTGCGAGATACCTATATCTATTGAAAGTTCTCGCATAGTTATATTCTTTTTCATATGTACAAACTCTATTTTCTCTCTAATTACTTGTTCATTTTCACTCGTATCTAGTGGTTTGTCTACAATTTTTATCGGCTGACTTTCCCCAGGGATTGTATCAATAATTTTCTTTTTTGCTAAGTTTTCCAAAGAACGAATTAGTTCTTTGGGTGGCAATATTACTATTCCTAACTGTGAATAATAGTTTTTAAACCAATTTTTCTTTGTCAGTTTTTCTTCTTCTAAACTATTATTATATTCCCAATGAGAAATTACCTCTTCTTTTTCTAGATCCATAAGAACATTTTCTAATTGTTCACGAATACGATTCGGTTTTTGCTTCTGGTTTATTCCCATAACTGCTAACAAACCTTTATCTCCACCTATAGAATAAGGTCTTTGTAAACTAGAAAACATTTGACGTATTCTCCATTGCCATGTCAAATATCGAATTAACCTTTTATGATATTTATGTCTATAGCTGTTATATTCAAGTGCCTTTTTCGATAATAATGCGGTAGTACTATTAGATCCATATAAATATCCGGATAAGAAACTTCCCGGTTTGATTCGACACGATTCTATTCCCATGTATTCGTTTGTGGTTTTATCCCTCCATAAAACTACAGAATCTAATACGAATAGTCTCTTAATTACCTCTCGTTTTACTTCATAATGCTTACCCGTTTCAGCACGGTCATTTAATACGACTACTTCATTTTCATCATTTAAATATATAAAAATACTCGCTAAAGCCGCAATCCGCTTCGCTACTTTAATTTTATCTTCTACCCTATAGTATTCTACTCCATTTGCCTTAGCCTTTGAAATATTGCACATTTCTAAAACTTGTTCATATGAAAAATCAATAAATTCATCAGGCGATTTTGCTTCATTTAACCATTGAATCGTGATGGTATCTAAACAATCTGCAGTTAGATCATCCATATTACTCATTACACCGTCTATGAGTGTATTCCATCTTGCTGCCTCTTCAATATTGGTTAACTTTAGATCTTCATCTTTATGAGAGGAGAGCTGTGCTACCCCACTACTATCTTTTGTTTCAATAGGATATGATTTTAAGTGTGTGTTTTCATCTTCTTCAAATTGATTTTTGGCTATTCCATCTCTTAATTTATAATATAATGCAGAGTTATTTACTTCTAAATAGTTTTGATTCAATGTGTTTACATCTGATCCTCTTATTACTGTATGCACGTTATTACTAACTGCCTGATTTTTACGAAACTCTTGTTCAATAAAGACACCTATTGTCTCATCGATGATTAATCTATACTCATCTATATTCCTATATATATCTAGAGGCGAAACACCTTTTCTTTGTTGTTGCTCTAGCCATTGTACAAGCATTGAAAATGACGGAGAAAGATATTCTGAAGTCACAATTTTACTTTTATCTGCTTTAATCTCAACATAATAGGACATCCATTTATGCCACAATTGCTCATCTTGTTTATACAATTGTTCCGTTATTGATAGTGCATCTCTAAACAATTGTAGAACGTCTTCCATATATATTCGGCTCCTTATATACATTTAGTTATTATTGATTTGAATTTGAAAATAATTAGCTCTATGATGTGCCTTTTGCGAATTACCCGCCACTTAACGTCCTAACGGACGATTTGAAGTGGGGATTCTCGGTTAATCATTATGAGGTGGTACAGTAAAACTGGAACACAGTATAGAGATAAATTATTCTATATAAGAGGTGTTTCAGATGAAAAAACAGTATGATGAAACGTT
>NZ_VWVQ01000081.1:0-3357 GCF_015712745.1 Bacillus sp. SRB3LM
ATAGATGGAAATATAAATACAATAATAACAACTGTAGGAGTTGGATTATTTCCATATGGAGTAGGGGTGGATTCATTCACAAATCAAATTTATGTGACAAATAATAACTCAAATAATGTATCGGTGATAGATGGAAATACGAACACGGTAATAGGAACTGTAGAAGTCGGATCAAGTCCATATGGAATAGGAGTGCGCCCATAACGTTTTGAAAAACGGGCTGCGTTGGTATTTACATAAGAGTAGGAAATTATTTTCTCACTCTTATGTAAAATTTATTAGCTTTTTTAGGAACAATATTATATAACTTATATAAAACAAATATCATTACTTTTTCGTAGGCCTACTTAAAAATCTTAAAATGAACCATTATATAAGTCCTATTCTAAATCGAATATTTATACCCGCTATTTGTGTAAACCACCATATCCTGAATACATACTCGTTAAATATTAGAGCGACGACATCTGGAATAAGAATACATTAAAAATACTTAAGCGTCGCGCTTGAAATGGATTTGGATATTATTTTATTAACGATACGTTGAGACCTGGGGTCCAGTCTTAATTTTCGTGATTTGGTGGAAATGATAGAAGAGCATGCCTTCTACTTAGCCCAAACAATGATTATGCGTTAAATTCATGAATATGATAATTTAATTCTCAAACTTTGAAGAAAAGAAATAGACATGTGTATGTATATATCTTGAAAACTCAATCAGAATATATATCAAAGTCAAAGACACATTACGTTACCTGCTTTGTGGAATTGATAAGGAAGGTACAAATTTGGTCTTCAAATTTGGAAAAAACGAGATTATCTAGATACTGATACTTTTATGAAAAATATCGTAAAATTGTAGCCAATAGTCGATAAGTTATGTTTTATTTTTATACAATTAAGAATTCTTTAAATTAAATAGATCCCAAGTTAGATGCTCTTTATAAAATAACAAATTGATAAGCATGCTGTAAGATATGTTGAACTGTATTTTTTTCGAAGGGTACACAACGTCCTTTTATTTTTTTAATTTGATTAACATGATATTCTGGTTCAATATAAGTGAGGAAAGCTAGATTAGAGTTGTTTTGTGTAATAAAGTAAAACAATACTCTTTCTCCTGTCCAGGCTAACTGATAAATCTGTTGGTATTTTTGTATCGCATTATCATTTTTTATACAAAAAACTGTATTCATAGATTCTCCTCTTAAATGTTTATACTTTAAATGAATACTATTAAGCAATTCATCACTAATATCTGTAATAACAAAATCATCTTCTAATTTTTGAGCTTCAAAATACATGTTTGGTTTAATCTGTTCATATTCTTGAAATAACAATTCTAACTGTACACGGAAAAATCGTTTTATTTTCATATATCGCACAAGCTCCTCATCTGTAAGTACTTGAAATCACCTTTTCAAAAAATAAAAAGACAAGAATTATTATAAAATTCCTATTAAAATAATTAAGCTGTTTATCAAACAATAAGATCCAAATGTTGCTTTAATAACAAGTAGTATTTACTTTACTTTACTACCGCTTAAAAACATCCAATAAACACACAGTATCCTGAGTGGTATTATCTGAATAACAGCACATAAATCATGTCAATTCTTTTTTAGTTCCACTTTGAAAATGGTTTTTAAAACCATAATAAAGAGTTAGATACTACTTTAAAATTTCCTTCTAAAAGATTATAAAAAATATAATTTTAAATCTTTAAGGTATTATTTTTTAGTGATAATTTAACCATTCGTTATTAATATAAATAAATCTATATATTAACTTAATAAATAAAATACATTTATTATTATATTTTTTTAGGGTAAGAAAAATTTCCAACCATATATTTTTTTGCTTTAATAACCAATAAGTATATGATTGTTTTACATTATTAATTTCGTATATTTTATTAATAGGTAGAAGGAATGCTGGAAAAAGTTATGTTTCTAAAAATCAAAATATGAGCAAGGATATTAAAAAAACAGGGGATGGCAAATCCTATATAAAATAGTTTAAAGGAAAATAATTCAAAAATTATTATCTTAGTAGCCGTTATTTTTCTTTAAGTAATCGAGATATATCTAAAAGAAATATAAATCTGGTGTATCAATTCATCAGACAACTAGTGGAAGTGGAGTTCATGTATATGAAATTTAATCTGTTAAATTTATAACGACAAAATAAAAGTGTACATGTACCTTAGACGAGAGATGAGAAGAGTTTTGGTTTGAATTTAGAATGATTTATCTTCAAAATCAACGAATGATGTTCAGGTTCAAATTTTAAAGAAATTAACAGCTAAATGAATTCAATGCTACCTTAAGTAAACAAAGGATTTAGGAGACGAGAATGAAACGAATATAACAGTAAAGGACAATAGATGTATTTATGTCGTACTGTTGATTTCACATGAAACTCGTGTAATTAGAGTTGACAAAAATCTATCATGTCCAATTGTTATCAAGAAATTGAAGAAAGAAGATGCCGGTAAGCATCAAATTCAGAACAAAAGAATTGTAAAACAACGTAGTAGAACAAAATCATCAGTTGGTTAAGAAAAGTATATGTTCTATGTTAGGATTGTACTTATATCAAACGGTTGTGTCGATTTTAATCCTGTACAAGCAATGTACGGAATTAAAGTAGACCAAATTTATCTAAAAAAACAGTTCGTGCAAAAACAGAATTTCTGCATTTATCAACTGTTGCGATTAACAGCATAAAAAAAGATTCCGATAGGAAACGGATTTCTTTGCAACTTATCATTTTTCACACTAAAATCCCCAGCATTTACAAATATAAAACTTTCTTTAGCTAATTATTAATAATTTAATGGATAGTTTTCAAAAATTCGTATTCCATGTTAAATATTCTTCTAAAATCTACATTATTTACTATAATACACGAAAATTTGACGGAATAGGTATATGCAACATGTGTCAATATGTATGGCAGTGTATCAACACATGTTGCAATGTATATGTATGCCATATTCCCAAAAAATAGGACAATTATTTTGTTTTATTTCTTTTACCACATATATATGGTGTTAAAATCCAAAAAAGAACAGTAATATAGTTTATTTAACCAAAAAATCCTGAGCCTGAGTACTGAACCTTTGCCTTCCTTGCGGACCTTCTTTATTACCGATATGATGTTTTTAGTGTACAATTATACAACAAGTTTATTCTGAATTTCAGATACAACATGATTACTTACAGAAAAAGTATTAGACAACGGTTAGCTAATATCTTTGTGAACTACCCCCCACTTAACGTCCTAACGGAATGTTTGAAGTGGGGGCTTCTCGGTTAATCATGACTTTTGATAGCTAACGAATTTGTCCTTAGA
>NZ_VWVQ01000082.1:0-4436 GCF_015712745.1 Bacillus sp. SRB3LM
GCGAAAACCCTGTAACAGCGCATACATTCCGTCATGCGTTTGCGATTATGGCTGTGGAACAAGGAAACGCTGATTTATACCATTTAATGCAGACCTTGGGACATGAAAACATTCAAACGACCAAGATTTATTTAGAGAAGCATATGAAACGAAAAAACAATGTCGGTGTCACCTTTGCGGAGATGTTTGGGGTGGATTAGTTTCTTTTCTTATACCAAAAGATAAAGATACGATTAAGAGTATGAAGGGAGAGAAATGGTCGGCTTTTATTATGTGATTTTTACTCAATAAATGAAGTCATACATTATACTATATATTACTCATGATACTTAAATTTCTTTTTCCGAATGGACGCCGTTATCGGAAACGGTGGCCGTCTCTGTAGCAATCTAGTAAGACCAAAAAGAAAAGGCTTCTCTCAGTCCTACATGAAGAATGAGGAGGCCTTTTCTTTTTTCGTACAACTTGTGCGGAACATTCTGTGATTCTTTTAAACGACCAGGAGTACCTCTAGTATACCTTAGTCTTTATGTCACATCTATTGAGAAAAAGTTGAATAGGATACAACAAATAGGTGAAAGAGATTTCACACACTTTCTTCGTTATATATCGTCAATATTCGCCAAAAAACAAACGTTTGTTTAAAAAAGAAGATGGAATCCCTCCTATCTATAAGCTTCTATACATCAAAGGAATCCCCTTGACTAAAAAGAAAAATACCTGTTTCTTACTATTTATCAGTACGCTTTTCTCTCCTCATTTTGGAGGAAATCAAGATAAACCGAAACTCAATTTTAAAAAATGCAGTGCAAAAATGAATAAAAATGAGTCAAGACCCTGCATTTTATAGGTCTCATGAGGCAAGACAAACAGCTCTTATCGATAAATAAGTATGCAGAGAAGAAGGCAAATTAGCGGAAAGAGAACAGTTAATCCGAGACATGCATAAAAATGGAATGGATGTAGAGGATATTGAAAAATTCACCAATATGGATATACACTCTATTTTAGGACAATAACAGATAGCCACCTCTTATAAAAGGGATTATAAATTTTATTATCTTAATAATAATAATAATAATAGATGTAGTCCTGTACTTAACATACTTTCTAATTCATTATCCTCCAATATTTTATCAGTTAAAATAGTAGGATGTTTATTACATGTTGGATGAAAACTTAAAGTTTCATCCAAAGATGTTACTAATGATTTCATTATTTCTTCATACGTATGGAAGCATATCCGAAGTTATTTGTTCATTAAAAAATCTATTTTTCTTTATTTCCATTTAGCGGACTATTTCCAATCCTATTTATCTTTCGTATCATAAATTGATTTTTGCTGCTTTTGGCTAGTAATTTGCTTTTTTATTTTTTTGTTCTATTTTTTCAATCTTTGTCTGTATTCTTTCCATCTGTTCTTTTAACTCAAGATTAACCTCCAACAGCAATTTTAAGATGCATCACCTTTATTCACAGACAATATCTCCACCTATAATACCGATTAAACAGGCTAGTTGATATCAATCATGAAGAATATAAGGTAAGAGCTACTTGTTGTAAAGGACTCTTTCATTATGATACAAAAGAATTAGAATAGATGGGGGAAAATAATAAAAAAGAACGGTTCTATTGGCATAGTCCGTCCTTTGAGAAGGAAATAATGAAAGTGATTCTTCTTTATTATACCTAAAAATACCGAAAATTAAATCTATTTCACCTTCAGAAAGTATTCATCTGGAGTCAAATAATTGCTTAAAAGCAAAATCGACTCGTAAATTGACTAAAGGTTTATTCATAGAGTGAGTCACCTTTCTTTGTGTGTATTCTATCTCTATAGTAGCGGATACGGAAGAGAGCACGCAACCCTTGGTGAATTTTTTGGAGTGATAATTAGTTATTTTTCAATTCGGTACGTGAAATTATTTGCATTGCCACTTAAGCTTGTTTTTTTCTCCATTACGTTACATGCTTTTTACCTTATTTTTAGCGTTTAACGTTTTTTATATAGAAAAAATGTATTCTCTTGGTTGTCTTCTTTCCTTAAAAACAAATCTGAGTAGTCGTTTTTTTAATTTTTCATAAATCTGCTTTTCAGAACATAATACATAGTGATCTATCTGGATGAGAGGTGAATCACCAAATGAGACAAACAATGGTTCATTTGGTGATTCACCTCTTCATACGTATATAATTTTTGTTTATCAAATAATTTCGAATGTTTCTTTCTATAGTATCCAAACAATTCTTCTTCATTTTTCCATATCCGATACCGACGCGCTTGTCTGATTGTACCTGGTATTTCTTCAGGAGCAAACTGTTTGAGTATTTGTAATACTTGTGAAGAAGGGATTTCTTCCCCTGTTACATAGGTATGGATAAAGATAAGTTCTTTTATTGTTATATAATTGGAATGTGAATTTCCGCTCATAGAAGAATACTCCTCCTCAGTCATTATTTTTATCCGCACATGACTAGGAAAATAAATAAATCTATCTGTTTATCCTATAAAAGTCTTCAGCGTTTGTTTTACTTTTTCATCATCTAGACGATAAAATGTTTCTAATCCTTTTCACTCATATACTACGACTTTATGTGATTTCAACTTACCAAGATGCTACAAAACAGTGGATTGTGGCAGGTCAAAATATTGTTGGAATTCAGTAACATTTAAGACATTTTTCTTTAGTAATTGATGTACAATTTGCAGACGGATAGGTTGTGCTAATGTCCTTAATACTTCTGCAATACGTTCTAATTCATTTTATTCCGCGTAAAGGTCTCTTTCATCTTTTTTCCTCCTCCATTCCTTTTATACAGAGTATTTCTTCTGAATAATACACTTTTCTGTTATAGAATTTGCATCTCACAAACTATCTTGCATCATTTCATCTACATCTTTATAATAAAACAAGTATACATTACAATAAGAGGTGCCTTGTGAAAAAATCAGAATTAATCAAACAAGTTGCAATAAAGTCCGAACTAACAAAATCCCAAGCAAGTCTTGCAGTTGATGTAGTATTAGAATCCATTCAACATGCATTACAAAATGGGGAACATGTACAGCTACTTGGCTTCGGCACCTTCGAAGTAAGAGAGCGTGCTCCCCGTAAAGGGCGCAATCCACATACTGGTGAATCTCTTACGATCCCTGCGGGAAAAACACCTGCCTTTAAAGCAGGGAAAGCATTAAAAGAAGCTGTAAAAGCTAAATAGTATTACTTTAACAGTAGCATGAATTCTAAGGATTTCATGCTACTGTTTTATTTTAAAATCGAATTATAGAGATTACTTGTTTATATAAGCTGTTGGTTCCCTTCCACCTCTACCTGTTTCATCATTAAATCCGCTTGCATTAACAGCAACCAGGGCATGATTGCGCTTTGCCATAACACCAATTTTCTCTCCTTTTCCTTCCCCTTGTGAGCCTTGCTGGGAAACAAGTTTAACATTAAAAGGGTTACTAACGGTCACTAGGTACCCTTGAAAAGGAAATCTAGAATGGCCGTTACTCATAATTTTTTCTACATCAATCTTTAATGGTGCAAGTTTTCTCTCCTTTATTTGCATTGTTGTTACATTCTCGTTCGAACTTAAATCATTATTGTTCCATACAGGATTATAAATTTGATTTGTTAATTGTTTTAACTCTTTCTTTGATAAAAATGTGTATTTCGCAAGATGTTGAGAAGTAAGAATACTTTCCGCCACGGTAACACGCAATTCCTTCCCATAATTTGTAGCGAATAAAACGCCAAGACCAAAAAAAAGAAAAATCCAGAACGAAATGAAGCACCTTTTTAAAAACTTGTTTAGATAGTGCAATATATTCCCTCCACCTGTTGTAACTGTACTAACTAGCAAATATACAATACATTTTTATCGGAATGAAATCACTATATCATTTCGAAGTGAAACGCATTTGAAGTATAAATGGACCTTTATTGTGGAAAGGTAGGTGTACAATTTACACCCAGAATGGAAAATTAAGGAAGTAAAATATTGATAATAACAATCATTTTTTTATCAAAAATCAGATACAATAAAAAATATGTCCGCTTATAAAGGTCATAACAGAAAAGAAAAGTATACTATATAAACAGATACCTATTTAGGCAATTCCCTTGATAGGTACCGGTGTATTTGATATATTTTGTAAGCTACTCATCACGGATGGTGACGATATAGTAAAAAGAAAAAAAGATTGCGCGAATTCGCTCAATTTTACAGCTCTTCCCGAACAAAAATAATACATGCCCAATAATAGGTTTATATTTGCGATTATCATTTGTTTCTTTAGAATCGCAACTATTCCTGCCAAAACAAGCGTACAAACTCCGGTTCTGTTGCAAAGTTCAAAGAAATATACGTCCGTTTACAAAAGACGATTATCGTTTAAGCCGTTATATCCATGTGTATTCATGTTTTGTTAC
>NZ_VWVQ01000011.1:0-943 GCF_015712745.1 Bacillus sp. SRB3LM
ATGTACGAAGCCAGACAAATGGCACATGGAATCCATGGCAACAAATTGGGGCAACAGGACCTACTGGAGATACAGGGCCTACTGGAGATACAGGACCTACCGGTGACACAGGACCTACTGGAGGTACAGGACCTACCGGAGGTACAGGACCTACCGGAGGTACAGGACCTACCGGAGATACGGGACCTACTGGAGGTACAGGACCTACTGGAGCAAATCCTGTACCAATGATTTATGTTGCAAGTGGCAGTGGAAATAGTGTGGTTGCTATTGATGGTAGGACGAATTATATCGTAGCTACAATTGATTTGGGAATAGATGCAGTACCCTGGTCGGGAGATATAGATATTGCTAATAATTTAATTTATATTGGAAATAGTGGTACGTCAGGTAGTGTTTCTGTAATTGATGCGAACACAAACAAAATTATTGAAACAATTGTTCCTCCTAGTGGTGTTCCTAATCCTAATATACGTGGTTTATCTTTAGCAAACAATAATTTGTTGTATATTGGGAGTCTAAATAATAATTGGGTTTATGCGTATGATGTATCAACAAATCCTAGCACGTTTTTACAAACAATTGCTGTCGGGAACCAGCCTGTAAAAATGGACTTTAATCCATTGACAAATCGGCTTTATGTTGCAAACGGGGGTACGACAGGTAATGGGGGAACGGTATCTGTAATTGACACAACAGGTGCAAGCGGTGGATTGGTCATTGGTACAATTACTATTGGAATAAGTATGAGGCCACAAGCTGTTAGAGTGGATCCGTCAAATCAATTGGTTTATGTAGCGAATTTTGGTAGTAGCAATCCGGCTTTGGTGTCTGTTCTTGATACAGCGGTTTGAGGTGGTACAGTAAAACTGGAACACAGTATAGAGATAAATTATTCTATATAAGAGGTGTTTCAGATGAAAAAACAGTATGATGAAACGTT